>NZ_JBWQOG010000004.1:0-354185 GCF_056591735.1 Parashewanella sp. 2210YD4-3 | reverse complement strand
TTTCTAGAACTAGGGAATAAATACCTTTTTTTATTTCCAAGGCTTACAGCCAGAATTGTCACAAATCAAACCTTCCATATTGTTGATTGGACCAGAATAGATGATCTTACCTATTGTATTAGTTTTATCGTCTATTATTCTGACGGTGGTTTGGTATGAGTCGCTTTTACTCGGACCAAAATATACATACCAGCTTTCACTATCAACAAGTGTATGACTATCACCAGTATCATTTGGTGCTTTATATACGATAGCTTGATTACCCATGTTATTTATAGGAAAACAAGATTCTATGTTTGGATGACCAGCTTTATAACTGTTGCAATACAACTCACCACTTTGAAGGTTTGTATAATTGCTTGTAGCGGATACTATCGAGTGTTTATTTGCTGCTTGAGCCTGACAAGTACTTGCAATAAGTATTGCAGTCATTAAAAGGAATTTCTTGTTTAACATTTTACTCTCCAACGACTTCATGATGTGAGGAGGGATTTTAATCACTTTGCATTGTAAGATAGATATCAATTTAACTTCATGAATCTTTATTAAGATCAACCTTGTAATTTGATGGGCATAGCTCTGATTGTTCAGAGGGCATCTATAGTCTCAATAATTATTATTGTTCAGCTTTTACCGTCAAGCTTTCATTAAGTTTATCGCTCAGCATATTTTTTATATATAGCAGTGCGTGGCACTGAATAAACTTTCCATTAGAGATTTGAAATGATGCTGCAAGGTCTAGTAATTCTGTAATATTCTCCAAAGAAGTGACGGACTCTTTTTGAGCAGTATCCTTCAGTTCATCTATTTTTGTAAAATGTAATTCTCCAGCTTTAGGAAGGTAGCTCTTTAGCTCAGTAATTAACTGGCTGAATATTAAGTTGAGGGAGACAGGTTCTTTGTCTGACGAGCCTTCAAGTATTTCATTTAGCGATTGAATTAAATTAGCTCTTTGTTCAAAGAGTGATTTTAGCTCTAATCTATTCATTAGCGTTACCTTATACTTTTTAGGTTCAGCTTTCTTCGACAGTGGTTCGAGTTCTACAAAGGTTTCTTGACGAAGGCCAACGACCTTTACGGATAAGGTTGGTTTTTGTGCCATTTTTAGTTTTGAAGTATTAGCCCTTTCACGCTTAGCTTCTACTTTGGACTTTACTTCAGGCTGAGTTTTTACCTTGGTTTTAACCTCAGGATTTTTAACTTCTGTAGGGCTTCCAATTTCTCCACAGTCTTTTTGAATGCTGGCAGTCAATTTAGGCGAGTCTGCTGTTGGGGTTAGTTTACTTTTAACTTCGACCTGACTTGAACTAGATGCTGGTTGCAGCTCTATTTTTGGGAGGGAGTGATTAATTTCGGCTTTTGCTTTTCTTTTAGGTTTTGACCTTGACCTTCTAGGCTTGGGATTAACCGTACTCGAATTTCGTGGCGTTGCACTTGCTTCTGTAGAGATGGTAGAGAATTCATCTTCACCTATCGTTTCTTCTTGCTGAGTTATGGCGGCATTTAACGTGCTGTTTTGCCATTGTGCTACTTTGTCTTGTGGTGTTGATGGAGCCTCGGTAACTTCAAGAATTGACTGGTCTCTTGCCTTGTTTAGAGAAGGAGGGATATCTGAACTGGGCTCATTCTCGCTTTTAGTTACCGGTATTTGGTGAAGAGAATAATAACTTTGGCTTGTGGTACTGCTTTTTACGCTTAAATTATCATTTGCAGTTTGAAAGCTACAGTTAGATTCTGAATCTGCACTTTTTAATTTAATGCTGTCTGCCGCATTTTCGACTGGCCATTTATGTGCGATAGCTAAGTCCTGTGCCCTTAAAACATTTTTAGTTGAAGGGTGTTCAAATGTTTTTAACTCTGAATCATCAATTTCAACTAGCCTATCAATAGCACAATAGAGTTTTAAGCGTTCAGCGGTATCAAGTTGAAGATATTGAGGTTGGTATGCCAAGTTTTTGGCCCACTTTAAGATCAGGCTGAGCTGGAGCTTATTTTCTTTATTAAATTCTTCAGTAGGTGATAAAGATAATGCTTCTATCGCATTCACGATAAGGACTTTTATAAAATTGGGGTGATTACATGGGGCTATTTTCATTACACAAAATACGGTTGCTATCCCTTTTTCTGTAGCTGAGGAGGTTACTTCTGTTAATGAGCGAGAATAAAGCTTGGCTAAATTTTTTTGCCATGCAGTTTGTTGTGGCTCAGTAGCAAATCTGAAGATAAGTTGGTAACGGTAAGCTATTTTTATCAGCTCTTCCTCATTTTCGAAGTGATAATACCCTTCCTTTCTGAATTGAGCTGATTGTTTTAATGTATGACTTAAGGGGATTGCAAGGGCTTCTATTAGTGTATGACAAATCCTTTCAAACCTAGAACTTAGAGTTGGGGGCTGTTGCTCATTATAAGGTCGAGTTAATCGAATTGAAGATATCTGCATAGTTTCAAAGACATCTAAGGCTGCTTTAAAGTTTTCCTCCTTGATTAACGCTTCAACCTGACGTAATTCATAATCATGAATTTTAAGACTGTGATTTGTAAATAGATGAGCTAGCCCTCTTTCAAGAGAGAAACTACATACTGGAGGCATTATCAGCGCAGAGGTAAGGGAGGCGCTCGGTGTAGGGGATTCACAAAAACGTTTTGTTAACTCCTCCAGGCGGTCTGTTTCAGTCTTAAAAACAGAGCCATTTAGTCTCGGCAATAAGAACAAGTCTTGAGAAAATAAAAGTAATTGGTTGATAACAGCCGTTGACAATGAGCGTTGTGTTGGCTCCAATTGTTCGTCAAGGATACGAAATAATGCCTTACCAATAAGGTTAAGGGCATGTTTATCTATAAAGTTAATGGGAACCATTTGCCTAATCATAAGCAGGTGTTCGACTTGGCTTGAAGGGTATTTATGTGTAAATATGTTTTCTAAATCAATATGCCATGCAAAACAAATCACTAGGTATAGCTTTTCAACTTCTCTATCACTGAGCTTTTTAATTAATACCTGTAATTGTGATATAACTTTTAATTCTGGTTGAAACCTTTTGTAGTACTCGGTTAGTACAACTTTTTCGCTTTTTGTGCGATGTGGTGTATTGTCCAAACTGCTAATGATCGGATCGATATAGATGACTTTTACTCTTTCTAGCAATCTGTTATATGCCGTTTCAAAATAGCGAGGTGAAGTGGTTTTCTCAATCTCACAGCTTACCTCTAGCTGAGTTAATAATTCCATTGCTTGTTGCGTTTTATCTTGTCTAGCAAGCAAATAAATTTGGTCAAGTTGGCGCTGTAACTGAAAGCTTAGTTTTAACTGCTGTGTAAATGTAATAGCTGTTTTGGTGGACTGTAAATCTTCTATTAAGTTGCAACATTGCGGTGAAATACTAACGCCAGTATCGCTAAACTCTTCTATTTCAGCTACACAGAGCTTTACTGCAGTTTGCATATTCACTTCGTTTTGCCTAAAAAGATAAGAAAAAACGGCGTTAGATAGTGCTATTTCATAATCATCTTTTAGTCCTGAAAACTGTGAGATTGAGAGGGGGCTTTTTTGAACCATTTTCTTTATCGTTTGCAAGGTGGATAAAGAGTGAGTTGAGGTTCCTACGGAAAGCAACGCAACATCGTTTAAATAACATTTCAAGTTAAACTTTGCCTGATGTATTAGAAAGCATCGATATACTTGATGTTGCGGTTGAACGCTTGTCAAAACCATCTGTTCTAGTTGATTGAATTCACCTGAACTGGCCAAACGGTATAGTTTCCCATCTGTTGTAAACCGCTTCATGCTTCTGGGTGCTGTACATGTCTCAGATTTGAAATGGCAAATATCGTCTATTTGTTGGCGAGAAAAAAATTGCATTTGATAGGCTATTGATTTAAACAAGTCCATAATCTCGCGACGAGTATCTTCAAATGCTGCTTTATTACCTAGTTGGTGATATAAGCCCCCAAGTTCCACGAGCCTACTTACTTTTAATTGATAAATGCTTTTTATGTTTGCTATGAACCTTTCGTATTTGGGAGCTGATTCCTTACAAAGTTTTGCCATACAAAAAAGCTTGTTTAAGCAATCTACTGAAAAAACCATTGATAGATGATCAGGTTCAAACTCTTTAAAAATCTTTTCAATTAGCTCGCAATACTCTGGGAGAACTTCTGTTTCAAGCATCGTTTTTCGTGATGCAGCTCTCGCTGTTTCTTTATTTTTTACGTCATCAGCATAGTGCCGATACACCTTTTCAATCATTTTAGAAACATAACGTATTCTTGCATCTCTTAACTCTGATCCACATGCCTCTGTGAGTGTTTTCTTAAGGCTGCGCGCTGGTGTTAGAAGAAAATCTTGTTCTAGTTGTCGACCCTGTTCTTGCCTATGTGAAGTTTGGGGGCCTTGATGAGTGATTGTTCTTCTGTGAGGGCGATTTGTGGTGCCTCCCTCTCTATACCAAGTGGCTTTACTTGTGTGTTGAGTTTGTTTTTTTGCGGTAAATTTTTTTGCTGTAGAGCAAGTGTGAAGGTTCGGCTCAACAATCAATGAGGGAACGTTTTGAGGCGTACGTTTATTGAGTGTAGAAAAGGCTGTTACTTCAACACGCTCAGTCTCAACTATACTCATGGGCTTTAGATTCTAAGAAAGTTTTTTATACAGTAAAATAAAATAGCTTACACTGTACTGAATAACTTTAATTTGGCTGTATGAAAAATATATTATTTTGATGAAAAGCAAAGCATGAGTAATGTACGCCTGAATCGTAACTGAACAAACTTTTGTTACTTATACTTAACTCTCTGTTTTGTACTATCTTTGACTTACCTTTCATACCGTTTTTAATCATGAACAGTTTATGTCTGACACTTCTAAATTTATCAATATTAAAACTCCTAATGGTACACACAAAGTTTGGGTTGAAAAGCACGGTGATAATCCCAAGCAAAAAATATTACTGTTGCATGGTGGCCCGGGTAGTAGCCATGACTATATGAAATTATGTGAGCCTTATTTTGATAAGGCGGGGTATGAATTTTATTATTACGATCAATTGGGATCTTATCGAAGCGATAAACCTGACGATGATAGTTTATGGGAGCTGCCACGCTTTGTAGATGAAGTCGAACAAGTTCGTATTGCGTTAGGTTTAGATAAGAGTAACTTCATTTTAATGGGACAATCATGGGGTGGACTGCTGGCGATAGAATACGCCATTCATCATCAATCGGCGTTAAAAGGGCTTATTATTTCGAACATGATGTCCAGCACTCCTGCGTACGGTGAATACAGTAAAGTATTAGCTAAGCGGTCAATGCCTGAAGATATAAGACAAGAAATTGAGAAATTAGATGCGGCGGAAGATTACGAAAATCCTCGCTTTATGGAGTTGCTGATCCCGCATTATTATGAAAAGCATGTATTACGAATTCCTTTTGATTCATGGCCTAAATGCGTGATGGAGGCGTTTGATCGTATCAATCACACTATTTATATTCAGATGCAAGGGCCTAGCGAATTTGGCGTGAAAGGGAAGTTAGCTAACTGGGATAGAAGCCAAGATATTAAAAATATTCATACTCCTGCGTTAGTCATTGGTGGCGAGCACGACACTATGGATCCCAAACATCTTGCTTGGATGGCAGAGCAAATGCCTAACGGTGTTCACAAAGAGTGTAAAGGTGGTAGCCACATTACTATGGGGGATGCACCTGAAAGTTACTTTAATGCAATCGCTGATTTCCTTTCCAAACTCTAGAGAGCCCTCTAGCCATAGTGCAGCGTGACTGGTGAGCTAGATTGACACCAACTGCGCTGCAATTATATTAAACTCAATTGAGCAAAATTCATTCTTAAAAGTTCAACACGCCATAGCTTGTTTTCTGTATAATCGCCACCATATCTGAGTAATGTACTATGGTATTGGTTATATTTTATGTTGAGTACCAAATTTGATGAATTAATGGAGTTTCCTTGCTCCTTTCCTTTTAAAGTTGTTGGTGATGCCAGTGATACGTTGGCGGATCGTGTTGTATCTGTGGTTCAGCAGCATGCACCAGGTGATTACACTCCTACCACAAAAGCGTCCAGTAAGGGCACGTACCACTCAGTAACCATTCGCGTAAAAGTAACCAGCAAAGAGCATGTAGAGACCTTATACGTTGAATTGGCTAAAATAGATGGTGTAAAGCGCGTTTTATAACGTCTAGGAGAGTGACTCTTGCAAGATGCAAAGCTTCATATTCGACATTTAGGGCAGCAGGATTACGAGTCAGTATGGCATGCCATGCAAGAATATACCGATAATCGTGATGCACAAAGCCGTGATGAATTATGGGTGGTTGAGCACCCCCCTGTATTTACTCAAGGGCAAGCTGGTAAAAGTGAACATATTTTGTTTGCCGGTGATATTCCTGTGATCCAAGTCGATAGAGGTGGGCAGGTGACTTATCACGGTCCCGGTCAATTAGTGGTATATCCACTATTAGACATAAAACGACTTAAAATAGGTGTGCGCCAGCTTGTTACTACAATCGAGCAGAGTATCGTTGATATGCTTAAGGACTTTGGCGTTGAAGCATATCCAAAAGCTGATGCGCCGGGTGTGTATGTTAACGAAGCTAAAATAGCCTCTCTTGGGCTAAGGATCCGTAAAGGATGCTCGTTCCACGGCTTAGCTTTAAACGTAAATATGGATATGGAGCCTTTCCATCGTATCAACCCTTGCGGTTATGCTGGGCTACAAATGGTACAATGTCATGAGTTAGGCGGGCCTGAGTCGGTAGAGCAGGCCGCGGAATCATTAATCCCACACTTAGCTGAACTATTAGGTTATAAGCAGTTGGTTCAACATCAAGGATTAGCAAATACAAATGAATAGACCAGAAAGACTTCAACCGGGCGTGAAATTGCGTGATGCTGATAAAGTATCTCGCATTCCGGTTAAAATTGTACCCTCTGAGCGTGAAACCATGTTGCGTAAGCCTGATTGGTTGCGGGTTAAATTGCCATCATCAAATCAACGCATTACCGAAATCAAAAATGCACTGAGAAGTAACGGGTTGCATTCGGTATGTGAGGAAGCCTCATGTCCAAACTTGTCTGAGTGTTTTAACCACGGTACGGCAACCTTTATGATTTTAGGTGCGATATGTACTCGTCGTTGTCCATTCTGTGATGTTGCCCATGGTCGTCCTCTTAAGCCTGATCCTGAAGAGCCAAAAAAACTGGCGAAAACCATTAAGGATATGAAGCTTAAGTATGTAGTGATCACCTCGGTAGACCGTGATGATCTTCGTGATGGTGGTGCCCAACACTTTGCTGATTGTATTCGCGAAATTCGCGCGTTGAACCCTGAGATTAAGATCGAAACCTTAGTGCCTGATTTTCGTGGTCGCACCGAAAAAGCGCTGGACATCATCTCGCAAAATCCGCCTGATGTGTTTAACCACAACTTAGAGACCGCGCCTGCGCATTATCGTAAAGCTCGTCCGGGTGCAAACTATCAGTGGTCATTAGATTTGCTTAAGCAATTCAAAGAGCGTCACCCTGATGTACCGACGAAGTCAGGTCTAATGATGGGTTTAGGCGAGTCAAACGAAGAAATCATGCAAGTGCTTCGTGATTTGCGTGACCATAATGTTGAAATGCTGACATTAGGCCAGTATTTGCAGCCGTCTAAATTCCATTTACCTGTTGTACGTTATGTGCCGCCAGCAGAGTTTGATGAACTCAAAGAGTTTGCCGATAGCATTGGCTTTACTCATGCGGCTTGTGGACCTATGGTGCGTTCAAGTTACCACGCTGATTTACAGGCAATGGGGAAAGAGGTTAAGTAATCTCTATCTACTGAGTATTCAAAGGCTGCATTTTGCAGCCTTTAGTGTTTTTAGGTGAGCATAAGCTCCATCATAATTGCGTCTTCTCGACCTGTTTCTGTTGGATAATAGCCGTCGCGGCGATAAGTTTCATTAAACCCTAGCTTGCTATATAAGGCGATAGCAGCGGTATTTGAGGCTCGCACCTCTAACATCATTATCGTTACGCCTCTTTGTTTCGCCTGTTCAAGCGCTTGTTGCAGTAACTGCTTGCCATAGCCCTTGCCTTGGCATGAAGGAGAGACACAAATATCCATCAAGGTGGCTTCATCTATTACTTGATGAACAATAGCAAAGCCTTTTATTTCGTCGTCTTCATACAGCCCAATATTATGATACAACCCGCCAAAGCAGGATTGTATGGTGGGCAAAGACCAAGGATGTGCATGTGCTTGTTGCTCGATGTGATACAAAGTGTCGCTATCAGTAACTTCGAGTGATGAAATAGTAATGGTCAACGGCTTAGCCCTTTTTATTTAAATAGCCACACATTTGTTGCCATAACTCTCGTTTGGCTTGGCTTTGTTGCAGTATGTGCGACATGGGAGCCGACTCAATTAGAGCGGTATGGGGGCGCGTTTTTCTTTGGCGCATATCCCAAATCACTTGAGCTCCTTTGATTGCTTGCTCTGAAAAAGCAAACTCAATATCGGATAGTTCTAACAAGGTCAATATTTGGGCTACAAACTCTGGGCTAGGGGGAGTATCATCATCGTCATGCAAAATCAGATACGCGGCTTGAGACTGAGCGTTGGCTGCTGATTGCCACTGTTGGATATTCATGGCATCAAGAAAAGCGGATTTATCCATATTATGCACAAATTAAGATTGATGTTTGCAGTATATCAAACTCATCGCTAATACCAACTTCATTCAAGCTGCATATTGTTTTACGAGGTTGAATCTATGCCTTGTCGTTTTTCCCAGTTGGCTCCGGAACATTTAATCGACGTTCACGGTAATCCGATTTATGGTCAATTTGATGGGATGGTCGAAGAGCTAAATATTCAAGACTTTCACTATTACAACAATATGGATAGAGCGGTTAATCCGCTGAGTAAGTATCTTCATTTTAAACAATTTCAGTTTGTTTCAGTTCACACTCCTCATTTTATTCTCGGTGCCGCAATGTCGGATATTCGCTATTGGGGGACGGGCTTTGTCTACCTTTATGACATTCATCGAAATACGTTAGTTGAGGCAAGCTGGCTAAAGTCACCATTATTTGGCTATCACTTCTCACACTCACCAAAGCATGGTGAAAGCTATATCGGCACAGGAGCAAAGCAATTAGCAATAGCAATAAACGATGGTGTTTGGCAGTTAAAGCTGGAATGTTTAAAGCTCAAAGCAGACCTTATCTTAACTCAGCAAAGTCTCAGTTTGCCAATAGCTCTATGCACTCCGACAGGCTATAACGGCTGGACTTACACTCAAAAGCACAATGGTTTGAAACCAACAGGAAAACTGATGATTAATGATGAGTCACAGCCACTTAATCAGGCATTAGCCAGCTATGATTTCTCAGCGGGGTTCATGCGTCGAGAGAGCAGTTGGCGCTGGGCTTCAATTAATACACGGCTTTATGATGATGTCATTGGACTGAATTTAGCCGCGGGCGTTAATGAAACAGGCAGTACTGAAAATGTACTCTGGGTTAATGGTGAAAAGCACTGGCTACCTTCCATTCATTTTGATTTTGACCGTCACATTAAAAGAGAAAGTTGGCATTTAGTCTCGCAAAAAGGTGACATTAATCTCACTTTTACACCAAGAAACCATCGCAGCGAAAAACGAAACTTGGGCTGGTTGCAGTCTAATAGCACACAATTTATCGGAGATTTTAACGGCCTGATAACGGATACTAAAGGCCGAAAATACCATCTCAATAATGTACTAGGGATAACAGAAGACCATTTTTCTAAGTGGTAGAACGGACAGCTCAATGGCCTATCGAGCTGTCCGTTATCATTTAAAAGCTCAGTTTTGATAAAGCAAGTTGATGTTTCATTACTAGTTTTCCTTGCTCGTTTTTAAGGCCAAATTGAACGACAGGGTCTTTCATTTCCCAGTTGACTTCAATAAACCCATAATTGACTTTATTGGTGAAGTCTCCAACCCGATGTTTATTTGGGCTTACGTCTTTCCATTTTTCACTGAGACCTGAACTGGTGATTTCCCATATTGGGTAGCCATTATCTTGGGGAAGCTTCGACATTTCCCCCCAGTGAGTGTCACCACTGATCAAAATGACACCATTGATTTTATGCTGTTTGATAAAATTCAATAATCGGTTGCGGTCATAAGGAAAGTTCGCCCAAGATTCCCATCCAGTAAATTCTGGTAACAGTTGTAAACTCGAAGCGATGACTTTTATTTTTGATGGTTTGAGTAACTCTTTTTCTAGCCATTGCCATTGCTTCTCCCCAAGCATTGATGCCTTTGGTGTAGGTGAAGCTTTGTAAGGCCCCATATTGTTAGGTAAGCGCTGAGTTGCATATTTAAACTTACTGACTTGATGTAAGGTATCCCTATTCCAGCGTAAATCAGGCATGATCACCTGAATTTGTTTATCTTCAGTACCATAAAAATACGAGGTGTAGATACCATCTCGGTGATAACGGGGCGAATCTTTTGGCTCGTTAAAGAAATCCAGCATGGCTTTGCGGGAAGCCTGCTTTTGTGGGTACTCTTTACCTGCATCATTTTCGCCATAATCATGATCATCCCAAATCGCGATTATCTCTGATTGCTGTCTAAGGGTTGCAAAACCGGGGTTTTTACCAAGTTGTTGATATTTAGACGCTAATTCAACCATATCTTCGGTATCACCATAAACATTATCGCCAAGCATGATAAATACATCGGGTTTATCGTGATTGATGGCATTAAAAATAGGCATGGGTTTGTATTCTTTAGCGCAAGAACCAAAATAAATTTTGCTGATGAGCTCTTCGCTCCAACTAGTTGAGTGGGTCAAACCAAACCCTAATATCAAAAATGTTATGAACTTTTTCATTTGATGATTTCCTGAATAGGTTTACCAGCTTTCGGGTTAAACGCCTTAGGTGATTCATTAAGCAAGGTAAGCGCAGTAGCGGCGATTTGGTCTTGCTTAAGCTCTTGAGCTGTAGGCATGTCGCCGATGGATTTGATGTCTGGGCCAATTGCTGCCATCCAAATATGCTCTGAGCCTATAATGCCTTGTGGAAATACTGGTTTTAGCTTTTTCATATAGCCGGATAAAGAGGCTTTCGAGGCATGATGCATCCAATCTCTAGCGGCAGAGCCTCGACCATGATCCGTAACAATCAATAAGTTGGTGTTGTCTTTATACTCTGGCAATGACTGAAGTTGTTGCCACAAGTCTTTGATAAAATCATCAGTACGACGAGTAGCAGAAATGTAATGATCATAACGGCCGTCATGGGCGAAATCATCGGTCTCGCCGTAAGATATCGCCATGACTTTAGGTTTGTGAGTTTTTAGGTGTTCTAACGCATAATGATGGGTAAAAGCATCTAATCTAACTGTTGCCCAAGGACTAGGTATTTGCGTTTGTAGCTGATTCAGCAGATTTAATTTAGCTGATGTTTCTTTTTCTGAAGTAAACCCTGCATTAACATGAAGACGGCTACGCTGAGTATTCAAAATATACGGAAAAACATCCCAACTACCAAATACAGCCACATTGTTATAATTTCGTTGATTTTGTAGCCATTCCAAAAAGCTAACTTCAGGGTTGTTAACTTTGGCATTAGAGTTGAGATTGGGGTTGGTCACTCCCGTGAAAATTTCACTGTAGCCAGGGTACGAAAAGTTCCAACGGTTGCTTACCGACATTAAAGAGTCATTGTTACGGTTACCAACAATGACACCTTGCTCAGCTATGGTTTGCCAAAGAAAAGGCATGAGTTTTTGTTTCGCTTTATCGGCGGGTAACGTTTCTAACTTTTTAATAAGTGGCGTTTTATGAGGTGTGTATTTGGTATTGTTTGCAATATCAGGCTGAATACCTTGAAAGACTTCTTGCCAGCGCAAACCGTCGATGGTGACCAAGATGAGTTTTCTGTCTTGAGCTGTGGCGGATAAGCTTAAAGACAGTAATAGGATTAAATAAGTAATTTTTTTCATAGTCTTTTACGCAAAAAAGCGGGAAGTAGGCTTAAGCCTGACAACCCGCGAATATAAGGAAATGGTCTTAGAATTTGAAATCTAAGGTTAATGCTGCTGTTTTAGGGGCACCGATAAAGTACTTTTTACCGTTGCCTTGACCTGTTGATAGGTAATCTTTATCAAACAGGTTATTAACGACAAAGTTTAGGTTCATAGATTTGATCCCCATGCCTTCGAAGCCAAGCTTGTAGCCAACCCTTAGATCGGTAATGATGTAATCATCGGTCTTAGTTTGATAGGCTTGACGAGGGCCTGTGTACTTATTTGATAGCCCTATTACTAAGTCATCTACGGAGTAGTTGGCTGCCAGTACCCACATGTTTTTAACTGAGTCGTATACTCTTTTTCCTTTGACAATCGCAATCTTTGGATCCGGAACGCTTTGAGTGTATTCAGCATCATTGTAGGTATAAGAACCATACAGTTTGAAGTTTTCATTAATATCGTAATTAACGCTTAACTCAAGACCTTTAGAATCTACGCCACCAACATTGATGAAGCTGCCATTAGTGCCAATGATGTAGTCAATCTCACCAGTATCGGCGTTAGGAGGTAGGAAAGTAATTCGGTTTTCGAACTTGATGGAGTAAGCCGTAGCCGAAAGGTTTAACTTGTCACCAAAATAGCGAAGTCCTAAATCAATGTTGTCGGCCGTTTCTGGTTGAATGTCTTCAAGTGCTGAAGCATCACGCTCAAGAACCGTATCTTTGATTGCAGCAAAGTTTTGGCTATAGCTACCAAAGAGTTCAATTTCATCAGTAAGTTTGTAGACAACACCAGCACTAAATAGCACATCTGAATCACTCTCAATTTTGGCTTCGGTGCTACCAGTAAAGTTATTTACTTTGTCTAAATCGACCAAATATTGGTTGATACCAGCGTTAATTGTGAAATCACCATAGGTCATGGTGTCTTGTAAATACCACTTTAAGGTGGTGGTGTTAAAGGTATTTGAGTATTGAATCCAATAAGGATCATGATCAAAGTGGTGATATACCCGAGCGTCTATCACTTTATGCCAGTCACGAGACTCGTCACGCTTTGTATCTTCGTACCATAAGCCTGCAAGTATGTCGTGGTTATCTAATTGCCATTGAGTATTGGCAGTCAGACCCATACGATCTTTTTTATAATGGGTATGACGGAAAGACATTACAGGCACTGCATCTTTTGAATAGCACGCTGGATGCAGTGCAGGGCCTGAATTTCCGGGGAAAGTATAACTTGCATTACAGCCTGCCGCTGGAGCTAAAGGCTTACCATCTTTATCAGCAAAACCATATCGTTGAATATTACCATCGCTGTCTAATACGGCGCGTTTATTTTTATCTGCAACGACGAGATAAGGAGGGATCCAGTCGCCACGGCCTTTGTTTTTGTGGTAGTAAGGAGTGACATTCAAGCTTAAGCTGTCATTCACGTCATATTCAAACTTCAGGTAGGCAAAGGTGTTTTCGCGTAGGGTAGACCAGCCTTCTGCGAAGTTTTGATCAATATATGGTTTACCAGTCCAGTTCCACGTCAGCCTATCCCAGTCAGGATCTTGCTTAAATTGCTCTAAGGTAACAGAAGCGTAGTTATCTTCGTGGACGTCATCATAAGAGATGCGGCCAGTGACAGAAAGTTTGTCCCAGTCAGATACGATTTTAGCTTCAAAGTGCTGACCATCAGTACCACCATTTGAGCCGGAGCCTGACCAGCGTTTGGTGCTAGTATCAGCGTAGCTGACGTAAGCATAGGTATCATCAAAAATTTCACCCGTTTCGTGACGAACAAAGAAACGCTTAGCTTGAAAGTCGCCAGCAGTATAAGCAATGGTGGTTTCACGCTCGGTTTCAGGGTTCTTAGAAATGAAATTTAATGTGCCACCAAGAGCATCCAAAGACGCTGATGAAATGTCGGCTGTACCTTGGCTGACGTTAACGGTACTGAGGTTTTCAATGCTGATGTAGCGATTGGCTTTTGAACCGCCACCGTAATTTGAGCCACCGTTTGGTAAACCATCAATGGTCATGCCGATTTGTTGTTCATTACCATTAATGGCGAAACCACGCATAGTTATTGAGGTTGACCAATCATCACCACCAAAGGCATCACCTTGGTTAATATTGATGCCAGGAAGTTCGTCAATAACATCTAATACGCTTGAAATTGGCGCTTCTTTTTCAATCATGGTTTCGCTGGCTTCATTGTTAGCAAATGAAATACGTTTTCCAGCAACTGAAATGCGCTCAATTGAAGTATCATCTTGTAATTCATCAGCCGTAACTGTTGAGACTGAACTTAGTGCGACCAAAATAGCCGTAGTGATGACAGATTTTTTATATGTTGGTGACATGTTTTCTCGCCTAGTGGTTTTAGATTTCCGCAAAGTCTAGGCAGGAAGTATTTCAGTGATATAGGATAAAAATTACACTTTAGCTAACTTGATATTACTAAAATTTGAACAAAAAATGACAGGCTATCAGCTACATAGTCGATTAGGCTTTTGGCTTGCTTGATGATTAAGGTTTATTAATGTGACAATAAAACCTAGCAAAAATGTACTTCAAAATTCATGATTATGAAATCTTTACCTATAATCGCTCAACCACAAAATCGATAAAGGCTCTTACTTTGCTCGATAAGTGCTTTTTACTTGGGTACATAAAGTAAACATCAATGCTTTTGTTTTCAAATTCTTCCAAGATACTAATTAACTTGCCTTGCTCAAGCTGATTTCCTATTCGAAAAGAAGGCATTCGAGTAATACCTTTTCCCGCCATGCACATAGCCAGTAGCGTTTCAGAATCATTACTTTGAAAGCGAACTTTTATAGGCACATTGACTTCTTTTTCGTTATTTGATTGAAAATTCCATACATTTGGGTTTCTGGAGAGGGAATAGCCTAGGCAATCATGCTGGTCTAAGTCGGAGAGACTTTTAGGGGTACCAAATTGAGCTAAATAGTCAGGAGAAGCTAAGGTGAGCAATTTGAATGAAAGTAGCTTGCGGCAGATAAAACTTGAATCAGTAATATCTCTGGTGGCTCGCATAACCAAATCAAAACCTTCGCCAATGATATCCACTCTGCGGTTTGATAATTCCATTTCAAGGCTTATTTTTGGGTAGTGCTCTAAAAATTCATCTATTATTTTTTTCATTTTTGAGGATTGAAAGTCCACCAAACAACTGATCCTTAGTAATCCCGATGGCTCTTTTTGCAATCCTTGAAGCTGTTCTTGGAGCGTTTGAGTTTCTTGAATAATCTGTAAACAGTGTTGGTGAAATTGTTGCCCCTCAGGTGTCAGGCTGAGTTTTCTTGTGGTTCTATTAAGTAATCGCACGCCTAATCGAGATTCTAATTTATTTATCTCTTTGCTTATGTGAGAAGGGGAATGACCTGTTACGTCTGATGCTTTGGTGAAACTATTGCAAGAAACGACTTGTTCAAAAATTAACATGCCGTCAAGTAAATTCGCTTGGTATTTCATTATTAGTCACCAAAATATTTAACCTCATATGGAAATAGTATTTCATTTTTTGATGTATTAATACTTGTTGGTAAACAAACTATGCTGTAGTTGTCTTAAATAACATAGAGTGAAAATGAACATGAGAGTACTCGTATTTGCGGCAACGAATCACCGTCAATCTATAAATTTGCAATTGGCTAAGTACGTAGCACAAAGAGTTAAAAACACTTCACAGCAAATAATTGAAGTTGAGTTACTAGATCTTAATGACTATGAAATGCCTATTTACAGTCAGGATAGAGAAGAAGCCTCAGGCATTCCACAACTTGCCCATGATTTTAGAGCTAAAATTTCACAAGCAGATACTATTATTATTGGTTTTGCCGAACATAATGGCACTTATTCAGCAGCTTATAAAAATGTATTTGACTGGACCTCAAGAATAGATCGCTCTGTATATCAAAATAAACCTGCGTTATTGCTAGCAACTTCCCCCGGACCGAGTGGGGCAAGTACAGTCTTAAATCAAGCGATAACCTCAGCGCCCTATTTTGATATGAAAGTAGCCGGAAGTTTTTCATTACCCAGTTATTTTGATAACTTTCAGGGCGTGGGTGAGCCTATAAAAGATTCAGTATTGGAACAACAGCTGTTAGACGTTATTGATACTATTGTGGCAAAAATTTAGGCCTGCGATATAAGGCTAGGAGCGCAGCAATTTTTGACATGTAATCGAACAAAGGCTGCTGCTCTTCAGTTGGTTGCTTTTCATCAAATTGCTGTAAGTATTGATTCACACAAGTATTCAATTGGGCAAATTCGTCAGCTGTGAGATCTACCCAATCTTGTTTACTTTGAAGTGAAGCAAGGTAAAGGTCTATCACAGCATTTTCGATTGATGTTACCTTCGAAAAACGCCCTCCAAATGCCTTAAAGGCTTGCTCTTTCTCTATAAGAAGCTCAATATCATGATCTGTTATGTCAAGTGCTCTACACTCTGCTGTAAATTCATTACTGTCAGTCTTTAGCTGTTGGTGTATAGCGCCTAGGTTGTTTATGTCATTGCCATCGATGACAATTTGGGTATTGAATAGTCTATATCGATGACTTCCTTCTGGATGAAATACACCTAAACGTGATTCTAAAAATGCGAGCAAAGCATCAGCTTTTATTGGTTGTTGTGGATATTGAATATCGACCGTTTTATCAGCTAATTGAAGCTTCATAATGTGGGTGTCAGGTGTTTCTCTTTCTGCTTCAATAGGTTCTAAATGAGCACACTTAACGTGCACCTCGCAATCAAATTCAGGATTGACGTCAACTTCCACTTTCATATCAGGGGTAATGCCTAAGTAATCATTTCTGCGTTCAACAGCTTGTTCTAACTCCAATTTATCTTGGGGAAAAGTTTGATAGTAAAGCTTCATATTGAAATCATGACCAACGACCTCTTTAGCTTCATATTTCCAATACTGTTGCGCGCGAGAAAGGTGTACTCCTTCAATGGCACCTGTAAAGACAAAAGGGTAGTATTTTAGCTCTTTCTCTTCAGCAACCTTTGATACAGCTCTAAGATTACCAGCGTCATCGTCTACAAATACCACCGCATCGAATTTATCTTGGCTTGCTAAGTATTCTAGTAAAACCTCTCCCTTGTCCATATTATGTTGACCATCTTGCCTTCCGATAACCGCAGCAAACCATTCGGTTTCAATATCTAGAGATTCTAACTTTTGCTTAGCATCATTTTCACCTGATTTGGTAATAATGATGATGTTGGCTGTTGTGTGTTGCTTTTGTAATTGAGTCAGTGTGGTTTTTATATGCTCAGCAGTTTGGCCATCGAGTAATTTAAAGTCGCATAAATGAACTTTGTCATAGCATGGGGTTGATAACTTTAAAGTCAGTAGTACTTCATCCATGTCAAAGATGATCAAAGGTCTTTCCGCCTCTATAGGCTGCTCAAGCAGTTGAGCGATATTAACAAGTTCTGGGTAAGCAACTTCTTGAGTTTTGTTTTCAGCAGTTACTGTTTGAGTTGGTGCGACGGTATTAAACGCTAGATCTGAACGTATTTGTAATGAAGTCAGACCAAGATCTTCATCTTCAATGCTACTTAATGAGTCACCTTCATCAGAAAGTTCTTGCCAGTCATTATTGAGACTGAGTAAGCCTGTGTTTATACCATCATGTTCAGTATTGTTCGAGGTGCTTGTTTGAGGGGATGGCTCTTGCTTATTACTATCACTAGCTCCAGAAGTTATAAATGACTTTAAGTGAGGCTCAGTAGCCTTTTGGGTGCTCTCGAACTGTGACAATCGTTCTTGCAAATTTATGATTGCTGTTTCAGTTATCTTGCTAACTTTCTCTTGGTTATATCCCGTAAGTTGAACGAAATCATCGCCTTTTGTAACTTTGAACTCGATGATTTCTATTTTTCCTGAAGCCTTTACTTCAAACTTTATGATGTGTTCACCGAGTGACAGTTGAGATAAACGCTGTTCGAATGGTTCAGTTCCAGATGTAAGATAGATGCACTTTTCTACTGAATCGTAACGAGCCAAAATATTTGAAGATGTTGACGGGGTTGGGGAAGCCATAACAAGCACTCAATAACTTAACATACTGTTTAGGTTAGCAAAGCGCTTGTTGATGTGGATTAATTGTTGTTAATTATTAATGGCTTGTAACACGACAAACTTTCCGTTGGAACCGATTGTTTTACAGTTACCGAATAACCGCTTCAGCTTTATGTGGTAGCCTAAGTGACGGTTACCCACTATGTGGAGAGTCCCGCCATCGGCGAGTTTTCGTTTTGCATCTAAAAACATTTGCCATGCAATATGGTCAGTAATGGCTTCGCCTTGATGAAATGGTGGGTTACAAATGATCAAATCTGGTTTGATTTCATCGCTTAGATTAGTCAAGCAATCATCCCAGTAGAAGTGTCCGTTTTCAGTGTTAAACTCGTTTAATTGCCAGTTTTGTTGTGCAGAAGCAACAGCCATTTCAGAGTCGTCAACAAAGTGAATATTGGCGTCAGGAAACACCTGCGCTGCTCGAAGCCCCAATACTCCATTACCGCAACCTAAATCGATAATTTGCTTGTAGTTACCCTGAGGGAAAAACTGTAATAAAGCTCTTGCTCCGATATCCAGCTTATTAGCGGCAAACACATTGCTGAAATTGTTTAACTTGAGCTGGTTTTCGGGAATTGACCATTGAGTGAGCTTAGGCTCGTCTCTCGCAGATCCATCAGAGACACAAGTGATCACTCTGCATTTTTTCCAAGCCAAACTGGCACTGGCATCACCTAGCTGTTGCTTAATAAGCTCTATCACCGATTTATTGATGCTCTTAGCCTTTGCCGCAATGAGTACTTTTGTTCCTCGTTTAAGGGAACATGAAAGCCGACTCAGCTGGTGGGCAAAATAGTTCAGGTTTTTAGGCAGCTTCATTAACACTAAATCAATATCATCTGGTAAAGGTGATCGGCTATTAACCCAGTTAATATTGTTATTACTAAGCTCGTTCGCTTCAAGGTTCGCTATGGTGCCTAGCTGGCTGGTTTTGTTATCGGTTTCAATCACCAAAGGAAGTTGTGGAGCTTGTTGGGCTAAGGCACAAGTTAGGGCGCCAAAGCTGTCATTAATGATGGCAACCTTGTTAAAAACCTGAGCAGATTCAAATAGCTGTTTAAGTATGTACTCATCTGCCGCATCCCAAGCCTGTAAATTAGCATTGGCAAATTGTGGGTAACGATGAAGGGATAAAGATAATGTGCGATCTGTTAAAGCAAGGTGCATAACGAACTTCTGATTAATGAACAGAAAGCTATTATCTCAAAAAAACTAAATTAAACATAAAGTTCATAAGATTTTTGTCGTGCCATGACTATACTTATAACAAGTTTATAATATAGGTGTATGATTTTTATGGTAAATAAGCAAGCTCAAGGTTGGACATTTCTTTTTAAGGCAGTATTGGTTATGGTCAGTTGGTATGTGTTTGGTGCTTTAATCATGGAGTGGTTATAATTTCGCGACCGATTTATCACTTGTATAGCCAGTGCAACAATCATTAGCATTTGAAACTGTTGAGCTTCCAGTCAAAATTATTCGACGTTATCTGACAGAGAAACAGCGGCAGTTATTATTACTTGAAGCAGAAAGTTACCCTTATTCCTCTCCTCAAATTGAAGTTTATGGAAAGCTACATCGCATTCCCCGTCGCCAAGTTTGGTTGGCAGATAGAGGCTGTGATTATCGGTATTCCAAGCAAATTATTACAGCGCTTCCTTGGTTTCATTATGTGGCTAGGCTTAAAGAGCAGCTCAACTCTGAATTTGGACAAAGTTATAATGGAGTTTTGGTAAACCATTATGTCGATGGAAGCGAGCATATGGGCTGGCATAGTGATGATGAACCTGAAATTGTCACCAATAGTGATATTGCATCGGTTAGTCTAGGGGATAGCCGAGACTTTGTGCTGAAACACAAAACAACTCAACAGAAGCACCTCATTACATTAGAGTGTGGTGATTTACTCATTATGCCAGCAGGTATGCAATCAGATTGGCTGCATGCGTTACCTAAGCGCCTGAAATCAAAACGCGCTAGAATTAATTTTACCTTTCGCCAAATCATTCCGAATTATCACAAATAATTTGTGGTCCATCACACCGCTTTTCTTTGCTTTATGAGATAACAGCGAAATAGCAAAGGAGAATATACGATGAAAGTCAGTGTGATAAGTACTGTAAGTGGCCTTGGTGGCAGTAATGTAGTGACCGAACTTGCGCAAGAAACACGAGAGTTAGGTGGACATTGGCAAACCAGTAAAGTGATAACGCTTGCCGATCAATTTACGGCATTATTCTTGGTTATGATTGACGAGCATAAATTAGCCGGTTTTAAGCAGGCGATGTCACGACGTTTTTCAGAATTAAGCTTTGAATACTCAATACCCAAAATGGAAGCGACTAATTTTAGCGAGCCTATTTCAGTTACAGTACATTGTGTAGATAGAGCTGGATTAACGAAAGATATTCACGAGCTAATGCAAGGGCTTGAGCTAGATGTGGAGCAATTTAGCTTTTTTCGAGCACCAGTAACTATGCTTGGAGATTCGGTATATCAAGCCAGTATTCAGTTACGTCTACCTTCTGATCTCAACATCGAAAAGCTCACTGAAAAATTCGAAGAGCTTGATCCCAGTATAAGGTTATCGACTCTCGGTTGATCTTTTATGGAGCAATCAGTAACCTGCAAGCATAACCGTTATGTGAGTAGGAACTATGTCCAAGAAACCGATTGGGCCTGTAGCAGCAAAAATTACCGAAAAATTGACTCAGGCCTTTACTCCTCAATACATCGATGTGTTGAATGAAAGTAACCGTCATAATGTACCACCCAATTCAGAAAGCCATTTCAAAGTCGTTATTGTCAGTGATGAGTTTGAGGGTAAAAGATTGATAGCGAGACACCGCTTAGTCAACCAATCTTTAGCTGAAGAACTCTCCAATGAAATTCACGCTTTGTCGATTCATACTTATACTCAACAAGAGTGGCAAGAGAATGATGATGTTCCTCGCACACCAAACTGTAAGGGTTAATTGCTAATCAAAGGGAGGGGACTAATGGAACAACTTGAGTTTTTTGAAGTCCCCAGCCCATGTATTAATGTGTGTCAGTCAGATAGCCGCGGCTATTGTAAAGGATGCTTTAGAAGTCGAGATGAACGCTTTCACTGGCAAAAATTTGATGATGTAAAAAAAATAGATGTTATTCGCTTATGTAAACAGCGAAAACGACGTTATCTATACGCCCAATATCAAGTCTATAAAGCCCAACAACGGAAAAAACAACAAAATGCCGATCTCAATCAGAGTTTTGATTTTGATGAGTGAGAAGTAATCTTTATTTCTATCCCTATAAGCCACTTCCTTGCTATTTGCTGTAGTGTTCAGGTTCCTATAAAAATAGAATTTAAGTTATTTGAAAAAGGTATATTAGTATCTTTTGTTTGCATGGTCTTTTGTTAAATCTAGTATCTGATCGTGCCCATAATTTGTTAAAGCACTTTCGTTGGTTGCTTTTTCAACTTCATTTGGGGTTGCTGGTGGTAAGATTTCAAAAGTTCTTTTTGTCAGTACTGACACTTTTTCAAGGCTTAAATTACGGGTGTTATATTGTTTTTGCAGAGCAGATGCATGAGAAGAAGCTTTTGAACCTGGGAGAGATGCATTACTTGTTTTGACTGTAATTTTTCTATGAAACTTATTCGCTACTTTTCCTGTTGAAAGTTCATCTCCAAAGTCACTAAAGCTGACTTTGAAGGAAATTTCTTCATGCCAGCCTTCGTTTGTATGTTTTATTTTTATTTTTATTAATTGTTCAGTCTCCAGAAGTACATTCACTTGCTTATGAACGGTAGGTATAACGTTCTTTTCTAGCTCCAAAAAACCTTTTCCTTTGGGATTAAAGAGTAAAATTGGATCATCTTTTGTCGAATAAGGTGAGTTTGTTGTAGATGTTGAAGCTGGTGTCGCCATAATAATTTAAAAAGATTTATTCGCTACAATATATGAGCATCTAAGCAAAAAAAATTTTAAACAACCAGTTAATATTTTTTCATCTTCTTTTCATCGTGCTGATTTAGCTCAATAAACAAACTTACTGTTGTGCTAGAGTCAGCGATACAAATTACCTTATGGCGCACAGTTATTTAAGATAAACTGAGGCTCTGCCTTACGCTCATTCTTGGTAATGGGTTACCAGTACAAAAAGATATATAAAAGGATGCTTCATGGCTCGTATTCATTATGATTGGCAAGATCCCTTGCAGCTAAATACTTTACTTTCTGACGAAGAACGCATGATCCGAGATATGGTGCACGAGTATGCTCAAGATAAATTAATGAGCCGTGTATTAACTGCGAACCGTGAAGAGCGTTTTGATCGAGAAATCATGAGCGAATTAGGTGAGCTTGGGTTACTTGGTGTGACCTTGCCAGAGCAATATGGTTGCGCTAATGCTAATTATGTCAGTTACGGCTTAATTGCTAGAGAAATTGAACGTGTTGATAGCGGCTACCGAAGTGCCATGAGCGTACAGTCATCGCTGGTGATGCACCCTATTTATGCTTACGGCACCGAAGAACAAAAACAAAAATATTTACCCAAGCTGGCAAGTGGCGAATGGGTAGGCTGTTTTGGTTTAACCGAACCTGACGCTGGCTCTGATCCTGCAAGTATGAAAACCAGAGCTGAAAAAGTTGATGGTGGTTATCGTTTAACGGGTAGCAAAATGTGGATCACTAACTCGCCAATCGCTGATGTTTTTGTGGTTTGGGCAAAACTGGATGGCGTGATCCGTGGCTTTGTTCTCGAAAGGGGCATGAAGGGCTTAAGTACTCCAACAATTGAGGGTAAGTTCTCATTAAGAGCCTCTATTACTGGTGAAATCGTAATGGATAATGTCGAAGTGGGTGAGGAAGCTATTTTCCCTGAAGTGTCAGGCTTAAAAGGCCCATTTGGTTGTTTAAATAAAGCGCGTTACGGTATTGCATGGGGCGCATTGGGAGCCGCTGAATTTTGTTGGCATGCCGCAAGGCAATACGGCTTAGACAGAACTCAATTTGATAAACCTATCGCGGCTACACAGCTTTTCCAAAAGAAACTGGCAGATATGCAAACTGAAATCACAACAGGATTGTTCTCTTGTCTGCAAGCAGGACGATTGATGGATCAAAATGCGTTACCTGTAGAAGCTATTTCTCTTATTAAACGTAACTCGTGTGGAAAAGCACTAGATATCGCACGAATAGCTCGTGACATGCATGGTGGAAACGGTATCTCCGATGAGTTTCATGTGATCCGTCATGTTATGAACTTAGAGTCAGTCAATACTTACGAAGGAACGCATGATATTCACGCTTTAATTCTAGGTCGTGCTCAAACCGGATTACAAGCGTTTATGTAGATTAAATTGCCTTAATCTTGCTAGATTGAAGCTCAGTTTGCGTTAAGGTCATAGTCAAGTTTGTTATCAGGTAAACTGGCTATGAAACTATCTTCTACACTCTTTCTAATATTGCTTTCTAGCTACTCAGGCTTTGTGTATTGCAAAGCCTCTTGCGCTACTCAAAGAGATCAGCTTATTGAAAAACCAGATGTACAAGTATGGAAAACTCAACTTTGTCGTCGCGGGGTTATCGACTACCACACTCATAAAAACGCACGAGTGATCATATCTTCCGAAAATGCCATTCTCAAAATTTTATATAAAGATGGCAGCTATGAACTCATAAAATTAAGAAAAGGTGTCCCTAAATATTTATCAAAACAAGAAGGTCAAAAACTGCATGAAGACATCAATGTAAGCGGTCATAATCTTGATTTGATGGTGATAGAAGTGAAAACACCTGCTGTATGAAGTTGATTAACCTAACCTTGAATTAACTTAATTTGCCCTAATTTATTTCAATATAAAGGAATTATAAGTTTGGGTATGGATAAATTACTTCTTGAGATTACAGAGTTAGCTGTAACTAACTTTTTACTGGGAATATTAATCTTTATTGCTGGTGGAATAGGATTATTCAAAGTCATCAAATGGGCGAAAGGCATGCCGAAAGCCGCTTTTTTAGTCCTCGCTATTTTTCCTTTGATTTCAATCTTCCCAATACCACCACCCGCGTTCAAAAATGTTGAGAAAGCCAAGATAGAGCAAAGAAAAAATAAACAAAATAATGGTGATTCTGAAGATGATGATTAGTTTGTATAGGTGGAATAAAAGCGGCATGGAATCGAAAATATTGTGAGTTATTTATTACTTTTCAATGATTTACGTTGGGAAGATGGTGGCCCCTCACAGACTTGAACTGTGGACCTATCGATTATGAGTCGAGTGCTCTAACCAGCTGAGCTAAGGGGCCATTTTGAATGTAGCGAATGCTACGAAGTCGAAAAGAAGTATACGAACTTTGTTGGCGCTTGTCATCCCTGTTTTGCCGAGAAATCATGCAAGTAGAATCAATTGGTTATCTGTTATACAAAATTTGCTTCAGTTGTCATCTTTTATTCAGCTAACTTCATAAGATCACATAAAAAAAGCCTCGATATGTTCGAGGCTTTTTTGCTGCTTAGTGAGTAAGTCGATTACTCGTCTAAGAATGATTTTAGAATTTCAGAACGAGAAGGATGGCGCAACTTGCGTAATGCTTTTGCTTCAATCTGACGAATACGCTCACGGGTAACGTCAAATTGTTTACCTACTTCTTCTAGCGTGTGGTCGGTGTTCATATCGATACCAAAACGCATACGCAGTACCTTAGCTTCACGAGCTGTTAGCCCTGCAAGTACTTCGTGAGTAGCGTTTTTCAAGCTTTCACCGGTTGCACTGTCTAGTGGTAGTTCGAGGGTTGTATCCTCGATAAAATCACCTAAGTGCGAATCTTCATCATCACCGATTGGGGTTTCCATTGAAATTGGCTCTTTGGCAATTTTCAATACCTTACGGATCTTATCCTCAGGCATTTGCATACGTTCAGCCAGTTCTTCTGGTGATGGTTCGCGTCCCATTTCTTGTAGCATTTGACGTGAGATACGGTTTAGCTTGTTGATGGTTTCGATCATGTGTACCGGAATACGAATGGTACGTGCTTGGTCAGCAATCGAACGGGTGATAGCCTGACGGATCCACCATGTGGCGTAAGTCGAGAACTTGTAACCACGGCGGTATTCAAACTTATCTACCGCTTTCATTAGACCGATGTTACCTTCTTGGATCAGATCCAAGAACTGTAGACCACGGTTGGTGTACTTTTTCGCAATTGAAATTACTAGACGTAAGTTCGCTTCAACCATTTCTTTTTTCGCACGACGTGCTTTGGCTTCACCGATAGACATACGACGGTTGATGTCTTTGATTGCAGAAATAGCTAAGCCCGTTTCGTTTTCAACTGCAACCAGTTTACTGATGCAGCGAAGTACGTCATCTTCAACTTTTTTCAGGCCTTCTGAGTAGGATTTTCCAGACTCTAGCTCTTTGGTGAACCATTCGCTAGTAGCTTCGTTACCGCCGAAGGCTTTGATAAAGTTCTTTTTAGGTAGTTTAGCTTGCTCAATACATAGCTTCATGATCAGACGTTCTTGAATACGAACTCTGTCCATCATGGTGCGCATGCTTTTTACTAATGCATCGAACTGCTTAGGGACAAGACGGAACTCTTTGAACAGTTCACCTAGTTCAAATAAGCATTTTACAGACAAGTGATGATCACGGCCTTTCTCGGCAATGGTTGCTTGACCAATATCAAACAGTTTTCTCAGCTCCGTGAAGCGTTCTTTTGCTTCTTCAGGATCTGGGCCTTTGTTTGCTTCTTCTTCGTCATCATCATCGTCGTCTTCATCGTCCAATTGCTCGTCAGTCAGTTCAGAGCCAACGTGAGTAGCGGTTGGAGCGACGTCATCTTCGTCAGGGTTTACAAATCCAGAGATAATGTCAGATAAACGGATTTCTTCAGCTTCGTACTTGTCGAATTGCTCAAGGATCATCGCAATCGCTTGAGGGTATTCGGCTACAGAGCCTTGAACGGTATTGATCCCTTCTTCAATTCGTTTGGCGATGACAATTTCGCCCTCACGGGTCAATAGTTCAACGGTTCCCATTTCACGCATGTACATGCGAACAGGGTCAGTTGTACGACCGATTTCACTCTCTACTGTTGCTAGAGCGGCAGCTGCTTCTTCAGCTGCATCTTCATCGGTGCTGTCTTCAGACATCATGATTTCATCGGCATCCGGCGCTTCTTCAAACACGCGAATACCCATGTCATTTATCATCTGGATAATATCTTCAATTTGATCAGAATCGACCATATCTGCAGGTAAGTGATCGTTCACTTCTGCATAAGTCAGGTAACCTTGTTCTTTACCTTTTGCAAGTAACAATTTGAGTTGCGACTGTGGAGTATGATCCATAGATATCATCCAAGTTTGAGTAAACAGTTTACGAGGCGATACGTTGAATTGTTCAGCAGAGCTGTGTTCAACGCAAAGCGTCAATTATAACCATGTGCACTTCCTTGTGCTAGAGGTATGAACAAGAATTTACTTGTTTATTCCCTTCATCACCGAGATAAGCTTTTGAAGCTGTACTCTTTCATCCTTGGTGTGGCTTTGTTTCAAGCTGAGTTCTTGATAACGCTGTTCAAGATATTGGTTACTTAACCAGACAAGCGATTTTTTAAATTCATGCTTGAGTTTGTCTTTTGCGACTTGATGTTCCCAGGTAGACAGTTTTTTTATGGTCTCGAATTGAGGTTGTTGGCGAAAATGCTCAAGCAACTGTGCGGCTGTCATCTGAGTGTTACGAGTCAAATCCATTAATTGGATCAATAAATCCAGCCCAGGCATCGTAAGGTGCTTCAGGGCAGGTTGCGCTGGTAAGTCACTACCAACTTCGGGGTGCTGAATTAGCAAACTAATGGCTAGCCTTAACGGCGTTCCTCTGCCTTTTAGGCCTTTAGCACCCAGAGGATTGGCTTTAGCTGCTTGTGAGTTAAAACCAAATTTCTTTTTGAGTTCATCGCTGCTATTCAGTCCGAGTTTGTGGGCTAAATTTTCGAGCAATAAATTCTGTAAAATTTCATCTTTAACTTTTTCGATCAGCGTCATGGCTTGTTTAGCTAATGTGCTTTTATCGCCAGCTGAATCTTCAGTCAGTTTTTCAAATAAAAAGGTTTCAAGCGGCTTGGCTTGTTCAATGTGGTGTTCAAATGCTTCTTTACCGATGCTTCTTACCGTAGAGTCAGGGTCTTCTCCTTGCTCTAAAAACATAAATTTGAGCTTATCACCCGGTTTTAGCAAAGGTAGAGCTGTCTCAAGGGCGCGCCATGCGGCATCCTTACCAGCTCGATCGCCATCATAACAACACACTATTTCTTCGGCGTTTCTTTGCAGCAGTTGTAGTTGTTCTGCAGTAGTGGATGTCCCCAATGATGCAACTGCGTAATCCACACCATATTGAGCTAAAGCCACCACATCCATATAACCTTCGACAATTAAGGCTCGATGTGGGTTCCTATGTTTTAATTTTAATTCATAAAGGCCATACAACTCGTTGCCTTTTTGAAAAATCGGGGTTTCTGGTGAGTTTAGGTATTTTGGAGTGCCTTCACCAAATACTCGCCCACCAAAGCCGATAACACGTCCACGACGGTCACGGATGGGAAACATGAGTCTGTCACGAAAACGGTCGTAGCGTTTGCCATTGTCATTAGCAATTAACATACCTGCCGTGAGCAGCTTGTCTTGTAATGCTTGGTTATCTCGATAACGGCTTAGTAGGTTATCCCAGCCATCTGGTGCAAAACCTATGTTGAATCGTTCAACTACCTCGGAAGATAAACCTCGGTACTCGAGATAATTTTGTGCTTTTTCTTTGTCTGTGTGTTGCCGAAGTTGTGCTTGATAAAAATGACAAGCCTCTTCCATCAGTTGGTAGAGATCTTTACTTAGGGCATGGTCAACTTTAGGGCCATGACCTTGCTCATTAGGAACTTCAAGTCCGAGCTGTCCGGCTAAATCTTCTATGGCATCTACAAATTCTAATCGGTCATATTCCATGACAAAATCAATAGCATTACCATGGGCACCACAACCAAAGCAGTGATAAAACTGTTTGTCTTGACTGACAGTGAAAGAGGGCGTTTTTTCACTGTGGAAAGGACAGCAGGCCGAGTAGTTCTTACCCGCTTTTTTTAGTGGTACTTTACTGCTGACCAGTTCGACGATATCAGTTCGAGCGACTAACTCATTGATGAAATCGCGTGGTATTGGCATAGTCTCACTCTTAGCTGAGGCAGTTGAACCTAAAAAAAGGTTAAAACAAACAAGCCGCGCAGGTGCACGGCTTGTCGTAACGTTATATTAAGAAGCTATCTAAAGAAAGCTTCTACAGGCTTACTTCAGTTGAGCTCTTACTTGAGCTCCAGCTGCACTCATATCAGCGCGGCCTTGAAGTTTACCTTTTAACGCTCCCATTACTTTGCCCATGTCCGCCATGGAAGAAGCGCCAACAGCTTGAATGGTTTCAGCAATAATTGCATCGACTTCTTCAGCTGTTAGTGGCGTTGGTAAGAAGGTTTCTAAAACAGAAATCTCAACCAATTCCACTTCGGCAAGGTCGCTGCGTCCAGCTTGCTCATATTGAGTTACTGAATCACGGCGCTGCTTCACCATTTTGGTTAGCACAGCTATTACCTGATCATCAGTCAAGCTTTCGCGGGTGTCCACTTCTACTTGTTTGATGGCGGCTAATGCCATACGAATGGTGCCAAGTCTTGCCTTTTCTTTGGCAATCATGGCTTGCTTCATATGGTCTTTAAGCTGATCTAATAGGCTCATAACGGATTAGTATAAACGTACGCGACGAGCGTTTTCGCGAGAAAGCTTCTTAGCAAGACGCTTTACAGCAGCAGCTTTTGCACGCTTACGTGCAGTAGTTGGCTTCTCGTAAAATTCACGAGCACGTACGTCAGCTAGGATACCAGCTTTTTCACAAGAGCGCTTAAAACGACGAAGAGCTACGTCGAATGGTTCATTTTCACGTACTTTAACTATTGGCATACGCCATCACCCCTTAGGTGTAAGTTGTATTGAAAGAAAAACAGCTAAAAGCCGTAATCGATCAAGGTTGATTAAAAAATGGTTCGGAATTTTACACTCAGATTGATGACTTTGTAAACCCCAAAATCTTAGCGATCGCTGGATCTTTTTACGATCCCTGTCAGATAATTGCGATTTACTGGAGCAAATCGTTATCTACAGGTAGAATTGTCCGCCTTTGTTGTCATTAAGTGTAGATGAAATGCGAGTTTTAGGTATTGAGACGTCCTGCGATGAGACAGGTATTGCGGTTTATGATTCAAATGCTGGTTTGTTATCCCATACATTATATAGTCAAGTAAAACTGCATGCTGATTATGGTGGGGTAGTGCCTGAATTAGCATCGCGAGATCATGTTCGTAAAATCATCCCTCTTATTCGTAAAGCACTTGAAGATGCTGAGCTTGCCATGAGTGATTTAGATGGCATTGCTTATACTAAAGGGCCAGGGCTGATTGGGGCAGTATTAGTCGGTGCTTGCGTTGGGCGATCTTTAGCCTTTTCTTTGGGGATCCCAGCTATTGGTGTACATCATATGGAGGGGCATTTATTAGCTCCTATGCTTGAAGAAACACCTGCTGAATACCCTTTTGTCGCTTTGTTAGTTTCTGGTGGCCATACCATGTTGGTTGATGTTAAAGGCATTGGCGAATACGAAGTGCTAGGTGAGTCTGTTGATGACGCCGCTGGTGAGGCGTTTGATAAAACAGCTAAGTTGATGGGGCTGGATTATCCGGGTGGCCCACGGCTGGCAAAATTAGCTGCCAAAGGTGAGTCTGCTAAATACAAATTTCCACGCCCTATGACCGATCGCCCAGGTCTAGATTTTAGCTTTTCAGGGTTAAAAACCTTTGCAGCCAATACTATCGCTGCTGAGCCAGATGATGAACAAACTCGCGCTAATATTGCCAGAGCGTTTGAAGAAGCAGTTGTTGATACCTTAATGATTAAATGTAAACGTGCACTTAAGCAAACGGGTCGTAAACGTTTGGTGATTGCTGGTGGTGTAAGTGCTAATACCCGACTTCGCGCTGGTTTAACCGAGCTGATGTCGAGCTTGAAAGGTGAAGTCTTTTATCCTCGCCCAGAGTTTTGCACCGATAATGGAGCTATGATTGCTTACGCAGGCACTCAACGTTTATTGTCTGGTCAAACAGAAGGGCTCGAAGTAAAAGGTCAACCAAGATGGCCTTTGGATACCTTGGAAGCAATTAAGCGTTAGTTACATTAACAACCTAGATATTCTAAAGAAGTATTGTTCTGGTGAGGATAAACTCGATATATTCTGAGCTAAGACTAACTCTATTATGGGAGTGTTTATGTCTGGTGCAGAAATAAGTTGGTTATCCTCACCTTTCCCTGCATATGGTATTCGTTATCAGGATGAAGCTGATGTGCATGTCACATGGGATCCTCAACATACAGATCTATCTAAACTGAGTATTCAGTATGATAAAGATGTTTTTGAGTCTACTGAGTTAGGTAGTGTACTGCGCTTTAAGGTGTTGGATACAGCAAAAGATCGAACACTTTATCGGGATTTTTGGCTGGTTAATTGTTCAGAGCCAGATACAGAAGTCGTTAGATTTGGTTTAAAACAGCAATCTGAGATACTGCCTGAAAAGTATCGACTAGAAGCGTTTCCTGATGAAGACTTGTTATTTAGAACTCTTTCATATCATGTGGGTCATGTTCAGCTCCAGATTAGACGGGGAGCAGATGTGTCTAATTGGTTATTATAATCGCCGCATCGGCTTTAAGGAATGAGCAAAACTATTTTTTAATAGGCTTTATCATGGTTGATTTAGCCTTTTCTGACGATCATGCTCTTCCAGTCGCACAAGAATGCTGTGTTGTAAATGATGTGACAGTTTTTTAAATGCTTTTATTTGAACAAAGGTTTTTCCATCGCTATCGGTATATGATAGGACGAGGTCTAATTTGTTTTTTAATATATAGTCAATCAGTGTGTTTATAGGCGCTTTTGCAGCAGATTTTACTGCTAAATGCAAAACCGAATCGGTATTCGTGGCAGGAGACAAACGAGTCTTGATAGTAATGTCATTTAATAATAATTGCACAATTTGATTTTTATCGGCTGATATCGCTGCGATAATGGCTCGGAATTTTCCCCTTTCTTTTATAAGCTCAGTGCTTGTTGCTGGAGTTTTTAATTTGGCCAGTGCGTTTAAGCACAAAGCTGTTTCATTTACCCCTTTTGTGGCTGCAAGTTCTATGACTGATCTACCTTGGCTGTTTTCTGTGAGTGGACTCGCTCCTGCATCTACTAACGCTTTGAAAATATCTTGATGATTACAAAGTAATGCTGTCTGCAGTGGAGGTACTCCTTCGAATGGAACAAAATTTACATCAGCTCCAGCATCAATCAGCAATGTTACCTGTTCTTTACAACCTCTAAGAATAGCGAGATGTAAAAGGGTGACTCTGCCGTTACAAATTGTCGAAACCGCTATTTTATCACACGCTTTAAAAACTTTGATGCTAAAGATTGAATGCTCGCATCTTACTTTTTTAGTTGGTAAAACTCTGGGCGATAAAGCGGTGACAGTTTGAGATAAGTTGTAACCTTTTTTCAGATATGTATTTAATGCCGTATTATTTAAACAAAGTATTGCTCGATACAAATGAGGTGTATCAGAACTGGGGTTTAGTTTATTGCAAAATTCACGTGTTAATTGCTTGGATACAGCTGTAATTCGGTGACTGCATTGTTGAGTTGCTATGTGGTTTTGTGGTTCCGGTTGCTCTTGTGTTTCATCCGTAACTTGCAATACAGGTTCTTCTTCGTCTGATATTGAGCGTGAGTCCACTACAGAAGCGGGTGGGGCGATACCTTGTATATTTAATGGCGTCGGTGAATCGGTTGGAGTTTGATGGAAAGACTGTTGTTCACTTAATTGAGGTTGCTTAATACCCCTTACAACCCAGAGCCTCTTCTTATTTTGGAAATGTATTTCAACTGGCAACTTATGGCTTGTTTCAGAATCATGTAGTTCAACTGTTTGGGATTCACTAATTGCAGATATCGCCAATTGGGTCAGCTTTTGAGTTGAAATATCAAAGTAGGTAGACCCTGCGATTGTTGTATGGAAATCAATCGTAGAAGTAGCCATTCTGAACTTTTTCAAGAAAGTTAGATAACAACAAGCTACATCAAAGAAGCTGAATACAAACTTTACTTTTGCTTTCTTTTCAGTTTATTGCGTAAGGTAAAACGAGACTCTTCGCCTTTTAGTAACCGATAAATATTATCTTTATGGCGAATAACAATCAGTATGCCTAACATCGCGACAGGAATGGTAAATCGGTCATCTAAATAATGAGTCAAAATAGGTGCCATAATCGCAGTAACGATTGAAGCAAGTGAAGAGTAGCGGCCGATTAATACCACTAATACCCAAGTCCCCATCAAGTACAAAGCTAAGCCTTCACCAATAGGCGCCATTGCACCGAATGCAGTGGCGACGCCTTTACCACCTTTAAAATCAAAAAAGACGGGGAAAATGTGTCCGAGGCAAGCTGCAATGGCAATAAATCCTAAAGAGACAGAATCAATATTGAGCTTATAGCTGAGGTAAGTGGGAAGCGCACCCTTGAGCATGTCAAAAAATAGCACTAAGGCAGCAGCACCAGCTCCACCTACACGTAATACGTTAGTGGCACCTGGATTACCAGAGCCTTGAGTTCGGGGATCGGGTAAGCCTTTTAAACGACACACCAAAATAGCAGAGGAAATCGAACCCAATAGATAAGCTGCAATAAGCATGACACTGATTAATGCTATTTCACTCAAGTTGGTTTCCTTACTCTGGTTAATGTATTATCACGCCTGCTTAATGCAGTCTGATATGACATTGTTGAAATTATAATCGCTAAGGCTCACAGTCTAAAGCACAAATGTTCAATATGCGACTGCAGAAAGTCATTATATCTCTATTTGATACTAATGCTTATCTGACCTCTAAAGTGTGGAATTATTTTGATGGATAAAGTCATCATTAAGCAATTAAAAGTTGATACCGTTATCGGTGTTTATGATTGGGAAAAGGAAATTAACCAAAGCTTATATCTCGATATTGAAATGCAATGGAATATTGCGAAAGCTGCTCAAAATGATGATTATCAACATGCGCTTTGCTACGAAACTGTATCTAACCGTTTAATAGAGCTGATCACTGAAAAGCCTGTTGAGTTGATTGAAACCGTCGCTGAAATGGTGGCTAATTGCCTGATGTCTGAATTCAATGTGCCTTGGGTGATGGTAACCGTTAACAAACCCGGTGCAGTAAAGGCCTGCCAAAATGTGGCCGTTGAAATCACTCGTCAAAAACAAGACTAAGGTTGCGGCGTGGCACAGATATATATCAGTGTGGGGAGTAATATCGAACCTGAAAAGCATTTTAGGTTGGGATTACAAGCGCTTTCCAACCATTTTAAAACATTACACCTATCGTCCGTCTATTTAAGTGAGGCCGTTGGCTTTGATGGTGGTGACTTTCTTAATATGGTGGTTGGGGCTGAGACAGAACGAACTATAAATGAGGTGGTGGATATTTTAAAGGCCATTGAGTTTGATAATGGTCGCGCTAAAGATGCTAAAAAATTCAGTTCTCGTACTTTAGATTTAGATTTGCTTTTGTATGACGACAAAGTATGTCAGTCACCCGTTCGTCTACCGCGCAGTGAAATTTCCTTTAATGCTTTTGTGCTCTGGCCTTTAGCTGAAATCGCGCCAAATTTGACTCATCCCGAGTTAGGTAAAAGCTACTCATATTTGTGGCAAGAATACGATAAAACTTCTCAGTGTTTAAAACCAATCGACTTTGATTGGATGTGAACCCCCCAGACCAAATTTTTGATATATTTTTTAGGATGTTAAATGGACACTTTACACGTCATTATTCTAGCAATCATTCAAGGATTGACTGAATTCTTACCAATATCAAGCTCAGGGCATTTAGTCTTAGCGGCCCCGTTATTTGGCTGGCAAGATCAAGGTTTATCATTTGATGTTGCCGTAAACACAGGGTCGTTATTGGCTATGGTCATTTACTTTCGTCAAGAAATTTGGCAAATGGCCAAAGCATGGACAACCAGTTTAATCACTCGAAAGCAAACTCCTGATAGTAAATTGGCTTGGTGGATTGTTTTGGCAACTTTACCAGCTGTGATTTTTGGCTATTTGGGCATGGACTTTATCAAAACCCATTTTAGAAATATTGAAACTATAGCGACTACAACAATCGTTTTCGGCTTGCTGCTTTGGTGGGCTGATAAAATCTCAAAGCATCAGCTTGATGAATATCAAACAGGATGGAAAAAGGCGTTGTTAATTGGCTTTGCACAAATGCTAGCCTTAATCCCAGGGACTTCTCGTTCAGGTGCAACCATGACAGCAGGGTTACTTTTAGGGTTAACTCGTGAAGCGGCAGTCCGATTTTCGTTTCTTATGTCTATTCCTGTAGGGCTTGGTGCGGCGATATTGGTGACTAAAGATCTCATTTCTTCACCTGAAGCCATTGATGTTCAGGCATTAACCATTGGTACGATGGTATCTTTTGTTGCCGCTTATGCGTGTATTCATTACTTTTTGAAAGTGATTGGCAAAATGGGCATGACCCCATTTGTTATCTATCGACTGTTACTCGGTGTTGCCCTGTGTGGTTTGATTTTCTTTGGGTAGATAACCCGTTAGGTTAGGTTCGCTCTCGCCTGAGAGCGAACTCAAAACGGTTACTTTTTATAGTGAGTGGCTAAGTTATCTAAACGACTATTGGCTCGTTTTGCCGCTTGCTGATTTCGATCAATATTATTCATGAGTTGATCATGCTGAGACTGAAGATCATTGAGTTGAGCGCCAAGTTGATCAAGCTTTTGATTGGTGGCTTTAATATGATCTTGTAATGCGGCATCGGTGGCACAGCCAGCTAAGAATAAAGGTAAGCCTAATGCTGCAATGGTGAGGATTTTTTTCATTGTAAGGACACTCCCTATTAGATAGTGCCCATATGTTGCCATAGCAAACGCTAGCGACAATTTTGACGTTAGAATAATCGTGTTTTTGTCAGCTAATTGTCAGCTTTTTAACATCAGCAATTGCTTGTATTCTTTGTTTCTCAAGTTCAGGCTTAATGGCTGCACCTGTTATTCCTGAAGCAATTATTTTTTGCACATCAATGGCTTTAGCGGAATTTAAGCAATCAATTAAATAGTTTGCCTGTGGGTATTCATGCTGTTCAAAGCCCGTTCTTCCTCTTATATCGGCATGACAGGCTTTAACAATTTGAGATAGCCGTTCTGGTTTTCGCCATGCGTCCATACTGTTAAAGAATTTAAGAACGGTTGCCGGTTTTAATTCAAAAGCCGTATGAACATTTTGATGTAAATTGCTTACTAGTAATGCTAAATCGCGGTAGCTATTGGGTACTCGTAAACGTTCACACATCTTTTTTATTAAAGGCAATCCAAGTTGACCGTGACCATGATGACTAGGCCATTTATCTTTTGGTGTTAGGCCCTTTCCAAGATCATGAACCAATGCAGCAAAGCGGACTTGTTTATCTTCAGTGAGCCGTGCTGCTTGCTCTAGTACCATGAGGGTATGAATACCAGTATCAATCTCGGGGTGCCACTTTTCAGGTTGTGGCACACCAAATAATTGCTCAATTTCAGGAAACAGGACTTGAAGCGCTCCACAGTCTTTTAATACTTGGAAGAAAACTTGAGGTTGAGAGTAAGACAGCACTTTTTCTAACTCTTGCCAAATACGCTCGGCGCTTAACGCTTGCAGCTCATCTGATGCTGATAGTTGAGTCATCAAAGTCATGGTTTCTGGTGCAATTGAGAATCCAAGTGGTGCAAATCGAGCGGCGAATCGTGCTACTCGTAATACTCTAAGTGGATCTTCAACAAAGGCTTCTGATACATGACGTAAGGTTTTATTCTTGATGTCATCGATGCCATTGTACGGATCGTAAAGCTGGCCTTGTTCATCTTGAGCGATAGCGTTAATGGTGAGATCTCGTCTTAGCAAGTCGTCTTCTAAAGTAACTGACTGGCTTGCGTCAACACAAAAGCCGCCATAACCCACGCCTGTTTTTCGCTCGGTGCGCGCTAAGGCATATTCATCATGGCTCTTGGGGTGCAGAAATACAGGGAAATCTTTTCCAACCTGTTGGTATCCTAGGTTTAGCATTTCTTCTGGAGTGCTGCCCACTACCATGTAGTCTTTATCTTTTACAGAGAGCCCTAAAAGGGCATCACGAACAGCACCACCAACAAGGTATATTTTCACGATAATATTCACTTTTGATTTTGTCTACTTAACCTAAAAACATCAGTTGGCTACGTTCTCAAGCGTAGAAAAAATGATTGTTAGCAAGGCGTAGCTTGCCGCAACTAGTTATTCTATTTGCAAAAGTTACAACGCAGCTATCGGTCATTTTAGCAAGCTTGTGAGCGTAGAGCGACTTACTCATAAGATGAATCCAAGTTTGATAAAATTTATTTATTTAAATAATTATTACTTAAATTAGCGTTCAACTGGTGTTTTTAGGTTTAAAGCTTATCAGACAAAACTTTGACAATAAAAGCACTTAGCCGTAAGTTGTTGCCATATTTGTCGATTATTTAGTTCATTGGTATGTATAAAGCGTTTTTTGGTTTAAAGGATACTCCGTTTTCGATAGCTCCAAACCCTGAGTATTTGTTTTTAAGTGACCGCCACCGCGAGGCGTTGGCACATTTAAGCTATGGTCTTGGTGATACTGGCGGGTTTGTGTTGTTAACGGGAGAAGTAGGCACAGGAAAAACCACCGTCTCACGCACCTTGTTAAAGCAGTTGCCAGAGAATACCGATACTGCCTTTATCCTTAATCCTGCGCTAACTGAATTAGAGTTGCTGGCGACCTTATGTGATGAACTTAAAATCGGCTATCCAGAATCACCAACGCTAAAACAGCTTACCGATCGCATCAGTGAGTTTTTACTTGAGAATCATAAGAATGGTCGTAATACCTTAATGATCATTGATGAAGCTCAGCACCTCAAAGCCGAAGTGTTAGAGCAATTAAGGTTACTTACTAATTTAGAAACTGATACCAAAAAATTGTTACAAGTGATCTTAATTGGTCAACCAGAATTACAACAGCTACTGAGACGCCAAGAGCTGAGGCAGTTAGCACAGCGGATCACGGCTCGTTACCATTTACTGCCGTTAACAGAAGATGAAGTGGCGCTTTATGTGCTACATAGATTAGAAGTAGCTGGGCGTTATGAGCCACTCTTTACGCGTAAATCCATCAAAGCGTTACACAAGAATTCCGGCGGTATACCTAGGCTGATCAACTTGTTATGTGAACGTACTTTGATGGCAGGGTATGGACAGTCGAAAGTTCCGCTGGATCATCGTATGGTCAACCAAGCCGCTCAAGAAATATTGGGCGTGGAAGAAACATCAACTTCAAAATATAAATGGCCACTAATTACTGCTGGTGCCTTAGTCGCCAGTTTTGCAGTTGCTTATGTTGGTTTCACTCAACTGCAATCTCCTCAAGCTGATTCTAATTCAGTTAATCAAGCCAGCGTTACTGACTCTGTAAAGTTACCGAGAGAAAGTGCAGCTTTGACTCAAGTGATTTCTAAAAGCCGTAATATTGATACCGCGTTTGCGGTGTTGTTTGGACTTTGGAATAAAACGCCTTATCAAAATCTCACCAGTTGCCAAGCGGCGCAAGCGCAACAATTAAACTGCTATCAACAGCAAGGGGACTGGAAAAAACTATTGAAAATGGGCTATCCCGCAGTGCTCTACCTTAAAGATGACGCTGGACAACCATTCTATGCGGTGTTAGCGGCCGTTGATGATCATAAGGCCTATATTCAACTTGGTGAGCAGCAATTAAAAGTTGAGCAGGATTGGCTTGATGCACATTATGATGGCACCTTTGAATTATTTTGGCAGAATGTAGGGGCACCGAATGAAACCATCACCCGCTACGCTCCCATTGAACAAATCCAGTGGTTAGAAAATCAACTCGCCAATTATAATCACGAAAAACCAAGGGAAATGACTCATTTTGATGCGTCACTGATCCGAAATTTGAAAGATTTTCAAAAGCAAAATGGTTTGTTAGATGACGGTATTGCAGGCAAGCAAACATTGGTACTATTGAGTTTGTATGCTGAGCATTCTGGCCCAGATTTATCTGCGGCTAAGGAGTTATACTAATGTCGATTTTGCTTGATGCAGTAACCAAAAGTAAACAAAAAAGTGCACCGCTAGACCCTACGCTTTCCCCTCAGCGACAGTTGGCTTCTATGAAATCAGACAGACAACTACCGTGGCACTGGTTTGGACTAGTTTTAGCTATTATTATTGGTGTTTCCGCTGCTTGGTGGTGGCTTAAGCCTGTTGGAACGGTTCAAACCCCGATTAAATCTGATGAAAAAGTCGCTATAAAACCTGCTGCGGAATCACAAATTACTTTAGTGGGAAAAGTGGCGTTACCGATCCCTCAGGCTTATCAGGCACCCAGTCAATCAATATCGACCATGCCGAGTTCTCAAACATTACAAACTCCCACAAATGAATCAAGTCAGCCACAACCTGCTGCTGATACGGTAAAATCTAAGCAGACTCAACACATCATTTTAGGAAAACCGTTAGATAAGAACAGTTCGATAGCCAGTGAGTATGGTTCAGAGCAGACGCAATCAGATCTGGAACAAGCTAAAGAACTAATGCTTGGCACGAAACCAAATAATAGTAAGGCGTTGGATTTAGAAGCATTAAAAAGACAAGTAGCGCTAGCCGCATCGGATGTTGGCTTGAAAACAGATGAACAGCACAAGCAAGACAAAGTCATCAAAAACTTGAAACAAGAATTGAGTCAGGTTGAGCATGAAAGAGCGGTACAAAAACCGTTTTCCGATGATCCGAAATTAGAAGCAAATGGCAAAGATAAATATACGCAAGTGCCTAAATACGGAGAGTTGCCTGCAAGTGTTCAATTACAAGTGCCGGAATTTAGTATTAATGCGCATTTATATTCCACCACACCATCACAACGTCGTTTAAGTGTAAATGGGAAAGAGCTAAAAGAGGGCGATACCATTAAAGGTAAATTGAAAATTTTAGAGATCCGCCCTCAAGATGTTGTTTTAGGAATAGCGGGTGAGAAGTTCTCTGTACCGGCTACTTAACCAAAAAAGTAACGACCTACGATCAGTGTCAGTCCATACCCTAAGCTGTAGCATATGAGTAATGCAGGGAAGAACTTTAGGTAACTACCAAAAGTCAGTTCTTTCACTTTACTCATAGCTATAACACCAGCTGCGCTTCCTATTACCAATAACGAACCGCCTACACCGACACCGTAGGTTAGCCCTAACCACTCTGGAGTCGTTAAGTTTGGATCGGCTTTTAATAATGCGGCCGTCAGTGGCACGTTATCTAATAAAGCAGAGAAAGTACCTGCAATATAGTTTGATACGCTGGCACTGTGCTGGCTATAGACATTAGCTAAGGTATTAAGCACGCCAATTTCTTTAAGCATTCCAACCAGTAACAAAATACCTAAAAAGAACAATAAAGTGTCAAATTCAACCTGTCTGATGTATTCCAATATCTTCAGTTCTTTTTGGTTAGAGCGTGACAAACTGCCTAGTAAGAACATTACGGATAAGCCAGTTAAGAACGTTAGAACTGGTGGGATAGCAAACAGGATATTAAGCAACATAGTGAGCAAGATGGTACTAAAGAATAAAATCGTAATAGCGACATCAATACCGTTATAGTTACTTTCGACTTTGGTGGTACTTACCGTTCCTTTTAAGTTGTATGAAAACATTGAGGACAGCAAGATAACACTGATGGCTGATGGAATAATTAAGGTGACTAATTCAGACATTTTTACATGACCGCTTAAGAAGATCATTAATGTGGTCACATCTCCTGTGATCAAAGCTACACCGCCTGAGTTTACCGCGAATACCACCAAAACAGCCATTTTCAATTTTATTTCTGAGCTAAGGTTGAAGGTACTTAATAGCCCCAAAGTGACTAAGGTCGCAGTGACATTATCGCAAAAGGTTGAGAGGATTAAGGCGAACAGAGATACCTGTATCATCAGTAGTCGAACAGAGATCTGACTGGGAAAAATCTTTTGAACGATCAACTGGATCATACCTTTGGCATTCAAATAGGCCACAAAAGTCATGGTGGACATTAAAAACAGCCATAAGGTCGCTATCTCAAGTAAATTCTCATTCAAATCTTTAGTGATGATTTGCTGGTGAGTAGGAGACCCCGCAGCAACAAATAAACACACCCACGAAAAACAGCCCAAAAATAGAGTCGTTTTCGCTTTGTTAATTTTGGTGATGTCTTCAAAAATAATGGTAACAAGGGCAAGGACAGAAAGGCCAATGAGCAAATAATTGAGCATGTATGGCTCCGTTACTTAATAGGAAATTAAATTCAGTATAGGTGCTTTTTTCAGCGAAAAATCTGGCGCATAAAACCACATATTTATTTCATATACAAATGTCCATAACGTTGTTAACCGAGTAAAAAGACTTGGGAAGCTTAGAATGCTTGTTCTATATAGCTGTTGAGCAAGATGATGGTTTAATTAAAGATGCTTAATGTGCTGAATTTAAAAATTAAAAAAGCTCTTTTAGTATTTATGTTAAGTAAGCATTCAATTTAAATCATTAAAATTAAAACCCTTTACTAAAACGTTAATTTTAGGATCTACATGTCCTGCTTATCTCCTCTTAGCAAGCTCTCGGCGCAGGTAGAATTCGTTGACTACTTAGCTGAAACAGCCAAAGAAAAGGCAAACGAAGTTGCGAAAGTAGCCTGCCTGGGAGTTGTCTTAGGTTCGTTTGGAGCAGGCTCCATTCCGGCCGGTATAGCAGGAGGTGTATGGGGAGGCATTGAAGCAACTGGGTTTCACTTCATTTTTAAAGGTGTTAGCTGGGTAGTTGAGTGTGGGACTGAGCAAGTTTTTGAGGACAAACGATTAGCTGAATTTTTTTCTGGAACGGCAACGTTTGGTCTTGGTGTTGCGTATGTTCATTCTAAAGTTCCTACGGTTGTTCATACCGCTGCTGTTATTGCTGGTGGGATAGTGTCGAAGGCTCTCAGTGATAAACTGTTGCCACCAACTAAAGAATTCTCGGTTCAAAAATTATCGGTAGATGCTGTGTGTTCATTAATATGCAGCTATGCAGCAATCAAAGCCATTGATAAAGCGATATTAACTTTTTGGCCAGAAAAGCCATTTATTCTTGAGATCAGAAATACTGGTTCTTGCAAAAATCCAAAAGTGTTGCTTAACCCGAAGTTCCCATTTAAAAAACGAGCATTAATAAATTGCTCCCCTGCACATTGTGAATATGGTTACCGTGATGGAAAACGATACCACGAGTATAAGATTGATGTGCCTGATTCTCTAGCTGAAGACGTTCTGCCATTGACGTTAGAGATAGACTCAAAACTTGCACCTGATACCGTACTAATGGGGGATATTAACTTTTATGCGTATAAGAGTGGTTTGAGGGGAGATTTCGTTTTAACAGAAAGAACACTTAAGCCAAGTAACTTACGGTGTAAGGCGATTGATGGAGTAAGTGTTTTTCTTGAGACATCTTTGTACAGGACTATAGCCGATTTTCAGAACAAAATTGGTACTTGGGCTTCAATATATTTTAGAGACGATTCAGGTTTTGCAAGTGACTGTCGAATTTCTGGGAAATACAGTGTGAAGCTTAAACACAAGTCAATGACGTTTGCCAAATTGTCGTTTAAGGAAAAATCATATAGTGAATTCATGGGGGAATCTTTGTTCAAAGGCAAAGTAAAATTTCATGACTCACAAGCTAATTTTACTGGGGAGTCTGCTGAAGGGGCTGAAGTATTTATCGATAAAAAAAGTGTTGTTCAAGCTATGGATACCGCGCTAAAAGGAGCCACTTTGTATGTTAAGGGAGAGGTGTTTCTAAAGGGGGACTCCGGTAAAGGAGCCACTGTATATCAAACCCCTGATAGTAAGGTGGCTGCTGAGCAACATTTATTGAGGAGTATCTCATTTAAGACGATGTCTGATTCTGAAATGGAGGGCAAAGTTGCTGATTTACTTAGCTAGCACCTGTTTGAAATTAGAATTCGCTTCAGCACTTCACAGTAAGTCATTGATACTCCAAGATGCTGAATTTATGTACCTTGAAGTATCACGGATATAAAAGAGAAAACTATAAGCTCGCTAGTACCTTATCCGCTGCTTCTAGCGTTTTCTCAAGATCTGCATCATCATGCGCTGCAGACAAGAAGCTCGCTTCATACGCACTTGGTGCTAAATAAATGCCTTCTTCTAACATGCCATGATAGAAAGCTTTAAAGCGTTCTAAATCGCATTTTGTTACTTGTTCAAAAGACGTCACTTTTTCATCTTCAGTGAAGAAGAAGCCAAACATAGCGCCTACATAGTTGATGGTCATCGGGATGTTATGTTTATCCGCTAAGGCTTTAAAGCCTTCTGCAACGTATTTGGTTTTACGAGCTAACTCCTCATAAAGCCCTTCTTCTTCCAAGGCTTCCATTTGCGCAAGACCTGCTGCCATCGCAATTGGGTTTCCTGATAATGTGCCTGCTTGGTAAACAGGACCGGTTGGCGCGATATACTGCATCACTTCTTTACGGCCACCAAAAGCACCGACTGGCATACCGCCACCAATCACTTTACCTAAACAGGTTAGATCTGGCTTAACATCATAATGTGCTTGAGCGCCCGCTTTAGCAACACGGAAACCTGTCATTACTTCATCAATGATCAGCAATGCACCGTATTGGTCACAAACGTCTCGCAGCCCTTGTAAGAAACCATCGATAGGAGGAATACAGTTCATGTTGCCCGCAACAGGCTCAAGAATGATGCAAGCGATGTCTTCAGGGTAGGTTTCAAATAACGCTTTTACCGAGTCTAAATCGTTATAGATGGCGGTTAGCGTATGTTTAGCAAAATCAGCTGGTACGCCAGGAGAGCTTGGTTGACCTAATGTTAGCGCACCTGAACCCGCATTAACCAATAAACAGTCTGCATGACCGTGATAACAACCTTGGAACTTTAGAATTTTGTCACGGCTGGTAAAACCACGCGCTAAACGAATCGCGCTCATGGTGGCTTCTGTACCTGAGCTAACCATACGAACTTGTTCCATTGATGGCACCATAGCGGTCACTTTTTCAGCCATGGTGATTTCAAGTTCAGTTGGTGCACCAAATGACAATCCGTTTTCAACAGCATCGAGAACAGCTTGACGAATTTTTGGGTGGTTGTGACCAAGGATCATCGGCCCCCATGAGCCAACGTAGTCAATGTAAGCATTACCATCAGCATCGTAAATATAAGCACCATCGGCTTTTTCAATAAAACGAGGTGTACCACCTACGCCATTAAAAGCGCGAACAGGCGAGTTTACGCCACCTGGAATGGTTTGTTTAGCCTGTTCAAACAGCGTATCAGAACGGGTCATTTGGTTTTCCTTAAATATTAAATCAATTACTTTCTTACATACCAATTAACTGGTAGCTCGTGCTGTTCTAGTTGAGAGTCAACACCAAGCGTAAGCGCAAAAAGTGCCATGCGGATCAGCAGGCCATTGTCAGCTTGACGGAAAATCGCCAAGTTGGGATTTGTGTTTAGATCATCGTTCAGCTCATTGGCCTCAGGGCGAGAATCACGAGGCAATGGATGCAAAATTACCGTATCTTGATGACAATGTTGAGCATAAACGCGTTGGTTTAGCCTAAATTGTCCTCGATACTTATTGGCTTCATCCTGTGATGGAAAACGTTCTTCTTGAATTCGGGTTTGATACAAAATATCAGCGTTTTCAAGGTTGCCTTCAATTTTATCTACGATGTTCACTTTATGCCCGGCATTCACAACTTGGTCAATCACATATTGAGGCATTTGTAACTCAGTTGGAGAAAGCAGGGTAAAGGTCACATTTTTATAAAGGCTAAGCAGCTTAGATAAAGAATGTACGGTACGACCATACTTCAAGTCACCCATCATTGCGATATTCATTCCATTGATGTCTTTGTTTTTATCTTTGAGCTCTTTTTCAATGGTAAATAAATCAAGTAGTGCTTGGGTAGGGTGTTCATTTGAACCATCACCGCCGTTGATCACTGGTACACAACTGCCAGTGGAAAATTCTTGCACTGAGAAACTTTCTGGGTGACGCATGGCAATGACATCTGAGTAAGTTGCCATCATCTTTGCGGTATCAAACAGTGATTCTCCTTTTGACAGAGAAGATGTGCCAGAGCCGACTGTTTCTGCAACATTTCCACCCAGTAAGTTAAACGCGGAGGAAAAGCTCACTCGAGTACGGGTGCTAGGCTCAAAAAACAGGTTGCCGAGAATCGCGCCATCAAGCACACGGGTACGTCTTTCTCTTAGGGCGTAAGGTTGCATGCGTTGAGCAACAGAAAAAATAGTGTGGAGGGTATCCAAATCAAATTGGTTTACCGAGAGGATGTGGGATCCTTCTAATTGTGTCATCAGCCTATCTTCCAATTTATAGAGTAATACTTAAGTAGGTATAGAGATATTGCTGAGGGGCTATGTTACCAGAACTACATAGAATTTAGTATGTTTTTGAAAATGAAAGGTACCCCTAAAGGTCATTTATACATGACCTTTCCGAACTTCCTTATAAATCATATTCCAACTTATCAGCCCAACAATATTGGATGTTTGTTTTTGGTAAATAGCGATTTCGCCGGTACGTGAGGGAGCTAGAAGATGGTATGCATCATCAAGAGTTGCTGTATCAGGCAGTAATTTCAGTGGCGTTGAAGAAACTTGGAAAGCTTCTGCATTATCTTCACTTTTTGCTAATTGGTGAATGTTTCCATTGTCTGTTTTTATTAGCACTAGCGATTTATCAGCGCTATGAGTGGAAACGCCGTGTTGGAGTTGATCATGGTTTAATATCAATATTTCTTTTTCCATTACAGCGCGAACCCCACGCTTTTGTAGCCCAAGATTCAATGGTGGAACTCTATATCCTAGCCCCATCATATCTAGTTGCCGTAGGAGAATTGAGCGGCAATTAAACCCTTGGAATGCGAGCAGAAAAGCGGGGATCATTACAAACATAGCGGGAAGCAGAATGTTGGCATCGTTAGTAAGCTCTAAAAGGGCGACTAATGCAGCCAAGGGAGCATTTAAGCATACGCCCATCATTACAGTCATCCCTATAATGGTATATGTACCAATGTAAGGGCTGCTCTCTGGAAGTATGTAGACATTTATCCCCGCTAATATTGCTCCTAGCACAGCACCAATACCATAGAGTGGACCGATTAACCCTCCAGGGATCCCTAGCCCTATAGCGCTCACTGTCGCGATGGTTTTTGCAAATAAGATAACAAGTAAAAACGTCATACCAATCGAAGTGTCAGTGGCGGTCATGATGGCTAATCCGTCGCTACCTAAGGCTTGTGGAACCAACATTCCAATAATCGTGGTGACCACTCCGGCTAAAAACAGTTTAGGGAGTAAAGGCCATTGTTGACTGATTTCAGTTATTTTCAGTAAAGATGAATTTAGCAGTGCAGCGAAACAGCCAAGTAACAGACCATTGGCTAATAACGTTGGGTAGAGATTGAGTGGCATATCATTGATGGTGATAGCATCGAATTCATGGATATCGCCAAATACTAACTGACTACTCATCGCTCCACATACGGCTGAGATCAATATTGGGAAGAAGTAGTGGATACGGTATTCCCTGATAATGACTTCAAAAACAAAAATCACAGCGGCTAAAGGTGCATTAAACGTAGCCGCAATCCCTGCGGCAACTCCGCTAGCACTAAGGATACGAACACTGTTATCAGGAAGATTAAATTTTTCAGCCATAACGCTGGCACTCACAGCACCAAGATGAATTGCTGGTCCCTCTCGGCCGACTGAAAAATTAGTTGCTAAGGCGAACAGTGCTTGTAGAAATTGCCCTGGTGCAGATGGTAGGGGAATTTTTCCATAATACAGTTTATAACGATGTAAAACGTAGGCAATGCCCATTTGTTTGTAGCGTTTAGACCCTAGTCGAGCCGTGAACCAAATGAGCAAAACACCAAGTAAAGGTAAATAACTGCGCCAGTCGGTAAAATCAGCAACAAAGTCAGTATGTCTGAGCTCTGTAATTTCGAAGGAAGTTTGTAATAGCCACCGAAAAAGAATGATCACACTGGATGCCACAATAGCAAAAGCTAACGCTAGTAGGCATAACTGAACATTTGTCTTACTCCCTGACAGCAAATCTCTGAACTCAGTAGAAAAATATTCTGATACTTTTGAAGAACTTTGCTTATTCAGTAATTTTTTTATTGTAGAATGCACCTATCAAATGGCTCCAAAAGGTAGAAAGAAAACCATGTCGAGATCGGAACGCAGGCAAGATCGACTCCGAAAGTTTGAGCAGCATTATTTTCCCATAAATCGCTATTTATTTTTAGTGATTTTGTTCTCTTTTGTGGCGGGTGGAGCAAGCTATTTTTATTATGCTCAGTTGTTGCCAGTTCCTAAGCATGAAAATACGGAAATACAACAATTAAAAAATAAACTTAATGCTCAATCTAAAGAGTTAGCTCAGCGAAATTTAGAAGTCAGTATTGCTCATCAGGCTAATCACGCGTTACGAGATCAGTTTTCCAAAAAACAAGCCAGTTTATCTAAAATTCGACGCGAATTAGCATTTTATCGAAGCATTATGGCTCCTGAAACCAGTGCTCAAGGAGTCAGTATTTATGACTTGAGGTTGGACAAATCTGCAATTGAAGGTGAGTTTGAATTAAATTTGATTCTTACTCAGTTAAAGAAACGTCGAAGTATGTTGAAAGGCCAAGCTGAACTTACCTTGATAGGCGTTAAAAATGGTAAGCAAGTTAAGCAATCGATCAACAAGCTAATTAACTACTCATTCGAGTTTAATTTTCGTTTTTTTCAGTCATTAGGTGCTCGCTTAAGCTTGCCGAAAAATACAGATTGGAAGCAAATTCTAGTAACAGTGAAAGTCCCTGCTAGCCGTTGGAGTAAGGCTGAAGAAACAGAGCGACGCTTTGATATTACCAAGCTACTCGCTGAGTCGGTGGAATAAACACGAAAAATCAACATGTCCTATATACTTGAATGAAATACTAAGGTATTAGATAATTAATACTATCAGCAGTAGCTGGTATTGATATGCATAACTAAGAGGTAATCATGGCACAATTTACTGATGCTGCAGGAACAGTTGAAAAGGAACAACCACAACAAGTGGTAGTTCAACAAGAAGAACAAACTCAAAACGCGCAGCCAGAAAGTGATGCACTACCTATCCAATTTACTGATGCCGCAGCCAGCAAGGTAAAAGAGCTTTTAGAAGAGGAAGAAAACCCAGAGTTAAAACTTCGTGTCTATGTGACAGGCGGTGGTTGCTCAGGATTCCAATATGGCTTTACCTTTGATGAAAAACAAAATGATGGTGACTTTACTGTTGAGAAACAAGGGGTGTTGTTAGTCGTTGACCCTATGAGCCTGCAGTATCTGATCGGCGGTGAAGTTGATTATACCTCAGGCCTTGAAGGTTCTCGTTTCTTTGTGAAAAACCCAAATGCCACAACAACTTGTGGCTGTGGTGCAAGTTTCTCAGTTTAGTTTTTTCATTTAATATAAGGCGCAGTAAGCGCCTTATTTATTAAACCTTAGGTTAAGTTATGGACAACACGACTGTTAGAAATCAACTTCGCCAGCAGATCCGTAAACAAAGACGAGCCTTATCTCAATTGCAGCAACAGCAGTTTGCTGAGCAAGCTTCAGTAAGGTTGCTGTCACACCTTATCGAAACCCAATCTCACTCCGTAGCTCTGTATTTAAGTTTTGATGGTGAGCTTGATACCGCGCCATTAATAATAAAATTGTGGTCGTCGGGAATAAAAACATATTTACCTGTACTTCACCCTTTTACTCAGGGGCACTTATTGTTTGTTGAATATCAAAGCTCATCACCTATGAAGCTTAATAAATTTGGTATTACTGAACCTGTACTAGCTTGTAATAAGGTTTTGCCAGTAGATCAACTTGATGTGATTATTACACCGCTGGTGGCGTTTGATGAACAAGGGAATCGAATGGGGATGGGGGGCGGTTACTATGATCGAACACTGGCTTACCTTGAATCAAAAAATTCAATTAAAGTCATCGGCTTCGCTCATGATTGTCAAAAAGTTGAATCACTTCCCGTAGAAGCTTGGGATAAACCATTGTCTAGTGTCATAACGCCAACATTACATCATCGTTTTTAGAAACATTTCACTTCGTTCATTACTTTTCATCAATATTGCCATAAAAATTTAATAATTTAGAACTTTAGGGTAATTGCTCAATGTCATTAGTTGTGTTCTAATTCTTGTTTAGAGTAAAAGCTCGACTTTTTTCAAGTTGTTGTTAGTAATTACTTTTTAGCTTGAAATGGGTGCGGCTGTCATTTTTATAATCAAAAATACAAGGAAGTGAAATGTTAACTCCCATAATACGGGGATCTAATATCCCTTTATTGTTTAAGTGTGCTTCATCTATAGTTTTACTCTCTTCACTAGCAGCCTGTGGTGGAGGTGATAAAAAAGATGAGACGACTCCTATTAAGGAAGCTCCGGTTCAGGTAAATCAACCCCCTTCTGTAAATGCTGGCAGTGATCTGGTAACGAATGAAAAGCTAAAAGTAACACTTTCAGGATCTGCAACCGATAGCGATGGAAGTATTGCAAGTTATCAGTGGAAGCAATTGACTGGAGAAAAAGTTGATATTGATGCTGTTGATACTAAATCGGCGAGCTTTATTGCACCTGACATCACTGAACAACAATCATTAGAATTTGAATTAACAGTAACAGATAATCAAGGTAAAACGGCTTCGGATAAAGTGTTGGTTACTGTTAATCCTGTATTTGCAGATCTAGCAAAAACAGTATTGGTTTTTGCTGATGCTCCAATTCAAAATCAAGAAAACGCAATTACGTTTATTACTGAAGAAGATTTAGGTAATGTGACTTGGAGTGTTGTATCTCAGCCTAAAACCAGTCAATTGACACTGCAAAAATCAGATAAGGCTTCAGTAACATTTACTCCTAAAGTTGCTGGTAGCTATGAATTAAGAGCATACTCCGAAAGCAATAAAACAGCTAAAGTGACTGGTTTCAATTTGTTTGAAACCCTTGCGTTTCAAGAGTCTATGGTTGACGGTTATGTAGAAAGCGAACCGTTGGATGCCTTAATTGGCGTGGTAAAGAATCAGTCATGGGTTTTTTCGACATCTTTATCTAAAGAAGAATTAACTGAAAGCATAACTGATCAAGCTTTAACTGTGATGGGCTTTAATGAAAACCAAGGGCTTCTTATTGAATACGATCCGACACACATAGCTGTAAAGGAAGCCATAGAAGAGCTTAAGTTTGCCAAAGGCATTGATTCAGTAACCCAAAGAGTTTACGAGGGAAGCAAGGCTGATAAAAGTTTCTATATTCCCGATGATGGTGCTCAATTTGATGATAATGGTAATAATTGGCATCTAGAAAAATCTGATTATGGCGCCAACTTGGTTGAAGCGTGGGATATTACTCGAGGAAGTTCTGAAGTCGAGATTGGTGTTACTGATAGTGGTTTTTATCCTGCCCATGAGGATATCGATGGACGAATAGGAGTGGTGTATACCTCAAGTAAAAAGGAGCATGGTACCGGTGTTATCGGTGCTATTGCTGCAATTGCTGACAATAAAAAAGGTATCACAGGCGTTAACCATATTTCTCAAGTGGACTTTGCTAAAGATTCAGTTGACGGATATTTGTCAATTCTTGATAACTCAAAGATAAAAGTGATTAATAACTCTTGGGGGGCGATGGGTAGCGACTCTTCGAGTGTTGAAAATGGGATTACATTTACACGTACCTACCGCAAGCTAGCATTGAAAAATAATGATGTACTGCATGTTTGGGCTGCTGGTAATAACGGCAAAGATGCTAGAACTCAAAATGGTGCATTGCATTTAGATGCTTCAGCTGGGTTATCTAAATTAAATAATATTTTGGTGGTTGGTGCTATTGGTATTGATGGTAAATTGTTGCCATACAGTGGCTATGGTCAAACGGTTGATATTGTAGCTCCTGCAGAATATATGAGTACGCGTTCTGTTTCAGAAAATGGCGAGTCTACCTATTTCGAGGGGACTAATTATGGTCTGAAAAAGAGTGGCTCTTTTAGTGGTACTTCTGCATCAGCTCCGATTGTGAGTGGTGTTGCATCGTTGATTTACTCCATGTACCCCAAATTTACTGCTGAAGAAGTGAAGGAAATACTCATTAGCAGTGCGACTAAAAAAGTAGAGCAGAGATACCTATCGAACGATGATGATAGTGTCGAACCGCTTACTCACTCCATCCCAGTATTGAACGCTCATAATGCTCTTAAGTTGGCTAAGCAAATTATTGACAGCAAAGTTACAGCGAATAAGCAGATACTCAATCCATTTGTACCTGAAGTTCGTTTTAATTTTAATTCGTTTGATGACAATTTAACTATCATTAAAATTGAGTGGCAATCTATGTATTCTCCGAATAATGGAGAAACATGGGAAAATAAGAGTGAAGGTACAGTAGAAGCAAGTTCACTGACAGTGGATTTAAACACTGATTATGCCCATCATCGATTAGTGGCAGAAATTACGCTTAAAAGTTCTGATAGTGACTCATTGATCACGGCTAACAAGGTGGTTGATTTTGCGTATAACAAGCTGGAAATGGTAACCAAAAATACCGTTAATCTTAGTCCGATAGAAAAGGTAGCGATTAAGATTGAGCGAGTATTGGGTACAAGCTTTGAAGGGAGTTCGTTCACTAGCGAGCAAGGGCAAGTAACAGCCTATTTGGATTTTGGAATTTATAAAATCCGCGGCGAACATGAAAACTTCAATGATGTAGTTACATATGCATTTGCAATTGATGATCAGTTACAAAACCTTGCATTGAATATGACTCCTAAGTCGATTGGTGACGTTGGTTCCTTGTCAGGAAAAGTCGTAGATGAATCAGGTGAACCCGTCGAGAGTGCACTAGTGCGGATCTCTGGTGGCGAACAAACCAACGGTTTCTTTGCTTCTGCAACAACGGACTCTAGCGGTGATTATATTATTTCTAATATTTCCAAAATTGACTCAAAAGAGAAGCCAATAACCGCCTTTATTTTAGAAGCTTCTAAACTTGGTTTTGCAAATGTTGTACGTGAAGATGTCATCATCTTGTCTGGCAAGCAGAGAACTGAAAACTTTACAATTAACTCAATTAATTTGAACGAAACTGAAATTTTCGTTGATGACTTTGAAAATGGCACCAATGAGTGGAGCTCAACCGGATTCTGGCGACAAATTGATTTAGATGCTAATACGGTTACCAATGCTTCACAAACATCAGGCTTTACTTCACTAGCTCCAGATGAAGGCGCTACGCAAGCTATTTTGCCAAAGGCATTCAGTGGCAAATCCGTCTGGTGGTATGGTGAGCAAGATAAAGGTTCATTTATTGGCACTCAACGCCCCAGTGACCCTTTGTTGAGTGGTGGAACCTCTGTGTCACAAAATAATGGTTTACTGATTACTCCAAGTTTCGACTTATCAACTACTGAAAGACCTTATCTGAAATTTAGAACTTGGTGGGAAATAGAATCCGTGAATCCAAATGAAGAAGGTTATGACATTTTGGAGATACAAATCAGTATTGATGATGGGCTGTCATACAAAACCATCAAAAAGTTGAATCCATTTGTGGACCCTAATGATGCGGATCGAGATCATAAGCCGTTTTCTTCAGGAGGATTCAACCGCAAGCCTGTTTGGGTATTTGAAGATATTGACCTCTCTGAGTACAAAAATGAAAAGGTAAAAATACGCTTTAACTTTAAAACTGTAGATAATTTATATAACGGCTTTAGAGGTTGGATTATTGATGACTTCAAAGTTGTTGATTTTGTTGAGGTGCCATCTCAAAATGGCGTATCTTTTGAAAGTATCAAAGCTAATCCTGCTTCAAAGAATGTAATACAAGGAAGTGAAGATTTCTTAACTATTCATAAGAAGCCGAGAACCTATCCTCAAGTAACACCTACTCGAAGATAGTTATCAGTGGGGTTGAGCTACCCAGTTTTCTTGGGTAGCTCAACTAATTTGATAGAACAGACTTTTGACAAGTCTATAACTCTTTCCTATACCTTACTCATTGCTGTAGCTGTATCAATGAGGAAGTATCAACATGGAACGTTCGTTCATTTCCAAGCTTTATAAGAGCTTGCTAGCCCTTACCCTTTCAACCTTTATCGTAAGTTGTGGTCACCATGATGACGATGATGATCATGGTCATAAACATGAAGAAAAATCACTGGTTGGTTTTATTTACACGACTACCAATGGCGAAAGTATTAATAAAGTTATTCAATTAAGCCGTTATAGCGATGGCACTTTAGGTGATGAAAAAATCTATTACACTGGTGATAAAGGCGGTGCTGATGTCGATGCTGGTGGAGATGCTCATGGTGATTTTGACTCACAGGGTGCAGTTCAAATCATTGGGGATTACTTATTAACGACCAGTGCGGGTGGTAATGCGATAGCCGTTTTTCAACTGAATAGAAAAACGGGTGATCTAACCTTTATGCAACGAGTGGATTCAGGTGGTCAGCGTCCAGTGAGTATTGGATATACGAAAAATACGGAAACTGAAGACCAATACTGGGTAGTTGTAGGAAACCAATGGAATAACCCTAATATTCAAAAGGCGGGTGATGATATTGAAAGATATCCAAATTCTGATTTTTTTAGCGGTGACTTAACAGCTGCTGATCCTTCTGATGCATTAAGAAACATCGTGCTGTTCAGTTTTGATAGCTCAAATGGTGCCTTAGTTCGTGAAGAGGGTGATTTTATCGATAGCTATAGTCGTCAAAACGGCGGCCCAACAACAGTAACTTTTAGTGATGATGGCACGCGTCTAGCTGTAGCTACATGGGGCATTGCTCACTTTAGTACAGATAGCCCGTTGTTAACTGAGCAGCGTCCAAGCCGCGTTTATGTATACAACTTTAATGCGGAAGATGGCACTATTTCAGGTAAGCGTCATTTCGAAAAAGAAGGTATTGCAGGAACTATTGGAATCAACTTCGCAAAAGATTCGAATGACGTTATTCATGCCAGTAATTTTAACTTAGTGAACGAGTTGCTTGACCATGGTTTAACCATTTTAAAAGATGATGGTTCAGAAATCACCTTAATGGCCAATGGAAATACAGGATCAGAAAACTCACATGATGAAGCTTGTTGGACGGTGTTAAGCCCAGATGGTTCACGATTGTATCTTTCGAGCTTTGGTGCGAATGTAATAACACCATTTGATATTAACTCTGAAGGTGGTATTGCTAAGACGTTAGCATTCGAAGCGCGAAGCTCAGATACGCCTGGTGGTGATAATAAGGAAATGTGGGTATCGCCTGATAACAAGCATGTATACGTGTTAGGGGCTTTCCAAACGTTCACTCTTAACCGCTTTAAGGTAACCGAAGATGGTTTAGAGTACCTTGATCAGTACATTTATCAGGAAACGAAAGATGCTAGAGGTGACGATAGCGCAGGTAAATATAACTTCCTCGGTTTGACTGGCTTCGATATTAAATAATTCAGCAAGAAATAGTGAATAAGCCTCAGCACTTGCTGGGGCTTTTGTTTTTATATAAGTTACAATCAGAATTAATACCTCTCAAAAAATATAAATCTAATGCACTTCGACAATAGCTATCCTCAGTTAGGCGAACAATTTTTTGTAAAAACTCAGCCAAGGCATGCGTCTGATCCTAGAGTACTATTATGGAATAAACCGTTAGCTGAGAAGCTTGGACTTTCTCGACTCCAAGAGACGCAACGTGCGCAGTATTTTTCGGGTAACGAACTTCTCGAAGGCTCAGAGCCGATAGCTCTTGCATACGCGGGCCACCAATTTGGTCACTACAACCCTCAATTGGGAGATGGACGAGCTCACTTACTGGGTGAGGTAATAGACCATGATGGCCAAAGAAAAGACATTCAGTTAAAAGGTTCAGGTGTCACACGATTTTCTCGTGGTGGTGATGGATTATGCGCCGTAGGCCCTGCTTTACGTGAATATCTAATGAGTGAAGCTATGTACGCTCTTGGTGTGCCGACTACTCGTTGTTTGTCTGTGGTATTAACTGGCGAATCTGTTTATCGTCAGAAAGTACATCAAGGTGCGGTGGTAACTCGGGTAGCTAGTAGCCACATACGAGTTGGAACGTTTCAATATATTGCCGCTCAACAAGATAAAGTGGCACTTCAATCTTTATGTGACTATGTGATCCACCGTCATCACCCAGAAGTTCTTCAAAGTGAGAGTGATTCAGTTTGTTCATTATTTGAAGCCATTATGGATAAACAAATTGAGCTGATTGTTGAGTGGCTTCGAGTGGGTTTTATTCATGGTGTGATGAATACCGATAATACGGCGATATCAGGTGAAACCATCGACTTTGGCCCTTGTGCTATGTTGGGCGTTTACGATCCTGAAACCGTATACAGTTCAATTGATCGTCGAGGTCGTTATGCATTTGGTAACCAATCCAAAGTCGCCCATTGGAATATGGCTAAGTTAGCCGAAAGCTTGCTGGTATTAGATGATGAGGTTTCTCGATTAGAACCACTTCAACAAGCGTTAAATCAATTTCAGCCTAAATTTGAACAGGCTTATTACGCAATGATGGCTAGAAAATTTGGTTTGATAGAGTTTCAAGAAAAAGACCGAGAGTTAATTGATGAGCTACTACAAGCCATGTATCAAAATCAGCTCGACTACACTCAAACATTTAGCCTATTTACTCGTTCATTATGTTGCGATGAATCAAAAGAAAAAGTAAGTACATTACTAGGTGGTGTTTATACTAACTGGCTCCAGCGAGTTGAAAGTAATGACCATTCTATCGGTGACATTCAAGTCTCCATGGAGCAAGTTAATCCTGTTGTGATTCCACGCAATCACCAAGTAGAACGAGTATTGGCTGAGTACGAAGAACAGGGAAATATTGAATCTTTAGTAAACTTTTTGAAGGTTCTACAAAGCCCGTATATTGATTCAGAAGCCAGTAAGATTTACCAACAACCAAATCATAAATATGATGAAGACTACAAAACTTTTTGTGGAACTTGATTGAAGCTTTGGTAAGCCAATTGTCAGGTAATTATGAGAGTATAATTTTACTAGACAAAAGAAGTTCTCTGAGGTGTCTATGAGTGCTTTATCTGTTCCTGTTTGTAATGAGATTTTACTTCACGTATATGCTTTAGGGTTAAGAATACCTACTTTACACCTTTTAATTTCCGGAAGAGTATACAAAGTAGAATGTGACACAGATGGCGTTTTTTCTGCAAACTTACAAAAAGGCTTCTTTTGTAAAGTGCAGCATGCGTTAACGAAGTATTTAACACCGTGTGCTCCATTTTTAGCTGATCGCAGAGAAGATTTGTCCTCACAAGTTACTCAATGTTTTAATGATAAAGATTTTTACCAAATAATTCTGAATAGTAATGAAAGCTATCTAGAAAGGCACAGTACTTTAATTGTAAGGATGAAATTTGTTGAAGGATACACTGAACGTTTTTTTGCCTCTGACGGAGTTGAACACAAGGATAAAAGGACTCAAAGGCAGGACAACAATGATTTCTTATATCTTTCTAGAGTTTTTCGTACAGATGCTTCCAAAAAGATCTCTACAGATATGACTGTCCCAACAATGCGCATTGCGATAAATGCACGTCATTTATCGAGGGTGCAGAGAGCGCAATAAGTTTATTCCCTTTCAAACGTATTAAGGAATACCAGAGGTTAACTCGCTTATTTTCTGGGCTCAAACAGGGCTGGCTATCTCCAATCTTTTTAGCATCTCTTAATCAGTATACATTTTGCTTCGCACCATCAAGAATCTCGTAATAGTCGCCTTTTTCTGCAGTAAATATATGCAGCTTGATGGTGCAGCCTGTATTACCATCAATACTGCCTAAAGCGATACTAAACCAATCGTGCTTGTTTTTATCAATAGGATCAAAAAACAGTGTTGAACCGCAGTTTGAGCAAAATCCGCGCCTAACTTTTTCCGATGAATGATACCAACTTAAGAACTTTTCACCTTTTATTGATACCGACTTTAGGGGGACTGAGGTTGAAGCTAGTGCGTAGCCAGTAGATTTTCGGCATTGCACACAATGGCAGATTTCGCCATCACCTAGGGGACTGCTGGTGGTATACGTAATTTTGCCACACAGGCAGGAGCCTTTGATCATATCAACTCCAAATTTGTTTTTTGATCTTTGAAAATAAAGTAACAACAGCCACAGTAATAAGTCCAGCTACAACACCAGTCACTAACTGCAACAGATGTGGCACGATAAACCAGTTAAAGTCGGTGAGGTTTAAATAAGCCAAAATATGTAAGCTATGGTCAACAATGCCACCACCGACCAGAAACATGGCTAAAGTACCAATAATGGTTAGGGCTTTCATTAGCTTAGGCGCAGTATTCAGTAGCGCTAATCCCATGTACTTTGCACTCTTTCCTAATTTTCCTTGGCTATGTCTTTGAAGCAAATAGGCACCGCCATCGTCCATTCGAACAATTAACGCTACAAAGCCATAGACACCAATTGTCATCAATAAAGCGATAATGGAAAGGGTGGAAGCTTGAGTGACCAAGCTTTCTTGGGCAACAACGCCTAGAGTGATAGCAATAATTTCGGCTGAAAGTACGAAGTCCGTTCTAATCGCACCTTTTACTTTTTTAGTTTCAAATGCTTTACGCTCTTCATCGGTTTCAAATTCTGGCTCACCTGAATCTTGAGTCGTTGACCTTTTTGACGTGAGTTTGTGGTGTGTACTTTCAATGCCCTCGAAACATAAAAAAAGGCCACCGCAAAGCAATAATGGCATGATGAGCCAAGGCACAAAAGCGCTAATAAGCAGAGCTGCGGGGACTAAAATGCATTTATTTTTTAAGGAACCTTTGGCAACAGCCCAAATGACAGGGAGTTCACGCTCAGAAGCAACGCCTGATACTTGCTCTGCATTTAACGCTAAATCGTCACCCAACACGCCTGCGGTTTTCTTTGCGGCAATTTTACTCATTACTGAAACATCATCCAAAATGGTGGCGATATCATCGAGTAGGGTTAGCAGGCTTGCTCCGGCCATTGTTTGTCCTTAATTTATTGCATTATTGACGTTATCCTACTGAGTCAATGAGATTTTATCAAACTCAAATTTTGTTAAATCACCGACACTTTTTTGTAAGGATAAGCGTATAATATGCCGCAAAATCCAATGATTAAGAGTGACGATTATGACCCAAGATGAAATGAAAAAGGCAGCGGGATGGGCAGCTTTAGAGTATGTTGAAAAAGATTCAATAGTGGGTGTTGGTACAGGCTCTACCGTAAACCATTTTATTGATGCGCTGGCGACCATTAAAGCTGACATTGAAGGTGCTGTATCAAGCTCAGAAGCCTCAACTGAAAAAATGAAAGCTTTGGGTATTCCGGTGTTTGATTTGAACAGCGTTGATAACCTTTCTGTTTATGTTGATGGTGCCGATGAAATCAATGGTCACATGGATATGATCAAAGGTGGTGGTGCAGCCTTAACTCGTGAAAAAATCGTGGCTGCGGTTGCCGATAAATTTGTATGTATTGTTGATAACACTAAAGAAGTCGATATTCTAGGTGAATTCCCATTGCCAGTTGAAGTGATCCCTATGGCTCGTTCTTACGTGGCTCGTGAGTTAGTAAAATTAGGTGGTGATCCAGTTTATCGTGAAGGTGTTATTACTGATAACGGCAATGTGATTTTAGATGTGTATAACCTAAAAATCATGGAGCCTAAAAAGTTAGAAGAACAAATCAACAGTATCGTTGGTGTGGTTACTAATGGTTTATTTGCTCACCGTGGTGCCGATGTGTTGTTGGTAGGTTCACCAGAGGGTGTTAAGACGGTTAAGAATTAAGTAGTCATATAACCTCTTAAGCTGTCAGCTATTGTTATTTTCAATGGCTGATAGTCATCACTTTAATCTTTTTTTGTATGCTCAAGACTCCTTTTTAACTAATTTCTTTTATCGCATTTTCAGAAGAACTCGTTTTAAGCTACACCTTCAATCTCTATATCATAACCTACCATCACATAATCTTCTTCAAGACTAGTTTCGCTGGCTTTAGGATGCTCTTCTGATTCGAGAAGTTTCTGAAGATTTGTTTTCAATGTTTCGTCATTGAATTTTGTTAATAACTCAAGCTCTTGAACTGTTTTATGAATGAACCACTGATGGCCTTGTCCGCTAATAAAAGGCAGCACAAGCATCTCTTTTGGATCGTACAAGATATCATTTAATAAATGGCTTATTTTTTCGCTCCAAACCTTTGGATTTGTAGGATCGCTTGCAGCTGATTGATGTCGACGATGAAAATTTGATAAACCAGAGAAACTATTACAATGATTAATAGCGTTTGTATACACTGGCTTAAACAATACAAACAATTCGTTTGATTCTTTTGAATCAAAAGCGAGCACAGGAATATCTTCTATAGAAAGCGTGCCATTTCCTGCCTTTTCAAAAGTAAGTAACTGCAATTGAAATATTGCTATTTGGATAATTAAGAAGTGTTCGCTATCACTTTTCAATTTATGACTGGTGAGTAATTGATTGATATAGGTTTCAAGTTCACTGATATCCCTACACTCTTGAAGAACCTTTTGCAATTGAAGCATTTGAACTCCCGAAAGCAACATATCTTTGTTCGCAGCCAGTAATTGAGGAAACAGCAATGAACATGCACCATTTTCTGCACTGGTGATTTGCATCTTTTTATGAGTAATTAGCACTAAAAACTGGCTTTTGTTTTGGTGTGATTTTAGTGAATGATTGAGCGATTCAGTTATTGAGTCTAATTGTTCAACTGTTGTTGCTTCCTGAATTTCTGTGATTAGTTGTTCGGTTAAACTCTCTTTATATTGAGAACTTGTTTGATGTGATTGCGGTAAAAAGACCTGCTGAACAACAGAAATATCTTGAGCAAGAGTAGCAACGTGTTGGAATAGTATCGATTGTAAATATTCACAAGTATAAAACGATGTGTCATTGAGCAAGTGCTTAAACTCAATATCATTAAGCCATTGTTCTGCAACGCTGTAATTAGCTGTATCTAGCTGTTTTTTTATGGCTGAACCTGTCATCTTGTCGGCTTTGCTTTTACTAAACAGATGTTCAATACATTGCTGGCTTTGTTGTTTAATTTGGTAAAGGGTAGCTTTGCTGTTTAATGTGAGTTTAGCCAATGTGCAAAACTCATCAATTTGTTTAGCTGTTACAAATTCCTTTTGACCTTGAAGGAGCAAACTAACTGAAGCGGTTGGCGCTTCCTCGTTCTCATCTGTTTTCTCAGTTTTTTCTGCTTTCTGGGGGAGTCCTAATAGGTCATAACTGGAGCGTACGAGTATCGTAATGTTATGTGGAGTGGGTAAAATTTGTGGGTTATGTCTTAAAAATTGAATCGCTAATTGAGGTAAGGCGCCTATTCTCAGATGTTTCATAGAGGCTGAAAAAGGTGAGTGACATAATAAGGCATTTTCATGAACCTGCTGTATTACTCTATGCAGTTCCTTTTCAGTACTTGCATTTACACCTAGAACAATAAGTTGAATTAATAGTCGTTGCTGTTGTTCTTTAGTATATACAGGTTTGCTTTGTTCTACGGCAACAAGGCGGTGACTGAGCTTTAGAAGCAATGGTTTGCACTCATACAACTCTACTAAACGCTTAAACTCAGTTACTGAAGCAGTCAGTTCATAGCGGTCTCGGCTCAATTTATCTAATTGTGGCTGCAGATATTCAAGTGCAAGCCCTGAGTATGAAGTGGTTTTTTTGTTATCAGCACTGGTCTGTTGTGAGTTTATAGCCTCTGTAAAAGCAGAAGGGCTTTGAGTGTCAACTTGGGGAGAGGCCATAGACAAATATTTTTGAGTTCATTGTCATATAAAGTAAGTCTAAATGTGCCAATAAGTCATTATCTATGAAAGCTATTTAATTTGTTGTTTGTATTGGTTTAATCCGCAAAAAAGCAAGCAAAGGAAAAACGAGAGCATGAGTGACCGAAAGATCACTCAATAAAATAGATTGGGTCAAAAACTAAAGAGGGTTTAACAGTAGCTTTTTTTTGCTGAGAACACGGCGCAAAATTAATCCTGATGATTCAATTTGTTCAGTATCGAGTAGATTGTGAGCGATCATGAATTCTTTTTGTAACTCTTCATCTAAACCCAAAGTTTTAAAAGCTTCAATAGTCAGTGATTGCTGGTGCTCATCAATAATGCTTTTGACTAATGATAGGGGAATGGACTTTTCTAACTCCTGCTCTAAACGAGCAAAAGCGGTGAGTGCAACGATTTGCCCAAAAACACTGAAGAGGCATAATGTTTGAAGCTCATCATTATCAATATTTGTTTCATGCATATCATGCAGTAAGAAAATGGCATCTTCGGCAATACTCTCTGTTAGTGTCCAATAGCCTTTTACTAATTTTTTATAAGGTTGAGATAACTCATCAAACAATTCTTTTAAGTAAAATGAAAACGCGTATCGATAAATGTTGACCTGACCTAATCGGATAAGTGCTTCTTTGATGGTTTTTGGTTTGCTTTGTATAGAAGCCTCTTGGTGCGACATATGGGTACGCCACAAGATATGGGCTGAGAGTGACGGATCGCTAACGACAAGATCAATAATATTCTGAATATCGCCATCTGCAATTATGGCTTTTTTTAGCGGGATCAAAACACCGCGACGGCCGATCAGCAGTTCGTCATTAGCGATAATTGATTTTATTTGAGAAAAAATGATTTGCTCAATGTCTGTCATACTTCTGTCCATAATGCTTTCAGACGCAGCGAGCAGGAGCCGCTACTGGATTTGCCGTATCTATAAATTTAATGCTAAGACAGTATAAAGGAGTTGTTTTGACAAAACTTCTACTTTTGTCAAACTTAAGCTGCGGGTGTCGATAATTTCAGCAAAATAATGCCAGCTAATTGCATAACTGGCATTGATTTTTGAAAAATATTAGAACTGATAATTGATGCTTAGGTTGATATTACGGCCATTACCGATATAAAACCCGCTGCCAAATTTGCTGTAAAAGCCAGAACTAATGTAAGATTTATCGGCTAGATTTTCAGCACTTAAGGTCACTCGCCAATCTTCAAGCTGATAGTTTAATGCTGTATTCACAAGTACATAATCAGGGATTTTATTACCTAAATTGGCGTTATCTCCTTCCAAATAGCGACTACCGATATAGTTTGCAGATAGTGAAAGTTGCAGGTTGTTAGTAAAATCGATCTGGCTGTTAACACGAGCATTGTTTTTAGCTACCCAAGAAAGGTGGTTGCCAGTATTTTTGCCTTCAGTGAACACTGCATCGATATAATTGTATTCAGCACCAAGAGTGATGTCGTCATTCAGTTGCCAACTCCAGTTAATACTCACTCCGTTACGACGGGAAGCATCGGCGTTAACATTAGCACCATTAAAGGTTCCACCTTTTGGCTTTTGAGCGCTAGGGTCAAAAATGATTTCATCGGTTAACTCTAAACGGAATAGGTTAAATTTGATGGTGTGATTAAGAGGGGTGAAATTCCAACCTGCTTCAAATGATTTACCCGTTTGAGGCTTTAATCCGTGCACATTAGGTGAGGTGTATGCTTGTTCATCTACCTTGGCAAAACGGAAGTTAGTCTCTGCTCGTAGATATAAACGGTTAATTTTATTCAGCTGATAGTTAAGCGCTATTTCAAAGGCGGTGGCATTCTCGTTTAAGTCAGTCCCATTTGGATAGATCTTTTTATCTGTTAACTCGTCTTTAGCCGAAGCATAGCGACCACCAAGGGTGTAGCTTATCGATTGATTGAGAGGGATGATAGCTTGTGTATAAAGCGCGGCAGTGGTTTGGGTGTTTGAGCGATTAAGAGAATTAGATAAAAAGCTTGCCTTACCGATAGTAATATCACTACCTATAATCCAGTTTATATTTCCTTGTTGAGTTGGGTAATCGGCGATAAGTTTTGAATACAGGCTAGTTAGTGTGCGGTCTTTTCTGTTCGAGCCAAATTGAAAACCTTTACTATTTGAATCACTGTGAGTCAGTTCGATATCCGCTTGCCAAATACTGTTAAGCTCTTGTCTCCAACCTGTTCGAGCGACATTAGTAATTGTATGGTTATAATCTTTTAATGAACCAGAGTTAGCTTGACGAGGATTTTCTTTATATTTTGCTTCAGTCAGTGAGCCTGCATATAAGCGGTGATTATCAGAATGATTGGCTTCGACAAAAAAACGCGATGAATTATCTTTGTATTCTAATCGGCCTAGGGCATTGCCTGTTTTGCTAGCATTATGCTCACGGTAATTGTCATTCTTGTCATATTGTCCGTTTAAGTAGTAACTCCAGTTATCTGAAATCGCACCACTGACGCTGGCATTGGCACGTTTGTGATCCCAGCTACCCGCTAATAATTGAATATTACCTTGAGAAGTTTGTGGTGATTTAGTGATGATGTTAATAACACCGCCGACGGCTTGATCACCATAAAGTACACCAGCACTGCCTGATAAAACTTCGATACGTTCGATTTGATTCAAGCCAATGCTACTAATATCTGGTGCCGAAATATCAATATTATTTAAGCGTCTTCCATCTATTAAAATGAGAGTATTGTTAACAGCTTGACTACCTGTAAAACCACGAATTGAAAACGTTGGGCCAGAGTTTGAATCTGAGACCTGAATTCCTGCTTGACCTCTAAGTAGGTCGGCAAGATCTTTAGCGCCACTGGCAATAATATCTTGTTGATCAATAGTAGTTATATTGCTTGCAATATCTAACTCATGATTTAAGCGGCGACCAATAACCACAAAAATATCTAGTGGTTTATCTATTTCATTTTTATCAGTTTGAGCTGCAATAGCTTGAGGCGCTAGTAAGCTGGTAGCGGCTAATACACTGGCGATGTATTTACCAATTAGAGTCTGAGTAGTTCTCATTTTCACGTTCCAAAGTTAAGAAAATGAGGCAGGGAGTCGCGAGTTTTCGAAGCGCAGAAAACAGCCGCATTTCGAGATCTGCCCACCGAAATCATCGAAATCACCTATTACGGCCGGTCTCCGGACTGAGGTTATATTGGCAATATTGCCAACACAGCATAATTACGAGTTATGTAAAAAGCTTCACCATCACCGTTGCGGGGGCAGTATCGGATTAATGCAAAGCACTCACCGATTTCCCGATTATCCTTCACCCAAAAGAGAAGGCACCACGAAAGGCTGACAAGGGTATGGATTGTAGAGAAATTTCAAATAGATGTCTAGAGCTCTATTTTTAAAGTAAATTATCAATAAAAGCCTGATAGTTATGATTACTTAAAGGAGGATGCTTACTATCGAATACTTTTCCTCGTTGAGACTTGTGAAGCAAAATCAATGCGTCAGCAGTACTTAATACAGTAAAGTATCCAATTTCACCTTGTGGCTGAGTTACGACAGTTTGGACTTTTCCTGTTCTAATCGTGTGGATATTCGGCATGCGAGTACAGCCTAAAATGCCATGGCTACCGTTATAGCCATTGAGAGTTACTTCTCCCATAGGTTGAAAAACCACTTCACCTTGGCAGTGCTCTTGATAGGTTTGGGCTAAGCTGTCTAAGAATTTTTCTGGTTTTACGTCTTCTGAAACATTATGAAAACCTTGAATACAAATTAATTCTTCCCATTCATTTAAGTGTTGATGTTCAGGAATGAACTCGGCTGAAAACATATTAGTTAAGTTTTCTTTATGTACCTTTTTCCAGTTTTCAGGCAAATTTAAATTCAGTTTTTGAGAAAAAATATCTAAGGTGACTGGAGTGGTTGCGGAAGTCACAGCAGGAGATAGAGACATAGCAATGACAAGAAAGCTTGCAAGAATATGGATGGAGTTTCTTATACTTTTTTTGTTCAAATCCTTCATATGTAGCCTTTTGTTGTCGAGTTTTAAATAAAACGTAAAAGTATACTAACTAAGTTTTATGTAACTAAAAAGTCTAAAGTGTTAAAATTTGCTCAATTTTTTATTCTAATAATAAATTCAGTAGAGGTAGAGTAATGGTTCCAAATGACAAAGGAGTGCTAAAACAGCAGTCTTATATTCACGGTCAGTGGCTAGATGCAAAAAATGGAGCAGAGATGGCCATTACCAACCCTTGTGATGGCAGTGTGATTGCTCTAGTGCCTAATATGGGAAGCGAAGAAACCCAAATGGCTATCAAATCTTCAGAGCAAGCTCAAAAACTGTGGAGTAAAAAATCTAGCCACGAGCGTAGTCAGCAATTACTAAGTTGGTATGAGTTGATTTTAGCTAACAAAGACTCATTAGCTGAATTACTGACCTTTGAGCAGGGTAAACCTTTAGCTGAAGCCAAAGGTGAAATTGTATATGCTGCTTCCTTTATTAAGTGGTACTCAGAAGAAGCAAAACGGGTTTCAGGTGAACTGGTTGCTTCTCCAAGTTCAGAAAATCGCATTGTAGTGATGAAGCAAGCTGTTGGAGTAACGGCTGCCATTACACCATGGAACTTTCCTGCGGCAATGATCACTCGTAAAGCTGCTGCTGCGTTAGCCGCTGGTTGTAGCATGATCGTCAAACCTGCACCTGATACGCCATTAACTGCATTAGCCTTAGCTGAACTTGCAGATCAAGCTGGCATTCCTGCAGGAGTATTAAATGTAATAACTGGTGATGCTAAAGCGATCGGTAAGACTTTATGTGAAAGCCCTGTAGTTAGAAAACTTTCCTTCACTGGTTCTACGCAAGTGGGTCGCATATTAATGGCTCAATGCGCTCCGACAATCAAAAAGCTGTCACTGGAGCTTGGTGGAAATGCTCCTTTTATTGTGTTTGAAGATGCTGATATTGACGCTGCTGTAGAAGGTGCAATTCAAAGTAAATTTAGAAATGCAGGACAGACTTGTGTCTGTGCTAATCGTATTTATGTCCATGAGTCCATCTATCATCAATTTGCTGGTAAATTTGCTGCTGCAGTTACTCAATTAAAAGTGGGGAGAGGTGACGAAGACGGTACTGACATTGGCCCTCTTATCAACCATCAAGCGGCAAAGAAAGTACAGCAACATGTCGATGATGCATTGGAAAAAGGTGCTAGATTACTCGCTGGCGGTAAAACGACGTTAGTAGCAAATGCGCAAAAAGGTCACTTTTTTGAGCCGACAGTACTTACCGATATGAACGATTTGATGAGGATTGCAAAAGAAGAAACATTTGGCCCTGTTGCGCCACTGTTTTCATTTTCAGATACGGATGATGTGATTAAAAAAGCCAATGATACAGAGTATGGTCTTGCTGCTTACTTTTACACAAAAGACGTATCTAAAGTGTGGTTGGTTGCTGAAGCATTAGAGTATGGAATTGTTGGTGTGAATACAGGGATCATTTCCAATGAAGTTGCGCCTTTTGGAGGAGTTAAGTCTTCTGGATTAGGTCGAGAAGGTGGTCACCAAGGCTTAGAGGAATACCTTGAAACCAAATACATTAATATGAAGATATAGCAACTGAAGGGCTTGAGTCACTAATGGCTTAAGCCCTAGTTATTCTTGTAGGCTTTAAACACTTTCCCCGTTTCAACACCTTCTACAGCTCGAACATAGTATTGGGCAACTTCTTTCGCTGAAATAGATTGAAAGCCTGGGAAATAATCAGCATAAGTATCCAGCGATTCAGTGAGCACTGATGGACTAACGCAATTAACTCTAATACCTCTTGTTAGCTCGAGCGCTACATGAGGAACAAAATGATGAATCGCACCGCTCAAGGTTGCTGCACTGACCCCCGTTGAAATGGAATGGTCGGCGATAATACCTGTCGTTAACGTAATGCTGCCATTATCATTAAGTATTCTGGAGGCTTGTTGTACCAAGTAAATCTGCCCCATTAAACGACTATTGATCCCAATATCCCATTGTTCGCGAGTCATTTCATTAAATGGTGCAAAAGCAACAGCTCCTGCCGCACAGATTACTGCATCGAGATTGGTTAACTTTGAAAAGGCAGAATTGATAGAAACTGAGGAAGAAAGATCAATTAAAATATCGCCTTGAGAGCGAGAAGCTTTGACTATTTGATGTTTGGACTCTAATTCAGAGACAATGGCTTGACCTATAGTGCCAGTAGCACCAATAACGAGTATTTTCATAGTGATTTAAATGACCTTAATAAAAAATAATCATATCAAAATCAAAAACTTTTGTGGTTAAACTTTATTCATTCTGGATGGTGATTATTTTAATTCCCCTTGTAGTTTCAGGCTGAGAGTGCAAAGCAATTACAAACAAAGTTTAAAAGCCACTCACTCAGTGGTAAAATTCCCCGTTTTTGAATCTTTCACTAAGAATTAGGCAAAGAATGAGCGACATAAAACTGATCGTCGGTTTGGCAAATCCTGGTACTGAATATGAACGCACTCGCCATAATGCAGGGGAGTGGTATGTTCGAGAACTCGCGAGGATAACAGGTGCCAACCTAGCCATGGACAGTAAGTATTTTGGTTTAACGGCCAGAACCACTTTGCATGGAAAAGACGTTCGTTTGCTTATTCCTACCACTTTTATGAATTTAAGTGGAAAGTCGGTTGGGGCATTAGCTAATTTTTATAAGATTTTGCCTGAGCAAATATTAGTGGCTCATGACGAGTTAGATATGCCTCCCGGCATTGCAAAGTTCAAGTTAGGTGGTGGTCATGGTGGTCATAATGGCTTAAAAGACATCATTGCTAGACTTGCCAATAATAAAAATTTTTATCGACTTCGCATTGGTATTGGTCACCCAGGACATAAAAACTTGGTCAGTAATTATGTGTTGAGTAAAGCCAGTCCAACCGATCAAGAATTGATGGACGCCGCTATTGATGAGGCAGTTCGTTCAACTGAAATACTGTTTAAGCAGGACATGGCAAGTGCCATGCAAAGACTGCATTCGTTTAAAGCAAATTAAGGTAATCAAGTTATGGGATTTAAGTGCGGCATTGTTGGCCTTCCTAACGTGGGCAAGTCCACATTATTTAATGCATTGACTCAAGCAGGTATCGAAGCGGCAAACTTTCCGTTTTGTACTATCGAGCCTAATACTGGGGTGGTTCCTGTACCTGATGCACGTTTAAATGCATTGGCTGATATTGTAAACCCGAAAAAAGTATTACCAACCACCATGGAGTTTGTTGATATTGCAGGTTTGGTTGCTGGCGCCTCTAAAGGTGAAGGTTTAGGTAATAAGTTTTTAGCCAACATTCGTGAAACGGATGCGATTGGTCATGTGGTGCGTTGTTTTGAAGACGACAACATCGTTCACGTTTCTGACGGTGTCGATCCTGCTCGTGATATTGAAGTGATTAACACTGAACTCGCATTAGCGGACTTAGATAGTCTTGAACGTGCGGTTTTACGTCAAACCAAAAAAGCGAAAGGCGGTGACAAAGACGCTAAATTCGAGCTAACGGTTCTAGAGAAGATGCGTCCTGTTTTAGATGAGTGCAACATGTTGCGTTCACTAGATCTTGCAAAAGAGGAATTGGCCGCGGTTCGTTACTTAAACTTTTTAACCCTTAAGCCGACTATGTACATTGCTAACGTATCTGATGATGGTTTTGAAAATAACCCGCATTTAGATGCAGTTCGTAGCATTGCTGAATCAGAAAATGCAGTAGTTGTTCCAGTTTGCGCGGCAATTGAATCAGAACTGGCAGAGATGGATGCTGAAGAGCAGCAAGAGTTTTTGTCGGAATTAGGCTTAGAAGAACCAGGGCTGAACCGTGTAATTAACGCAGGCTATTCACTTCTTGACCTTCATACTTACTTTACCGCAGGTGTACAAGAAGTACGTGCATGGACCATTCCTGTAGGCGCATTAGCTCCACAAGCCGCGGGCGTTATCCATACTGATTTTGAACGTGGCTTTATTCGTGCTCAAGTAACTTCTTATAATGACTTCATCGAATTCAAAGGTGAAAACGGTGCTAAAGAAGCCGGTAAGCTGCGTGTAGAAGGTAAAACCTACGAAGTGAAAGACGGCGACGTGATGCACTTCTTATTTAATGTATAAAAATTAGGAGATATCCTAATTAAAAAACCGCTTTTTTGAGCGTCTTGCTGAAATCATGACCGTTTGATGGCGTTAGGCGTATTTTTACAAAAAAAGCGGTTGACCTGCTTAGGGCGAATAAGCATAATACGCCCCGTTCCTCACGAGGAGCAAAGCAAAGTGGCTATGTAGCTCAGCTGGTTAGAGCACAGCACTCATAATGCTGGGGTCGCAGGTTCAAGTCCCGCCATAGCTACCATCTTCTCTAAGATGTAAAACATAGAGACTCCGTGCGGGAGTGGTGGAATTGGTAGACACGCCAGATTTAGGTTCTGGTGCCGCAAGGTGTGAGAGTTCAAGTCTCTCCTCCCGTACCATTTAATGAATTAATTTGCTAAAGTTAGCTCATTAAATAAAGCAATCTTAGATTGGGATATCGCCAAGCGGTAAGGCACCGGGTTTTGATCTCGGCATTCCCAGGTTCGAATCCTGGTATCCCAGCCATTCTCTAAGAGCGCAAAAAAAGGTTTATTGGGATATCGCCAAGCGGTAAGGCACCGGGTTTTGATCTCGGCATTCCCAGGTTCGAATCCTGGTATCCCAGCCATCTTTGGCTATGTAGCTCAGCTGGTTAGAGCACAGCACTCATAATGCTGGGGTCGCAGGTTCAAGTCCCGCCATAGCTACCATCTATTCTTTGAAATAAAGAGTGAGATGTAAAACTAAAGACTCCGTGCGGGAGTGGTGGAATTGGTAGACACGCCAGATTTAGGTTCTGGTGCCGCAAGGTGTGAGAGTTCAAGTCTCTCCTCCCGTACCATTTAATAGTTAATCTATTAAATAAATTAAAGTTTTAGATTGGGATATCGCCAAGCGGTAAGGCACCGGGTTTTGATCTCGGCATTCCCAGGTTCGAATCCTGGTATCCCAGCCATTTTTCGTACTTTAGTAAAAGTGCAATCTTGTCTATGCGGGAGTGGTGGAATTGGTAGACACGCCAGATTTAGGTTCTGGTGCCGCAAGGTGTGAGAGTTCAAGTCTCTCCTCCCGTACCATCTTTTAAGTATTCTTAATTTATTATCAAGCAATTATTCATATTCTTAATGCTATGCTTATCAGCATTACTGCAGTTTGAGTATTGTTATGAGCTCTAAAATCTCACCAGAAACCATTGATGCCGGTCAGGCTATTTACTCTAAAAAAATTTTAATGATCTATGACATTTGGGTGCTTGGCATTTCAAATCGTTTTATTTGGCGTTGTCCCACCAAACATCTTCGAGCTTTATTTTCTGAACTCGTCAGTGACAATCATCTCGACGTCGGGGTAGGTACTGGATATTTTTTGGATAAATGCTTAAAAGATAAACCACGTAGAGTGGCATTATTAGATCTAAATCCAAACAGTTTAGCTGTTACAGCACAAAGGATTAGCCGTTTTTCTCCTGAAATTAATCAAGGTAACGCATTGGAACCCATTTCGTTAAAAGGAGATAAGTTTGATTCCATTAGCATTAACTATTTGCTCCATTGTTTGCCTGGAAGCATGGCTGAAAAGTGTCAGGCTTTTGGCTTTTTAGCCGATCATATTACACCTGAAGGAGTACTATTTGGTAGCACGATAATCGGAGAGGGATTACCTAAAACAGCCGTAGCAAGCAAATTGATGAGTTTTTATAATGAAAAAGGCGCTTTCAGTAATATCGGGGATGATGTGTCTAGCCTGAAAGCGGGATTAAAGCGTTACTTTGATGATGTAGAATTATATACCATTGGGTGTGTAGCTATTTTTGTCGCACGTAAAGCTATTCAATAACGAAGCAAACTTACAGCGGCTGAACCAATTAAAAATTTCAGTAGTTTCTCACCTTCTTCACCTAGTTGGTTTTTGGCTTCTTCAAGGCTGTTTTCTATTGCTTGAAATTGATTAATTGATGAATACTCATTGCCGCATAGGCGAAAGAAGAGTGAAAGTATGGCTTTTGACTCTGGCTCATCAAATGATTTGAGCCAAGATGCTTCGAGGCTATTGATAGATGTGAAGTCGAGTGCTCCAACAAAGAGCTCGGCAATTCTGTCATCTAGTTTAACCAAGAAGTCGGTTTTTTTAGGGAAGTGATGACTGATCCCCGTTCGGCTGATCCCTGTTGCTTGTGAAAGGGTCGTGTACGACATATTATCAAATCCGATTTCTATGATTTGCTTAAATGCCTCATCTTTAATTTGGTTTATGGTTAATTCTGTTTGAGACTTAGATCGTTTTGCCATAGATCAGTTTCCTAATTCAACAATCAACAGATTTGTTTCCTCGAACTTTTACGTTCTTATCGAAACCAGTTTGATAAAAGCGTTTTGACAAGGACTCAGTAACCTCTCTTCTCTTACTGAATAACAATGACTGATATTAAGTTGATTCTGAGCTTATCAAAGGGGAACGGCTTTTGCTTTTAATTCAAACAATTGTTCAGGGGTGATTCAGATTATTGGCTAAAGGTAGTGCAAGGTTTTCAAGCAATGTGCGTGCTTGCTTTTTATTGAGCAATGCATTCAAGGTTGGAGTTAAATAGGCACTGAATTTTGCTCGCCGCCACGACAAATACCGACGCTGATTAAACGTGCTATGGGAGTGAAACAAATGTTTTATGAGGGAACGAAACTCACGCTGTTCATCTTGGCTTAAAGGGGAGTAATGGCTTAAAAGGTCACTGGCAAACTCTGCATAAGAAGGAAACGCTAAGATGTCTTCAGCGCTATAGTGCTCGAGGGCATAATACAACAGAGGCACGCTCCAGTGAGAGTAATCAGACTCTTGATTTATCACATTTAAGTTGCGGCGATGATATTGTTGCCAAGCGAGTTCTAAGTTTTTGGTTTTGTTGACGCTTTCCCATACTGCATATAGATCAGCAAAGCTTTCGTGTTCACTTTTTGTCAGTGGTCTTTTTAGCAACGGTGTGATGATTTGATTATTTTGTAAATGCCCCTGTTCGTGCCATAGGCTAAGTTGTAATGGTTGTTTGAGCTTTAGCTGAACCTTGTTTCCATCAACAAAGCTGTACACTTCACTGGCAGTGGCTTTAGGGTTTAAAAAAATGACTCCGGATAACGTTTTATCCTTAAAGGAAATTACCATGGCATCGCGAAATGCCATATTTTGTGTAATGTTTTGTGAGGATAAGGTCTGTTGAACAGAGGTGGGGAGCTGCTGTATACACTCACTTAGGTGATTGATATTACAAATTAACGCTTGTTTATCTTCAATATTCACCCAAAAACTGGCCGTTAACAGCAACCCAAACAGCATTATTGATTTGCCATAATATTTTCAATAATGGCGGTAGTAGAAATACCATCTTCAAAACAAAGAACTTTGACTTCACCACCTGCGGCTATAACTTCTTTACCGCCAGCAATGTCTTCAACTTGATAATCACCACCTTTAACCAGTAAATTCGGAAGTAAGTTTGCAATTAAACGCTGTGGCGTATCTTCGCTAAAAGGTACAACCCAATCAACAGCATTCAGTCCAGCCAATACTGCCATACGTCTATCTAATGTATTGATAGGACGCTCTTCACCTTTAAGGCGTTTTACCGAATCATCTGAATTTACTGCAACGATGAGCCTGTCACCTAAATTGCGAGCTTGAGAAAGGTAGCTGACATGACCTGCATGTAGAATATCAAAGCAACCATTGGTCATTACGATCTTCTCACCTTTAGCCTTAGCTTGTTGCAGGGTGTCTAATAGCTGTTCTTCAGATACAACACCTAAGCCTGACTCTCCGTGATGAGTTTTTAATGCTTCAATTAGCTCGATACGTGAAACTGTTGATGTCCCTAGCTTACCGACCACAATGCCTGCTGCGGCATTAGCTATCAAACATGCCTGAGCTAAATCACTGCCAGCTGCCAAACAAGTCGCTAATGTTGAAATTACAGTATCGCCAGCTCCCGTTACATCATAAACTTCACGGGCTACGGTAGGGATATGTAATACTGGCTCGGAACGACTGACAAGAGTCATGCCTTTTTCAGAACGAGTGATCAAAATAGCTTCGATATCAAAGTCATTCAGAAGTTGTTCCGCTTTTTGTTGCAAGTCATGTTCGCTTGCGACCTTACCAACAACGGCTTCAAATTCTGATAGGTTAGGAGTGATCAAGCTTGCGCCTTGATAGCGAGAAAAATCACTGCCTTTTGGGTCGACCAACACTTTAACATTCTTCGATTTTGCTTTTGCAATAAACGCTGTTGGGTTGTAGATAGCTCCTTTAGCGTAATCGGATAAAATCGCTACAGAAGCACTATCCAGATGTTTTTCAGAACTCGTAAGTAATGCTTCGCTGTCATCTTCTGTAAAAGGTTCTTCAAAATCTAAACGAATCAATTGCTGATGACGAGAAAGAACTCTTAACTTGGTTATTGTTGGCAGTAGAGAAATCGAGTGCCATTTTGGCGTTACACCTTGTGTCTCTAACGATTTTGTTAATGAGCGACCTGCTTCATCTTCTCCAATGATCCCTGCCAGTTGAACCTGCCCCCCTAGGCTGGCGATATTGAGGGCAACGTTGGCTGCTCCACCCGGTCTGTCTTCAATTTGATCAATTTTAACAACAGGCACAGGCGCTTCTGGAGAGATACGCCCTGTTGGGCCTGTCCAGTAGCGGTCTAACATCACATCGCCAACAACGAGCACTTTTGCATTTTCCAGTGCGGGAAGAGAAACCTTCATGGTATTTAATCTTTTACAGGAAATAATAAGGTTAGATTTTACCGTAGATGAGTTAAAATGTTACTAATTTTTATTTTGTAGTGAGTCACTCGTGGTAGATAAGGCTGATTTTTCTTTTCGATTATTGCACCCTAAGTTTTGGTTGGTTTGGTTTGGTGTTGGCATAGTTCGTTCAACCTTATTATTACCGCTTTCTATGCAAATGAAATTGGGAGCAGGAATTGGTCGATTAGCGTTAAAACTAATAGGTAAACGTGCAAAAACGGCCAAGCGAAATCTTGAATTATGTTTTCCTGATATGCCGAAAGAGGAGCAAGAAAAGCTACTGGTAAGCAATTTCGAAGAAACCGGAAAAGCTATTTTTGACTCAATTAATGCATGGTGGTGGAGTGATAGCCGAGTGCAAAAGCACATGAGTCTGAATGGTGCTCATCATGTAACAGATAATATTAATGCGGGTCATGGTGTCATTTTATTCGCAGTGCATTGCTTACCATTAGAAATGGGTGCAAGGATCATTGGTCAGTTTAATCCGGGGGTTGGGGTTTATCGCCCTCATAACAACCCAGTTATGGAATACCTTCAAGTAAAAGGTCGCTTACGTTCGAATAAAGGCCTCATTCCAAAGCGTGACATGCGTAAAATGGTTAAGGCTTTGCGAAATGCTGAGTTGATTTGGTATACAGCCGATCAAGATTTTGGCCGTTCTAGCGCCGTATTCATTCCATTTTTTGGCGTTAAAGAAGCCGCTACGATAACTGGTGCGACGACATTGGCTAAACTGGGCAAAGCTAAAGTGGTACCAATGTTTGTTGAGAGAAATGAAGGTGACACTGGTTACAGTGTGGAATTAATGCCACCTCTTGAGGATTTTCCAGGGGAAAATGAAGTAGATGATGCACTTCGTGGTAATAAAATCATTGAAGAGCTGATTAGTCGCAATCCTGCTCAATGGATGTGGTTACATCGTCGTTTTAAAACTCGACCTGATGAAAACAGCCCGAATTTATACAAGTAACACCTGATTCCATTTATTCTTAAACGCTTTTACTCTAATAAATACAAGCATTTTCAGTTGGTGTTTTGAAACTCTTAACTATACTGAATGCAAGTTGGTATGAGTGACTATTTATCGGAGAAAGTGTTATGAAATACTGTTTAGCGGCTTTACTGGTTTGTTCTTCTTTTCATGCAGTTGCTGAAGATAATCATGCTTTAGCCATTGCATTGAACGCAGGCGATACTTCAAGCAATAGCAAAACCATTGAAACAGATAATGGTAAAATCGGTTTGGACTTTTCATATCGATATCAGCTTGATAACAACTGGGGTATTGAAGCTGGTTATAAATCGGTAGATACAGAGCCACTAGAATTAATCTTTAATGATGTTCTTAACATTTCTGCATTAGACGGTGTGGATAGCTTTAGGCTCGTAGGCGTGTATTCTCAACCTCTTTCTGAGCGAAATCGAGTTGTTTTTAAATTGGGTGTTCAACGTTATTCCACTGAGTTTGATCAGAAAGTGTCTAATACAAAAACCAGAACTTATACCAGAACCGGTGAAGGCGTGTATGGTGCTATCGGTTGGCAATACCAATTTGATTTTGGTGGTGAAGTTAACTTTTTTTATGACTACAGCAAAATGGATAAAGTTGATTTGAAAACCTTTAATTTAGGTTTTGGCTATCGCTTTTAAGCTGATTTAGGCAACTGTATCCCTACGCGGCTAATTTTATCATCTTGCATTTCAGCCACAATCCAGCGTAGGGATTGCCATTTAAACTGATCCCCAATTACGGGTGACTCACCTACTTTATTATCAAATAAGTCTTGTACTTTCCAATTTTGATACTCATCGGTAAGCGTTATGGCATACATAGGTGCCAGTTGTATAAGTGGTGTTTGTGGATCAATAAAGAAATCACCCAAGAAACGAGTCGGTGTGATACCGATATCACTCTCAGGAGCTTGACTGAAGAGTTCACTTAATGCCATCAAGTTAATTTCTTTTGCTAGGACACACAGCACATCATCTTTTTTTAGCTTAGTTCTTGTGGATGGTTGTAACATTTTTTGATTTCTGAACAACGCGACTACTCTTGTGCCTTTAGGCATACTTAGAGAGTTTAAGGGTTCACCAATGCACCATTTGTTGGAGCCCAGTTGGTAAACAAAAACTTCCCATTCACTTTTTGGGTAGATTTCGATGCCTGAACGAGAAATAGGTTCTGGTTTCGGAGGTAAAATCACTTTTGCTAATTTTGCAGCATAAGTAAGTGTTGAACCTTGAGCTAACAATGATACAAGTACTACGAAGAAGGCGACGTTAAAGTAAAGCTGTGCATTGGGCAGGCCTGCCATCATTGGATAGACGGCAAGGATGATGGGAACTGCTCCTCTTAATCCAACCCATGAAATAAACCAGCGTTGGCGCTTACTAAAGTGTTTGAAAGGCAATAAGCTTAACCATACTGAAATAGGGCGACCAATAAAAATCATTCCAAAAGCCAATAACAAACTTGGCACAATCATGCCGGTTAATGATGATGGGGTCAGCAGTAACCCTAATATTAAGAACATACCAATTTGGCTCATCCAAGTCACACCGTCGAGTACTGCTAAAATAATGTGGCGTCCGCGAGTAGGGTGGTTACCAAGCCAGACTCCAGCGAGATAAATTGATAAAATGCCGCTGCCATCAAGGCTATTACTGATAGCATAAATTAGTAATCCACCACTTAAAGCTAAAATGGCATACAAGCCTTCGTCTAATTGAATATGGTTGATGAGTTGCCAGAGTAACCAGCCACCACCGATACCTAAAGCGATTCCAACTCCAAAGTTTTGAATAAAGTGCCAAATCATCATAAAGCCTGAGGATTCAGTTTGGCTCATAGATAGAAGTGAAATAAGAGTAACGGTTAAAAATACCGCCATAGGGTCATTGCTACCTGATTCAATTTCCAGTGTTGCCTCTACCCTTTCATTAATGCTCAATCCCTTCATTAATGAGAACACGACTGCTGCATCTGTAGAGCCAACAATCGCTCCCAATAGTAGCCCTTGCATTATGCTTAAATCAAAAAGCCAAGCGGCCATAGAGCCTGTTATGATGGTGGTTAACGCAACTCCTAAGGTTGATAGAGATAAGGCGGGGCCAAGAGATATTTTGAAACTACTTACCCGTGTTCGTAATCCACCATCAAGCAGAATTATGGCTAGAGCAAGGTTGCTGACAAGGTAAGCGAGAGAGAAGTCATTAAATACAATTCCACCCAATCCATCAACGCCAGCCAAGATGCCAACGGCTAAAAAAACCAATAAGATAGGAACACCAAGACGAGAGGATAAGGGGCTGAGCAATACGCTGATGGCGATCAAGACTGCAGAAATAAGAAAAAAACTATTTATCCATTCAGCGCTCAAGCTTTGCTCTCCTATTATCTAGAAACGAACAACGACATAGTCAGTATGACATAGTTTTATTACGGATTGTGTTTTAGCAGACCTTAGAACTTACTCAGTGGAAAAAAGACAATACAGGTTAGAAGAGCTGCGATAATAAAAAGTTCTATTTTGCTGAGCAATTTTGCTACATCAATAATATGCTGAGGTGTTGGCGTTGGTCCAGAACAAAATTTAGCTTGATGAACTTTAATGCCACTGAATAGCTGAGGGCCACCCAGTTCTATGTTAAGTTTTGTAGCGACAAGGGCAAACGTTAATTGAGGTTGACCTATGTGTTGAGGAATAAACGCTTGTTGTAACCATATTTTAAAACCTCTCCAACCACAAATCACGGCCATCATTCCTGAAAAAAGAAGACTGGGTATAAAGTTAAAGGCTCTTATGATGGCATTAAGAAAGTAATTAAAGCCATGGAATTTTGGATTGGAAATCGGCCATACATCATCAAGCCTTTGCAGCATTTTATAAGTTAGCACGAGTGGCACTCCACCGATTAAAAACGCTAAAAGAACACTAACAAAGTTATATTGCGTTGAACCTATACTGGTTTCGATGGTAGCTTTGTTTATCCCAACAAAACTCAAAGTTTCAGTATCTCTTGCGGTCCAATTTGCTAATTTATTACGAGCTTGTTTTTTTTGTTGCTGATGACTTAACAAAGCAATATTAGCGCTTTCTTTGATAATTTGACTATCTTGCAAGCATAGATACAAAAGTAAAAATTCAAAGAACCAAGGGTAATGAGCTAAAGCAATAAAAAAATAAATCAGCAGAATAAATGGGAGAGTAAGCAAGAGTATTGAAAGTGAACCTGCAATTTTTCTTTGGGTTAAAGCCCTATGTGGGTGATTAACATGTATCGCAAACTGTTTGGCTAACCTGCCGAATTGAAATAAAGGCTGCTGGAGTCGAGGTAGTTGAATAAAATGCGCCATTATCATAGCGGCAAATAAAATGGCCGCTTGTCGATAATAAGCTAGGTCTTGTTCAATCAGATTAACCAGTGTATCCAGCATAATTGCCAATTTAATTTATAAAAACTCAGTTAATGCTAATACCATGAGTGCCGAATGATGACCGGCTTTGACAATATATGAATCAAAATCCACTGCGGAATCATCATTAGCATTATCAGATAGAGAACGGATCACCACGAAAGGCTTTTGATATTGATAACACACTTGAGCCACGGCTGCCGCCTCCATTTCACAAGCCGCCATGGTTGGGAAATTGGATAGCATGATCTTAGCTCGCTCAGGATCATTGATAAAGCTGTCACCAGAGCAAATTAAACCTTCAATGGTTTTTACTTGGCCGATTTTATCAATGGCTTTTTTAGCTGCCTCAACCAAAGTTGGGTGAGGTTTATAGGCCGCTGGTTGCTGTGGTACTTGTCCAATTTCGTATCCAAAAGCGGTAACGTCTACATCGTGATGACGAACTTCATTAGAAATCACGATATCACCAATGCTGAGGTCGTCTGCAAAACCACCAGCTGAGCCAGTGTTGATAATATATTCAGGGGCAAATTCTTGAATAAGTAAAGTTGTGGCAATGCTTGCTGTAACTTTACCAATACCAGAACGAGTAACGATAAGCTGGTGCTGCCCATAGTCACCAGTTACAAATTCAATGCCGGCAATGGTTTTAGAGTGAGAATTTTGTAAAGAATCGATTAAGTGAATAACTTCCGGCTCCATTGCGCCGATTACACCAATTTTCATATCTTTTATGCCTTCGGGGGTAAATGCGGCGAAATAGGGGATGAAATGAGTCGCCGCTCTTTTGTAATTATGCTTTTGACTCTAAATAATCTTTGAGTTTTTTAAGATCATTCGCTGAATGGTCAAGGATCAAGTTTAACCAAACGTCTTTATCTTGATCCCAACTGGGTACTTCACCATGTTGAAGTTTCTGTGCAGTCTGTTGGATACGCTTCAGACCAACTGAACCTGCCGCGCCTTTAAATTTATGTGCTTCAGAACATAATATGTCTTTATCTTTAGACTCGTTCGCTTTAACAAGGTTATCTAGATACTCTGGAAGTAATTGTTCGAACAACACTACGCTTTTCAGCAAGGTGGAGGCTCCAATGGCATTACAATACTGCTCTAATGTATTTAGATCCAAAATGGGGTCTAATTCCGCTGCTGCCATCCTGTTACCTCTTTTAACTATTTCAACAATAAGTGAAAAACAATCGCTACTGATTGCTTTCCTTGAATAAATTAGTACATCATACCCAGTATGTCTTAGTCTGAAAAGCGAAACCAGTATTTCAGTGGCATGAGTACCAATATTTACGCAAGTAAATAACAAATTGAGATCATCTTTATGAAAAATTTACCAAGTTTGAAAAACTTGCATTACCTCATCCACTTGCATCGTGAGCAGAATTTCAATCGAGCAGCAAAAGCTTGCTTTGTGAGTCAATCGACTTTGTCTGCCGGAATTCAAAACTTAGAAGAACTTCTTGGGCAGCAATTAATTGAGCGTGATAATAAATCTTTTATGTTCACTGCGACTGGAGAAGAAGTGGTAACCAGAGCTCAACAAGTCTTGACGGATGTGACGGATTTGGTGGACTTGGTTCAGCAGCAAGGTGAACCAATGACAGGAGAAGTACGGTTAGGGTGCATCCCTACAATAGCTCCATTTCTATTAGGTCGTTTATTAGGGCAATGTCAGCAAAAGTATCCAGAGCTGAATTTACAAATTAAAGAAGATACAACCGAGCAATTATTACTGGCATTAGGTGAAGGGAAGTTGGATTTACTGATTTTAGCCTTGCCAGTAGAAACTCATGGCTTTCATACCAAGAAAGTGGGAATTGATCCTTTTAAGATGATCGCGCACAAACAGTTTGCTAATGGTCTTAAAGAGCCGGTGGATTATGGCAACCTTCCAGAGAATAGTATTTTTTTACTCCAACAAGAACATTGCATTACCGGTCATGCCATTAGCGCTTGTAAGCTACAAGACACACGTAAAGTGCATCCTTTTTCGGCGACCAGTCTTCATACTTTGGTGCAGATGGTCAACTGCAAATTGGGCGCAACTTTTTTACCACAAATGGCAATTGATAGTGGGATCCTACAAGGTACTGAGCTAGAAACATTAGAGCCGCCGGGAGAAGCACCCTATCGTGATATCGGCATTGTATGGCGTCAAACGTCCAGTCGTTTGACGACATTTAGAGGCATCGGTGACGAGGTTAAGTCATTATTGGAGTAGATAAAAGAGCTTATTCACTTTTGTTTATTGTTATAGCTATATGATGACGGCTTACTCCAAAAACCTGCATGGAATGCTGTTTGCCTTTGAGTTTTTGCATACCTAGATCTTCGATGATGAAATCTGATTGCTGTTTATTAAGTCTCATGGCTACGGCTGATGAAATAAGCAACTCTTGGTTAAGTTTGCCGCACCGTCCTTGCAGTCGAGCAAGGGTGTTCAATACATCGCTAAAAAAACTGATCTCACGCTTTTGTACGCCAACGACTGCGGTTACTACCTGCCCGCAGTGGATGGCGGCTTTAAACTCGGGGACAAATCCATATTTTTTCTTAAAGTGAGCGCCATGCCATTTTAAAATTTGATTGTATTCGAAATACAAATGTAAGCATCGCTCATCCTTAATTCCACGATCTACTTTCCAATGAAGAAATACTCCATCCCCCATGTAGCGATAGATTTCAGCACCATTGTTACTTACAGGTTCGTTGAGTAATTTAAAGCAATCTTGAATTAAACAGCTGAAGCGATAATCTCCAAGTTTTTCGGCGTTAGTGGTGGAGTTAGACATGTCTAAAAACATAAATAAGCGTTGTTCATAAAGAGGGCGGTGGTATTTGCCAATGGCTATATTCATTAACTCTCTGGTGCCGACTAATAATCCCATTTGCTCGACAAAAGCTAGGCTAAGCCGAACAAAAATGAGGTACACCAAGAATAATTTAAATGAACCGCTATAAATGATACTTGCAGCGTCCACCTCCCATAATGTCGTATCGTGATTGCTGATCCCCCAAAGTTCAAGATGTTGGAAGAATCGACCGATTGTGACTGCAGCAGCAAATAAAATGATGCCTTTTACAAACAATGAAACGATATAAGGTAGACGGTAGATGAAGCTGTAGTCCACAATCAGATTGGATAACCAATGTAAACAGCCAAAGATGAGTCCGACACAAATTGCCAGTATTTGCAGATCAGCAGCGCTATTGGCCCAAATTGGAAAACCAGCATTATGGGAGTAGCGGAAAAAAATAAATACGGACATGGCTATTATCCAAGCGATAACAGCAAAAGACAGCTTTTTAATTTGATGATCTAATCTCACAGACCAAAATTCACTTAGTTGATTAGGCTGCGCAGTCTAGTCAACAATAGGGATTGAGATCCAGCGCGAGGCGTGATTTTGATCACGATGTAGAGATAATTTTCTCAGCCACCAAACATTTTGGCTAAGATTTGTGAGGTAAACTGGGTTTTCAGGTAAAAGCCACGAGGGTTGGTAAGTTTGATTGTCCCTTCCTCTGTAATGCTTTCTGTTAATGCCTTACTATTGGCCGCTTTCGGTCTAAGCTGAAGTACTTCTCCATGTCTTGCCGTTATACTTTCGACTTTACCCATGGCGATCATTTCCATAATTTCTTCCCAATCCTGTTTTAATAGCTTTAGTTCCATTGGATCAGGCTGCCACAAAAATGGGGTGCCGACTCTGCGTTCTGCAATGGGTATTTCACGTTCACCCTCAACTGGAACCCAAAGTACTTGTTGTAACTTATGGAAAACCAGACTTTCGAAAAAGTTTAAGTTGTTCACATTTGTTAAAGGCGTTGTTGTAACAAATGTCGTTTCTAATGGTTTGCCAAATCGATTAATTGGAATGGTTTTTAATTCAACACCAAGATGAAGAAAGTCTTGTTGAGCCTTAGAGCCTGCATCAGCACCTAGTTCAACCTCAATAAGCTGTCCTACCCAGCCTTTATCTCGCCTTAAATTTTGCGGTACAGGGATTTGATTGAGACTTGCTAGCTCTCCTAAACTGAGTCCGGCCATAGCTTCGGCTCGTTGCAAAAGTTCATTAAGTGATTGAGGTGTAGATTTCATTGATAGGAAAAGTGAACGATAGCGAATATGAATAGTGTAACAACTTTGTATGTTTCTGTCCTTGGTTAAAAAATGTTCTATTTGTTGTTGTTAGTTCTCATTATTTGGTTAAAACCCTAAGAGAGTGAATTCACAAGGGGCTTGAAGTTCTTTTTTCAGAGTTAATTTAAAGTTATACCAGTTACCAAAGTATTACCCTATGACTTTTCACAGTGTTATCCACAGAATGATGGGATAACTTATGCTCCTAGATCATAAAATCGAATTGGTCAATGTAAAAACGTTGATAGTTTGACCTAAAAAAAGCCTGTTTATAATTTTTCTGTGCATAAAAAATGAAATATTTTAGCATTTGTTTGTGAATAATTTTTGGTGGTTATTTTTTGTTCTTTTCGAGTGTGTGAGATATGATGGATAGAGTTTTTTATGTTTTATAGATTGAATTATAAGGTTTTATTTGTATTTCTGTCTTTTGCTTTTTCTCTTTTGAACTTAATAAAGTGGTGAAATAATCACAGTTTTCAACAGTTGCGAACAGGGATATCCACAACTTTTGTGGATAAAAAAAGGTTTTGCTCATTTTTTTGTTGATAACTCGAAGATTTTGGATTGGTTATCCAAAATCTATAACAATGGCTAAATTTGCTGGAATCCTAACTTTATGAAACAATCAGTTTATATATTTGCAAAATATTTGGAGTCCATGTGATTGATAGTGACGGCTTTCGTGAAAATGTAGGCATCATTATCTGTAATAAATTCGGTCAGGTTATGTGGGCAAGAAGGTTTGGGCAGCATTCATGGCAATTTCCGCAGGGCGGTGTCGATGATGGGGAAACCCCTGAGCAAGCAATGTATAGAGAATTGTATGAAGAAGTGGGGCTTAAACCTGAGCATGTAACAATCTTATCCTCAAGTCGATCTTGGTTACGATATCGTTTACCAAAGCGCTTGATTCGACAAGATAGTAAACCTGTTTGTATCGGACAAAAACAGAAGTGGTTTTTATTGCAATTAAAAAGCCCAGAGAACGCAATTAACCTAAATGCTTCTGGTCACCCTGAGTTTGATTACTGGCGTTGGGTTAGTTATTGGTATCCGGTAAGGCAAGTCGTTTCCTTTAAGCGAGACGTGTACCGTAAGGTAATGAAAGAATTTGCGCCAATAGTGTTAGCAATGCAGCAAAGGGATTTTAGTGGAGGAAGAAAGCGCTTTAAAAAACGCTAAGACCTTTTATTTAGGTCATTTCTCAATCAATTAAGGAGGCCGCCATTGTTAACTACGCTTAAAAAAATAAGTCAATCAATGGCTGCGGCTGTAAATTACGAACAAGCCTTAAATATCTTAGTGACTGGAACCAAAGAGGCCATGCTCACAGAGTGCTGTTCGATTTTTATTCTGGAAAATCAAAAATTGGTTTTATCAGCTACTGATGGCTTGCAACAGTCAGCGGTTGGTAAAGTTAAAGTGCCCATTTCAGAAGGGTTAATCGGCTTAACAGTTCAACGTGAAGAGCCACTTAATTTAGCTGATGCACATAATCATCCTAGTTTTACAGCTTATCCTGAAGTAATGGAAGAAGAGTACCGTGCTCTTCTTTCAGTCCCTATTATTCATCGTAAGCAAGTACTTGGGGTCATCACCCTCCAACAGCATGAGCCTCGACAATTTACTGAAAGTGAAGAAGCTTTTTTAGTGACCTTAGCGGCTCAAGTATCGTTAGCGATAGGGGGCTTACAGCAAAAAGAGAAAGTGAATAAACCTCTTACGCAAGTCATTCTTCAAGGGTTGGCAGCATCTCCCGGAATTGCGATTGCACCTGCAGTAGTTATAGGTGGGCAAATTTCGATTGAACAGCAAGATGCCGTTAGTGAAGATACAGATCTTGAATACCATCGCTTGCATCTAGCCATAACCAAGACTCGAACTATGCTGGATGAACTTGCTCAGCGTTTTGAGCAAGAACAACAAGAGGATGTGGTATCCATTTTCTCAGCGCTGCAGTTATTGCTTGATGACAGTAGTCTTGGCGGAGAATACGAAAAAGAGGTTAAGCTCGGATGGAAAGCTGAGACTGCTGTAAGTCGAGTTTCATTCAGGTTTATTAAACAATTTTCTGAAATGAGCGACCCATATTTAAAAGAGCGAGCGAATGACGTTCGAGAATTGGGTCAGAAAGTACTAAGACATCTAATTGAACCGAATCGGTTGAAAATGGAGTTTGATAAGCCTGTAATTCTTGTTACTCGTGATGCCGATGCAACAATTTTGGCTGAATTTCCACGGCAAAAACTAGCTGGGATCATCACTGAATTTGGTGGTATTAACTCTCATGCCAGTATAATGGCACGTGCTTTGGGGATCCCCGCTGTCGTAGGTGTTAATAAATTATTATTAGCAGATTTAACGGATAAAAAGCTGATCCTAAATGCACATAGAGGCACCTTACTTGTTTCTCCCTCACGCGCTGTGGTTAGAGAATATCAGGCATTGGTGAAAGCGGATCGAGCCCAAGAGCGACGCTACCGTAAAGAAATGTGTGAGCCTACTGTGACACTAGATGGTCGGCGGATCAAGCTGTATGTCAATGCAGGCTTACTTGGCGGGATCAAAAGTGAAGTAGTCAATGAAGCCGATGGCATTGGTTTATATCGAACAGAAGTTGCATTCATGCTTCAGTCACACTTTCCTAGTGAAATTGAACAAATTAAGCTTTATTCAGAAGTCCTGCAATCGATGCCAAATCGTCCTGTTGTGATGAGAACCTTAGATATTGGTGGCGATAAGGCTTTACCTTATTTTCCTATTTCGGAGGTGAATCCTTGTCTTGGTTGGCGAGGGATACGTTTATCTTTAGATCACCCTGATTTGTTACTTATTCAATTGCGAGCCATGATGCAAGCGGATCATGGTAAGCAGCAATTGAAAATATTGCTACCAATGGTGAGCCACCTCAGCGAAATTGATAATGCCTTGCAATACATAGAGCAAGCACACACTGAAATAGAATCAGAATTGGGTAAAGTCATCCCTAAACCCAAAGTAGGTGTGATGATAGAAGTGCCCAGTTTGGTTTATCAATTAGATCAAGTCGCGCAAAGGGTGGATTTTGTGTCTGTAGGCAGTAATGATTTAACTCAATACTTACTGGCTGTAGATCGTAATAATCCCAACGTTAGTGAGCTGTACGATAGCTACCACCCTGGAGTTTTACGAGCACTGCAAAGAATTATGCTTGACTGTCGTCAGCATGAGCTAGAGGTCAGCGTGTGTGGTGAACTAGCGAGTGAACCCATGGGAGCGGTATTATTGTTAGCCATGGGCTGCAATAAGCTCAGTATGAATCACGGTAATATTCCTAAAATTAACTATGTACTAAGAAGAGTCAAACATTCAGAGTTAACCGTTCTTTTGCTCAATTGTTTAAGTCTTGATAGTGCTAACGACGTTAGACAGTTAATTGATAATTACTTTATAAAAAACGACATCAATCTTAATTAGAAGAGAGACAATCGATAAATGTTGTTAGCATATTACCAACTCTTTATGTAGTTTGCTCAGGAGATTGAGAGCCTGACGTCATTACGAATGCGATAAAAATACGGGTATGGGAACAACTTGATGTGCTGGCACCTTCTGATTTTTGGTCATAATCAGTTGGGATTTTTTTGGCATTCGTTTCTGGTTCAGTGTCGGGTTGAGACAATATGTTGTCCCATTTTGAATAACTTTTAGTCAATGGGTTTGCTGACGCTTCTCTTGCTAAGTCTGCCGCTTGTTGGGCCGTTATTTTTTTACCAACTGTAGGCTGATTATGAAATTGAGCTGCTTTTGGGGAAGAGGAGGAGGAAACCTCATGTTGACCCAGTATATTTGGGGTTTCTTGTTTTGTTCCATCAATGCCCCCATTATTCCCTTGAGCTGATTGGAGTGCTGTTGTTAGAGATGCAGGTGCGGTCATAATTGCTCAATTGATGTATGTTGTACTGATTAATCGAGAGCATATTTTTTTTGAGTTTTTTTATCAATAAAATTAGGTTGTTAGTTCAGTTGGTATTAAGTTTTGGGTGATTGCTTATTCGTTTTTTCAGTTTCCAGTTTTTCTTTAAGAACCTCTTTAGCAAAAAGTTGAGCTCCTTGCTTGGCATCTTTTTCTGGGGTATTAGAGTCCAGTGGTGCGAAAGCAAATAACGTTTTTGAGTTTGTTTTATATGAATACACTTTTCTGCTTTCGAGACTTAATGCAGTTATTATTTCACCGAGTTCTGGTTGTGTAATGCCTTGAACCTCATCGCCTGATTCAACATCAGAGCCTTCATCTGACGATGTTTCAAACTGATCCCATTTTGAATAACTTTGGTCAAAAGGACTTTTACTCTTGGGCTTGGCAGTATGAGAGTTATGGAAGTTATCTACATTTTTATTTGGTGGTTCAGTCTTTACTTCGGTTGTTTTTTCTCCTATGCAAAGTGTTTCAGCACAATGTTTAGTGCTTATTTCTGCAGGTGATATTCTCTCGTGTGAAGCAGAATCATTAGACACTGAAGATGAAGCCATAGATAACTCAAAAGTAGTTTAGTCATTGTGACATATGTACTCGTTTTGCCTTTATTGTCAAAAAATACAACGATGCTATTAAGCCAACTTTCAGTTTATGCATCTTATACCCATTACAGTAATTGGTATAAGTATTATTGCTTTGAGAGATAGCCTGTTATTATTGCGGAGTTACACTTTGGTTGGTGAGGTTTAATTGGATTCGTTATGGTTAGCCATTGTTATATTTATGGCTTTAGGCTCTGTAGTTGGCTTTATGGCTGGGTTATTAGGAATTGGCGGAGGTCTGATTGTTGTTCCTGCTCTATTCTATTTATTGCCTAAGTTGGGCGTAAATGCCGACTATGTTCCATTGATTGCCATCGCCACATCTCTGGCGAACATGGTTCTCACGACATTTTCATCCGTTGCAGCTCATCACCGAAGACAAAACCTTGACTGGAACGTCGCTAAAGTACTGGTTCCGGGTATATTTATTGGTGCTATGTTATCTGGAAGTGTTGCCTCTCATATCCCTGCAGAAGCTATGAAACAGTTTTTTGCGGTTTTTGTCATTTTAATGGCTATCAATATGGCCAGACCGATAAAAGCAGAAGCGAATGATCGCAGTTTACCAAGTGCGCCTGTTTTATTTGTTTTAATGATATTGATAGCAATTTTGTGCGGCTTATTAGGGATTGGCGGCGGGGTCATAATTGTACCTTTACTTTGTTATTTTGGTCAGAAAATGCAGCGAGCTGTTGGTCTATCTAGTATGGCCGGTTTTTGTGTTGCATTCGCAGGAAGCATTGGTTACATCATCGCGGGATGGAATGTATCTGACTTACCATCAGGCACTACGGGTTATATTTACATTCCAGCGTTAATCGGTATTGCGTTAACTTCAACCTTAGTGGCACCACTGGGCGTAAAAGCGGCAATGACATGGCCTACGCCAATTTTGAAAAAAGTGTTTGCTGTGTTTTTATTTTTTGTTGGTATTGAACTTGTAATTAGTTCATTCAGCAGTTAGTTTTATTCACAATTTTAATTGGTTACGAAAATATAATGGCATTAGAATTTCCCCATATTGACCCCATCATGCTGCATTTAGGCACATACGAAATTTTTGGGCATACTTTTGAACCTGCTATCCGCTGGTACGGATTTATGTATTTAGTCGGCTTTGTGGCTGCGATGGTATTATTAAACCGTAAAGCCGATAACTCCAATGGCGTTTGGACACGAGATCAAGTTTCTGACTTGTTATTCTATTCCTTCTTAGGGGTGATTTTAGGTGGGCGCATAGGCTATGTTCTGTTTTATCAGTTCGACTATTTCTTATCTGATCCTATGTACTTGTTTCGTATCACTGAAGGTGGCATGTCTTTCCATGGTGGGCTGATAGGGGTAATTTTAGCCTTTGTATATATCTGTTTTAGCCAAAAACGAAATTTTCTTGCTGTAGGCGATATGGTTGCACCAGTAGTGCCAATTGGTTTGGGTGCGGGACGTATCGGTAATTTTATTAATGGAGAGCTTTGGGGACGAGTAACCGATGCGCCATGGGGTATGGTGTTTCCGGGAGCAGGGCCTTTAGCGCGGCATCCATCGCAACTTTATCAATTTGCCTTGGAAGGGGTAGCGTTATTCTTCATTCTGTATTGGTTTAGTAAACGCACCGATAAAGTTGGTGCTGTATCGGGGATGTTTTTACTTTGTTACGGTATATTCCGTAGCTTAGTTGAATTTGTACGTCAGCCTGACGCCCAATTGGGGTTATATCTAGGTGAGTTCACTATGGGACAAATTTTGTCTCTTCCTATGATTTTATTGGGGCTTTATCTTATCTTTAGAAAGCAGGGACAGCAGTCATGAAGCAATATTTAGATCTTTGCCAGCGTATTATCGACGAAGGTGTTTGGGTTGAAAATGAGCGTACAGGTAAACGCTGCCTTACAGTGATCAATGCCGACTTAACTTATCATGTTGATCGCAATGAACTACCACTGGTGACTACTCGTAAAAGTTATTGGAAAGCAGCCATTGCTGAATTGTTAGGATATTTGCGCGGTTACGATAATGCTGCTGATTTTCGTAAAATTGGTTGCAATACATGGAATGCTAACGCCAACGATAATGAAGTCTGGTTAGCGAATCCTCATCGCAAAGGTGAAGATGATATGGGGTTTGTTTACGGAGCCGTGGCTCGTAATTTCCCTAAGCCAGATGGCGGTAGTGTTGACTTAATTAAGCAAGTGGTAGATGACTTATCTAAGGGCATTGATAATCGAGGTGAAATCATTACCTTTTATCACCCCGGTTCATTTCATCTAGGCTGCCTTCGCCCTTGTATGTTCCAACACCAGTTTTCTATTTTGGATGGCACCCTTTACCTAAACAGTTATCAACGCAGCCAAGACGTTCCGCTGGGTGGTAATTTTAATGCGGTGCAGGTGTTTGCTCTGCTTAAAATCATGGCGCAAATTACAGGGCTGAAAGCGGGTAAGGCATACCACAAGATAGTTAACGCTCACATTTATGAAGATCAGTTGCAGCTAATGCGAGATGTACAAGTCAAGCGTGAGCCTTTCGCATCGCCTCAGCTTCACATCAACCCTGAAATTAAGTCATTTGAAGATCTTGAAACGTGGGTCACTTTGGATGACTTTGAAGTGACGGGCTATGAACATCACGAAGCGATAAATTACCCTTTCTCTGTATAGGTTCAATAAGTCACACCGAAAGCTAAGTCATTTTGACTTAGCTTTTTTGTCGATATGGAAATCAAAATGAAAAATAAAAAACGAGTAATTCATTGGGAGAAATGGACGGCGCTGGGGACCGTACTCATGGCGGTTTGCGCTATTGTCACTACTCTTTGGCAAGGTCACTTATTAAAGAGGCACAATGAATTGTCGATTTACCCTCATCTGGCGTTGGAAGTGAATACAGATCCGGTTCCCAAAGGTAGGATGACATTAAGTATGTACATTAATAACCAAGGACTAGGGCCTGCAAATGTGACTAATGTTGATATCTTATGGGGAGATAAAGAGCTTAAAGGTACCGCTGATATTTGGGAGCAGATAAAATCTAAAGATGTTAAGAAAAGTTGTCAAAGAGGCTCAGGTAATATCAACCGTTTTTATAAAGTAGATGATGTACAGATGGTGATTAAAGCGGTCAATTGCCCTTTAACTTCGGAACAAATGTGGGAGTTAATGGACAAGTTAAAATTTAACGTAACCTACGAATCACTTTATGGCGAAGCGTTTGTACAAGAGTGGGCATTCTAGTAACCCAAATCAAGTTCAGTAACCATTAGTCATAAAAAAACGGGCAGAAAAGTTGCCCGTTTTCAAATTTTAACCATTTCCAATGGAGGAAGACCGTTTTTACGGGAGCCGCACAAAACTCATGTAACTACTTATCCTCTTTTCCTCAATAAGTTTGCGTGTTTTTGATTAAAAATTAAAAAGTAGTCTAAGCTAAATGTAATTCAGAATATCAAATAGGTATACCTCAAAGTGAGACTTCGCTCTATGGCTTTCCTAAACGTTTATATAGTCTTGGTTAAGGAATTCATCAGTACATATGATCCTCCCGTACGCTTTTAATTCTATGTGTTAGTTCATAAATTGTAGAAGTTTGATACAGGAGTAGATGTAAAATGGAATCAAAACTATTAAGGAAGATAGAGTTAAATTCTAAACTGATTGAAAGTGAACTTAAGCTTATAGATGAAAAGCAGCTATCTGCGGTATATAAGGAATATTCGGCGGGAAATTGGGGAACACTAACACTATGGAATTCAGTAGGTGATGAAGCCCAAGGAAAATCTAAAGAGCACAATGCACCAGCTATTCCAACTGACTTTAGTCGTAGCCTTACTTACATATCAAGTTTGATTTCAAACAACTTTAATACACAGTTTATAAGATCTATTCGTATATTTAGATCATTTGATGGTGGCACCATTTTTCCTCATAAAGACTACTTAGAATTCGATAACGGCTTTAAAAGAGTTCACTTAGTTCTGGCAACAGATAAGACATGTTTAAACTCTGAAGATGGTATTGTTTATCATATGCGAGCTGGGGAAGTGTGGTTTGTCGATGGAAATTCGATTCACAGTGCTCTTTCAATGAGTAAGCAAGGGAAGTACAGCCTTGTAATCGATTTTTGTAGCCAAGCCGACTTTATGAATATTTTTAAAGACAATTCTTCAATGTTAAACAATATTCCAGAGCCTTGTGTTTTACGCAACAGACCCAAGCTAACTGAAGAGATCATTGCTAGCTATAAGACGATAGCAACATCATCAACGATGTATGATGTTGAGATGCTATTCTGCCTAGCCACAAAGCTATATTTTAGATTTGATATGGATGGAAAGTCTTTCTTTAATCTTATGGATGATGCCGTTTTAAATGGCAATAATGAAAGTACAAAAAAAATGTATATTGCTTATAAAAATATATTGATTAAAAACGGTTACACGTCTGATCAGCTTGATGACTTTTATAACGTGATTGATGAAATAGAGAAGACATACCAATATAGCTAAGTTTGGGAGACAGTAAAAACGGGCAAATAAAATGCCCGTTTTTACTTCAAGCACCTAAGCCATTACAGGCTAAAGTTCACATTAGCCATTAGCCATAGCTTGTCAGTATCTTTATTAGTTTTAGGATCAGTGTTGCTGCTATCAGCGTCGTAACTAGCGTATTTCATAAGCAAAGTTGTGGTTTTATGAACTTTCGCGCTGGCTACCAAGTCGTATTCTGTACCGAAGTCACGGCTGTTTTCGACTGATTCAAATTTGTGGTAGAAAGCAGCCAGTTTTACAGGGCCTACTTTGGTGGCTACTTTACCGTAGAAGTCTTTTAAGCCATCTTTTGGAGTACCTAAGAACTTGTCAGCAAAACCGTTAAATTTGTGAGCAGTAGCTAGTGGAGTGCTAAACCCATACTTTCCGTCGTCAGAACCAAGTTGCTCCATACCTAATGTAAATTTAAAGGCAGAAACACTCGCTGTACCATCCAATGCAAAATAATTGGCGTCATAGTCGCCATTTGTCTGAGTTGCATAACTGGCGTGCACGTTTAGCCAGTTGAATTTACCCATGTAATCAAAGCCGTAGGTATTGTTTGCATCAGTCCAGTCGTCGTCTTTAAGTAGGTAAGCAAAGCCAGTAACTTTATGCGCTTTGTTTACTTTGTAGGTAGCGTTGATGAAGTTAAAGTTTCCATCCATACCGCGTTTAGGACCGTCTGGGCCAAAAATACGGTTTACATAGTATATATAGCTGTAATCAAACGATAGTTGGTCGTTGAAAGCATATTGACCACGAATACCATCAAAGGTTTGCTCGTTTTGTCTCCATGCTACACCACCAACAAAACGTTGGTTCCCGAGGTTTATACGCTGGCGACCGACAGTGACAGAGCCCGCATCACCTTGATACATTACATTAAATTGATTTAGGCTCGTTCCAGCAGGGTCAGCAACTACAGGGTAGCCAGTTTTATTATCATAACCATTGGCGCTATTGTATCGCTCTGAGCCAATACGAGAGACATTATCAAGCTCAGCCAACACTCTTAGGTTGCTGAAAGTACCACTTTTAAAAGCAACTCGGCTGCGAAGCGTAGAAGCATCAGCTTGATTTTTGATGCCTTGCTGTTCGACATTTTCATAACGATAACGGAAATTTAGGTTTGTGCTGCTGCCATCGATAAAGCCTGTATCGCTAGCGGCCATCACGGGTACCGATGAGATGCCACCGAGGACAGCTAATAATACTGCCGATTGTTTGAAAACTGGTAGTTTATTCATCATAGGTTATACCTCAAGAATGATTATTATGTGTGGTTTAAAGCATGGAGCTATTATGTGCTTTTTATTTTTTCTGAAGTTGACCGAAATCAAGACTAGATGTTTTTTGTTATCCTAATCAGGCTATCAGTTATTGGAATTCAAACTTAGATTGAAATGATCTTTCCAATAAAAGCTAGCTATAAACAAAGGAAAAGAAATCAATGCTGGTATCCACGCAATAGCCGAATTGATGCCGTGAAGTTTGAGCCATTCAGTCATTAACGGTGAGCAACCACCTATTACAGAAAAAGCGAGGTTTAGAGAAAGGGCAATACCTGTAAATCGTATATGTGTTGGCATAAGTTCAGTGAGTGTTGCTTCATAGACGCCGCTGATTAAGGCTGAATTTACTAATAGAGGTAAGAATGCCAGCAATAAGCTGTACTTGAAAAAGTAAGAGTAGCTTACAGGCAGTAAAAAGATCACCAGACAACTTAGTCTTATCACAGGGATTCGACCTATTTTATCGGATACCCAGCCAGAGACTATCGCGCCTAGGCAAGTAAAAACAAAACTCAGTAGGATCAAACTGTGCAATGAGATCGGAACAGATAAAGCAACGTTTGGTAGGTAACTGAATTGATAAATGCTTGAAATAGCAATGGCTGGCGATGAAGTAAGGATTGTCCCTAATAGGAGTTTACTCTTGTGGTTGCACAATAGCTCTTTGGCTGGAAAGTCCATCACTCCTTTTTTTAATGCAAGAAATACGGGCGTTTCAGCTATAGAAAGTCGCAAATAAAGGCTGATAAGACTAAGCAATGCTCCTGTAATGTACATTAATCGCCAGCCGTATAGAGAAAAGTCAGCATGAGATAAATGACTCGTGAGGATAAGTAATAGGCCACTGGCGATGACATTACCACTAGTGACACCTGCAACAATAAGCCCAGTAGTAAAGCCCTTACGATGATGTTCACTATGCTCTGCAGCAAATACAATTGCCCCAGGGATCTCTCCCCCTAAGGATAAACCTTGTATTAATCGTAATACAATTAGGCCTAATAACCCGACATAGCCAGCGTGAGCGTAGCTTGGTAACAATGCAATACCAAAGCTGGCACACGCCATAACACCAACTGTTTTGATGTAAGTGGACTTACGACCTAATCTATCACCATCATGGCTAAACCAAATACCACCAATAACCCGAGTCAAATATCCAGACGCAAAAATGGCCAATAAAATAAGTTGGTGGTTTTGTATGTGTGAATTGGGAAAAAATATCACCTTTAACGTTGGGGCTAAAAAGATCAGTAACGCGAAGTCATAAAATTCGAGCATTGAACTCATGGTCGTCATGAGTTTTATCTTGGCAATTTGGTTCACCTCAGATTATTGCTTAGACATTAGTATTTTGTGTATTACGGAAGGGGTCTCCTACCTGAGCAATGTCACCAGCAACCTTAACCAGAAGCACTTTTGCTGCAATGCGAGTGATTTTTGATCCTTGTGTGGCGGCATATTGCGCTGGATTTGGTGAGGTGGGGGAGGATGGTAGTGCACGTGGTTGTTGCTGCCAAAGTGCTCCGATTCCAGCTCTTACTCCCACAGATAAAGCAACGCCCCAAAGACTTGTCTTAGTGTTTTCTGACTCAGAAGGATCTTCTTCATCAACATGATGATTGGCAAGTTTAGCGGCTACTTCTGTGGCCGCGGCCCCAAAAGCTTGAGCACTACCTTTTGCCTTTAAAGGGCCTGCACTTGTTATGAGCACGTCTCCAGCTCCTGATATAAAGCGATAATAACCAGAACTGGCAACATCAGGAGCAACTTTATAAACCGCCTCATCAAGTAACGTTTTAACTATAGCTAAGCCACCGTTAAATGCGGCTGCATTACCGCCACCGAACATCAAACCGCTAAGCATCGCGCCTCCCACTGTTTCGGCTTTATCGAGTAATGTTGAATATCTTTGTGGTTGCTGTGCTGCTGTTGTCATTTCTGTCATTGGAGCACTCCTCATTGGTATAGGGACAAATAGGCGGGATAACGAAAAAAGATGCTACACTAGCGTTCAATTTCGAAGTAATTAAACTTTATTAATCTATAACTTAGGGTTACTTTTGTGACAGAAACATCCGTCAAGGTCTCTCAGCTTTCATGGAGTCCCAATTTTTCACCAGTTTTAGATAGCATTAGCTTTGAACTGCAAACAGGAAAAGTATTGGGAGTGATTGGGCCTAACGGTTCTGGGAAATCGAGCCTCCTACGTTGCTTATACGGCTATATCAAGGGGTGGTCTGGTTCTGTTAAGTTATTTGATAAATCGATAAATGATTATTCGCCACAAGAATTGGCAACCAAACTTGCTGTTGTACAACAAGATACTCCGAGTAATGTTCAACTTACTGTTAAACAGTTAGTTGCCTTGGGGTTAACACCTCATCAATCTTTACTGTCATTTAAACGTCCTAACTTAGCTGTAATAGAAGATGCTCTTGCTAAAGTAGGTTTGACTGAAAGACACTCACAACAGTTTCACACATTATCGGGTGGGGAAAAGCAAAGAGCATTAATTGCGAGAGCATTAGTGCAGCAACCTGATTTATTAATTTTGGACGAGCCAACAAATCACCTGGATGTTCGTTATCAAATTCAACTACTGAATTTGATTAAAAGCTTGTCTATTACCGTTGTTATCACCATTCATGACTTGAATTTAGCAAGCGGGTTTTGTGATCAATTGCTATTACTCAATGAAGGAAAAGTAGTGGCATATGATGAACCCGAGCAAGTGCTTACCCAACATCATATTTCAAATGTTTTCGGTGTAGATTGCCAATTGCAAAAACATCCTGATTCAGCGAAACCTTATATTCAATATCGCTATGAGCTTTCTCAAACAATAGAGCAAGAGGAGAAAGCATGAAAAACGATTCAGTTATTCACATTTTAGGAGTGGTGTTTCTCATTATTAGTGTATTTGTTTCCTTAAGTTTTGGCTCTGTAGATACACCACTTTCTAATGTCTGGCAGGCGATGAGTGCACCAACCTCCAGTGATTTGATTAATCGTATTGTTATTGATCTTAGGTTTCCAAGAGTGTTATTAGCTTTATTGGCGGGTATTGGGCTAGCAATAACAGGGCATACTCTACAAACGGTTACTCGAAACCCTTTAGCCGACCCTTATCTATTCGGGATAAGTTCAGGTGCCTCATTTGGAGCCGTTGCCTTTACCATATTAGCTTCTTCTGTTGGGGGATCGGCAAGCCTTGCTGCTTCTCTGGGTATCACTGCTTTTGCCTTTGTTGGAGCTGCGGCGTCGGTATTCTTAGTTTTAATTTTAGCTGGCGTTCATCAGCAACTCCAAGTGGAAAGAATGCTGTTGTCGGGGGTGGCGATTTCTTTTATGTTTTCTGCATTTAGCAGTCTATTGCTTTACTTTGCTCAACCTCAAGCCGCAGCATCGGTATTGTTTTGGGGGCTAGGAAGCTTTACTCAAGCAAACTGGGAAATGTTATTGTGGCCAACTTTGGTTGTAAGCAGCTCAATAGTAGCGCTATGGCTATTTCAACCTTGGGTAAATACATTACAGCTTGGAGACGAAACTGCGCAAACACTAGGTGTACCGGTTCAAAAGCTCAGGTTGGTCGTATTATTGATTTGCTCCCTTATAACCGCAGTTTTGGTTGCCAATTGTGGTGGCATAGGTTTTGTAGGTTTGATGATCCCTCACTTAGTTCGAATGGTATTTAAGTCAAATTCCTTGCTTGTTTCTGGCTTATTAGGTGGCATCTTTATGGTGTGGGTTGATGTACTTGCTCGTGTGATTTTACCTTCGCAAGAGTTGCCAGTTGGTATTATTACCACGGCTTTAGGCAGCATCTTTTTTATCGGTATCATGGGTAAAAAAGCTAAGGGCTAGAGGCAGTAACAAATCAAAAAGTCTTTAATTGAGAATGGCCTCTAGGTGAATACATTATTAAAATTCATTCACATTTTTAGCTTAGCTAAGAGGATGGATGTATCTTTAGTAATAGTATGTTAGGAGGGACTTTCTTATGCCTGAAATAGCAAACCCAGTAGCGGTCCATAGAAATCCATTTTTGAAGGCTTATGATATTACTCCTGAGCAATATAAAGGGATTCATGATGCCCAAAGTCGTGCAGAAGCTAGGCAGTTTAGAACTGTCTGGCAGCGGATCAGTGATTGGTTTTTCGGCGATTACTCTCGTGTTTTCGATCAACTCAACTTGTTATTACGTTATTCACAACAAGAGACGGTGAATGTAGAACAATTACATTATCTGATGATTGCCTTTAACCAATTGAGAGAGTGTAGTTGTTATGACTATGCAGAACTATTTAAAGTAGATATTGAAGATAAGGGGCTAGGTAATTTTAGCTTCAAATTTCATATTAAAGGATTAGAAGATGTATTTGGGCCAGATTCTGATGAAGAAGCTGGAGAACCCGAGTTACAACAAGCAGATCCACAACAACAAGCTCCACAACAACAAGCTCCACAACAACAAGCTCTTGTTGAAGAAAGCCTTGAAGAACAGCAGGTAGAACCCTCTCAATTTTTAGTTCCCTTATATGCTCAAGCTTCGATAACACTTATTGATAACGATACAGAACAAGAGCTTGAAGGTGGTGAGGATGCTTATATCGTAGAAGGGTATAGTCCTGAAACAGGAATAACGAAAGCGAACTATATCCTCTCTCGCGCTCGTAGTGAAATTAATATGCTTAAGCAATGCAGGATAAAAAGAAAAGGGCAAGAAAATGCTGCAGATATTTCGTGGGATAAGAATGTTACTAGTTTGATCGATCAAACCTTATCTCAGGCACTATTTGATCTGATGGAAATTGACCCAGATGGAAATTGGAATGCTAATCGAGTCAAAAGTCAGCTTGGGGTGAAATAGCCGCACCTGTGTCTTGAGCATCACATGATTAGCTGAACTGCTGTTAGAAATTAAGCTTATCATTTTGAATTGTAATATTGCTGGTTTTGTTATACCGAATGGAAGTAAAAGGGGGCAGTAATCACTGCCCGTCAGTAGGTGTTTATTTTTTTGCAAAATACTCTTTAGTTAACTTAAATACTACTGGGCTAAGAAGCAATAGAGCAATCAAGTTAGGTAAAGCCATCATCGCGTTTAGGGTATCGGCCAGTAGCCAGATGAACTTCAATGAACTCACAGCACCAATAGGAATTGCGATAATCCATAAAATTCTGAATGGCAATACGGCTTTTACACCAAACAAATATTGTAGACACTTCTCTGAGTACAAACTCCAACCCAATACGGTAGTAAAGGCAAAAATAGCTAATGCGATAGAAACAATATGCTCACCAGCTGGGATAGCCGTTGCAAAAGCTTGTGACGTTAATGCCGCACCATCAGCGCCAGATGTCCATTCGCCAGATACCACAATCGCTAAGCCCGTAATAGAACACACAATCAAGGTATCAATAAAAGTACCCAGCATGGCAACCAAACCTTGAGATACAGGATTTTTAGTTTGTGCCGCAGCATGTGCAATCGGTGCGCTACCTAAACCCGCTTCATTAGAGAATACGCCTCGAGCCACACCAAAACGGATTGCAGCCCAAACCGCAGCACCAGCAAATCCACCTGTTGCAGCAGTACCATTAAAGGCAGAGTCAAAAATCAAAGCGATAGCAGCTGGAATCTCAGAAACGTTAGTGGCAAGTACAAACAAACCTGCACCTATGTAGAAAATTGCCATAAATGGTACAAGCTTACCTGCAACATCGGAAATCCGCTTAATGCCGCCCATAAGTACTAAACCAACCAGTACCATCATAGTAAGGCCTGTAATGAAAGGGTCGATACCAAAGCTAGATTCTAAGGCGTGGGCAACAGAATTTGACTGAACCGTATTACCAATACCAAAGCCTGCGATAGAGCCAAAGATAGCAAATGCACCACCTAACCATGCCCATTTCTTGCCTAAGCCGTTTTTGATGTAAAACATTGGGCCACCAATGTGGTTACCATTTTCATCTGTTTCACGATATTTTACTGCAAGTACGGCTTCTGCGAATTTGGTAGCCATACCAACAAGGGCAGTACACCACATCCAGAAAAGTGCGCCTGGACCACCTAGTACAATAGCTGTTGCAACACCAGCGATATTACCCGTTCCCACAGTAGCAGAAAGAGACGTCATCAAGGCATTAAAAGGGCTAATTTCACCTTCCTTTTCATCACCTTGCTCAGGGCTACGACCACGCCAAAGTAGTTTAAAACCTGTCCCAAGTTTGAGGATAGGCATAAATTTTAAGCCAATGGTTAAGAATAACCCTACGCCTAAAATGGCTACCAACATGGGGATTCCCCAAACAACGCCATTTACTGCCCCAATCCAGCTAGTAAGTATTTCCATAACACTATTTCCTGTGTTTTATATACTCAGAGTTGCTCCGAGAAGAATGTTACAAATTGGTTAACAACTTATAGGAAACGCCAATGTTTGCCAAGTTCAAGTGTGTAAAATTATGAGCGATAAATTAAAAACAGTGTTTTAAGGGGCTATATCACAAAGGAAATTTTCTGTTGAGTTACAGTCATCAAATAGAAATTTTAGATATGATTAAAAAGGATTAATGGCAATTTAATGACGTTCATCATTTTGATTTTTATATGCTTTTTTGTTTTTAAGCATTGGGTTGATATTTGTTAGGTGGATTTTTTTATTTAAGTGAATAAAGATGATTTTTATCTTATCTTCAATGAGTTACCCCAGATGAGTACGGAAAGAACAGTTGCTACAACAAACTTTAGTGAATATGAAGCTCGTCTAAAAGAGCAAGGTTTCGACTATGTTGAAGTTAAATCAAAAAATTCTATAACTTCATCTAACCAGGCTCATTCTCGAACTGCACAAAACGATCTAGATGAAAAGCATAGCTCGATAGAAAAAGAGCCGTTACCTGATGACGCACCTTCACATCCTCACCCTGAGGTCATAGATACAGCTTTAAGACGAATGGCATTGAATAAGTCTCTAGAAGCCAATCAATCGAGTACAAGTGTTAAGAAAACGAGTGAAGATAATTCTGTAACTTATAGCACTCCATTAACGAAAACAGCCATAAGTAGATTTTCAAGCACTCTGAAGCCTGATGACGGAACGTTTGTTGACGATGAACCAGAAGACAAGCCTATTCCAACAAGGTACCTTCCTGATACAGATATCGCAGAATTTCCTGATAATACGCAGCGTCCTGTACCTCTGCCTTTACCTAAACTTCCAACGGAAAACGAGCATCAGGAGCAATGCGCACAAATTAAGAAGTTAGCTTCTGGTGCTGCAGGTTTTGATGGAGAAACGCTAACAAAAAGCAGTGAAGCAGTTGCCAAGTTTAAGAGATTCAATGGCTTTCAAAGTAGAACTAGTCAAGAGTTTAATGATTGTGATGACCGTGAATACGCCGACAGAATGGGCGGTCATGGAATAAAGGTATACGGAAATCGAAAGATAGTACCAAGTCCTATAGGGTTTCAATTTAAAGGGCAAACGCTTGGAGGAAATCAACAGCCACATTCTGAAAGTGCACTGCCTACTTCTACTAATCGCACTGAAGATGAAGTAAGGCAACTGAGACTACTGAGACTGACGGGGCAAAAATAGAAAGGGCACGCTTTCGCATATCTTTTTTAGCTTTATCATTGGTATAAAGCGGACACATGGCGGACATAACGATGTGTCCGTGGACACTGTTTTTGAATTGTAATTTTAATGATTGTTATGTAACTTGTTGTTATTTATGTTGAAAGTTGATTTGGCACATTAACTGCTATCCCAAGCTCATAAGTTAAAAAAGGATAGTGGTAATGATTCAAGATACCAGCAAACAAGATACAACCCTTTCTCCCTCATCGAATAAACCGTGGAAGAAACCATTATGGGCTGTTGCCATTATTGCCACTATCATCGTTGGCGTTTGGGCAAGCTTTGGTGGCGAGTCAGCTAGTCATTCAGTTGCTAAAGATGAACTCAGGTTAGCTACAATTACCCGAGGTAATTTAACACGAGATATTGCCGCTACAGGTAAAATCGTGGCGGCCAACGCTCCCGTATTATATAGCACTGAAGCAGGTGTGGTGACCTTAGTGGGCAAGCCTGGAGATCAAGTAAAAGCCGGCGATATACTTGCGATCATCAATAGCCCATCATTAGCGAACCAAGTTCAACAACAGCAGTCAGCACTCTCGGCTATGAAAAGTGAATTAGAGCGAACAAAGCTTACGGCACGTAGTGAGCTGCTCGCTGCACAGCGTAGTTTAGATATGGCTCAGGTAGAAATGTCAGCCGCAGATCGGGAGAGCCGCCGTGCCAAATTGCTCATCAAAGACAACCTTATTTCACAAATCGATTATGAAAAAAGCAAGGATGATCTTGATCGAGCCAAGCTTCAATATAAACATGCGAGCCAAGAGTTAGCGTTAATAAAAGAACGCTTAGCCTTTGAAGTGAAAAACAAATCGCTAGAGGTTGAGCGGCAAGACTTAGTGGTTGTCGACTTAGAAAGACAGCTCACCGAACTGAAAATTAAAGCGCCTGTGGATGGCATTATCGGCAATTGGTTGGTGGAACAAAAAGCCCGTATCGCAGCCAGTCAGCCTGTGCTTACCGTTGTTGACTTAAGCGCGTTTGAAGCCGAGCTTTCGGTTCCTGAATCTTATGCTGATGAAATCGGCTTAGGTATGGACGTTGAACTGAATATCGGTGGCAACAAAATTATGGGCGCTTTATCAGCCATATCACCAGAAGTCCGAAATCGAGAAGTCACAACTCGGGTTCGTTTTACTCAAAATTCATCTCTCAAATTAAGACAAAATCAGCGTTTGTCAGCACGGGTATTACTTGAAAATAAACCGAATGTACTAATGGTCAAACGTGGAGCCTTTTTAAGTTCAAGCGGTGGTCGTTATACCTATCAACTGAATGACGAATTAGCAAAACGTATCCCTATTCAACTGGGCGCTCAGAGCATGAGTCATATCGAAGTCTTGTCAGGTGCGAAAGAGGGAGATGTATGGGTTGTATCGGATCTTTCTAGCTTCAAAGAGTCGAAGCAAGTGAGGGTTCGATAATGAAACGTAAATTTATTGCAGCGATGGCGTTACTGCTTTTGAGTGTCGCATTTCATCACGTATTTTCAGAAATAAACCATTGGTCGATGATAGGTCTATTAGCAATAGAAATTACAGAATTAGTTTTTAGTAGTTAGCAGAATTGAAAAAATAGAATTGGAAATAAGGAAATTCAGTATGTTGAAAATGAACAAGGTCAGCAAAATATTTAAAACCGACCTAGTGGAAACCCACGCTTTGCGTGACTTTAATCTCATGGTGAATGAAGGTGAGTTTGTAGCTGTAACGGGGCCATCTGGTTCAGGAAAAACGACCTTTTTGAATATTGCAGGGTTGTTAGAGCCTTTTAGCCAAGGTGAGTTTGAGTTAGACGGTATTGATGTGGCTAACTTAAATGATAACCAAAGAACACAAATTCGAAATGAAAAAATCGGCTTTATTTTTCAAGGTTTCAATTTGATCCCTGATCTAAACCTAGCCGAAAATGTTGAAGTGCCATTGCGTTATCGTGGAATGGGGCGTAAAGAGCGGCAGCAACGAGTGAATGCTGCATTGGAGCAAGTAGGCTTAGGTTCACGTCAAAAGCATCTTCCTTCTCAGCTTTCCGGTGGTCAGCAGCAACGCGTGGCTATTGCAAGAGCGTTAGCGGGCGAACCTCGTTTTCTACTTGCTGATGAACCGACAGGTAACTTAGATAGCTTAATGGCACGCCAAGTGATGGAGCTGCTAGAAGATATCAACCGTAAAGGCACAACCATCATTATGGTGACGCATGATCCTGAACTCGCTCGCCGAGCACAAAGAAACATCCAAATTGTAGATGGTCAGGTGTGTGATTTCACCATGTATCAGCCTCAGCAAGAAACGCCAAGTGACACTGAAGAAGCATTAGCTTAAGGAGAAAACAATGTTTCTACATTATTTAGATTTAGCGTGGCGAAGTATTCGTAAAACGCCAGCACTGTCGCTGCTGATGGTAACAGCTATTGCCATAGGTATTGGCATTACAACGACAACGTTAAACATATACCAAATGATGGCGTTTAACCCGGCAGGGGAAAGAAGTGATCAATTACATGCGGTGCAATTGTGGAGTCAAGGGCCAGAAACTTGGGATGACTTTCACATGCAAATCACGTATCAAGATGCGATGAACCTGAGAAACTTAGCCCCTCAATTTAAACAGTTAGCGCAAATGCGTTCTGGAGCAGTACTTCAAGTTGATGAAAGTAATTTCGAACCTGAACTACGTGCAATTCGTGTAACTGATAGCGATTTCTTTTCTATGTTCTCAGTCCCTTTTCTTTATGGGACGTCATGGGGAGAACAGGTAGATAAAGATGCGGCTTATCATGCAGTGATCAGTGAAAAATATAATAAAAAAATGTTTGGTGGTGGGGATAATGTAGGTAAGACCGTATACCTTAACCGTAAACCGTATCAAGTAGTGGGTATCATTGATAACTGGAACCCTCAACCAAAATTTTTCGATCCGATGAACGGTGCATTTCGTGATGCTGAAGAAGTCTTTGTACCATTCTCCCTACTGCCAATTGAGAAGTTCCAAGTGTGGGGAAATATCAGTGGTTGGAAACATGAAGACACGAAAACTTTCTCAGATACGCTGAAATCAGAAAAAGTTTGGCTCCAATATTGGGTTGAGCTAAACAACGAAGAAAGCCGTCAGCAATATAAACAAATTTTGACCGGTTATATTGATGAGCAAAAAGCGTTAGGACGATTTACTGACAATAAGACTTCGGCAGATTCAAGTAAGTTAAACACGGTTTCACAGTGGCTAACTATTGCTGAGGTTATTAAAGAAGATAATCGTATTTTAGTTGGGCTAAGTTTCTTATTTCTATCAGTTTGTTTAGTGAACATTCTTGGACTAATACTGACGAAATTTTTAAAGAGAACATCAGAAGTTGGAGTCAGAAGGGCGATAGGCGCAAGCCGAGCGCACATTTTTAGTCAATATATGGTTGAGGTCGGTATTATCGGATTGCTGGGTGGTCTCGTTGGGCTAGCTTTGGCATCAGGCATGCTTTATCTACTGGGTGAAAAGTTTGGTATGGATTCATCGCTGATCAGTATGAGTAATAGCATGTGGTTTATTGCACCTCTTATCGCAATTGCTACTACTTTGGTGGCAGGCATTTTCCCTGCATGGAAGGTGTGCCATACCAAGCCAAGCGTTTATTTAAAGAGCCAGTAAGGGAATACCATGTTAAATATTAAACCTATTATTAGCGCATTATGGCGTAGTAAAAGCGGCCCAGCTTTATTATTACTGCAAATTATTTTGTCGGTAGCGATTGTGGCTAATGCCAGTTTTATTATTCATGAACGATTACAGAAAATGAATCGTGAATCGGGTATTGCAGAAGCTGAAGTATTTACTGTAAATATTTATAACTTTGGAGAAAAAGTTGACTACGACTTGCAACGCCGTAAAGACATCGAAGTTATAAAAAATTTACCCAACGTCAAAAATGCTTCCTTGGTGAGCATGATCCCTATGAGTGGAAGTGGGTGGTCTTCAAGTTTTACAAGGGAAGCATTCGATAGAAATAAAGAGAATCAACAAGAAGTATCAGCAGGGATCTTTTTTAATGACCATAATTTTATTAATACACTCGGATTAAAATTGATTGAAGGCCGCAATTTTCGAATAGAGGAGATAGATTATTCTCCGAATGCGAAAGACGTCAAGGCTATTGTATCAAGAGCTTTTGCAACTGCAATGTGGGGCGAAGGTCCTGCAGTAGGAAAAACGTTTTTTAATGGTCCAGATGAGAGTGCAGAAGTTGTAGGGGTTTTAGAATACTTACAAGGGGACAGTGTCGGAAGAAGTACCTTTCAACATGGAGTGATATTTAGCTATGACTTTGTAAGGGCTGGCAAAAATGCTATCTATGCCGTTAGAGCAAACCCTAAAGATATTCCTCAACTAAAAAAAGACATTAAAGATGCTTTGCTAGCTGACAATCCATATCGAGTCTTTCAGGGTTTTGAAACCATTGCTGAAATTCGTGAGGACGCATATCGAAATGATGCGTTAATGGTTAGTACATTATCGATGATCATTGTTCTTCTTCTGGTTATTGCTTCTCTTGGTCTATCCGGCATGGTGATGTTCAACATTCAAAAACGCACTAAGCAAATAGGAACACGTCGAGCACTCGGAGCGAAAAAACGCGATATTATTCAGCAGTTTTTAGTTGAAAACTATTTGATTTGTAGCTTAGGGGCTTTGCTTGGTGGCATTCTCGCTATGCAATTAGGTAATCAAATGATGCGTCACTATGACTTGCCCATGTTGGATCTGAGTTATGTCTTTGTTACAGTGGCGGGATTATTTGTCGTTACTACCATAGCGGTATTACTTCCCGCTAGAAAGGCGGCTGCAATTTCGCCAGCGATTGCTACGAGAAGTGTATAAGGTTTAATTGCCGTCATGCCTGCGGAGGCAGGCATCCAGCGACTTTTTAATGGATAAAGACACTAGGTTCCTGCTTGCGCAGCTATACGCTTATAAACGGAAAAAACAAAAGAAATGGAAAAAATTCTTATCGTCGATGACAACCTATCTGTCTGCCAAGCATTAGCTTTAATGTTGGAGCTCAATGGTCATCGAGCTTTGTTCTGTCATAACGAAGCGGATGCGCTTAGCATTATCAAGCAGCAAGAAATCTCGTTGGTGATCCAAGATATGAATTTCAGCGCAGATACGACTTCAGGCCAAGAAGGGCAACAGCTGTTTTATGCCATTCGAGAACTTCAGCCCACCTTACCAATTATTTTGATCACTGCATGGACTCAGCTTGAAATGGCGGTGGAGCTGGTAAAAGAAGGTTCAGCAGATTATATGTCTAAGCCTTGGGATGACGATAAATTGCTAACCAGTATTAATAATTTATTGGAATTACATCGAGCCACCAAACACAACCAGCAGCTAAAGCGAATCGACAATCAAAGAACTGAATCTATTGCTAAAGCTGAATTATGTGGGCTAGTGTTTGCCAGTGGCACTATGCAAAGGGTTGTAGACTTAGCTTTGCAGCTCGCTAACTCTGATGTATCAGTGTTGGTCACGGGTCCGAATGGTGCTGGCAAAGATAAAATTGCCGATATTCTTCACGCTAACTCGCCGTTAAAAGATAAGCCTTTAGTCAAAGTGAATATCGGTGCTTTACCAAGTGAGCTACTCGAAGCTGAATTGTTTGGTGCTGAAGTTGGCGCATTTACAGGAGCGACAAAAGCACGAGTTGGGCGCTTTGAAGCCGCTAATGGTGGTACCTTATTTTTGGATGAAATTGGTAACCTTCCACTTTCTGGGCAAGTAAAGTTACTGAGGATTTTGCAAACTGGAGAGTATGAACGTCTTGGCAGTAGTCAAACACGTAAAGTGAATGTTCGAGTGATAAGCGCTACCAACGCAGATTTATTATCAGATATTGCTAACGGTAGCTTTCGTGAAGATTTGTATTACCGCCTAAATGTGATTGAGCTGAACGTTCCTGCTTTATGTGAGCGTAAAGACGATATTGTTCCCTTAGTCGAGCATTTTATAGGTCCTGAATTTTCGTTAGAAAAAGTCACTAAGCAAGCTTTATTAGCCCATCCTTGGAATGGCAATGTTCGAGAACTTCAAAATGCCTGTAAACGTGCAGTTTTGTTAGCAAGAGACAGTAAATTACAACCGCAAGATTTTGGCTTGGTTGCGTCTGATTTTAATCAAGAAATAGAAGTGAATAAACAGCAAATACTAGAAGCAATGGAGCAACATAATGGTGTTATTGCTCATGTGGCTAAATCCGTTGGCTTAAGTCGTCAGGCCTTGTATCGACGTTTAGATAAGTTCGGGATTGAGCGATGAGTTTATCTTCTCGACTTGCTGTAGTTTTCAGCATTTGTGTTGGAAGCAGTATTTTATTAACCCTAATGATAGGCGGATTACTGCAGCAACCAGATAGTTGGCTAACTCAAGCAAATCAATGGCTAGGCTGGGATATCAGTTGGCTGTTCCATTTAATGATATTGCTTTTCGGTGCTTCTCTTGTAAAGCTATTGACCGCCAATATCAGTAATAGTTTACAGGCGTTAGAAGTAGGGCTACTTAACTTTAAAGATAATGATTTTAGCGTTACTGTTCCAGAGGTCAAAGATACAGAAGTCAATCGACTGGTAAAGTTGTTTAATCAGGCTGCGAAGGTTTTACGGAAAGAGAAGCAATCCATTTATCAGCGGGAATTATTGCTTGATAAGGTCATTCAAAGTTCGCCTCATATCATGTTACTGCTGGATAATGATCAGAGGGTCATCTACTCCAATGATGCAGCAAGGCATTGGTTTGCAGAGGGTAAGTCGATTGCAGGATGCTTTTTGCAAAACATCAGTGATAATTTATCACCTGAAATGGCCAATATCATTCAAAGCCAGCAACAAGGTTTGTTTACCTTAAATCAAGAAGAAGTGGAAAGTTGGCATATTAGTCGTGGTACGTTTGCACTCAATGGTCAACAACATCATTTACTGTTATTGAAGCAACTGACCAAAGAAATCAGTCGTCAAGAAGTACAGGTATGGAAAAAGGTTATCCGCATTATCAGCCATGAACTCAACAACTCGCTAGCACCTATTGCCTCAATGGTAAACTCAGGAAGAAAACTGACAAAAGATCAGGAGTCTCCTCAGTTAAATTTGATTTTCGATACTATCGAAAGTCGCTGCACTCACTTAAATCAATTCATTTTTAATTATGCTCGGTTTGCAAAATTGCCGTTACCCCAAAAAGGCCAAGTTGATTGGCAGGTGCTTACTCAGCAGTTATATCAGCATTATTCATTTAAGTTGGTAGGGCAATTACCCAGTGAAGCAGGATATTTTGATCAAATCCAAATTGAGCAAGTTTTATTAAACTTATTGAAAAACGCCCATGAGTCAGGTTCAGCGCTTGATGACATCACCATGACGATTCAAATCACAAGGGTTGCAGCTAAACAAGGCGTGAGCATTTGTATTTCAGATGCGGGCTCTGGCATGTCGAGCGAAGTGATGCAGCAGGCTTTACTCCCTTTCTACTCAACTAAACAGTCTGGAACAGGATTAGGCTTGCCGCTTTGTCGAGAAATCGTTGAAGCCCACGATGGTCAAATCAGCTTACACCATAGACAACCTCAAGGGCTGATGGTGCAGGTGTGGCTGCCCAGTTAACCTCAGCTCTGTATAACGAAATCAATAACATTATGTATTTACAATACAAACCTTAATTTTTTATCTACAGTACTGCTAATTTTGTGTAGTTCAAGGCAGAACCGTTCGTAATAGCCAGCCTATTACGGGCTGTTCTAACACAGAAATGCGCATAAGTAGCTGTGCTGTAGAGGTTGGCTTATACAGAGCTGAGGTTAATTAACCTTACGATATAAATCATGATTAGTGGCGCGAGCACTCCAAGTATCAAGGCCATTTGTCTGTACTAAATATAAAGTATCTAAGCGCTCTTGATTATCTATGCTACCTACCATGGCGATGGTAGTGGGAGAACCACATGATTTTAGAGTCATACTCAAAGCGATAGCATTGCGGTTGACAGAACCTTGGATGGGAATGGCTTTGCCAATACAGCTTTTGGTATGAGCTACAGCAGTGGTAAAAGTACCATTGAAGTGATTATGGGCTAAAGTCTCAATTTGTAATGTTGAGCCTCGTTGGTTTTTCCATGTTCCTACGATTTGCTCAGGATTCCAAGGTGATTGCGAAAAAGCATTGATAGATAGAAAAGAAAAAGCAATTAAGGTCAATTGAAAGAGACGTTTCATAGTAAAGCTCCAGTATTCCAAACATTGACGTAATATTACAAGAGGAATACTGGATAGTGGCTTGCTAGAGGGCGTTCCCAATCAAAAATCTAATTGGAAACGCCCTCTAATTATTTCAAAAAGCTGCCTAATAGGAATTTTTGAAGTTTGGTACCGTAAGGAGGATGGATAAATTTACCCATATCAAACCAGCCTTTCTTTAATACTGTTTTTGCGTGGCTAAAGGTTTTGAATCCCTCTTTACCATGGTAGTGCCCCATTCCTGATGGGCCAATTCCGCCAAATGGTGCGTCATCTACCGCGACTTGCATCACGGTATCGTTAATGCTGATGCCGCCAGAGTGAGTATGGTTTATGATGTGGTTTTGAATATCAGTATCAAAGCTCATGATATACAGTGCCAACGGGCGAGGACGTTGGTTAATGTAATCAAGGCTTTCATCTAAGCTATCGTAACCAACAATTGGTAGAATCGGACCAAAAATCTCTTGTTGCATTATTTGCATATTATCAGTCACACCGGTTACTAATTGAGTGGCAAATTTTCGTTGTTGCTTATCAATGTCGGTATTGGATGCAGAAACAATATGCGCGCCTTTTTCACGGGCATCGTCCAATAAGTTCATTAATCGTTCAAACTGATGCTCATTGATGATACTGGTGTAATCTTGGTTGTTCTCCAAATTTTGATACATGACTTGAAAGCGTTGTTGGTAAGTTTGAACGAATTCTTCAATTCGATGCGATGGGCAAAGTATATAATCAGGAGCCACGCAGATTTGACCAGCATTAAGGCACTTACCGTAAATTAAGCGTTCGACAGCGGTTTCAATTTTCATATCTGGAGCGATGATCACTGGTGACTTGCCCCCTAATTCTAATGTGACAGGAGTTAGGTTATCGGCTGCCGCTCGCAGCACATGGCGTCCCACTTGAGTAGAACCTGTAAATAACAGGTGATCGAAAGGTAAGGCTGAAAATTCTGCCGCAATGTCAGTTTCACCTTCTATAACTGCAATATGGTTTTGAGAAAATGTCGTTTCGATGACTTTTCTAATAACTACATTAGTATTTGGGGTGAATTCAGATAGCTTGAGCATCACACGATTGCCCGCCGCAATAGCTGTAGCAAGTGGGCAAAGTGATAACATAATCGGAAAATTCCACGGCACAATTATCCCAACTACACCTTTAGGTTGATAGTGCACTTTTACCTTGGCTGGTGCCAACATTAGCCCTGCGCTTCGGTTCTCTGGCTTCATCCATTGCTTTAATTTGGAAATCGTGTAATTGATTTGAGATACAGTGGGAAGAGTATCGCCAATCAAAGTGTCGTATTCTGAGCGTCCACTGTAGTCTTGATTTAACGCTGAAACTAACTCTGCCTGATGAGCTAATAGTGATTTTTTTAACGATTTTAAGAAGTGAATTCGAACAGAGTAGGGGAGAAATGGCTCACTCTGAAACGCTAGTTTTTGATTATTAAACGTTGAAAGTAAAAGTGAAGCTTGTCCGTTATTATTCATACTTTTTAAATCTCAATCGTCATAAGGAAGTTAGAATAATAGCACTATAACCTAATGAAAATTTTGATAAAAGAGGAAGTATAAGAATAACAATAGGAGAAAGTTGGTGCCCGAACCCGGAATCGAACCAGGGACACGAGGATTTTCAATCCTCTGCTCTACCAACTGAGCTATTCGGGCAACGGGCGACATTAAACGGTTTTTTATTGGTGGAGTCAACTCTTTTAATGCACTTTCTATAAAAAAGCGAATAAGCGAAGGTTTTGTAAACGAATTAGTTCAAAACCAAAGGCAAATATTCCAGTTCAATACTGGGAGCATTTAGGGAACGTACGGGTAAACTGAATGCTTCCAGCTAATTATTTCGTTCAGTTAAATGAAATTCACCCTCTCTAGGTTCATTATTTCTAAATACAAACTGCTTATGGTTAAATCGAAGTTGACAGCGCTGAGCTTCGTTTATGTTGTCGGCGGTAACTTCTCTGATATCATCCTCTGTAATGTGTTCTGGGGCGAAATTAACTGGAATTGATTCATATTGTACGCCGTCATGCATTGACAGCAAGTATCGGCGCAAGCCTACTCTAGAAACTGTGACCCAATGTGCTTCTGCATCTTTGCTTGGGTCATTATCATCTGGTCTATGTAATCTAAGCTGAATAGCGTTATCATCTTTGAGTTTTTCACCAGTAAAGGGACATATGCAGGGGCTAGCTGTCCATTCGGTGGTTTCTTTGCCGAAAAACCGTAAAATGGCTTGTTTAATTACCTTGAGTTTAGTGTCATTGTATTGCTCATGAATTTGGCTACTAGCCTCTGAGGTCCTAAATAGCTTTCTTACGATTCCTTGTGCTTTTTTACCTTTGTCTGTTTCTAGAAAAGACTCAAGATTACTTTTAAAAGTGGGGTTAGGGTCTTTAGCTATGATTTTACTTGTTACTTCAACGTCATCGCTGGGGCGGGGAAGAGTGGTATCGAATGAGACAAAATCATCTTCTTCTGAGGCTTTTTTTGCGCTTACTCTAGATTCATATGCCTGCATTTTTTTTACTGAGCTCCTTTGAGGCTCTGGATTGCTTGCAACTGTAGGTGCGGCTGCAATGCCTTCATCCAAAAAAGCCTTAATCACAGCTTGGTGATGTAAATCTGATTGTGGCCCAGCTGCTACTTTATTGACAGTAAAGGCTTTAGCTTCTCCATGGAACTCTAAAGTATAAGCACTTTGCCTAGTGCCACCCTTATTGTAATAAAAGTGCTCCTTATCCTTTTCTTTAATCCAAGCGTGATGAGCGGCTTGCTCTTGTAGAGGGCGTTTGTGTAGAGGAATTGTCATTAAATCATTCCATAACTCGAAGAATGATTTAAGTGTAGATCATGTTTTGGGCTTGATAAATAAGGGAAAGGCTGTAGATATACAGCCTTTTTAAAAACTATTTGATAAGAGCGTTTTCAGGGTAATTAGCTTTCATTACACTGAGAACATGAGCTTCTAGTGTTTTTTGGCCTAGCTCTTTGTAGGATTTAGCCATAATTTCTAAGGCTTTTTCTCTTGATGGCGAGCCTTCAAATGTTTCTAACACATATTGAGCTCGGCTAGCAGCAGCACTCCATGCGCTCATTTTGAAATAGTACTCAGCAACATGGAGAGAATAACGTGCTAAGCGGTTTTTAATGGCTTTCATTCGTTGACGAGCATCTGCAGCATAAACACTATTAGGATAAAGCTTTATTAATTTCTCAAAATCTTTAAATGCTTGTTCAGAATGCTGAGGATCACGGTCAGTTCTATCTATGTTCAGCAGATCATGAAACAAATAATCATCTGATTGCATATTGGTTAAGCCACGCATAAAGTAGACATAATCAATATTTTTACTGGTTGGATTTAATCGGATAAAACGATCAATATTTGCTAATGCTTGAGCCGTATCACCAGTTTTGTAATAAGAGAAAATCATATCCAATTGAACTTGTGTTTTGTACGGTCCAAATGGGTAGCGAGAGTCAAGAGCCTCAAGCGTACGAATGGCTTTAGAGTAGTTACCTAACTCCATAGAGTTTCTAGCTTGGGAGTATAAAATCTCTGCCGTGGCTTTTTTTGAAATTTCTTCTGGTTTACTGCTACAGGCATTTAGCGTTAATGCGAGTAGGGCTAAGGCAACACCTTTTGACACTCTATTCATACTTGAATTCAATTCTTTTAAAGTTGTAGTTAAGAATTTTTCCATTTCGCGATAAAATGGAAGTTATCCGATTGTAACAGAGATACCAGAGATTCTTCAAAACGTCGAGAGAAATACTTGAAAACTTCTGAATAATCAAATTCTGGTATTCACATATTGACCCCAAAGTTGGGTTAGGGTTCCCATGTCTCAAGAGATAAATATAAAAAGTGAGTTTTCATCAACTCAAACTGGTCAGCGCTTAGATCAAGCGTTGGCTGAATTGTTTCCCGATTACTCCCGTACTCGAATAAAAGAGTGGATTTTATCGGGTGCAGTCACTGTCGATGGTGAGGTGTGGGACAAGCCTAGAACCAAAGTAATGGAATTACAGCAGGTTGAAGTTAACGCAGAGCTACCTGAAGAAGTTGTTGCCGAAGCTCAACAAATTGATTTAGATATCGTGTATGAAGATGATGATATTTTAGTGATCAATAAACAAGCTGGGTTGGTGGTTCACCCTGGAGCAGGAAATCAAGACGGCACTTTGATGAATGCACTTTTACATCACTGCCCAAGTATTGAGCTAGTACCTAGAGCGGGTATTGTTCATCGTCTTGATAAAGACACAACAGGTTTAATGGTTATTGCTAAAACGGTAGAGGCGCAAACCCATTTAGTCGCGTCATTACAAGCTCGCCAAATTACCCGTGAATATGAAGCTATTGCCACTGGCACCATGACCGCTGGTGGCTTGGTCGATGCGCCTATTGGGCGTCATCCAACTAAGCGTACTCATATGGCGGTAAATCATTCAGGTAAGCCTGCTGTAACTCATTATCGTGTAGCAGAAAAGTTTCGTGCTCATACCCGATTACGTTTGCGTCTTGAGTCTGGTCGTACTCACCAAATTCGTGTTCATATGGCACATATCGGTCATATTCTGGCTGGTGATCCTGTATACGGTGGTCGACCCCGTTTACCTAAAGCGGCCAGTGCAGAGTTTATTGATGTATTGAAAGGTTTTAATCGTCAAGCGCTTCATGCTGTGAGACTTGAGCTACAACACCCTATCACTTGCGAAATGATGAGCTGGACAGCCCCAATACCAGCGGATATGGCTGAATTGGCCAAAGCACTTCGTAAAGATACTGAGTTAAACCCTATTGTTATATAAACAGATTAATCTATGGGGCTTCAATTCCCCGCAGCTCGCTGCGGTTTGTAACCGAAAGGGAGAATGTTAATACCCCACTTTCGCTTTGAGAAAGTCTGAGCGAAGCGAAGATAGCTTGCTACGGGGATTATTTATTTAGCCTTTCTAGATTGGTATAAATACGAAAAGCCGCACTTTTGCGGCTTTCTTGTATTGATTTATTGAAATCAATTTAATGCATCTAAAATCAGCTGATGAGTGGTTTCATTAACGCCTAATTTATCTTGATATATGGTTTCACCAGTATCATGGTAATTACCCATTCGTATTACTCCATTGACTTTGGTAATCGCTGTTTTATTAGGGAGATTAGCCAAGGAAGGAGTAAGATTAGGGACACCAAAATCACCAAGTATTTGAATAGCTTTTGGGTGATCGATAACATAGACCTCCTGTGAATCGATTATTTTTTTCTCCCACTTAGAATAGGCGAAGTCACCCGAGCTGTCATCTAGAAATGAAGAAGGTCCACCCGTAAATGAATTTCCGTACTGCTTAAAGGTGAGTAGGTCGTTTTGTGGCTGAGTGGAATTAGAAAATACAAAAGTTGGCTCTAATATTTTAAACATAAAAGCAAAAATTTTTTCATCATCGTCATAATTGGTAAATTTGATAAATTGAGCAATACCATTTTCAAGTAGTTGAATCGTAATATATTCATAACTGTTAATATTAAGTCTGAGTAATACTGGTTGAGTCGTATTTTGATTTGAAACTAAAGAATCAAGAGAGCTAAAACTCCCCACTGGATTTAATGTTACCCTTTGAGCATCACCACCACTTTCATTAAAAATATTTTCATGAAATTCATTTTCATAAACAGGAGGGTTATCTAAGGCAACGTTAAACCCAGAGACAATGTTACAGTCATTAGATTTAGATGGGGTATCACAAGTTGGATTATTAAAACTAACAAAGCCTGAAAAGGCTTTCAATTGAGAGTCGTAAACAGTATTTTTTTCAGTAAAAAAAGCATTTTTATCATCGATTGAAGTCGGGCTAACCGCTTTTGCCCATTCATTTAATCCTGCAAAAGAGTACATCAAGCTGGCCACTTGTTTTGGTTTGTCAACGTTAAAGCTTTTGGCTGAATATACAAATTTTATATTAGGCGTTGTCCTATTTTTTAGCACAACGCTGCTTGGATATTTTTGATGCAGGGTTTTAATGGTGTCTTGCTGATCACTCGGTAAGTCCAAAAAATCGGTAGAAGTTAAATCTAGAGCACTAACATCGTATTTATCTCCTAAGGGGAGAACTTGGCTATTTGAAAGAATATTTTTCAAACTAATAAAGGGCGATGGCGTGGCTCCCGATACAGTAGTGCCATTAATTATGTGTTCAACTCGTTCAAACGCATCTTCCTCTTCATTGATAGAATCAAACGCTAATTTTTTTGAAACTTCTTTATAAGTATTTAACTTAGTGGACTCTGAAGTGTTGCTTGTAAACAAGGGTAAAACATCAGCTGCTTTTGCTGACATCCTGTTGTTTAAAATTACGGCTTCTTCGAAATGATTTCTTAAATTAAGAGAACTGGTTCTTTCTGGACAATGACTCACTAGCTCAGCTTGTTGTTCTCGTTCTGTTCCAATGGCTTGTAACTTATTGAGCGCATTATGAACTGAAAAATGATGTTTTAATTTAAACGTTAACTCACCACCATTGTTTGAGCTTTCATTGACTAGCGCAAAGTGAGAAATCATGTTTTCCATTAATGCACTGGATAGCGCTTGCATTCTTTTTATCACTTGTTTGTTAAATCTCATAAGAGATTCTGAGCTATTGTTGTTCTTTTGAGGTGCAAGATAATCAAAGCAAGGAGATTGATCGATAACTAACTGGTTTTGTACCTTTTTATTTGCTTCATAATTGCTTAAACCAAAATTACCGTAGAAATGAGCTAGGGTCGTTTTAGTCGATATTACAGTGCAGTCACTGTTAGCTGCTAACGTGACTGATTTATCGACATTCTTGTTGGACGTAGTATAAAAAGAATTAGGTGTGACTTCAGCAAGGAGAGGGCAATGACCTATTGTAGATTGTTGAAATCCAGACACATCATAGCTACCGTCATTGGATGTATAAGTACTGTCTTCTTCATTTCCGCATAACATATCATTGTTGCAATCAAGGCATACTTTAGCGTTACCTATGTAACTATCTCCCACCAATACTCTATTGGGAGAATATTTTTTTTTATCCCCCCCACAGCCCACTATGAATAAACTTACAGTGATAACCAATAATACAAAACGCAAATACATGTGAGTACTCCTTTACTTCAAACACTCACTAATATTAGCTGTTGAATAAATTATTGCATGATTTAAGGCAAACTAACCTCTTAGTATGACTATTTTGGCTATAGATTGTATTTTGTTCCAACATGAAACTCTTTTGCCGCAATTCAGCTATATCAATGCCATAGTCATAACAAATTTCATAAGCAATCCTGATTACCCATAAACCTCAGCCAAAAAAAGCGATGATTGGTAACTGCTTGAAATATTATTATTCTTTACCGTCATACCTGCGAAGGCCGGTATCCAGTGACTAACTTGGAAAAAGGAAAGTCGCTAAACTCCTGCTTTCGCAGGAGTGACACCAAAGTTAGCTGAACTTTGTCGGTAATCAGGTAAGCAATTGACTTTAACACCCACGATAAGGCTTTATAAATATTTTGCGGCGTTATCATTATTTTGGCACCTATGCAAAGTGAAAGTGATACATTAATCTGTAGAAGTGATGTGAATTTCTTTGAATTTTCATATACAGGGGATATAGGCAGAGCTTCGTCCAGTTTACGTTACCCAGCATTGGGACAAGCCTCAGAGCTTTCGCTTCGCGAGTTAAAGAAGTCGTCGATAATTTGCAATTAATTACAGTGTGCAGTGTTAAGATTAATTACTGTTATTGGTATTAGACTGGAGTGATGCAGACGGTAAGAACTGCAAACTCTAGGCGGTACTTTGAACCTAAACAAGTTGTTGGTTGAGCATAATTTCTAATTTGAAAATTAAAGTTTTAAAACAACCTCGTAATATGAAAATGTCTAAAAGTGAGTCTACTTGAAATTTACATGATATTCTTGGACATACACTCAGCTCTGGACTATTAAATGCTTTTTAAACACGATTGGCCTGTACCTGACAATGTTGGTATTGCTATCACGAATCGTCATGGTGGTAGTAGTTTGTCGCCGTATGATAGCTTTAATCTTGCTTTGCATGTTGAAGATGACAAACAACGTGTACGAGTAAATCGTGAACAGCTGAACATCGTATTGAATTTGAAGAAAGAACCCACATGGCTTGAACAGGTGCATGGTACAGAAGTTGTGAGTTTGCCACAGCAAGGTATTCCGGTCGCGGATGGCAGTTACAGCAACCAAGTTGGACAAATATGTGTGGTGATGTCGGCTGATTGCCTACCTGTGTTACTTTGCAATGATGACGGTACTGAAGTCAGTGCATTACATGCTGGCTGGCGTGGATTATGTGAAGGGGTAATTGAAAATGGCGTTCAACAATTTCAATCATTACCGAGTCATATTCGAGCTTTTCTTGGTCCTGCTATTGGTAAAGACGCCTTTGAAGTCGGAGATGAAGTGAGGCAAGCCTTTGTAGACAAAGATGCCAATGCTGAACAATGCTTTCAAGCTTATGGTCAAAAATATTTGGCTGATATTCAAGGTTTAGCGACTCAAAGGTTACAACGTGTAGGTGTTACGCAAATTCACCTTTCAAATCAATGCACATTTTCTAATTCTGATTACTTTTCTTATCGCCGTGATGGTCGTACTGGAAGGCAAGCCTCTTTGATCTGGATTAAATAATTCACACATATTCACTATCCTCTCGCTTGAAAAAACATCAATAAGCCCCATCTCTTAAATCAAGTTAGTTTGATTTTAAGGAGAGGCGGTATGCGACTCGACAGAATGACCAATAAATTTCAACAGGCATTATCCGATGCTCAGTCGTTAGCACTTGGACGTGATCACCAATTCATTGAACCTGTGCATGTAATGTCTGCCTTAGTGAATCAAGAAGGTACATCCATCACTCCGCTTTTAAGTGAAGCGGGAGTTAATGTAAGAAGCTTGCGTTCAGCACTCAGCCAAGAGATAGATCGTTTGCCTGTTGTTGAAGGCACTGGCGGCGATGTTCAATTGTCTCAAGCCATGGGACGCTTACTGAACCTCTGTGATAAGACGGCTCAAAAGCGCAAAGATAAGTTTATTTCAAGCGAGCTATTTGTTCTTGCCGCGCTTGAAGGTAGCGATAAGCTTACGTCATTACTGAAAGACGCAGGTGCGACCGTAGAAAAAATTGAAAAAACCATAGAGACGATTCGTGGTGGTCAAAATATGGATGATCCCAATGCAGAAGATAATCGCCAAGCCTTAAAAAAGTATACCGTTGACCTTACTGAGCGAGCTGAGCAAGGGAAACTAGATCCAGTGATTGGTCGTGATGAAGAAATTCGTCGTACCATTCAAGTCTTGCAACGTCGTACGAAAAACAATCCTGTGCTCATTGGTGAACCAGGCGTGGGTAAAACAGCGATTGTTGAAGGTTTAGCTCAACGGATCGTAAACGGAGAAGTACCTGAAGGCATTAAAAACAAGCGTGTACTTTCTTTAGATATGGGCGCTTTAATTGCTGGTGCTAAATACCGAGGTGAATTTGAAGAGCGTCTTAAAGCGGTACTGAATGAACTAGCCCAGCAAGAAGGGCAAATCATCCTGTTTATTGATGAGTTGCACACTATGGTTGGCGCGGGTAAAACCGATGGCGCTATGGATGCGGGCAATATGCTCAAACCCGCATTAGCTCGTGGAGAATTACATTGTGTTGGTGCCACGACATTAGACGAATATCGTCAGTATGTTGAGAAAGACGCGGCATTAGAAAGACGTTTCCAAAAAGTGTTGGTGGAAGAGCCTAATGTGGAGTCGACTATTGCTATTTTACGTGGCTTAAAAGAACGTTATGAGCTTCATCATCACGTCGAGATCACCGATCCTGCGATTGTTGCTGCTGCCACAATGTCACATCGTTATATGTCTGATCGCAAGTTACCCGATAAAGCCATCGACTTAATTGACGAAGCCGCATCGTCGATTCGTTTACAAATGGACTCTAAGCCTGAGCCATTAGATAGACTTGAGCGTCGTGCAATTCAGTTAAAACTTGAAGAACAGGCATTAGCAAAAGAGAAAGATGATGCCAGTGCTAAGCGTTTAACTACCTTGCGTGATGAGTTAAATAAAGTCGAAAAAGAAGTGGCTGAACTGACCGAAGTATGGACGGCAGAAAAAGCGGCCTTGGCAGGCACTCAACACATCAAAGCCGATTTAGACCAAGCGAGACATGACTTAGAAGTCGCACGTCGTGCCAGTGATTTAGGTCGCATGTCGGAATTACAATACGGCAAGATACCTGAATTGGAAAAACAGCTGGATTTAGCTTCACAAGCTGAAATGCAAGAAATGACCTTGCTGCGCAACAAGGTAACTGATGTTGAAATTGCCGAAGTATTATCAAAAGCTACGGGGATCCCTGTTGCCAAGATGATGGAAGGCGAAAAAGAAAAGCTACTGCAAATGGAAGATGCCTTGCATGAGCGTGTGATTGGACAAAATGAAGCTGTGGATGCTGTGGCGAACTCCATTCGTCGAAGTCGAGCAGGGTTGTCAGATCCGAATCGTCCTATTGGTTCATTTCTATTCTTAGGCCCAACAGGGGTTGGTAAAACTGAGCTGTGTAAATCGCTAGCTAATTTCTTGTTTGATACTGAGTCTGCCTTGGTTCGTATAGATATGTCAGAGTTTATGGAGAAGCACTCAGTGGCGCGTTTGGTGGGGGCTCCTCCTGGGTATGTGGGTTATGAAGAAGGTGGTTATTTAACTGAAGCGGTTAGACGTAAGCCGTATTCGGTGATCTTACTTGATGAAGTAGAAAAAGCGCATCCAGATGTGTTCAATATTTTGCTTCAAGTGCTAGATGATGGGCGTTTGACTGACGGGCAAGGTCGCACGGTTGATTTTCGAAACACGGTGGTGATCATGACTTCTAACTTAGGCTCTGATTTGATCCAAGAACACGCTTCGGATCTGAATTACCAAGAAATGAAGCAAGCGGTAATGGGCGTTGTATCTAACAACTTCCGACCAGAGTTCTTAAATCGCATTGATGAAACTGTGGTATTCCATAGTCTTGGTCAAGAGCACATTAAGCACATTGCTGGTATTCAAATTGAGAACTTGCGTAAGCGTTTGGCGGACAAAGATTACGGTCTAGAGTTAGGTGAAGAAGCGTTAGATCTTATCGCTCAAGCAGGGTTTGATCCTGTATATGGGGCAAGACCTCTCAAGCGAACCATACAAACTGAAATTGAGAATCCATTGGCTCAGCAAATTTTGCAAGGTAAGTTGCTACCCGGAACACCAATTAAGGTGATTCGAGTAGAAAATGAATTAGCCTTTGAGCAGTAAGTCGTAATCTATTTAAAATGCCGCGATTATCGCGGCATTTTTATGTCTAATCCCAATCGCTACATTTATTTAAAACACACTTAACGCCAACGTAGTTTTTAGCATCACCGTTATAGAGCACTTTGCCTCCCAGCATACTGATAATTTCAACTTTCTCTGTGTCATGTTTTACCGTTTTATTAGACATAGTGACTACCCCAAGTTGAGCAAGCTGAGTAGCACCTAGCTTAGTGTCTGGAAATTTCAAAACCAACGGCAGAATTGATAAATTTCCGACGGGAATACAAGTTGCAGGGTTCCGCTTTAACTTACATACCAGTGATGGAATGGATGCCTGCGGCGTAAAATTACTCGAAGGAACTTTAGATGAGCTGACTGTGAAATTTGAAAGGTTATTTGAGTTTTGCAAATTGCCAGTTGCGTGGCTTGCTGCCATGGCTGTACTACAGGTTAGGGTCAATGACGCGAATGCGAGTAGCTTAAGCTTATTAAATGTACTCATTGTTTCTCCTTTAGTGTAAAGAAAATGAGCTGGTATACGGTGTGACGTGTACCAAGAACGAGTAAATCTAAAGGCTGTTAATTAAGGCTGTCAAAGTGAATCTTTGAATAAAAAAACTATACGCTAGGTAAAAGTTGTTTGTTATTGATTTTCCAAAAAAATACGTATTAGATTTGTTGAGTATACGATATGTCATGCTTAAATAAAGAGGTTAGCAACTATGGTTATTTATGGTTCAATAAATTAATATTGCGCTGAGTATATAGTCTATGTTGGAGATTTTTTGGACTGTGAGTGTTGGAAGGAAGATGCAAAGAGCTAACAAAGGGTTCACCTTAATAGAATTAGTTGCAGTCATAATAGTGCTCGGAATTATAGCGGTAACAGCGTCCAGTAAATTCATTAATTTTGAAGATGATGCATTAATTGCTACCCATCAAGCAACAGCAGCCTCTTTTAAACAAGGGATCCATATGGCTCACATCAAATGGATGGCTGAAGGGCATTCTGGGCCAGTTGAAGAATTTAATATCTATCCACAAAGTTCAAGAAATATTGATATGAATCGTTTTGGATGGCCTGCACAAAGTTGGAATGGAGGACGTGAGAGTTTTCCTGATCTTGATAATGGTGCAGATTGTCAATCGGTATGGAATCAAGTGTTGGACGATAATTCTGCCAGAGCTGCGGAGCAAGGTCGAAATAATGATTATGTTAATGCAGATGCAGCTGATTACTTAGTTAAATATATTAATCCCGCTCAATGTACTTTTAGTAATGTGAAGCAAAATACATTAACGGTAAGTTATAACGCCCATACTGGCGAAGTGTCAGTTGGAATATAGGAATTTAATGGAAGAAATCACTAAATGACAACAATTACCATCCGTCATAGCACTCCTGAAGACATCAAAGCTATTGTTGCTTTGTATCAGCAACCAAGCATTTATGCTAATACACTTCAACTACCTCACCCATCAACCGAAAAGTGGAAGTCTTTTTTTGACTCTTTACCTGAGAACTTTTACAGCTTAGTAGCAGAAAAAGATGGCAAAATTGTTGGGCAATTAGGGATGGAAGTATTTACCCGGCCTAGACGAAAACATGTAGCTAATTTAGGTATGGGAGTTTGTGGTTCTGCAAGAGGTCAAGGAGTCGGTAAAGCCTTATTAAAAGAAGCACAGAGACTGGCTCATGATTGGTTGGCCGTAACACGTATTGAAATTGAGGTTTATACCGACAATCAAGCTGCGATTGCATTATATAAGAATTGTGGCTTTGAAATGGAAGGCACAGCTAAGAGATATGCTTTCCGTGATGGTGAATATGTTGATGCATATTATATGGCGTCAGTGTCGAACTAGCGAAGTCTGTTCTTCTAAATTGACTTTAAATTAATGTGATTGGAGGTGTTGGCTAAGTGGTTGTTTTATTTTGAAAACAATCTCAGCTGTAATTTTTTTGTAGTATTTTTTAAATTTTTTAGAAATATAAAATAAATATTTTAGAAATATAAATGCCGTCCTATTGTCATTTTTGAGGGTTAAGTTTTACCTGCCTAAAAACTTAACCCTAAATTCCGTCCTCGGAGATGACAATGGAACTGAAGAATCTTTTCAAATTGGCTGCTTTAACATCAGCATTAGCATTAGCTGGTTGTGGTGGCGATATCAATGTAAATACTGGTAGTGAAGGTAACAATGGCGGTGGTAGTGTTACACCTCCCTCACCGGTAAAGTCAGATCAAGAAAAAGCATATGGCGGCTTCGCATCAAAAAGTACCACTATTACAAAAGTAGACGGTAAAGAAGTATGGGTACTAAAAGGAAATTTAGCTCCAGCCTCCAGTGCTTCAACAATTGGTAATAACGGTGGTCAAGACGGCAAGCGTATCGTTTTAGGAAACGATGTAGTTTGGTTACTTGAAGGTGCGGTTGTTGCTGGTGGTGATAACGCAAACCAAGTTGACTTAGAAATTAAAGCAGGCACTAAAATTTTAGGTGCTAGTGAATCTTATCTTGTCATTAGTCGTGGCTCAAAAATCAAAGCTGAAGGTACTGAAAGTGCCCCAATCGTTTTCACATCTGCTGCTAAAGGTATTGGCCAGCAAGGTACTGCAGGTCAGTGGGGTGGATTAGTATTACTTGGTAATGCTCCTGTTAACACTTGTCCTGACTTAAACAACTGCTCAACATCTTTTGAAGTCGGTAACCACAACTATGGTGGTAACAAAGCTGACGATAACTCTGGTTCTCTTAAGTATGTTCGTGTTGAATTTGGTGGTTTCAAAATCAACGATAAGCAAGAAATGAACGGTATTTCTTTCGGTGCAGTTGGTAGCGGCACTCAAGTTAGTCATATTCAAATCCACGAAAATAATGATGATGGTATCGAATTCTGGGGTGGTAGCGTTTCAGTTAAAAACGTTGTGCTTACTAATAACTTTGATGACTCTTTAGACTGGACAAACGGATGGACGGGTGCTGCCCAGCATGTATATATTCGCCAAAAAGACAATGGCTCTAACCGTGGTATTGAAGCCGATAGCAACGGTAATGCTGATGCAGAACCTATGTCTAATCCTGTATTAGCTAACTTTACTATTGAAGTCGCTGAAGGGAAAAATGCAAACGGTGAGTATGCCGAAGGTATTCTATTCCGTAAAGGTACAGGTGTTAAAGCCTTCAACCTGCTTGTTAAAGGGACAGCAGGCTCTAAAGAGTGCCTAGAAGTAAACGGTAGCAGCACTGTAGATAATGTTGAAGCTGATAAACTAACAGTTGAGAACAGCATCATTGATTGTGTTATGCCATTTAAGAGCACTAAAGATGATGCCGATAATGTGATCTTAAATGCTGAAGAGTGGTTCTTAGCTGCAGGTAAAAATAACCTCGCTGCGGCTTCTGATTTAAATGGATATCAACCAAACCCATCTTCTCCTGCGCTAGCTAACGGTAAAGCTAACTTGGCCAACGAAGATGCACGTTTAGATAACGCTGAATATGTAGGTGCATTTGACGGTACCAATGACTGGACCAAAAACTGGACAACAGATATTCATGGTGATTCTGGCGAGCAACCTTCAGCAGCACTTCCTGTACTAAGCTCATGCCCAGTAGGTACAGCTTCTGAAACAGTAACCGATGGTACGTTCAAAGATTCAAAAGTAAGCTTAGTTTGTGGTCTATCTGGCAATATCAATTCTAACGTGACATTACTTGCCGGTTCTAACGTACTTTATAAGCTAAAAGGTGGTGCAGTACTTGTTGGTGGTGATAATAAGGACTCTGCAACTTTAGGTATTCAAGCTGGTGTAAATATCATCGGAGAAGCAGGAAGTTACTTAGCGGTAAGCCGTGGTTCTAAAATTATGGCTACTGGTACTAAAGAGCGCCCAATTGTCATGACTTCTGAAGAAGATGCGATCACAGGTGCGACTGCTGCTGGTGGACAGTGGGGTGGTCTCGTACTACTTGGTAATGGTTTAACCAATAAATGTGATAACAAAGATGACTGTGACGCTTCTTTCGAAGTCGGTAACCACAACTATGGTGGTAACAACAATGCAGATAACAGTGGCCGACTAAGTTATGTGGTTGTTAAATATGCTGGTTTCAAAGTAAATGACAAACAAGAGATGAACGGCATCTCATTTGCAGCAGTGGGTAGTGGTACTCAAGTTGACCACATTCAAGTTCACGCAAATGGTGATGATGGTGTTGAGTTCTGGGGCGGTGCAGTAAGCCTTGAGTATGTATACCTTACAGACAATTTCGATGACAGCTTAGACTGGACTAACGGCTGGACAGGTAGTGCGCAACACGTATTAATCGAGCATAAAGACAATGGTTCTAACCGTGGTATCGAAGCGGATAGTAATAGTGATGCTACTAAGACTCCTATTTCGAAGCCATATCTAGCTAACTTTACCATTCTAGTTGGAAGTGGAAGTAACGGAGAAGATGACGCAGAAGGAATCTTACTTCGTAAAGGAACACAAGTTAATGCTTATAACATGTTAGTTAAAGGTAAAGATGGTTCTGGTGAATGTCTCGAGATTGATGATGACAATACGGTCACATTTGCTCAGCAAAATAAATTAATCTTTACCAATAGTCTTATAGATTGCCCTAATGAATTTGAAAATGCAGTACCAAACTCAGATAAAGGTCACACTTTAAGTTATGACGTTGAAGCTTGGTTTAAAGGACAAGAAGGTAACTTAGTGGAAGACGCCAAATTAGATGGCTACATCCCTATGGCTTCATCAAAAGCATTAACTGGAGGTAAGGCTGGACTTCCATCAGTAGATAATCGCCTTAAGGAAGCTAAGTACATTGGTGCTTTCGACGGACAAACCGATTGGACTGAAGGCTGGACGTATAAGCCTGCGCAGTAATCATAATCCACCGACGACCTAAGCGGTCGTCGGTTTCTTTAAAAAAAGCAATTTGATCACAATGAATGGAAGTTGCTTTTTTTAAATATAAAAACACACCCTATGAACGAAAACCGCAGTCGATGACGGTTTGAGACAGGACAGTCAAGAAATGAAGACCAAGCCAAACTTTTCCACGAGTAAATTAACGAAAGCCATTGCCCTTGCTATATCAGCAGCGGCAGCTTTTACTGTTTTACCTGCGTTTTCAGCTGAAGAAGCTGAATCAACAACGGCTGATGAAAATAAGGTTATCGACAAAGACGATTTTCCGATTGAAGCCATACAAGTAATTGGTCGTTTAAGAAGTTCAGCTTCAGCTGCTATGGAAGAAAGACGAGAGTTGCCCACTGTTGCTGATTTGATGGGGGCAGAGCAAATCAGCCGAACTGGTGATAGTGATGCGGCAGCCGCTCTTCGCCGCGTAACAGGTTTGACTTTAAAAGATGGTAAATTCATTTACGTACGTGGTTTAGGTGAGCGTTATTCATCGACTTCGTTAAATGGTGCCGTGGTTCCATCGCCAGATCCAACACGTAATGTGGTACCGCTTGATATGTTCCCTGCATCAATTATTGAATCCTTGTCGGTACAAAAGGCGGCATCGGCTGATATGCCTGCTGCTTTTGGTGGTGGTCATGTTGATATTCGTACCAAGTCGATCCCATCTGACTTCTTATTCAAGATGTCTGTAGGTAGTGAGTATAATTCTAATGATTCAGACGACAGCTACACCTATCAAGGTGGAAGTGATGACAAATGGGGGAAAGATGACGGCTCTCGAGCTATGCCTCAGAGCATCACTAATACCATCAAGGCTTATGGCGGTATCAGTCCTATTGATATTTTAACAGGCTCAAAAGGGGCTCTGAACTTCCAACAAGCTCAAAACCTCAACCGTTCACTAGCGTTAGATTTGAACCGCAATATGGCGATTGAAACTAGAAATACGCCTACACCTATAAATGCAAACCTAGCCATTGGTGATAAGTGGGAAGTCGGTGAAGAATCAGTATTCGGTGCGCTAGCAGCTGTGGCTTATAAGCGTAAGTCTGAGAATTACACTAAGCGCGAAGTTGAATTAGATGGTGGTAAAGATAATGTACAAATTGAAAATCAGAAGGACATAAAGGGTACAGAGTCTGTTGTTCAGCTTTCCGGCATGTTCAACATGGGTTTCGAATTAAATGATGACCATAAAATAGAGACATTTACGACTTATCTTCGTGATACTTCAGATGATGTGTCGATTGGTATTGAAGAAACCATTGATACTATTAGCGAATCCAATGCGCTTCAAATCTACGAGGTTGAATACGAAGAGCGTACTTTGATCAGCAACCAAATTCGCGGCGAACATTACTTAGTGGACTTGTGGGATATCCAAGCAAACTGGATGTACTCAGATTCTCGCTCACGTCGTTATGCGCCAAATGAACTGTCATACACTTATAACGTTATTGAGCAAGATGATGGCACTTTTACCAACCCTATTTTAAACACCCAAGATGCGCCAAAATACGTTTATAGTAATCTGGAAGATGATTCCAAAAACTATGGTTGGGATGCAGCGTTACCGCTGGAGTTTGGCAGTACTACGGTAAAAGTTAGAGGCGGCTACCAATACTTCGAACGTGTTCGTGACAGTAAAGCAACCCGTTTAGGGCTGGAAGTTCGTCTAACACCTTCATCAACTCACGGTTCGATTTTATCTGAGCGATTTGATCAAATTTTCTCAAACGAAAACATTGATACGAACCGTTTAAACCTTGAACTCCGAGATGCATCTACGGATACAGAAGATTATGTCGCCACTGAAAAGAATGATGCATACTTCGGTAGTGTAGATATTGATTTTGATGACGTATGGCTCATTAATGCGGGAATCCGTTATGAAGACTTCCGTCGCGTCACATTACCGTTAACACCAGAGGGTGAGATTTCTGATGAGAATGGCCGATACAAAATACTTGATTACATCATTAAAGATGACGGCATCTATCCATCACTATCGGTAACGTGGAAAGACTCTGATATCACCCAATGGCGTTTAGGTGTGAGCAAAACCGTTGTTCGCCCGGATTTACGTGAAGTGTCACCTGTTCGTTTCCAAGACCCTGTGACCGGTTTTGACTTTTTCGGTAACCCAGAGCTTAACAGTTCAGATATCGTAAACTTCGATCTGCGTTGGGAGTGGTACTCTGACGAAGGTAACAGCTTCAGCGTTGGCGGCTTCTACAAAGACTTAGAAGCACCAATCGAGCCAATTCAACGTATTTCAGAAGCGGGTCGTCAGTTGAAGTTCTATAACGCTGAATCAGGTTTGATTTACGGTATCGAAACTGAGTTTTTGCATGACCTTGAATTCTTAGGCGGTATTGGTGAAAACTTCTTTGTTGCTGGTAACTTAACTCTAAGTGACTCAGAAATTGAAATTTTACCTAATGGTGAAATTGACCCAACCAACTTAAAGCGTCGTATGACAGGGCACTCTAAGTGGGTGGCTAATTTACAGTTGAGCTTTGATTCTCCAGATGAATCTCACAGTGCGACCTTAGTTTATAACATCTTTGGTGAGCGTATTGCCTACGGTGGTCGTGGTGGTTTAGATGACGTTTATGAGCAACCATTCAGCAGCTTAGACTTTACTTATAGCTTTACACCTGATGAATTTTGGTCTGTGAAGTTTAAAGCGAAAAACTTGCTTGGTTCTGAAACTGAATATGATCAACAAGGTACTCAGGTTTATGCTAAAGACCCAGGAACGGGGCTATCCCTACAAGTGAGTTACACATACTAGCTCACGAAAGTTTGATCAAAAAAAGGCGATACCATCAGGTATCGCCTTTTTGTATCAAGCTTAAGTTTCTAACCTTTCAAATGTGTTTTAATTTTTTCGTTATGAGTTTGCATTTGGCTCTGTAAATCAGACATCTTTTGTGCAATATTTACTGCGTTTATCAGAGCTTCATTGTAATGTTTTCTCATATCAGCAAACATCTTGGTTTGCTCAGGAGATAAGTCATTATTATCTACTTGAATTTCCTTAAATGCACCGTCTAATGATTCAAGAACAGAAGCTGTTTTATCGGCAACTGTATTAGCATCTTGGGAATGAAGGTTTTCATACAAGCCTTTCAGTGTTTTGAGTTCGTCGTTAATTTCATTAAACTTTTTTGCAATGTCTTGCCCAAATAAAGTTTTTATTTTAGCTTCGTCAAATTTAGGCTTAGCATCCTGCATTTGATCTATATTTTGGCTGACACTTCCGCTAGTTATTGAATCAATCGGGCTCATTTTTGACTTCCTTGTAGATGGGTAATTAGAAGACTATAGCTGGTTTATCCTAGTAGAGATTTTTTAATCGTTTGATTATTTTGCGCTAATGTAAATTCAACATCAGTCAGTTTTTTCAGAATATCAATCTGTTGAATATAGGTGTTACGAAAATACCGGGATACCTTATCTAGTATTGCCGCTTTCGCTTCATCAAAAACCTTTTGATCATTACTCTTTAGGGATTTAAGAGTTGTGGGATCATTTTTTGCGCTAGAGTAAACCTCCTGTTCTAGAGCAGTGGGCCTATAGGAAGCATCAGATGCTTGCGATAGTGTTCGATTAAGCTCTTTCATCACAGCTTCGTTCAGCTCTAAGGCTTGTTTTCCCTTATTCGCAGGAAGTGTATCTAGCATTTTTTTGAGCTCATCAACTTGCTTATCTATCTGGGAAAATTTAGTAGCAAGCTCTTGGCCTAACACTGCTTTAATTTCATCAGTATTAAGTTTTCCATGCCTTTCATGAGCAGGATCTAATCCAATAGGTTGTTGACTGCCAGAAATTGAATCAATAGGGCTCATTTTGACTTCCTTGTAGATGAATATGACTTGATTATAGTTGATTATTTACAAGTTCAGCGGTTATGCGTTTGATCTCTTTTACATCATCTTGTATTTCTTTAAGGCCTTGCTTTACATCCTGTATTGCAATTTGAATTGCTTCTTCTCGTTTTAGTTCTGCTTCATTTAATGTCGTAGCAGCCGAAGATTGAGCATTGGTAAGAATTAAACTGCAGCTTTGAGTGAGGTCTTGCAGCATCTGCTTTAAGCTTGCAAGTTTTAGTTCCAGCTTTTTTTCATATCCCACAAGGTGATTCACCAGCTTGTTGAATTGATCTTTTAAATCAATTGCATTTTCAGATTCTGATATAGTTGAAGGGGTAGGCTGATCTACTGCAAGCACACTCCTAGTTGAGTCTACGGATAAATCGCTCATAATATTTTACCTCTTTGAGTGAAATATCCGTTTTCATTGCTAAATCTCTATCTATTAAGATTAGGACATTGATAATGAACCTAATATTGAATAAACATTAAAATTTCATCATTTGGTCAAACCTGATGCATCAATAACGATTTCTCTCACTCGGCAGGTCTGTTAAATATTCAACAAATTCTACTTCAATTCCGTTAGGGTCAATAAAATAAACGCTTTTATGGCTTGGGTCTTCTCCGCCATTTATGGCAATTTGATATCCAGCTGATTCTAGTCGGATAATTAATGCATCAAGATTGGAGATAGTAAAAGCGATATGGGCTAAACCTATTTGTGAGGTTTTCAAATCACGACCATCTTCTATTCCATGGTCACTAAATGCGAGGTAGTGATAATCATCGCCAAAATGTAACCAATTACTTGCCATTCCATACCGGATATTTTCGCCACCACCTCTCACTTTCCAATGAGGAAATGCAGCTTGGTAAAAGGCTAATGTCTCATCTAAGTCTCTAACAACTATATTTACGTGTTCTAATCGAATCATATTGTCTCCTTACATTCCAAATGAATAGTTTTCTTGATTAGGAAAAGGGTTGAGTAGAAGCTGCTCCCGCATAGGAGTTAGTGCTTGTGCATAGCAATGAAGCATGTGCAAGCAGTAATCTATTCTTCCTCTAATTTGAGGATCATGGTTGCTATGTCCGTCTTCATTCAGCACATCTTCTGCGCTTCGAACAATCAAGTAGTCTGGGATCGGTAATAGCTTGTTATTTTTAGTGCCATCCAACTTTAATTCAGAGATAGGATAAGCACCGCTTATGCCGCTCGACACTGAGGTAAAAACTACAGGTTTATGAGCAGTGGCTTTGTTTGGGAGCATCATCAAAAAGTTTTTCAATAGTGGGGAAGCCATGCCATTCCACTCTGGAGTAATAAGAACAAGCGCGTCGGCTTGTTCGACCTCAAGAACAAGTTCGTTCCAGTAAGGCCCACGATTTTCGCTAGCATCCCAAAAAGGCAGCTGTTTATCTGCTAATTCAGTGTGAGTTACTTGGGTAAATTGCCCTGCGTTATTTTTTATGTACTCACCTACTTTGGCGCTTTGTGAGTCTTTTCTATGACTACCGCTAAAAATGGCTAGTTTCATAATTCATATCCCTTTTCTAATTTTTTCACTTTGATGTTTAATAAAGTAAATTGTTTATTTAATTCTGTAAAGTAAAAATAAATAAAAAAGTTTATTTAATTGTGTTTTTATTTGATAATGAGGTTATTAGGACAAGGAAGCAGATATGAAAACTTCTCAAAAAATCCTCAATTTACTTAAGACTCAAGGTGCACTAACAGCAAAAGTGCTTGCTGAAGAGCTATCACTTACGACAATGGGAGTAAGGCAGCACTTACTGTCTTTGGAAGAGTCAGATGACGTTACCACCTTTGATAAATCTGCGGGGCGTGGTCGTCCGACTCGATATTGGAAGCTGACAGATAAAAGCGTTGACCGTTTTGAAGATCGCCACGAAGATTTATCTCTCCAATTAATCGATTCGATTAAAGTCGTATTTGGGGATTCAGGTTTAGATAAATTGATTGATGAACGTGAGGCTCGTAGTTATGAAGTTTATCAACAAGCCATGTCTTTAGCCTTGGGGGTTGAGCAAAAGTTGAATATTTTGGCTGATATTCGAAGCCAAGAAGGGTATATGGCTAGCATAGAGCAAAATAATGATGTGTGGTGGTTGTATGAAAACCATTGCCCCATATGCGCAGCGGCGACTAAATGCCAGAATTTTTGCCGTTCAGAACTGCAGTTGTTTCAGCAATTGTTTGAGGGGTGTGCGACAGTGAGCCGAGAAGAACACATTATTGAAGGCGCACGTCGATGTGCTTATAAATTTTATGCAAAGTAAGCGAGGACGATTAGATCGCTTCTTAGCGAAGCAATTAATTCAGCCCAAAAAAGCGATTCGCCAATTATTGCTTCAAGGGCGAGTTAAAGTGGATGATGCTATTTGTAAGGATATGGACAAACAAATAGATGAGTTCAGCCACATCCTAGTGGATGATATAATTCTCCAATCAACCCAGCCTATATACATCATGCTGCATAAGCCTGTTGGAGTGGTGAGTGCAACTCAAGACCCTATTCACAAAACGGTATTAGATCTTATCAATCACCCTCAAAAAAACGAGCTGCACATAGTAGGACGTTTAGATTTAAATACTTCAGGTCTGATTTTGCTGACCAACGATAGTCGTTGGTCATCTCAACTAATGCATCCCCAGTATAAAATAACCAAGCGTTATAAAGTTAAACTAGCCAACCCAATTCAATATGAATACATCGAAGGCTTTGCGAATGGTTTTCACTTCGAATATGAGGGAATAACTACCTTGCCTGCAAAGCTGGAAATTGTTGCTGAGCGAGAAGCCATAGTGTCGATACAAGAAGGAAAGTATCACCAAATTAAACGGATGTTTGGCCGCTACCAAAATCCCGTTGTTGAGTTGCATCGACAGGCTGTTGGTCAGTTAGAACTTGATCCTGCGTTAAAGTGTGGAGAAAGTAGAATGCTGACTCAATCAGAAGTCTTTCTGGTTAGAAGTTAAGATGTCACTTGGCAGTTTTCCCAATCCATTAATTCGAAGATAGACTTAGGTAAAATATGATCGCTAGGGTTATTCATAAATTCAATTACAGCTGGACGGTATTGCTCTAAGATATTTTTATTAATCCAGTTAGTGAAGCTAGAAGTGTTGCTTAAAGTGCATACACTAACTTGTGGTCTTACTTGCAGGAAATTTGGATTTAATTCGTGCCTGATAGAGAGTGAACTGCACTCCATCATGGTTAGCAATAAAGCATAATTATCCGCATTAAGATAGGCTTGTTTTTCTCCTTGCTCCAACTTTCTAACTAAATTATTAGTGAGTAAGGTCTCTGTACCGACATCCAAAGTTAAAGAACTTGCAGTGATTGACCTCATATCATCTAAGTCAATTAGCCTTACTTGCTCACCTACTCCTTTTTTCACGCAGTTCTCACTTTTGATATCTCCTAAAATAATATTGTTACGATGTTGCTGAGCAACAAACTCACAAACATTTTTAAAGGCTGATGGAATTAATCGTAACCCTGAGTTTAATAGAGATTCGTGTAAGTCTTTGCCTCCATTTTCGCAAATAACCATGCAGGGAGATACGATTTGGCTTTTACAAACTGCGGGAGATTCTTCGGCTTGTTTGACTAATTCTTGTCGTTTACGACAGTGCTTTGCTACAAAATTATACTTTTTCTCTCGTGTTTTTAACGCAACAAGTTCCTTTGATTGAGCGCACACTTCTTTACATCTACCTGAAACAGGAGCTTCTATTGGCTTTTTGGGGACACAATATGATTCTTGAGTTGGATCTTCAGCAATATAATAATCAGAAAATTGAGATTTGAAGTGCCTAAACCCAAAACCGTTTACCGGCGATTCCGCGAGAGTTTGTTGTACAAGGCGATAGCCTTCTTTGACGCTCTGAGTGACTTTGGGGGCGATAGCATGAAGCTTTGTACTATCACAAAAAGATGCAAAGTCTCTGACGTTTTGTCGGCGATAAATGTGTTTAAGTCGAGCGCATGTTGATACTTTAAAGAAATCACTGACATCTTGTCGAAATCGCTTATGTGCTGAATTGGTAGGAAAGCTTCTAGAGACCCTTGCAGCATAGCCATCTTCGGATAACTCGATCAGGTAAATTTTACTATCGTTTAATTTAAAATAGACATGTTGATTGTTTTCAGCATCAACGGTAAGGGTTCCATATTCAGTAAAAGGAAGGTTTTCTAATTGTTGAATTTGAGCCATATAAGCCATACCCTTTTAAACCTATGTCTGATGGCATCTTACCCAGATTGAGACTATTGTTCTATTTCACTGGGAGGATTTAATACTCTGTTAATGTAAGTGAGGAGAGTTATGTTAGGTACCGCATTATCCAAGAGCGCATTGAGAGCATTATTATTAGGTAGCGGCGAGCTAGGTAAAGAAATCGCAATTGAATTACAACGTTTAGGCATTGAAGTGATAGCAGTAGACAGATATGCCAATGCGCCAGCAATGCACGTTGCACATCATTCTCATGTAATCGATATGCTCGATGACTCAGCGTTACGGTCAGTGATAACTCAAGAGCAGCCTCACATCATCATTCCTGAAATTGAAGCCATAAATACTCAGACCCTTATTGAGCTAGAAAAAGAAGGAGTGAGAGTAGCTCCTTCAGCTAAAGCTACTCAGTTAACCATGGATAGAGAAGGGATCCGTCGGTTAGCGGCACATCAATTAGGCGTACTAACATCTCGATTTTTCTTTTGTAGCACTCGAAAAGAAATGGATAAAGCCATTGAGACCATTGGTTTTCCTTGTATTGTTAAACCCTTAATGAGTTCATCGGGTAAAGGGCAGAGTGTTGTAAAGTCTGCAGCTGAAAATGAACAAGCATGGGAGCATGCTCTGGCAGATGCTAGAGGTTGTACTGGTCGTGTGATTGTTGAAAGTTTCATTGACTTTGATTTTGAAATAACAATGCTAACCGTTAATGCCATTGATGGTATTCATTTTTGTGAGCCTATCGGTCACCGACAACAAGGTGGCGATTACCAAGAATCTTGGCAACCGCAATCCATGTCAAAGCATGCCTTAGAGCAAGCCCAAGAAGTATCTCGAAAAGTGGTAAAAGCATTAGGAGGATACGGTGTCTTTGGAGTGGAGTTATTTATAAAAGGGGATGAAGTCTATTTTTCTGAAGTCTCTCCACGCCCTCATGACACAGGGTTAGTTACATTGATAAGCCAAGATTTATCTCAATTTGCTTTACATGTTAGAGCCATTTTAGGGTTACCTATCAGTCAAATTAATCAGTTAGGGGCAAGTGCTTCGGCGGCAATTAATGCTGATGGTCATTCCGTTAATATTAAATTTAAGGGGATGCAACAGGTTTTCTCCCAACCACAAGTACAGCTAAGGTTATTTGGAAAACCTGAAATCAATGGCCATCGTCGTTTAGGTGTTGCATTGGCAAAAGGGGAAAATGTCGAATCAGCAGTGTTAAAAGCTAAGTCAGCTGTTGAGAGCATTGAAGTTGTGCTTTAGGTTATGTATTTCAAGCTGTAGTGACTAAGCTAAAGGTAAATCGGTTTAAATGGAATTTTCTCAATGAGTGGGATCTCAGTTGGTACACGTGGAAGTAATTTATTTCTGACGGATAAAGACACTAGTGTCGTAGCGGCTGAACGCGTAACAGCCAAAGCTTTAGCAAAAACTGACCGTTGGGTATCTTTCTCCATAAAAACACCTGACGGCAAAACTGAAAAAAAATTCCAACTGAAAGTGGTCAGTCAAAGTGGTGCGCCAGCTGACAATCACGTTGAAGTGCGGAGAAATAATTTTAGTGCTAAATTTCATCGTGCATTTTTATCTCTTTTTTCTCCGCATAAATTATCAGAAGCAGATAAGCCTTTAGCTCATTTTTCACAAGATTTATTTTCTCGATATGCTTCAAGCCAAACAAAAATTGCACAAAGTTCAGAGCGTTCTAAACCTGCCACTGAACACCTATTTGATACTGAACAATTAGCACAGGCTTCAAAGCCATTTATGGATGATCACAGCCACCATGTAGTAATGACCCCTTCTCAAATTATTGATAATTTAAATGAGCAACAACACTCTGATGAGTCAATCGCTTTAGTTTTTGATTTAGATGAAACTTTATATACTGAGACGGATTATCATGGTAGCTCTGAGAAAAATACTAAAGGCTTAGATCCACTTCTTCCTCAAAAGTTAAAGGTGTTCAAGCAGAAGTACCCTAACGCGAAGCTGATAGCGCTCACTCAAACGCCATTTACCAGTCAATCATTGGCTGAAGCTAAATTAAAGAAATGTGGTTATGAATTCATTTTTGATGTACTGAACACTAAAGGTGATTCCAAATATAAAGATGCTGATGGTCGGCCATTGGGTATGAAGGGGGAACGTTTCTCAGCCATATTAAAGGTGGAAAAAATAAATTCAAATTGGTCACCAAAAAGAGTCATTTTCTTTGATGATGACGTTCCCAACCTAAACGATTTAAAACATGTGAGTGAAGAATTAGGGATGCAATACGAAGGGTATCACGTGCATGCCTCTCAACATGTTTCTGCTCATAAGCATCAACAAATATCGAGCGCTGATGAAGATAGAATATTAAATCGAGACGAACTTGCAAAGCTAGTCGTAACTGAAAAAACATTAACCGATAATTTAAAGCCTGCTCAGCGACATCGTTCACGAATGTTAAGGTGAGTCCGAGAGGGCGTTCCCAATTAAAGACTTTTTGATTTGTTACAACCTAAAATTTGCAAAATCAAGGCACGAAGAATAAAGTTTAGTGGACTAAACGAAAGATGAGTAACGAAGAGTTTGCGAATTTTAGGTGTAACCCGAAGGGCTGCGTTTCTTTTTTGTTTAAACTGCGTTGTCAAAAGTTCGTGTAGATTACTACACATCACATTTTCCGCCTTGTCTAACCTAAAAAATTAACAGCAGCAAATCAAAAATCTAATTGGGAACGCCCTCTAGCCAATGACTAATGAAGCGAAGCGAGCGTTTTGTTGATCGACTCTCTAGTATTGTCAATCGCAGTTATAACGGCGTCAGTGGCTTGCTGACTATTTTTAACACTATTCCAATTATTTGACCAAGTGTTCATCAGCTTACCAGACATTTTTTCTACATCTTCTCCTGCAAGAGGGCTTAGATCTCTAATTAATCCTACTTTTACCCAGCCCTTTCTTGGGCTGCCATCTTTAATGTTTTTGTCATAGTGAAGAAGGAAAATTAGCTGTTCAAGCTCAGAAAGCTCTTTAAGCATTTCAAAGCTGGCAGTGCGGATAGTACTGTTTTGCTCAGTGACTTCAAGTCGCCAAACATTATACGAAAAACCAACTAGGGAGAGGATAATACTAAAAGCAATAAAGTACCCTTGGAAGCGGCGTCTTGATTTGTAATCCATAATTGTCCCTTAGATGATTCTCAGTTTCACATATTTAAAGTATCAATATAGTATAGAAAAAACATCAGCTTTTTAGAGAAGAAAAAATGGATAATTTTTTAAAAATTGTATTTATCGCAGTACCTGCCGTATTTCTTATTTACTTTTTATTCTCAAATCGCCAAGGTTTAACCTTGTTTGAAATGCATTTTAAACAAGGAAAATTAGATCGCCACAAAGGTAAAATACCGCCTAAATTTGAGCGTGATGCTCGTGATTTAGCAAAGAAAAACAAACTAACAGGACTCGTTAGAGCAGAAAAAAGTAATGGTGTTCGATTACATATTTCAGCCACCATTAGTGACAATCATAGTCAGCAACTACGGAACATTTTTCCTTTTGATCTTTATGATGAAAAATCGGTAGATAACAGCAAACTTAGAGGTTAACTCATTGGTTTACATCTTTCCCAATCGATTACATCAAACACTGAAACTGCTAATGGATTTTCTGTAGGCTCAGTTATAAAGCCTTTCACTACTTGATGATATTCTGGTCTGATATTGGTTTTTATCCAAGGCATAAATAGGTGCTCATTCGACCAGTCGCACAAACCAGTTGTTGGTGTGATTATTACTCCTTGTTTCGCAATAAGCGTTCTGATTTTGAGCGAGCTTGCTTCAAGAATAGTTTTTAACATCGCGTATTTATCAGCCTGTACCACGAAATGTTTGTCCTTGGCTTCAATGCCTTTGACAAGGCCTCTCGTGAGCATTGCTGGTGTATACATATGGTGGACCGCTTGTAAATCATCTAAATTAACCACCTCATCCAAATCAATAATTTTTACTTGGGCGTATAGAGATTTTGTGCAAAAATTTTCAGGTTTTATATCTCTTAGTGCGATTCCTCTCGAATGCATCTCAGCTAAAAAACAGCACACTTCTTTAAATACGGCAGGATTAAACAGCCATGAATAGTCGGTCATTAATGTTTTCACTTCTGAGCCTGCATAATCTGCAAGCATTAAATTAGGGCTTACCCAGCGGGCTCGGGAAACACAAGGAAATTCGTTAAAAAGTTTAGTAAGCATACTTTGATGTTTTTCACATTGCTGCCAACTCATCTGATAAGTACCATCTTTAGGTTGTAAAGCAATGAAGTGTTCGTCAACGGCTGTCACTGTCTTATTTGAACCTGACAAGTCATTTTTTAATGTTCTGTCTGGTGCTCTGTAATGCTTCTGGTTTTCAAATTTTCTATCAAAATAATACGTTCGAGTCTTGGTTTGCATAATGGAAAAACCAAACTCATTAATTGGAAGCGCATTTTTAAGGTCTAAAAATCGTCGAAATGATCTGGCAATTTTAGTAACTGCCAAATGCTCTCCTTTTTTGATTAATTTAATTTTGCTTTCAAGTGTATGTATATCTTGCTCTGACAACATTTGTTGTAATTGAGAACGTGTAGATAAACACAAAAGGTCTGCACCCCAGAGATTCACTTGTTCACAGAAATTGGTTGCTAAATAGGCTCTGATGACCTCTGTAGCATAGCCTTTAGAAGACAACTGGATTTTGTAGGTTCTTCTGTCATCAAGTTTAAACTCAGCCTCTGAACTATCATAGTTAACTGCAAAGTCTTGATGATTGACGATTACATACTCTTCAAATGTTCTAACAATTGCCATTGAAACTTTAGTTTGAATACGAGGTGGAGTTGTTGAAGTGTATTGTAATAGTGGTAGTTTGCTGAAAAATAAAAAGAAAGTTTAATGTTGAGTTTAATTGAAATGATATTTTATAACTGTTCTTTCATTAAATTCAATGCCCCCAACATTATTGCTTATTTGTTAAAATTAAATGAATGATGTTTAACTTGTGCTGACTCAACTTAATGATAAATTAGTTAAACCGTTTTGGCCTTTTTGTAATTAATGTATGCAAACGGTTAAATAACCAAATTTTCTTAGAACACGTGAATATGTTAGAGGTAATTCATGGCTGCAATAACACCAACAATTGAACGTGCTAGTTTGTTTGATGAAAGCGGCACTTTGTCCTTACAGGTAACGCAACAAGAATGGGAGAGGCATTGCAGCAACTTACTTGATACACACAAGTTAGACTTTAGCTATCAAGATCAGGATGGCGAAGAAAAACAAATAAAGTACGATTTAACAGTTGAAGTAAACTGTTGCAGTCCAGAGTATCGCTTTCATACTAAAGATGATGGTCCGTCATGGATGAGTAAGTTAACAGTAGAATTAAATGCTTCAATTAATGTTGCCCTGTCCTCAAGTCAGAAAGTGAGAGAAACGCTTGGTAGAGGCGAGTTTCAAACTTCTGCACAATGGGTGAAAGATAATATCATTGCGAAGACTTCAATTTTCAAACGATAATGAGTACGTTAACCCCTTATGCTAATTTTTAGACAAAGGTTTATTAACCAATGGTGCTTTTAAGGGGTAATCTGCTTTTTCATAACATTCAACGTTGCCAGTGCTCTTTCTCTAGCAACCTTATGTTCAATAATGGCAGAGGTATAATGCTCTGATATCAGATGCCCATCTTCGGAATGCGTGTTAACTTGATGTAATTTTTTAGCGTTTATATCGGCTAATTCTGGTACAAAATCTTTAATAAATTTACCATCAGGATCAAACTTCTTGCTTTGTTCCATAGGGTTAAAAATTCGAAAGTAAGGCTGGGCATCGCAGCCTGTTCCAGCTGACCACTGCCAACCACCATTGTTAGCCGCTAAATCACCGTCGATCAATTTTTCTCTAAAATATCGCTCACCCCAACGCCAATCAATCAGTAAGTGTTTCGTTAAAAACGATGCCACAATCATTCTTAAGCGATTGTGCATCCAGCCTGTGGTGTTGAGTTGGCGCATCGCGGCATCAACAATCGGGTAGCCGGTTTGCCCCTCGCACCACTTTTGAAAATCATCAGGATTGTTTTGCCACTGAATGTTATTGGCAAGCGAATTAAAGTTTTGGTTGCGTGAGAGCTTAGGGAAAGCCACTAACAAGTGACGATAAAATTCCCGCCAGATAAGTTCGTTTAACCATGTCTCTGCGGGCGTTTTTTCAACAATGGCATTGGGGAATTCTGCCTGTAATGCCGCTAAACATTGTCTTGGGCTGAGTATGCCTAACGCTAAATAAGGAGAAAGTTGGCTGGTGGCATGCAGAGCGGGATAATCTCGTTGCTCGCCATAATCCGCAAGATGCTGCATACAAAACTGACGTAAGAGTTGATGCGCGGCTTTTTCACCTACAGGCCATTGGTTACTAGAGACTTTTTCACAGTTAAGAGTAATGGTTTGAGCTTGTATTTGCTTGGAAATAGCCTGTGGTTTTCCTAGTGGCTCGACAGCAACGCTTTGCATTATTTCACGCCAACGATTTTTAAAGGGCGTGAATACTTTGTACATCATTCCTTGCTGATTTTTGACTGTTCCAACGGGTAAAAGGCAATGTTCGTCAGTGAATGATATCGGTAAGCCATATTCTATCAGTTGCTTATCTCTGAGCCTTTCATTCCATTCAGGCTCTGAACCTGCAAATACGTGTTTGATAAGTCTTGATTGTTGCTGGCTGATAAACCATTGGATTTGCCCTTGAAAATCTTCTACATCAAAAACAGACAATGGAATGCCAAGCTCAGCCAAAGATTGTGATAAATAATTGAGTTGACGCTCAATAAAGTGCAATTGAATCGGAGCTTGATCGTGAAGCTGCCATTGTGATGGTGTTGCAAGATAAACTGCATGCAGAGCTAGATCTTGCTCTGCGGTAAATTCTAAGGCTTTTGAAAGAGCTTGATTATCACTAATCCTGAGATCGTTACGAAACCAAAAGATAACCGAATTAGGTTTAATATCCATATCTAAGTTTCAGCGTCTCTGGGTGTGGGTTGAGATAAACCTGATCTTGAATATAGTCTTTTGGAAACTCTCTCAGGTAATGATTAATCAAAGTGATAGGAACTAAAAGAGGTGCGATACCTTGATGGTATTTTTCAATACTTTCAGTAAGTTCTTCCTTTTGCTCTTTAGTTAAATCTTGCTTAAAGTAACCTTGAATATGTTGCAGTGTATTTGTGTGTGTATTGCGAGTCGCACGATGTTTTAATGCTGCCATAAAGCCTGCAAAATATTGCTCAGCGGTTTTTTCTAAATCAGATAAATCTGCCAATAAAGGCCCAAGTTGTCTATAGCTTTCACGGTGATGAGCCATGATCAGATACTTGTACCGAGAATGAAACTGAATAAGTTTATGCTTGGTTAGCCCTGAGTGCACCATGCATTGCCAGTCGTGATAAGCATATACACGAGTAAAGAAGTTTTCTTTTAAATTGGGGTCGTGTAATCGTCCTTCTTCCTCAACAGGCATTAATGGATACATTTCCATTAAGGCTCTGGCATACACACCGATACCGCTTTTAGTGGCGTTATTGGTGCCTTTTTTATATTCCAATACCCGTTCCATGCCGCAGGTTGGTGATTTAGAACAAAAAATGTAGCCACCCAGCTTATCCAGTTGGGAAACCTTGTTGTGACTAAATTCATGAAGTTGATCTGTGACATCCAAACTACCATCACCACTTTGAACCAGTATGATGTCTCCGTCTTTAACCAATCGAATCGATTTTCTAGGAGCGCCAAGACCAATCGCCATTTCGGGACACACTGGGATGAATCTAAAATACTGACTGAGCTCTTTTTTACAATAAACAGAGTTTTTGTGGCCGCCATCAAAGCGGACTTTTTCACCCAATAAACATGAGCTGATGCCCACTTGAATCTTTTCAGCGCTAAATTGCATAGTATGTCCCAAAGATAATTACTTTGTATCAGTATCGGAGCGACTTCCGACTTTTTCCAATCCCCACACTAATACGATAGCACTCAACATACAGATCACGGCTAATAACAATTGATGAGACTCGCCTGTGGTATGTTGGTAAGTAAAAGGAGATAGGTTTTCTTGAACTAGTGGCACTTGTTCTCCTTTAGAGTTCGTGCGCCAGCTAAGAGTGATTTTCCAAGGCCAAATCTTCCCAAGTGTACCCAGCATTAACCCAGTTAAAAAGGCTAGGGTAGCATCGTGCCAACGTGAGAGCAGCATAGATAAAAAACGACTGAAGCTCAGTAATCCACATAAAGCTCCGGCAGCAAATACGGCAAGAGTGGTGACATCAAAGCTTTTAGCTGCACCTAAAATGGTTGAGTAAAGGCCGAGAAGAAGCAATAGAAAAGCGCCTGATATACCCGGTAAGACCATGGCGCAAATAGCAATAGCGCCACCGATAAAGATAGTAAGGGTGTTTATTTCTAAACCAATATGGGTGAGTTGATTCAATCCCCAAGCAATGACTATCCCCGAAACGAAGCTAATAAGCCTTTGAACGGTATAGCCATTAATTTGTTTAAGGACATGCACAACCGAAATCAAAATAAGTCCAAAAAAGAAAGACCAGATTGGAATTGGGTGAGTAACGAGTAACCAAGAAATGAGCTTGGCTAATGTAAAGGCACTAGTCAAAATGCCTGCTAGTAAAGAAACCAAAAAACCGCCATTGATATGATCGAATGTGGCCTTTAGACCTTCACGTTTAATCATGCCAAATAACGATGGCTTGATTTTATTGATGCTGCCAAGCAAAGTATCAAGAATCCCTGTAATAAAGGCAATCGTACCGCCAGAAACACCGGGCACGACATCTGCCGCCCCCATTGCCACTCCCTTGAAATAAGTTTTAAGTAAATTCAACTTCTTTTCCGTTTATAAATTATCAATGTAGGCATTATACCGAAAGTTATTGCACTGTCTTACGTTGTGATTTAGTTTAAATCATATGCTCGTCCGACCACTGAATATGGAAGTTATGGAAAATCAAATTAACTCAAGTGATAACAAAGTACTTAGCCTTTATAAAAAGTGCTGCCAGTATCCCTTTGGAAAATGGCTTTTTTCGAAAATCTTTTGTCATAAGGCGCCTTATTTTGGCTCTGCGGATCCTAAGATAACCACGCTTCGAGCGAATTACTGCGAGTGCGTCATCAAAAAACGACGTAGCGTTGAGAACCATATAAAAACGGTTCATGTGATTGCGATTTGTAATGGTTTAGAAATGGCCATGGGAGCCGTTGCAGAAAGCTCTATTCCTAAGCATCTTCGATGGATACCGAAAGGAATGAAGGTTGATTACACCGCAAAAGCGGGGAGTGATATTCGTTGTGTGGCTGAAGTTAAGCAAGAATGGCAAGCAGGTGACTTAGATGTGATTGTAACGGCTTTTGATACCAAAGGCATTGAAGTTGTAAAAGGTAAAATCCATTTATGGATTTCAGAAAAACCGAAGAAGTAGGTTAGTTTATGGAACATTTTATAGGTGCGATAAAAAAATACGCCACATTCACAGGTCGAGCCACTCGAGCCGAATTTTGGATGTACATGCTGTTCTATTGGCTGTTTTACTTTGGCATGATCATTGTTGCACTAACCATTAATGTTCCTATGTTACTGACGGCTTATGCAGTGGCATTGCTTTTGCCAACACTAGCAGTTGGTGCTCGCCGGCTACACGATACTGGGCGTTCAGGCTGGTGGCAGTTGATCGGCTTGATCCCTATTATTGGTCTTATTGTGCTTATCGTTTTTTATGCTCAAAACAGCCACAATGATAATGAATATGGGCTAAATCCTAAAGCATAGAGGGATGTGCTTTTATGATGGTTTTGTAGAAACGAAATTGGAATAGTTTCGTTAGCCGGAGTTAGGGACCATATACGCACTCTAGTCAATAGTTGAAAACTCACGATGCTAAAATGTTACCTTTCTTAAAACAATTATTGAACGCTCAATTCGAGTACTTTAAAGATCATAACTCAGCACAATTTTTTTACCCCTTACAGATAGCTTATTTGGATAAGTTGATCGAGGAAACCAATGCTTTCCCCCAAACGTTTGCATAAAAAAGGCTGGTAAATACCATTCGTATCACTTAACTATGTTTTAGATGAAGCCTTAGCTTTGTAACTACATCGTTGTAATTCCTCACCATAGCTACGGCTATGATTCGTCATTACGCCTTGTATTTACTTTGCTAACGCTCCCCTTTAACCACAGTTAATTGATGTGAATGGTATAAAACCAACCAAAGGGTAATGATTCTTTATTTAAAGAGTCTTCTAAATTTCTTCCACTTCTTTCGTTTGATGCGATTCAGCTAAATATGAATAAATTACTGGCAATACAAACAAAGTAAAGAAAGTACCAATCAACATACCTGCCACCAATATCAATCCGATACTGTTACGAGCAGCAGCACCAGCACCACTGACCAATACTAGCGGGAAGTGACCTAATACCGTTGCAGCAGTCGTCATCAAGATTGGGCGTAGACGAACACTAGCAGCTTCAATAACTGCGGTTGTTTTGTCTTTGCCTTCAAGCTGTAGGTGCTTAGCAAATTCCACAATCAAGATACCGTTTTTGGCAACCAGTCCCACAAGGGTGATCAAACCAATCTGCGAGTAAATATTGATGGTGGTGAAGTTGGTAAACGACAACAACAGTGCGCCAGATAGTGCTAGAGGTACAGAACCAAGCAATACAACCAGCGGATCACGGAAACTGTTGAACTGAATGGCTAGTACAAAGAAGACGAAGATCAAAGCAATACCCAGCACGCTCACCAAGGTGTTGCCTTCTTTACGTAGCTGGCGAGACTCACCAATGTAATCAATGCTGTAGCCCATTGGCAGAATATTAGCAGCGGCTTGCTCAAGAGAAGTCAGCGCTTGATCTTTGGTTACACCAGGAACAATACCGCCGTAAATTCTAAATGAATTACGTTGACCAAACTTAGATAGAGCACGAGGCGCAGCTTGAGTCGATGCCGTTGCAATACTTGAAAGTGAGAATTGCTTGCCGTTCGGAGCCGTTAATTGCAGCTGCATAATGGCTTGCTGATCTTTACGGAACTCATCTGGTACCTGTGCAATCACTTTATAAGCTTTACCATCTAGATTAAAGCGATTCACATAGTTATCCGATAGCAAGAAAGATAGCTGCTGGTTAACATCACTAATGGTCATGCCTAAGTCAGCAATTTTTGACTTATTAAACTCAAATTTGATTTGAGGTAAGTCTACTTTCAAATCCGTATCGGCAAACATAAAGTATCCCGATTGAAATGCTGAATATACTAACTGCTGTGCAATACCTGACATATTTGCTTGAGGATCGGATGAGGTCACTATCAATTCCACATCAAACTGACCAGAAGTTGGCAGTGATGAGGGCAAGTTAGGTAAAGCATTCACTTCTGGAAACTGGCTGATCACGCCATAAACTTGTCCACGAAGCTCTTGAATACTTTGCTCACGCTCACCGACAGGATCAAACAGCAATCCACCAAAGCCAGTCGTTTGCATTGCAACATGCCACATATCATTAGTATTTGGCAGTTGAAGGTTGGCTTTTACTATCTCACCAATTTGCTGGCTAGTGAAGTCAACGGTTGATTCTGGTGGCGCAATCACATACATCTGCACTTGAGACTGATCTTCAACAGGTGCAAGCTCAGACTTTGAGAACATAAACAGCGGCACGATCAGCAAAGTGAAAAATATCGCTACAGCAACCACTTGAGGGCGGTGATTAAATACACGACTCAAGAAGGCAGAATACGCATTTTCAAGGCGCAAAAATTGACCATTGATGAACTGAGTGATCTTGCCTTCTTTGCCACCCTCAGGAGAGACATAAGCACTCATGATCGGCGATAACGTTAGTGCGACCACACCAGACATTAATACGGCTGTTGCTAGCGTAAATACGAACTCTTTAAACAGCACGCCTGTTAGGCCAGATAGAAAACCAATCGGTGCGTAAACGGCTGCAAGAGTAATGGTCATACCAATAATTGGCGTGAACAACTGACGCGAACTTAGCAACGCAGCTTTAGGGCCACTCATGCCGTTACGCATGTGTCTTGCAACGTTCTCTACAACAACAATCGCATCATCAACCACCAAGCCTACCGATAGAACAATCGCTAATAGCGTTAATAGGTTTAATGAGAATCCCATCAAAGTCATGGCCGCTACAGCGCCAAGGATTGAGATTGGAATAGTGATCAGAGGGACTAGTGCAGTACGGAATGAACCCATCATCAACAAGATCACAATACCAACCAATAACACAGTTTCAATCAAAGTAGAAAATACTTCCTTAATTGAGTCACGCATGTATTCAGTCGCATCGTAAGCAATCTTGATTTGCAGATCTTTTGGCAAACGTTGGTTTATTTCGGCAATCTTTTTATAAAGCGCGTCACCAATGGCAATTTCGTTTGCACCGGGTTGCGCAAACACCGAAATATAAGCTGAGTTTTTACCACTCAAGCCTGAAACTTCGTTACCTTGTTCAGCGCCAAGTTCTACTTTTGCGACATCGCTAAGCTTGATGCTGCGTCCATCCATTTCCTTGATGACGATATTTTCAAAATGCGCAGCATCTTCAAGTAAGGTGTTGGCGACAATATCAATGCGTTGATTATGTGTTTTGGTGCTGCCAAAGGTAGCGGCTACGTTATTGGTCATCAAAGCCTGTTGAATATCGTTAGCACTGACATTCATCATCGACATTTTGATTGGGTTTAACCAAATACGCATAGAAGGTGAGCGACTACCGACTAAGCCAACTTTTTGCACGCCGGGAAGCGAATTAAATAGCGGGTTAACTTGTCTAGTCAGATAGTCACTCAAATCAGCAATATTGAACTCTTTGGTATCGGCATACAGATAGAACGAAGCAAAAGGTCTATCGGCACGAACCACGTCAATACTTGGATCTTGAGTACCACGAGGTAGCTCAAAACGAATTTGGCTTAAGCGGGTATTCAGTTCTGCTAATGCTTTCGTACTGTTAGCATTGAGTTCGAGCTGAACTTTTACATCACTTACGCCAGCGGTCGAATTTGAGCTGATGTAATCTACCCCTGTTATGGTCGCAGCGGCTTTCTCTATCGGATCGGTTACAAAACCTTGGATTTCTTCAGCCGAAGCTCCAACATAAACCGTAGTAATGTTTAATGACGTATTCTCAATTTGAGGATACTGAAGTACTGGCAATTTTAGCGCGGATATTGTGCCGATGATCACTAAGGTCAAGGACAAAATAATGGCTAGAATTGGCCGTTGCACAAACATATCTGTGAAACGGGCTTTATAAGATGTAGCAGACATTACTAACCCTTATTATTTTCTTGCGTACCAGCTTGTTGAATATTGACTAGCTTATTTGGGTAGAGTTTAAATGCGCCCGAAGACACAACTTGCTCACCTACTTTTAAGCCATCTGCCAAGTAGCTGAACTCACTGTCATCTTGGAATACTGTGACGTCGCGGCGTTGTACTCGATAAGTACCTTCATTCTCAGGTACCAGTACATAAACATAGCGAGAAGATTGCTGACGCAATACGGCATGCTTTGGCAGTTTGATCATCTGCTTGTTTTGGCCTTGCTGTAGTTTTACCTCAACAAAAGTACCTGGACTTAGGTTCATATCTGACGTTTTTTTCAGCTCTGCACGATATTTAACACCACGAGTTTGAGCGTTAACGACAGGCTCTTTTGCAATGATGTCGGCAAACTCTGCTTTAGGGTGATTTTCAATGATCATTTCAACTTTTTCGCCACTCAAGCGCTGTGCTTGAACTTGTGACAAATTAAAGTCGACCCAAAGTAGTGGCTGCTCAGTGACAAGGTTGGCCACTTGAGAGTTGGGTGCTAGATATTCACCGATAGATAAATTGTGGAGTCCAACAACACCATCAAAGGGAGCATGAATGGTTTTTTTATCAATAATGGCTTGAATTCTTTCGACTTCAGCTTGGCTGATTTGAGCATCTGCTTGTGATTTGTCTAATGCGTTATCAGAAGCCAGTTTTTTACGGTGTAACTCTTTGGTTCGTGCTAACTCATTACTCGCTAATTTTGCTTTAGCTTTTGCAGTCTTAACTTGTGCTAATTCCTCGCTGATATCAACTTGGAGTAGCTTCTGTCCTTTTTTGACTGTTGAGCCACTTTGCAAATCCAAATAAGTGATTTTTCCAGCAAAGCTATTGGTTAGCATTAATGAATCTGGTGCAACGATTTCAGCGGGTACCGTTACACGCTCTTTATAATCAGAATAATCAACAGTTACCGCATTGATAGGTGATGGAAATTCAGGTTGTGTCTGCTCCATTGCCGTTTTAATTTCGGAAGATTTAAAGTGGTAAAGACCATAACCAATGCTGGCGATGGCAATAAAAGTCAGGCTCCAATTAAGGAGTGGCTTTTGCTTGGGCATGTTAATTTTCCTAATGTTTTATCTATATCCAAGAGCTTCTAGCTCTAGTTTTGTTTGTTCTATGGCTGCTGCTGTCAGTGGCTCTTTCCAAGGGTGCGCATTAATAAAATGGCTCATGGCAACAATACTGTTTTCTTCAACATCAGTTGCGGCTTGGCATTCTGCCCCCGGTAAATGCTGCGAAACCACATCGATATGATTCTTGATTTGCTTAAATCCCATCGACATAGCCCAGTGCCCAATACTAAGTTCATATATGGCACTCAAGTCATTTCCTAGAAATTCTCCTGAATTGAAACAGTCAATATTCTTTTGTCTGCATAGATCACTCATCTTATTTTCAAGTTCTAAAATACGTGACTTCCACATAGGAGAGCAGCGACGGATCACTGCTTCGCTTTTCGATAAAATGTCCAAATCCAAATCAAAGCTATATTTCTGTGACTTATTTGGATCAAGCAAAATGAAGGCGATTAGCTTTTGTGGCATGGTGAGCGAAGTATCAAAAATTCGTTTAAATAATTGATAGAAATGCTCATCTTTTTCACAAGCCAGTGCGATGATCACGTCTTCTTTTGTCTGTACACATTTATACAGTGAACCAACAGATAAGCCTGCCTGTTTCGCAATAGTGGTCATTTTAAAGTCCATCAATGAAGAGGACTCAATGACCTGAGCAGCAGCATCAAGGATCATTTGCTGTTGCTGCTCAACGGTAAATCTAGGTGCTGGACACATGATTTGACTCGCATTCGAATAGTGTTCGAATGCAATTCTAGTTGCTTGGGTTTTAAGATTCAACTTTTATTTTTGATGCTATACCTTACCTTTTTTGTTAACAAAATGTTAATTAAGGAGCGTATCTTTGATACGATACATCTCGCAATGACTTATATCGCTTTCATTCGGAGAAAAAATGGATTTTTTGGTGCCAAATATAATTACAAAAAAACGAACATTGTTGAGTGTCGTGCTAGCTGGATTACTTGTAGGATGTGGTGGTTCCGGTAACTCACAAAGCAGCGCTAAGCCAGTTGAAGCTGTTAATGCCCCTCCTGCTGTTTCAGTAACAAATAAAGAAGTACTTGAGGGAAAAGAAGTTACTTTATCAGCCGAAGCAAATGATTCAGATGGACAAGTTGCTTCCTATCAATGGAGTCAAACTTCAGGCCCTTCCATAGCGTTACAAAAGACAAACGAAAAAAATTTGGTGTTTACAGCTCCTATTGTTACAGAAGATACACCACTTGTTTTCCAAGTAACTGTTAGTGATAACGATGGCGGAAAAACGACATCGTCTGTAAATGTGACAGTAAAATCTAATATGGTAGGGGTAACATTAAAAGGCAAGGTAGCAGGCTCTCCAGTCGCTGATGCAAAAATTAAAGCTCGTGTGAATAAAAAAGTATTCGAAACACAAGCGGATAAAGATGGAAACTATCTCCTTTCAATTTCTGTTGATGATTCTCAATTAACCGACTTAGTCCAAATTACGGCATTAGGTGAAGGACAAAGTAGCCATATTAAATTAATGTCATACATAGATAGCTTAGAAAAGGTCATTAATATTGCTGGTGATGACAAAGTACTAGATAAAAATGAGCTGTTTGGAGTAAATATTACTCATGTGACTACTGCGAAAAGCGCTTTAATGCATCAAATCAATAAAGGTAACGAAGTTGCAGATGTAGAGATGTTAAATCGCTTGAGTGATCAGATAGACGTTGAATTAGTATTACCGCTTGCTACTGCTGTTAAGTTAGTTATCGATCATACAGATAAATTTGCGACTCTTAAGTTGCCTGAAGGGGTTAATGACACATTGGCATTAGTCAATGATCTGCCAATAGTGACTGAATATTTGAATCAAGCGCGCTTAAAAGGAATAAAAGAAGTTGAAAAAGCGACGAAGGAGACGCTAACCAACCCTGAAGTTTTTTCAGACAATGTCGGTTCAAAAGATGTATTCGTGAATGATTATTATAGGTTGAACAATTCAACTTTCGGCATTGGTGAGCGTTTTGATTTGAAGCAAGATGGAACAGGGAGTTATACCTTTGAAAACTCAAAAATCCAATTAACATGGGATATTGTTCCAGAAAAAGGGATTCAAATAATATTCCCTGAAAAAGGTTTATTAGTCGACACTGACCATGTTAATGAGCCTGATGGATCTTTTTTAAAAAATCGTTATTGGACTAAAGCCTTTTTCAAACCAATATTATCAACATCTAATAAAGTTCAATTTATTAATCAAGTTGAGTTTTATGTTGAATATCAAAATAACGAAAAGCCTGCAACATCTCCTACTTTGGGAGAGCCTGTTTCCATAGCCTTTGTAAAAAAAAGTAATACCTTAGATAGTATGACACTACTTAAACAAGGCGTAACTTATGGGATATCTGCGTTTGATTCTCTTCATTTGGTCGATGATGAAAATAAGTTATCACTTCTAGGCTCCAAAAGAGCAATGAAGATCAATTTTAAAGAAGAGAATAAAGCCGAAATTCATGCTCCATATCTAACTGAAGATAGTGTGGGTTATTCTATCAAATTCGCTAAGGTTGAAGCTGACTATAATTTTTCTGACAACGGTGCTTTGAATGTGTTGACCAAGAATTCAGATGGTAAAACGGTTGAGTTTAAATATCGCTTCCTATCGTCTGATAAACCTCATAATTACTTCGGAGTTCAAACTGAAGAGGATAGTAAGTTTTTCTCATATACATCTAATTTAATTGAAAATAATTCTGTACAAAAATGGAATCAACAAAATGTTGTCGGCATTTATCAGCTTAAAACAAGCCGATTTAGTTCGCTTAATTCATTTTGGATAGAAATAAACGCCGATGGGACAGCATTGCGCGTCTTAACTAATGATAGAAATAATGATGGTCAGTTGAGCGTAAATGAAATTAGTAAAAGACCAAGTCGATGGAAGCTAAAAGATGATGGTATGTTAAGCATTCGATATTACTTGGAAAAGACCGAGTTTGGGTTAACGGTTTGTTTATCAGAGGTGTTCACTCCGGGTAATGATGATTCATGTCGCATCGCACATCAACGAGATTGGGATTTGTTTAGTATAGATAATAAGCAATTTCAAGTGATGGAATTCCATCAGTTTTTTACCGTGCCCTCGACTAAACATTTTAGTTTTGCCTCCATTAATAGAACTTGGACAAAAGTTGCCAAGCGCCCGATTGAGTTATCTGATTAACTTTCCCAAATTATTCTGGAGTAATATCAGTGCTGTTTAAGTAGAGTTCTACAGCACTGGTATTTCTACGTAGAATAGTTTGCAATCATAAGGGTAGCTTTCGTTATTCGTTGTGTTAAGTCCGTATCGTATATCATTCCAGTATTCATTATCTTTGTATCAGCTAAAACATAAATATTCAGATCCTATTCCACATCAAATGCTAAAAAGTACAAATTGATAGCAGTGAATTTAAGCGTGATGTTTACCAGTCTTCCGAGTATGGTACTTCGTATTATCGAGGCTCGTTGGGAAGCAGTATCTCTCTCTTCTAATGTATTTTAATTAACAAACAACCACTTGGCTCAGTAATGTGGTGACTGCTCTCAAAGGTTATTTCGAGAAAAGCAGGCGCGAATTATTGTAAAAGAAAAACTCTTATATAAAAGTGGATTAGCATAATCCTGCTTGAGTTTTTATTTTGTATAAGTAAATAATTATTCTTTTTAGGGTTGACAGTGATGTCATAAGTGTTTAATTATATGATTAATTAATATAAATATATTTTTTGAACTCTATGAAATTTGCATTTTTACTCTCACTGAACCTCTTACTCCTATTTAAAAGTAGGCGTGGGATGCTTGGTTAATTTCATTTGAGACCAGAAAACCCGCCTACGAAGTGCGGGTTTTTTTATGTGCATTCCAAAATCACTAAATCTGGAGGAACCATGAATAATCGAGTGATCGTTTTTGACACTACATTAAGGGACGGTGAACAAGCTTTGGCGTCCAGTCTTTCAGTGAATGAAAAATTGCAAATTGCGTTAGCCATTGAGCAGCTGGGTGTTGATGTGATGGAAGTTGGTTTTCCTGTTTCTTCTCCTGGTGATTTTGAGTCAGTTCAAACCATCGCGCGAACAGTAAAAAACTCAAGAGTTTGTGCCTTAGCGAGAGCTATTGAAGCCGATATTCAAGCTTGTGCGGATTCATTGAAAGTCGCTGATCAATTTCGAATTCATACCTTTATTTCGACATCGGATATTCACGTGTTACAAAAATTGAAGCGCGAGTTCTCCGATGTTGAGCAAATGGCGATAAATGCGGTGAAATTTGCTCGACGATTCACTGATGATGTCGAGTTTTCTTGTGAAGATGCTGGGCGTACTTCAATCGATAATCTATGTCGCATGGTGGAAAGTGCCATTAAAGCAGGTGCTACCACAGTCAATATTCCTGATACAGTCGGTTACACTTTGCCTAACGAATTTAGCAGCATTGTTGAGCAGTTATTCAACCGAGTTCCTAACATCGACAAGGCCATAATTTCAGTACATTGCCATAATGACTTAGGTATGGCCGTCGCGAACTCTATGTCTGCTATTCAAGCTGGAGCAAGACAGGTCGAATGTACCATTAATGGTATTGGTGAACGTGCCGGAAACTGTTCGTTAGAAGAAATTGCCATGATCATTCAAACCCGTCAAAAAATGCTAGGTTTGTGTACAAATATCAATCATAACGAAATTGCTAAAACATCTAGGTTAGTCAGTGAACTGTGTAATATGCCAGTGCAACCCAATAAAGCTATCGTGGGCAGCAATGCATTTAGCCATTCGTCGGGTATACATCAAGATGGCATGTTAAAGGCCAGTAATACTTACGAAATCATGACGCCTGAAAGTGTTGGGATTTGTAAGACCAAATTGAACTTAACTTCTAGAAGTGGTCGTCATGTTATTAAACACAGAATGGAGAGCCTAGGATATAACGACACTGACTTTGACCTAGACAAGTTATACCAAGATTTTTTGGCTTTAGCTGATAAAAAAGGGCAAGTATTCGACGATGATTTAGAAGCCTTAATATTTAATATTAATCAACAATCTAATTCTGCTTTTTACCGACTAAATACCCTTAATGTTCAATGTGGTACAGGCCGTTTTGCTACGGCCAGTATTGATATCGCTATCGGTAATGAAAGCCAAATAAGTTCAGCGACAGGTAACGGGCCTGTAGATGCATTAATTAAGGCGGTTAAAGACGCTGTTGGCATTGAATTTAAAGTTGAAGATTACAAAATCTCGAATAAAGGTTCGGGTGGCGATGGTTTAGGAAAAGCGGCGCTTGAAATTGTATGGGGTGATCGTCGCTTCCATGGCTATGGTATCGAAACGGATGTCGTAAAAGCTTCAGCACTCGCTTTGGTGGACGCCTTAAATAGTATTCACCTATCGCGGACGGTGACTCAATTAAAAATAAATCAGCAGCAATTAAATAAGGATTTGGCATGTTACGTGTAGCGGTATTAGCTGGGGACGGAATTGGTCCTGAAGTGATGGAACAAGCGATAAAAGTATTGAATGCTGTATCGCTGCAATATGATTTTGAAATTGATTATGATCACCATGATGTGGGCGGTTGTGCCATTGAACATCATGGCGTTGCATTGCCTGAATCTACATTGAAAGGTTGTGAGCAAGCCGATGCTATTTTATTCGGTTCAGTAGGTGGTGAGAAATGGTCAAGCTTACCGCCAAGTGAACAACCAGAGCGTGCTTCGTTACTTGGATTAAGAGGTCACTTTGGGCTGTTTTGTAACATGCGTCCAGCACAATTGCAGTTGTCTTTGTCACAGTTATCGCCACTTCGAGCAGATATATCATCAACAGGCTTTGATATTTTGGTGATGCGAGAGCTTACCGGTGGCATTTATTTTGGCGAACCGAAAGGTCGTCGGGAACAGGATACAGCACAAGAAGCCGCTTTCGACACCATGATTTACTCTCGATCTGAAATCGAGCGCATTACTCGTCTTGCTTTTGAAGCCGCACAAAAACGTAACAACAAAGTAACCTCAGTTGATAAGGCAAATGTTTTGGAATCTTCGCAATTATGGCGTGAAGTCGTTATTGATATTGCTAAAGATTATCCTGATGTCGAACTTGAACACATGTATATCGACAATGCGGCAATGCAACTTGTACGAGCGCCGAATCAATTCGATGTGATTTTATGCTCTAACTTATTTGGCGATATTTTGTCTGACATTTGCGCCATGATCACTGGTTCTATGGGGCTTTTACCATCGGCCAGTTTGAATGAATCTGGGTTTGGCATGTATGAGCCTGCTGGTGGTTCGGCTCCTGATATTGCCGGAATGGGCATTGCTAATCCTGTTGCCCAAATTCTATCTGCGTCATTAATGCTGCGTTTTAGCCTTAATCAACCACAGGCCGCTGATGCTATCGAACAAGCTGTATCGGCTGTGTTAGAACAAGGATTCTTTACTCGTGATTTAGTGTCTGACCCAAGTCAGAACCAAGCCTTATCAACCGCTGAAATGGGTGAAAAAATTTGCCAGCATATTGTTCAATATGCGTCGACAAAACAGGGAGGGCAGTAATATGGCTTCGACACTATACGACAAGTTATGGCAGCGAAATCTAGTAGAACAGCAAGAAGGGGAAACGCCACTTATTTATGTAAATAGACATTTGATCCACGAAGTAACATCTCCGCAAGCATTTGCAGGGCTTCGCTTTCATGGTCGGCAGCTACGTCATCCTGAACGCACTTTTGCCACTATGGATCACAATATTTCTACTCGCTCAATAGCCATGGATGCAGCAGGAAAAAACGCGGCTAATCAGCTGGCAACGTTAGAAAAAAACTGTATTGATTTTGGTGTTACCTTATTTGGTATGGGGCATAAAAATCAAGGGATTGTCCATGTTATAGGGCCAGAGCTTGGGTTGACTTTACCGGGAACTGTTATCGTTTGTGGTGATTCCCATACCGCGACTCATGGCGCATTTGGCGCATTAGCCTTTGGTATCGGTACGTCTGAAGTTGAGCACGTATTTGCGACTCAAACACTAAGACAAAACAAAGCCAAATCGATGAAAATTCAGATCAATGGCAAAGTTGGTGATGGGATTAGCGCCAAAGATATTATTCTAGCCATTATTGGTAAAACCGGCTCCGCAGGTGCCGCTGGGCATATAGTGGAATATTGCGGTGAGGCAATAGATGTGTTGAGCATGGAGCAGCGCATGACCATTTGTAATATGAGCATTGAGTTCGGAGCTAAAGCAGGATTAATTGGGCCAGACGAAACGACATTTGCTTACCTTAAAGGACGAGATTATTGCCCAAAAGGGAAATTATGGCAGCAGGCTGTAGAAGATTGGAAAACATTAAAAAGCGATGTTGATGCCCAATTCGATAAAGTGCTTATTATGGACGGTGCTGAGATCAAACCTCAAGTTACTTGGGGAACGTCTCTTGATCAAGTTTCAGAAATTGATGGGGATGTACCTCATCCAGATTCTTTTGATGATGCCGTTGAAAGAGAGTCCTGTGCTAAGGCATTGCAATACATGGGATTAACCGCGGGTACCAAAATATCAGATATAAAAATATCTCATGTATTTATCGGTTCATGTACTAATTCTCGTATTGAAGATCTTCGTGCTGCCGCTAATACCATACAAGGTCAGCAAGTTTCTAAGGATGTAACAGCCATAGTCGTTCCCGGATCTTATCGCGTAAAAGAACAAGCTGAAAAAGAAGGGTTGGATGAAATTTTCGTTGAAGCTGGATTTGAGTGGAGATTACCCGGTTGCTCCATGTGTTTAGCGATGAATGATGATGTATTAAAAGAGGGAGAACGTTGCGCTTCAACCAGTAATCGTAACTTTGAAGGTCGGCAAGGTAGGGGCAGCCGTACTCACATTGTTAGCCCTGAACTGGCAGCAGCGGCTGCAATTGCGGGACGATTTATCGAACCTGCATTACTTAATTTAGAGGGAATTGGTGATGGAAAAGTTTATTAGACACTCTGGGAAGTTGTTGCCATTAAATAAGGCCAATGTCGATACAGACCAAATCATTCCTAAGCAGTTTTTACAGAAGACAGAAAGAGTAGGTTTTGCACAGCATTTATTTCATGATTGGCGTTATTTAGATGATCACGGCAATATTCCTAATCCAGAATTTGTACTGAATCAATCAGAATATCAAGGTGCAAGCGTTCTTTTGGCGAGAGAAAATTTTGGCTGTGGCTCAAGTCGTGAACACGCTCCTTGGTCGCTGCAAGAATATGGCTTTAAAGTGATCATCGCCCCAAGCTTCGCCGATATTTTTTACGGCAACTGCATCAACATCGGTGTGTTACCAATTATTTTAAATGATGCTCAAGTCAGCGAACTGTTTTTGTTAGCTGAAACAAATGTATTAACGATTGAGGTTAATCTAGTAAAAAAGACCTTATTAGTTAATGACAAAGAATTCAGCTTTGACATAAAAGAAGTGAATCAAAAATCATTACTTGAAGGCGTTGATAGTATTGGTAAGTCTTTGCATCGATTAAAGCAAATCCAAGCTTTTGAGCAGAAGATGCCTGCTTGGCTGTAACCTTGACTTTTAGAGTGCCCGAAAGAAAATGTCGGGCATTTTTTGTCCTATTCCTTTTTACTTTCTTGAAACCTTTACAAATAAAATATTTCTATGATTAAGTAAAAGTAATAAACAATTAACATTGCTTAACATGTTGTTTTTATTTGGTTTTGTTTAGTGTTGTTTTGTGTGTGGTTCGTGGGCTCTTTGTATTCTGTTTTAAAGCTGTTATTACTTATTATCAAGTAAATAAGTTGTAAGGTTTTGTCATGAGCGTAGAGAATTTGTCAGTTCAGGTTACTAAATCTGATGCTGTTTTAAACTGGGAAAAACTTCAAAAAACGTACAGTATGCACAGTTTAAACGAGCAACAGACTCAAGTTGTTAGCTTTGTTAGACCGGGAAGAGAGTATCAAATATTAATAAACAAAGAGACAACATATAAAGAAGCCATAGATGAATTTTTAACAATTCTTGATCGGCATGAGCGCCCACAATTTGCAGCGCCTAAAATTGAGCTAGCATTTCGACAGCGTGAATTGGAGCACTATTTATGGGGAAAAGCTTTGAATCTTCCAAACAGTTATATTCAGTTTGAAGGTTATGTAGTAGGGCCAGAATACGATTCATTGAGCGGTTTTCGATACAGAGTTACGAATAACGGGTCTGCAGTACAGTATTACTCATAAGAATGCTGAATGCTCCCCTTATAGCTAAATCAATAAAAAGCTCTGAGAATGCCATTTTATACTGATTTAGCTATATTACTCACAACCAAATAAAATCTTTGGTTGAATTTGCGCTACATTATCATTGTGTTACATTGGTGAAACTCATTGAATCATCATAAAAATAAATCATGGATGAAAACATTTCTGCTTTTAGAGAGAGTTACCGCTCAAATATGAGCGCTCATTATCACCCTCACTTTCATTTCTTTTTTGTTTTTTCTGTAGGTCTAGTCGTTATTCTTTACTCTGCTTTTGAAGTAAAGAACGTAAGCTTGCTTGAGTGGTTGACAGTACCTATCACCCTAATTTGTGTGAATTTTTCAGAGTATGCGGCTCATCGCTGGCTTGGACACAGGAGGACTAAAATTGGTCGCTTTTTCTACCAAAGGCATACAGGCGATCACCATCATTTTTTTGATGAAAACAATATGAACTGGGAAACGCTAAAAGACTGGAGAGTGGTGTTATTTCCTTCATACCTAATTTTAGCTTTTATCCTCGGTATCGCATTACCTATAGGTAGTGGTTTGTATTTTTATGTATCCCCTAATGCAGCATATTTAATGGTCAGTAGCGCCATATTTGGTTATTTGTTGTATGAAGCTTTGCATTTAAGTTTTCATGTACCTGATGATTCCTTTCTTAAAAAAATTCCTTTTTGGTGGCAGTTAAAGCAACTTCATGTCATGCACCATGAACATAAGTTGATGGTCAAAAAGAATTTTAATATCACATACCCTTTATTCGATTGGTTATTGGGGACTTTGTTTTTTGATAAGAAAGGTAATAGTTGATTATAACCTTTACGATAGAAGCTTTTGGAGATGACTAATATCTGTATAAGGCATTAAAAGTATACTGAATTGACTTTTAGTGTTTGAGTAAACTTATTTTGCTCAAAGTGAGATAGAAATCTGCTAATGATCCATCAAATAAATAAATTCTGGTGGTTCATGCATCAAAAAATGTTGGTGGGATATGTTCCAGCTATAAGCGCCTGCATGTGTGAAAACAACATAATCACCTATATGAAGAGTTTTAACTTTTTGATCGATAGCAAGAACATCTTTGGGAGTACAGAGTTGCCCAACTATTGTTACTTGGGAGTTTGATATTTCGAAGCCCTCTGGAATACACTCTGAGTCAATATTTCCTCTCGATATTATATAAAATGGATGGCTGTGGCTTTGAGCTGCAGGGGTTCTGAAATGATGAGTTCCACCGTGAATGATTGCAAACCATTTACCGTAGGATTGTTTAATATCAATAACCTCAGCGATATAAAATCCCATAAAAGCGGTAAGAAAACGACCACATTCAAACCTTATAACAGTATTTTGCAGCCGATATTGTGCGATTAATTTTTCAAGCTCAATACAAAGTTCACCCCAATCGAATTGATTTTGTGGTTGTAAATAATTGATACCAATACCGCCACCAACATTGATCATGTTTATGTTCAACGAATGGTGGTCAGCCCATTTAATGACTGTTTCAAAATACAATTTGAGTAACTTTATATGTTTTTCTAGTGAACATTGATGAGACATGAGATGGAAATGAAAACCTTCAAATTTTAAAAGAGAGGCTACATTGTCAGACTGCAAAAAATTCAACACTTCTTCGATGTGTTCTGTTGTAAAGCCAAAAGGAGATGGAACGCCACCCATTGCAAGTCGGCTCACTTGAATATCTGAAATTGGGATATTCATTCGAATTAAAATACGACAATGACACTGCTTAACTTTGCAAAGTTCATAAAGTCGCCTCAGCTCAGTCATACTCTCAACATGTATCATCTCTACTTTATTATCCAGTGCTTTAGCTAATTCCGTTTTCAGTTTTCCAGGCCCCCCAAATGTAATTGGTAATCCTAACTTTTCATGAACAACATGTGATAGCTCTCCGCCTGATGCCACTTCAAAACCATGAACGTAATGACTCAAAACCTTAAGTATTTTGGGATCTGGATTAGCTTTTACGGCATAAAACATCTGAACATTTTTGGGAAGATGATCCATTATTTTTTTTAGATGAGTGCTTAATGCATTCAAATCGTACATGTATGCACAAAATGGATTCAAAGGCTTTCGTTGCAAATGTTTCCGTATAGGCAAGATGAGAGGATTATTCATTTTCTCTCCTTAGTGTTAGAAATCATGGGATTTTTTATGGTTTGATAACCAGATTGACTGTCATGTTTTTTAAATAACCTTACATGCAATGGTTCTTTGGAGATCAGTCCTGCTCCATTTATGATTTCCTCTACTTCTTTGGTGAAACCAAATTGAGATTGGAATGAAATTAAGCAATCTAAGACAATTGACCATAGTTGTTTTGCTAAGGAAAGATCATCCTCTGCCAAATGGTTTATCGCTTCACTAAGGTTATTGATAAATAGGCAGTAGTTAACTCTATTCCAACCTTTTTGCTGTGAGTAATGAATTGACTCAATTTGAATATCAGTCAATGTTCGCAATCTATCTTTAGGCCATTGGTTGTCGATTAATTTTGTACCTTCCATGTCTCGAATCCAAAGGCGGCAAGGAACACCTTCTCGATAACCGACCAAAATGTTCTGTAAATGTGGCTCAAATACAACGCCCTGTTTAAAATAATAAAGAATCGAATTGATCAACAATTTGGCATAGTGTTGAAACCAATTCACACATAATTGATGATACTTCTCTTTGGATTGCTCAGCGCTAGCCATGAGACGTAGTCGTAATACACCTTCCCCATTAGCGTTGTCAGAAAATAGATAACAAGCCACTTCGGGTTCGTATTGTTTCATCAAGTTAACGGATATGCCTTGTCTGATAATTTGTCCAAAACATTCAAACAATAACTCTTGTTGTTTTTTCTCATCTTTATCAGATACAAAGCTTGAGAGATCGATACTGCTGGCGTAGTTCTCACTCATAAAATCAAAATACTTTAGAGCTTTCGGAGAATCTTGTTTTAACTTCGCAACCAGCTTAGAAAGAAACACGGCTGTATGTAACTCATAAGCTGCATTTTTCCTAATACAGTTAGTTAATCGGACATGCATGGAATATTTTACGAATTGATTTTTAGATGATTGATAAAGAGTTCTGACTGATGAGGTTGGGTAAAAAGACTCGCCATTGATGCCTATTACTTCAATATCACCGCATGCCATAGCCTTCTTTAATAAAGGCTGCGAGATTATGAGTTCAGTTTCCCATGGATGGCAGGAATAATATGAGAATTCGGTTTGACTTTGCTGGTAAACAACTTGTTCCGTTTTAGAGTCACCTATATGAGAAATTAAGTCAGCTTTCACTTTAAACCAAAATGGCTGAACTAATGATCTTACTTCTGGCGAGCATTCTAATAATTGTTGTTGAGAAATTCCTCCTCGACTTTTAGGTGCTGGGTGAAATGTATGACCCCAAAGTATGCTTTGTTCTGCATTAAGTAATGAAGTTGCCCCATTTTTAGAAACTAATATTGATGGAATAAACTCACGCCGTTTTGCACTAAATAATGTAATGTTATTGATGCTATTTTGTATCTGCTTCAACAACTCAAGATTGAAACCTGTTTGCGTAGTTCGTGCTAGATGACTTAACAGCAATATGCAAAATTCATTTGGAGTTAGAAGATCACTAACTTCTGATGCCGTTTGTAATTTCACTATTCCCTTAAGCTTTACTTTACCGAGTAAACTCATGTGAGAGACTTGTAGTAATAGCCAACTTTGTTCATTGCTGAACGTTACTTTCAGCCACATGTCGGATAGTTGGAGGTCATGACTAGTGAGAACCTCGCATTGATTGTTAGGTATGGCAAATTCTCGTAAATAACAGTTCAATAAAGGTTCAATGCCTTTTATTTGCGCGAGTGACCACCTTGCTTCAATTTCATTGACTGTACTTAAAGCAGATGAGCTAGAAATTTGTTCTTCTAGTTCAAGTTTTATTTTATTCATTGCATGAACTCCACATTAATAGGTTACGGCTCTATTGTTGAGTGATTTAATAACGTCCATGCAATGACACTTCCCAAGACTGCAATCAAGGCTGCAAGTATGTAAGGTGCTGTAATATTAAAATGACTGACCATTTGCCCAGCTAATACACCAGCAATTAAACCTGCGCACTTGCCACTACTATCGAACCAACCAAATGAATGACCTGAGCGATTTAAGTCAGCATGCTTACTTAGCCATGTGTGTATGCCACTGAAGCAAAACAACATCGCTAGGCTTAAGAAAATTCGTGCAATAACAATTGCGGTAATGTTTATTGCAATTTTATGTAAAACGGCAGAAAACATAAGACTAAAGAAGCCGATGCAAATTTGTTGCCGTGCAGATAGCTTTAGCATTTTTAATTTTTGCACCAGAAACAGATAGATAAGATGAGGTAATCCAAACAGCATTCCAATAATAAAACTAGATTGCACACCCAATCGATGCATTAGTGGGAGAAAATAAGGAAACGTCATTACCAACGCAAAGCAATAACAAAAATTAACAACTAGAATACTGAGAAAATGTTTATTGCTGTTCTGAGCTTTATCAGGAGCTACATTGTCGGATTGTACATTTGCACTACTTGTTAGGCGTTCATCTAGAAATAACCAACTGATGATAAACGCCAATAAAGGCAATAAGCTCAGATAGCTCATGAGCTTTGGCGCGGGAATGACGGACAATAGCAGCCCGATTGTTGGTGGTGCAATGATAAAGGCGCATCTTGCCGATGCCTGAGTGAGGTTTAAAGCGGAAGAAAGCTGTTTTCCTTGGAAACGTTCACCTAAGTAAGCATTTGATGCGGCTAAGCAGCCACCTGAGATTCCTTGGATAAATAACCCTATTATGAATACCGTTGAATCGGGAGCGTAAGCACAGATGATAAAACTAATAAATAAGCCTATTTGTGCTCTTAGAAGTGACAAGCGTTTTCCGAATGTATCAGCAAATTTTCCCCAAAGCGGTGAGCATATGGTCGTCCCCAGCGCAGGTAATACATAAAGAAAGCCAATTAGGGATATGTGAATGGCACCCGCATATTGTTTTAAGATAATTGGTAGAAACAGCGGCATACCTAGTGCAACGAAGGCACTGAGAAAATGACAAAACAAAATGATAAATGTAATTCGTTTTGAATGTTCCTTACTTAACTGAGAGATTAAACTGGCCATGCGGTATTCCTTAAAAAGTTTTTGCCGGAGTAGCCATAACATTTATTAATATCTTTGATTTTCAATGCTGCCTTTTCTTCTAAGCAACCAGATCGCAGCATATATTTAACTGGATAATATTCTTGCTCAAACAAAGCGTGCTGGGCAAAATCAATATTCAAGCCTTGCTGTTCGAAATTATGCAATTTCAGTTTTATTTTTTCGGAAAAGAGGTTGATGAGCTTCGTTTTAAATGAGTGATCATTTTGGCTAACTATGTTGATCAGAGGCAGAATATTAAGCTGTAAAGTGATGGTAATAAACATTTCAGCCAATTCTGTGTCGCTTTGTACTGCGATTCGCATATCGTTTAAATCTTCTTTACATAAAGGGGATTGAACGCGCTGTAGGTAAGGATCGAGCTGGGTAAAATTGATTCGTCCAGAATCATTATCTTTTAGTAATAAACTTAACTTGTTGGATTCAAATATGAGTAATAAGTTTTGCTGATGTGCTTCAAGGCAAATTCCATATTTAACCCAAAGGGTAAGGTGAAACGTGATGACCAAATCAAAGTAGTCTTCAATCCAAGAATCTACTGAGCCGCAATAATAGTGGTTTATTAGTTGGACAAGATAATTTTTATCACAGCATAAAGAAGCAACTGAACAGACCGCTACTCGATGATTGAGATCAGGGTATTTTCTAACAATGTACGCGATGTTTTTGTTTGATTTGCAGTACGCACCATGTTGCTCATTAACATGATTTGCAAGTGGAGCAAGCGTTTTATCACTTCTAAGTATTGTGTTAATCAAGCTCTCAAACCAATGTCCATCAAAAATAGTGCCTGACTTGATCAACCTCAGGTTCTTTCTACCAAGGGTTCCTATTGCAATAGGGAGCTTGATATGAATATTTGGAAAATCTATCAAAACAACAGTACGCATAGATAAAGTCGGTTTGACTGATAGATAAGCTTTTTCGCTTAAATAATAATTGTCAGGAAGAATGGGTAGTTGTTTAACTGTGAGCGGATGAATAGGAACAAGTACATGACTTTCCGATAAATGAGCCGCTAGTTCTAAGTCATTAAAGCTTGGCCAACAAGAAGGTTGCTTCGAGGTGATTTCTATTTCTTGCAGCGGAACGGCCAGCCACCTTAATTTGAATTGATTAGCATAATCTGGAGAGTATTTACGATACTCCCTTTCATTAAATCCAACTTTTGCTTTGGCTGTGGGGTAGTATGGATGATCACCAAATGCGGCAATTTGTTCGCTTTCAGCAAGCGTTTCATGCCATGTTCCATTAAAAGAACAATCGCTTTTAAACTTATTTTTGGCTGCATTTGAAAGTTCGCATTGTAATTCGGCGGTTTTAGCTTCCTCTCTAAATAAATCGTAATTATTCTTTTGCTCTGCAGGTAGACCTGATGAAAGCAAATCAAGCCAAGCTATATAACCGCTACCTTCTTTTATTTTGTCATTTGTTGGCGACGTATAGAGCCAACTTGAAGTTGCAGTACACCAGCGTTGAATGCTGTCACCTTCAAGCAGGGGAACATAAATGGTATAAGGATTTATATGGGAAATGATTAGCCAAGCGGTAGGATTTTCGTGATGCCACACCTCTGCTATCGCACCATCAAGTGTGTCAACGATAATGCCACTACTCAAAATACTTCGAACATCTTCTTTCAGGCACGTATTTATGATGCGTATACTGATATATTCTTTGGCATTCATTGAGTTACCTCCCAATGAATATTGGAAAGCAAATTAGAGGTATTGGCCTGTAATTGTGATTTGTCATTCCCCCAAGTCATCAGCAGAGCTAAGTAATCTTTATTTGAATTGGTAATCGTTATCTTTTCACCTAGTTCTCTAAGTCGCATCAGACGACAGCTTGATTGTTCCGGGAGATGTAAAAACGAAGGTTGACTCGTTAACGTACCGCAGTCATTTGCACTTATATAATTAAGTTGTCCGTAACAATAATTTAATTCAAGCGGCGGAAGTTGTTGCCCTGCATGAATATTAATGATGGTTTCAAACCAATCAAAACTCGATAAATTATTGACAAAAAATTCTGAGCCGTCCCCAATACTGCGATAATTAATCTCTACCAATACTGGTCCGTTTTCAGTCGCAATAAACTCACTGTGACAAACACCAAGATCAATTCCAAATTCTTTTAGTTGCCTTAATGCTTCATCTTGATGTTTTTTAACATTATCACCATTCCACTCAGCAGCTGTTTCGTAACAATAAGGCCAAGCACTTAACGTAACGTCAAACCCACCAACTACCTGTATTTGATTTCCGTCTGAAAGAGTTTCAATTGAAAAAAGATCGCCTTTGATGAATTCTTCTAGCAATAATGCAGTCGACCAATCATAGTCATTACAAAACTCAATCAATTCGTCTTGAGTTTGGCAAATTTTGACATTCAAACTTGCAACGCCTTCACGAGGTTTGGCCACAATAGGAAAAGGTATATTTGGAGGAATTTGGTCTTTATTTGTTACTTCTAAAAACCACGGGGTTGGTAAGTCTTGCGATAATAAACGGTTACGCATTGCTGCCTTGTTTTTGGCCTTATAACAAATGTCCCAATTTTTTCTTGGACACTGAAAGTAACCCGCCACTATAGCTGTTGTGGCTTGAATGTGATCGCTATTGGACATAACAACTTTAGGAGAGAGTTGCAGACTCAATATCAAATCAATGACTAAAGTGGGATGACTAGTATCGACTTGATAAATTGATAATGATTGATCGTCAACTTTGTCAAAGCGCTTTTGATAATCTTCAGCATACGAACTGAGCAAAACAACGTGATATCCCATGCGCATCGCAGTAGGAACAAATCCTTGTGTTACCGCTCGATTTACAGCACAGGTAAGAATCACCAAAGTAGGTGGTTGCATTCTTAACCTAAAAATCAAATAAACAGTAATACGTAAGATTGAACGATATAAGAAAAGTTCATATTTTATACAATTAAGAGTTTCAGTTATTACGAATCAAAGATTTTTAAGGCTATCTTCTTTGCCTTGAAAAGGCAGTTTTCATATGTGAAAAAAAAGAGTCTAAATGTGTTTTGTATTTGTAAATGTAACTCACTTGTGTCCAAATTCGAGCTGCTTACTAGCCCAATTACACTGGATAAATATCACTTGGTAGTTACTTCAGTTTAAAGTTATTAGATGATGTTTTAAAAACACAGTTAAATGCGTCGATAGCACCATTAAGGCTGTAATTGTCTGTGCTTTTGTCTTGCTCTATAACACTGATATCTATAGAGAGGTAATTGAATCGAGTCCCTGCTGATAGCACGGTATAAAAACTGTTTTTAATTTCTGCTGTTGTAAATTTATTGCTGTTTCAGAAGATTCTAACGGTCAATATGTCCAAGTACAGATTAATCGTTTTTATGGTCAGCCTGCGGAATGGCAAGGTTATTTGAAAACACTGTAAAGATTAAAAAGGTTAGTGCGCAGTTAGGCTGGTTTAAAAAAATATGCTGGTTGCTCTACGAGCCGTGTTCCATGCTGTTGGTTATATCTTCTTGCAGCAGCGTTACCTAACTGCGCTCCCAAAACTAAACCAACCGGTCCAAGTGCTAAGGTTCCAGCCGTCGCGCTTATACTGGTCAGTGCTAATTCGGATATTTTATGGCCATCAGCAGGTATTGGTTTAAGCATTTGTTGGTATGTGGCATTAGGTAGTAAGCGTTGAAGATTAGTGTACTTTTGTTTGGCTAGCTCTATTGAAATTTCATCGTGCCACATTTGATGGTAGGCCGCATTCACGTACTGAGCATTGCAAACGAATTTTTTTAATGGGTCGTAACTTCTTATACATTTTGGTTTGTTATCTTTCCCTGTAAAAAAGACGCCATATATATGCGGCTCTGAGGCGTTGCATTTGATTTCATACCTTGCCCAAGGGTTAGTGTTTTGGTTTAGTGTTTTCACCGCATCTGTAATTTTGCCAGCATCAGGAATGCCATGGAATAAATACTCTAATTCGGCGCAGGTTACAGGCGAGGTATATTTTTTGGTTGAGTCAAAGTCATAATTTTGAGTGTATAACTCAAGCAATTCTCGATAAGTTTTCTGTTTGAGTGGTGAGTCAAAAGCTTGATACTCTCCACACGCAACTTGCCTCAAACACTGCTCTTGCTCAGAAAGTCTGTGGAAACGATAGGCTTTGGTTTGAGGACTCGAATCGCTAACTTGGTATTTTGTATGCCCAATGACAAGATAGAAGTTATAGCCATGTTCATCTGATTTCATATCTTTGGTGATATAAGCAGCAGATCCTTTTAGGTAACATCTATTGAGCCTTTCCATCGCTTTATTGCTTACTTCTACATCATCGGTATGTAATAGCGCATGGAATTGAGTCAAAGCATCGTCCATATTGATACCAAATAACCAGTTTACAGCTCTTGTCGACCAACGGTTATTGATTGACTTAGGGGTGAACACCTCACTTCCATTCATTGTGGTAAAGTCATCAGCTGAAATGCTTCGTTCAAGCCTAAAACCAAGTAAACTTCCTGATATTTGTATGGAGGGAAATTGAGCACTCATATCAAACACCAAAGCATGATTTAGATAAACCATTATAGGTATCCGCTTGTATCTGATATAAGAATTTTTGCTTATATAGAAGTCAGTTATCTGATAATCACTCCCAATAAACTGCCTTGGCAATTCTCTTCACTTTGCCTTTTGCATAATTCCATCTTGTCAAAAAAACATGGGAGGTAGTAATGCAAATTGCTGTTAACTCAGGGTAAACAGAAATGCCCAGAACACGCTCTATTAATCTATCAAGATTTTATGCAGGCTTTCGAGTAGTTTGGTTTTTTGCCTTTAATGCATTTTTAAACTGAAGTGTTGAATTCATTAAGTGATCATCAGATGTCGCTAATAGTTTACGAAAGCTATTAGGATTGCCATTCGCTCTATATTGAATAGTCGTGTACCCATTGGCTGCAGGTGCTGGTAAGGCATGTTCACGCGATGATGGGGTTAAATATGGCTGTGGCGTTACTGGAATGGGGGATGGTATTGAATCACTTGAAGGAACATTATCTTGTTCATGAATTGAAACGTAATCATCATCAGATGAGCTTTCCGGTCTTGAGTCTGTCTGTCGAAGAGTTGTATGTGATGAAGTCGGATAAGAAGCAGGCAGAGGCTCGACCGCTGCTACATGACTGGAAGAGGTAGTTGCATACATAGGATTATCAAGTGTGGAAATAGTAGAGGCTGTGAACCTTGAATGAATTGAACGTCGAGGTTGAGAGTTTATTGATGAAGGCGTTTGCATTACTGACTCGGGTGTTGGTCGCCCAATCTGAGAGTTATTCCGAGTTTCAGTATAATTAGCTGCAGTTCGTGAAGTTCCGTATGAAGTATTTTGAGAAGTAGGGATTTGCTCATTTGGTCTTTCAAGTGGAAGTGGTGAAGGCAAAACTTGAAGGTATTCTCGATCATTGAAGCCTGAGTCTCTTGGATGAGGCGAAGCAGAGAGAGTTGAAGCTTCACCTGTAGATCTTTCTAATGTTGCTGCACTTATATACAAAGGGTTATTGTTATGACTTGATGAAGGTTCGGTTCTCGCCAGTTGAGTTTGCTGATGTCGAGAGGTGAGGTTAGCGTTGCCTTTTTTATTAAGACGTTTGAGTATACCTGCAGCGACTAGAACGCCACCAGTTGCCACTACTAATGTGAAAGTTACTACTCCTACCGCGATGTATATTAATAACCCACCATTAAAAATATTTTTGTCTTCATTTATAACAGACTGTATCGGGGTTGAAGTGACGGATGTTGCCATTTTCAAAATACTGCTTGCAGTTTGTTGGATACTTTCTGGTAATTGAGTGATCAGGGGCTCGATAGTAGAAGGCTCAATAGCTTTAGATACTGCCGTTGAGGAAACAACAACGTTAATTGACGAAGTTAAGCCATCAGCCGAACCTAGAGTCGAAAAAAAAGTTTTACTAAAACTGACATTGTAAGTTGAACTAGGCACTGTGTTACTTGGCATGAGCGGTTGTGCTGCTTCATCAACTTTACAAGGTGGCACATCACTGGGCTCTACAGCACACCTTTCCCTCGGCTCAGGTAAATGACCGCATAGGCTATGAGGATAGCGATCTGGTGGGGTAAAACAGTGATGGGATTCATGTGTAAAACGAATTCCATATCCATCAATATAATTATTACATTTCACTTGCTGAAAACAGTAGGCTTTTGGTGATGAGAAAGCACCATGATCATTCAATGAATATATTTTGCAAAGAGTTGTTTTTGCATTTTTTGTAATAAAAGCGTGTGCGGTTTCATGGTGCCTAAGGCCGAGTAGCGTGCCATTAGAATTGTATGTTTGTGAATACTGCTGACATGCAACGCTTGGATATTCGTTTGGCTCTATGTGAGGAAGCTTACAAAATGGTAAATCACCAGCAGGAGTCGCTCTTAAGTTGCCCTGTACAGGACAAACAGGGGGATGTTCAAAATCGAAATTGTCAAAATCATAGGCGCGATATACCGTGCCGTCATGGTAGTGACAAAACTGAGCGTGCCCATTATGAGGGTGGCAATTGTGCATAGTATTTCGTATTTGTATTCCATAGCCTCCGTCAGAGCACTGTATTAATGAGTAACAATCATCCGACAAAAAATAAGGGTGAACGTCACCGTAAACAAACTTACAAGCTTGAGAGCCTTCTACTCGGTATGCGGGGGATGGAGAACCGCCAGTGCCTAGTACGTAACGAGTACCATTTTTTTCGAAAAAAGTTGGGTGTTGTTCACATTTTACCTCTGGTAGCGGTGGGTTCGATACTATAGAGTCGCCTTGTAAAATATCTCTCTCATGCCGGAATAGTTTATCGTTAAGTTTGTTAAGCTCAGTGAGATTTTTTCTCTGTGTCTGTTCTTCAATAGTTGCCTTTAAAGGCCCTTCAGGTGCTTGCGAACCTGATAATTGCCACCAGTTATGGAGACTCTGGCCAATTGTGTTTCCAGCATAAGCACCTCCAATTCCACCGCCTAACTTCAAAACCTCTTTCGTTATGGAGTAGGTAAAACTGTTTGGAGTTACATCAAACCACTCCATGACTTTATGGTGGACGACTAATGCTGTTCCTGAACCGACCAATGTACCGCCAACAGAAAATGCTATATTGAGGGCTGGAATTCCTTTTATAAAATAACCAAAACTACCGACAATAAGTAGGCTCACAATTTCACTTTCTCTGCCTTTGGTAACGGCATCAGCTAATGATATTTTTTGTTCTTGTTGATTTGAATCTGGCTTCCCTTTTTCGATTTGCGATTCAATCATTGAATCAGGTTGTTCAGCTTCTTTAAAAAATGAAGCTAATTTGAATACTCCTTGTGTAGCAGCACCCGTAGCAATTAACGTAGTTAATGTTGCAGCAATTCCAGCAGGAGGGCTTACGAAATAAAAGCACACCCAAGTTCCGAAAAGGGCTCCGACTATGGTTTTACCTGTTTGCCCTGTAATTGTGGGGTTTTCGAGCTGATACGGAACCAACTCACCGTGAACGGAGGCTTCTGCAGTCGTTATTTCTTGAGCTTCACAATCCATTTTGTAGGCAGGGTTGGAATCATAAAATTCACGTAATTTATTATTTGTATTGGGAGAGGGGTTAACTTCTGAACAACTCATATTTTGCTCCTATACCATTTATCGTGAAATAAACAAAGCGAAAATAAGGAGCCCTTCATGGCTTTATTGTTGGTTACAGATTTAGGTGATAAGGAAAGTGTGAATTTTCTCGAACACTTAACCTCAAATATGAAAAAATATTAAATTAAGCTAAAACCGTAAGTTAACCCATTTAAAGCGCTATTGCTTATTAATTTTTTTTAATAGATTCAGGGCGTGTTGACCTTTCAGGATTAAATTTTGTGCTATTTGAGCACTTTTCTGTTCAAGGCGTGAGCAGTGAAGCTTAGCCATCTAAGTAAGCTGGTCACAACAAAGAACAGGGAGTGCTCAAAAGCATCGAAGACAGCGTAAATTGGTACTTTCTTTGAAACTGAGAGCTGCTGCGTTATCGCTTGTTTAAGTGGCCAGCCACACTTCACAAACTCTGCCTTGCATAAGACAACCAATTTATCACTGCAAAAACAATCACGAAAGATCAACACGCCCTAGTATACAAATACTACTTTTATTCATTTGGCATAATAATTAGATTGTGTTCTCAAAAAGAAACCAATAGTTCTTAACGCGAATCCTTGGCATACCCTTTGCTTTATCTCTCACATAACTCCATCTCGTCAAAAAAAAGTCATGGGAGACGAACATGCAAATTGGTGCTAGTTCTTTGTATACAGAGATGCAAACGATGAAAGGGGAGATTACTCCTTCAATTTCTCCGCAACATCATGGAATGCGTGAGATTAATAATGTAAATTCGTCAAATTTTAATGACGTTCTTGCGAATGCCATTGGCAATGTTAATCAACTTCAGGCGACATCAGCCGATTTATCGACACGATTAGAAATGGGTGATACCTCAGTAACGCTTTCCGATACCGTTATTGCACGTGAAAAAGCCAGTGTTGCATTTGAGGCTACGGTACAAGTTAGAAATAAACTGGTTGATGCTTACAAGCAAATAATGAATATGCCTGTTTAATGGCGTAGAAAAATAGTAATCGCTTAAGAAAAATAAATAGCAGTAAAGCAGGTAAGAATTTTGAGCACAGAACTCACCGTTGGTAGCCAGTCATCAGAAATCAGTACAACTAATTCTGGAGCGGACCAAGAACATAAATCAGGTATGCTTGAAGGCCTAGGTAATACTAATACCCTTCGTCAAATTACTATGATTTTAGGTTTAGCTGTATGTTTGGCATTGGCGGTTTTCGTGTTGCTTCTTGCCTCGGAAGATGAATATCGACCACTTGGGAAAATGGAAACCCAAGAACTTATCCAAGTGTTAGATGTGCTCGATAAAAATAAAATCAAATATCAACTTGATGTCGATGTAGTGAGAGTACCTGAAAACAAATACCAAGAAGTTAAACTACTGTTGAGCCGTTCTGGCATCGAAAGTAGCACTAAAAAAGATGACTTCTTAAATCAAGATAGCGGCTTTGGTGTTAGTCAACGTATGGAGCAAGCTAGACTGAAGCACAGTCAGGAACAAAATCTAGCTCGAGCCATTGAAGAACTTAAAAGTGTTACTCGCGCTAAAGTGATTCTGGCGTTACCAAAAGAAAATGTGTTTGCTCGACGCAAATCACAGCCAAGTGCAACGGTGGTGATCACGACTCGTCGTAGCGGACTAGGACAAGAAGAAATTGATGCCATCGTTGATATTGTGGCATCAGCGGTACAAAACCTCGACCCTAGCCGTGTGACAGTAACAGATTCAGCAGGTCGATTATTAAATTCTGGCAGCCAAGATGGCGTGTCAGCAAGAGCACGTCGTGAGCTTGAAATCGCACAGTCAAAAGAAGACGAATATCGTAATAAAATTCAGTCTATTCTTATCCCAATCCTAGGCCCTGAAAACTTTACTTCTCAAGTAGACGTTGGCATGGATTTCACGGCCAAAGAACAAACAGCTAAGCGTTTTAATCCGGCTCAAGCAGCGGTAAGAAGTGAGCAAACCTTAGAAACTAATTCAGGTGCTGGATTTGTTGGTGGAATCCCTGGTGCATTGACCAATCAGCCGCCAATGAAATCTGAAATTCCAGAGCAAGTAAGTGAATTAACTCAAGAAGGTTCCGCTGAACGTTCAGGCAGCTCCCATCGTGAAGCCACGAGAAACTTCGAAGTAGACACCACCATCAGTCATACTCGTCAGCAAATCGGCATTATCCAACGTATCAGTGTATCGGTTGCGGTTAACTATAAGCCCGGTGCTGTCGGTGAAGATGGACAATTAAATCGTGAGCCCCGTACAGAAGCGGAACTGGCGAATATTCGTCGTTTGCTAGAAGGGGCGGTTGGGTTTAATTCAGCTCGCGGTGATATGTTGGAAGTGGTTACCGTACCATTTATGCAACATGAATTTGAAGCCGCGCCGAAGCCTGAACTATGGGAACAGCCTTGGTTTATGCGAGTGGTGAAGTTTGTGCTGGCGGCCATTGTAATTTTGGTTTTAATCCTGACGGTAATGCGCCCTATGTTCAAACGTATGGCTCATTCCGGTGCAGATATGCCACAGGAAAAAATCATTCCGGGTAGTGAATTGGCTGAAATTGAAGACCAATATGCACAAGAAACCCTAGGATTGATTAACAAATCTGATGGTGAATACAGTTATGCCGATGATGGGTCGATTTTAATCCCCGATCTTCACAAAGATGATGATATGATCAAGGCTATTCGTGCACTGGTAGCCAATGAGCCAGAGTTGTCTACCCAAGTAATTAAGAGTTGGTTGCAAGAAGAAGATGCCTGATATTGTAGAAAGCCCATCGAATACTGATGCTTCATCATTTGATGTAAGTACGCTAACGGGCGTTGAAAAAGCCGCTATTTTATTGCTGAGCTTAAGTGAAGCGGACGCCGCGTCAATTTTACGCCATCTTGAACCAAAACAAGTTCAACAACTGGGTATGGCAATGGCCTCGACTCAAGATTTCGGTCAAGAAAAAGTCATTGGTGTTCACAAACATTTTTTAGATGATATTCAGCAATTTTCTGCCATTGGTTTTAACAGTGAAGACTTTGTTCGTAAAGCACTGACCGCAGCCTTGGGTGAAGACAAAGCTGGTAATATTATTGAACAAATCATCATGGGCAGTGGTGCTAAAGGCTTAGACTCATTGAAATGGATGGATGCCCGTCAGGTGGCGACCATTATTCAAAACGAGCATCCTCAAATTCAAACCATTGTCTTGTCTTATCTCGAGCCTGATCAAGCCGCAGAGATTTTTGCACAATTCCCTGAGAACACTCGTGTCGACTTGCTAATGCGTATTGCAAACTTAGAAGAAGTTCAGCCAGCAGCATTACAAGAGTTAAATGACATCATGGAGAAACAGTTCGCAGGTCAAGGTGGTGCTCAAGCTGCGAAAATGGGTGGCTTGAAAGCGGCTGCCGATATCATGAATTACTTAGATACTTCTATTGAGTCACAGCTTATGGAAACCATGCGTGAATCAGACGAAGAGATGGCGCAGCAAATTCAAGATCTCATGTTTGTGTTCGAGAACTTATTGGATATTGACGACCGTGGCATTCAAGCGCTACTGCGTGAAGTTCCACAAGAAATATTGATGAAAGCACTGAAAGGTGCGGATGATTCAATGAAAGATAAGATCCTTGGCAATATGTCTAAGCGAGCGGCTGAGTTGTTGAGTGATGATCTTGAAGCTATGGGCCCAATCCGTATTAGTGAAGTTGAGTTGGCACAAAAAGAAATTCTTGGTGTGGCTCGTCGTTTGAGCGAAAGCGGTGAAATCATGCTAGGTGGTGGAGGCGGTGATGAGTTCCTCTAATTCTGATGCTGTCGCCGAAGAATTTAAGCATTGGCAAATACCTGATGTTACAGACGTTGAATCTGAGCAGCAAAATTTATTTGGACGAACTCAAGCTCAATCGCTCCCTAAAATAGAAGAAGAAAGTTTCACTCCGCCAACGTTAGCCGAAATAGAAGCGTTGCAACAGCAAGCGGAACAAGAAGCAAGAGAGCAAGGGTTTCAACAAGGTTTCAATCAAGGTCTAGAGAAAGGTAAACTTGAAGGCTTAGAAAAAGGACACGCAGAAGGCTTCACTCAAGGTAAAGAGCAAGGGCTCGAGCAAGGATTAGCTGAAGCTAAAGATCTATTGTTGCGATTAGAGCAATTGGCGCAACAACTTGAACAGCCTTTATCTGTTGTCGACACTCAAATTGAAGCCAGTTTAGTTATGCTAAGCTCTAGTCTTGCTAAAGCCATTGTTGCCACCGAAATTCAAACCAATCCGCAACATATACATAATGTATTGCGCCAAGGTATTGAGTCGCTGCCACTAAAAAATCAACCTGTTAACGTGCGATTGAATCCGCAAGATGTTGAACTTGTGGAGCAAGCATACAGCGCAACCATGCTCGAAAAGAAACAATGGCAATTTGAAGCCGATCCCTCTTTATCAGTAGGTGATTGTTTTATCGAAAGTCAAAAATCCTCGGTCGATCTTAAAGTTAAAAATCGAACCGAAGCGGTATTAATGGCCTTGACTGAGCAACAATTCCATCTAGAAAAGCAACTCCAGCAAGCTTTATTTGAGCAAACTCAAAAAGCCACACACATCTCTCCTCAAGAAGTACCAACTCAAAATGAATCTACAGAGATCCAAGAAGCTCAAGAACCAGCTTGATCAATATTGTCAGCAAGTAACGCCGTTTCGTGCCGTCGCTAGCGGTCAATTGGTTCGAGTGGTTGGGTTAACGCTAGAAGCCAGTGGTTGTCGAGCGCCAGTAGGCAGTCTCTGTTCAATTGAAACCATGGACGGGGAATTAGTCGCTGAAGTCATTGGTTTTGATGATGAATTGTTATATCTGATGCCCATTGACGAACTCAGAGGTGTTTTACCCGGAGCAAAAGTGGTACCGCTTGGTGAAAAGTCAGGCCTGAATGTCGGAATGTCATTATTAGGTCGTGTACTGGATGGTAGCGGTCAGCCAATTGACGGCTTAGGCGGTATTCAAAACTCAGAAAGCGTTTCTACTCATTCTGTGGCGATGAACCCATTATCACGTCGTTCAATTTCTGAGCCGTTAGATGTTGGTGTTCGCGCGATTAATGCCATGTTAACAGTAGGTAAAGGGCAGCGAATGGGCTTGTTTGCTGGTTCTGGTGTAGGTAAGAGTGTTCTGTTGGGCATGATGACCAGAGGAACAACAGCTGACGTCATTGTCGTTGGCTTAGTGGGTGAGCGTGGCCGAGAAGTAAAAGAATTTATTGAAGAAATTTTGGGTGAAGAAGGGCGTAAACGGTCTGTTGTTGTGGCCGCTCCTGCGGATACCTCGCCTTTAATGCGCTTAAGAGCCTGTGAAACATCAACTCGTTTAGCCGAATATTTTAGGGACCTTGGTTATAGCGTACTGCTATTGATGGATAGCTTAACCCGTTACGCTCAAGCACAACGTGAAATAGCGCTTGCTGTTGGTGAACCGCCAGCAACCAAAGGTTATCCGCCCTCTGTATTTGCCAAATTACCGAGGTTGGTTGAGCGAGCGGGCAACGGTGGAGGTGAGCAAGGTTCAATTACTGCCTTTTATACCGTGCTGACAGAAGGGGATGATCAGCAAGATCCGATTGCCGATGCATCCCGTGCCATTTTGGACGGTCACATTGTCCTTTCTCGTGCGCTTGCCGAGTCTGGTCATTATCCTGCCATAGATATTGAAGCCAGTATCAGCCGTGTTGCACCTATGGTGGTGAGTGACGATCACTTAAACAATATGCGTAAGGTTAAGCAGATGTACGCCCATTATCAGCAGAATCGAGATTTGGTATCGATTGGTGCTTACAATCAAGGTAGCGACCCGATCTTAGATAATGCTATTCGATTGCAGCCTGCAACAAATGCATTTTTACAGCAGGGAATGAAAGACAGTTTGAGCTTTGATGATTGTGCAATGATGTTGTCTCAACTTGCCGCCCAATGTTAGTTCTTAGAGTGTGACAATGGCCAAAGATCCTCTACATACCGTATTAAAACTGGCGAAAGATGAAGAAGAGCAAGCTTCACTGCAATACCGCAGTGCCAAGCTAGACGAACAAAAAGCTCGTAGCCAGCTAAATGCATTAAACACTTATCGTTTGGATTATATGCGGCAAATGGGGGATAAAGTGGGAAGCAACTTATCTTCTTCTCAATATCAACAATTCCATAAATTTGTCGACCAAATTGATCAAGCTATCAAGCAACAAGTCGAAGCAATCAGGCAAACCGAAGAGCAGCTTAAGCATCGACACCAACATTGGCTTGAAAAGCAACAAAAGCGACAAGCGGTTGAAATGCTGTTAGAAAAAAAAGAACAAAAACGACAGGCGGCACAAGCTAAATCAGAACAAAAAATGATTGATGAGTTTGCGATACAGCAGTTTTTTCGTAGGAAAAATCATTAACTTTAGTTTCAAACAGTCGTTGTTACTGACGGTGGTGGTAATTGTGGGATATGTTGGTCAAGCAAGTTTTGAACTCTAGTGTCATTTTTTTCAACTGCAATCTGATAGGGACACCTATTATATTTATCTGGAATAAATATACCTTTTGGGAAGGCTTTTGCTAAGCAAGGTATGTGTAATAATCTTCTTTGATCAACAGCTTGGCGTAGGGGTAACCTATTTTCTCTGTCTGCTAACTCCGCTAATTGGGGGGAGTGTTTAAGTAATAATTGAAATACCTCTATTTTTTCTGAGTTGATAGCATAGGAAAGTGGTGAGCCACCATTAATATCTTGAACAATAGGGCTAACTCCCATTTTGAGTAATTGTTTACAAAGATCAACATGATCAAATTCGGCTATAATATGGTACGCATGAATTTGATTAAATTTGGAGACCAATTCTGCTTGATGAGTGCCTATTATTTTGGCTGCAATTTTTACTTTTCCGTTAATTAAGGCATAAAAAAATACTGATAAATGCGAATCAATGGGAGTATTTACTGATATCCCCGTTTTCTGTAATACAGTATTGAAAATTTCAACGTTGTCTCTGTCACAAGCAAGCTTGATGAGTTCTTTATGGTCGTATTCTTTTAAACTTAGTTGAATAAAAGCAGTGGCAAATAAACTTTTTACGGTTGGGTAGTCTCCTTTGGTTATGGCTGTCGTCAATAGCTCCATTCCATCTATTGGAATGCTCTGATCGCTTCTGCAATTTAATAGAACTTTAACCCTGCAAGCATCATGATGCTTTATATAACCTCCAAGCATTTCTTGGGTCACTTGGAAACTAACTTGTGCTCCATTATTTATTAATAACTGCAGATGTGTTTCTTGCACGTGCTGATTGCGTATAGCCCTTGATAAAGGGGAGTAACCTTCACCATCTATGGCATTAATTGACGTTTTATTTGAAAGTAATTCAACGAGTTCTTTGAAAACATTGAATGGGATGTTTGGTTCGAAGTTTTTTAACAAAATATGTAATGCAGTAGGGTTACCTGTGCTGGCTTGTGTGAATGGATCTGCACCTTTTGATATTAGAAACTTGATAATATCAATTCTTGCATCTTGTGCTGCGATTTCAAGTGCGTTTGCTGTGATGTGCTTCCCTAGTTTACCTCTATGATTAATGTCCATGACACAGGGAAACATGGCTTTTATCAGGTTCAGCATTCCTTGTTTTACTGCGATATGAAATGGAGTTTGAGCGTAGCAATCTAATATAAAATCAATATATAAGTGACTTGGGCATAATCTAGATACTATCTGTTCAAGCTTTTCAACTTTAGCCGAGCGCAGATGGGGGTTATAAGCAAGATTAAACATCGGAATTTTTCGATCTGAATCAAGATCATCGATTTGTAGTCCATTATTAATCAAATACTCCATTTGGTTCAAAGTGCCAAAAGCGCAGGCATAATGAAGTAAACTCCCTCTTTCGAGATCAGTAACGTGTATATTAGCACCCGCTTTTATGAGATGTTCATACATTTCCATTTGATTATGGAATAGTGCCACCATTGGTGGATAAAAACCGTCGAAGGGGAGATTAATGATGTTAGGATTTGACTTAGCCAATAGTTTTAAGGCTTCTAGATCTCCGTTACCACAAAGCTTGGACATTAATAAAGGTTCGATATTATTTGGCTCCAATCCTCTAGTGACCTCTTCAGGCTCGAATCTCCTTGTGCTTTGCTCCCAGCAAAGTAATTTTAGGGCAATGTTAACGTGACCATTTTTGATCGCGATATAAACAGGGGTAAGGGTTTTGTCATCTGTTGAATAGCAAAGTTTGGCACCATGTTGCAATAAGGTTATGGCACATTGCTCGTACCCCGATTCGCAGGCATGATAAAGTGGAGAAACATATTTAGCATCTAATGTATTGATAAGATTGGGGTCACCAGCCAATAGTGAAACAATGGCCTGATGACCTTTTTGGGCGGCGATATGCAGTGGTGTTTCCCAATGAGTCTCAGTTCTCCTTAATGCATTAGCTTGTCTTGTCATTAAAGCATTTACAGATCTTAAATCACCGTTTGTGCAAGCTAAGTGCAGTGGAGAGCAATTATCGTAATCAGTTAATTCTATGTTTACACTTGCCCCTTGGTTGCAGAAATACTCCACGCCTTCTGAAAAGCCCAGATAGCAAGCAATATGTAATACTGGGGCGTTGATCGTTTGTGAGTTTATTTGAAATGGAATTGGAGTATCAATGCTATCTAAATGAGCCAATAGCTGTTTAACTGTATTTATTTCTCTTGAGCGGATAGCATTAACTAGCCTTGTATTTAAAGCTTGAGCATCATGCCGTCTATCAGGAGCGTTGATCGGTGATTTTGGTTCAACAGTAGCTAACATATCGCATTCTCTCAGGCTATGAGAGTCTCATCTTAACAGCCTGTATTAACTGAAATTAGTTTCAGTTTTTATATCTTATAACAGAGTTGTAAATCATATTGATTTTAGCTTGGCATAAATCGTGCTTTCTCTTTTTATAGATAAATGTTTGACGGTCAGTTTCAAGCAGTTGCTTAGAGAAGGAAATTATAGTGTCGCAAGTTAATCCTCTATCATTTACGTCCCATGTTTCAGCGGAAAATTCGGAAAACGAAGTGGCGTTGTCGGATGAGGCTACTGTGGATTCAACAAGCTTTGCACAACAACTATCTAAGCTTTCAGAGCCTGAAAAACCTGCGGCTAGTGACCTAGATAGTTCTCAGCAGCAAGCTGATGAAGAAACATCAAAAGAGCAAGACTCTGGTCAGGATTCATCTGAAAACAAAGCGCCATCGCCAGAGTCATTGTTAGAACAAATCAATGACTCTAAAAGCTATCAAACGACAGTAAGCCCCGTGACGAATGTGCAAAACGGTGAGTCTTTGCCGCTTGAACAAAGCGATAAAGATAAAGCAAGCGATGACGTAGAAGCCGATGTTGAAAAGCTTGATGTGTTAGTTAAGTTAAATGCAAAAACATCGGTAGAGACTCAACCTGATGGTGACTCTACTGATGCTGAGCTGGTGTCTAAGCTCGATAAAGCGAAAGCCAATTTAGAGGTCACTCCAAGTTCAAAAGAAGTTGATGCAGATGTTAAATCTGTTCAGACAGAGTTGGCGCCAACACGTCAAGTGTCAGAGCAAGCGGCTACTTCTGTAAAAGAGTTAGGGAAAGTAGCGGAAGCTACCACGGCTAAAGCTAGCTTAGAACCGAACTTAACTAAAGAGCAAGCTAAGGCTATAGAATCAGCTTCTTTGCAATCTCAAGATGGTAAAGCATCACAAGAGCTGGAAGCGAATAAAGATAGTAAAGTCCAAGTAAAAATGGCTGAAGCTTTTAACGCTATAAAGCCAAAATCAGAAATGCCAACGGCGAAGGTTGAGCTGGCCAAAGCGTTAGAAACAACGTCGATGGAGACGTTAGAGCCGACTCCCGTAGCTGAAAGAGTAAATCAATTACAAACCCAAAGCCCGCTATCGTTGCAGCAAATGCTGACTCCAGAAAGCAAAACTGACGTACCTCAACTGCATGTATCATTAAGACAGGGGGCAGAGCAAACTGTGCAAATGCAGGATATGATCCAGCGTTTTTCTCCTGTGATGAAACAGCAGCTGGTTGCCATGGTTAATAAAGGCATTGGGCAGGCTGAAATCAGACTAGACCCTCCTGAACTTGGTCACATGATGGTACGCATTCAAGTGCAAAATGAACAAACTCAAGTACAGTTCCAAGTGGCGACACCACAAGCTAGAGATCTACTAGAGCAAGCACAACCAAGATTAAGAGATATGCTGGCTGAGCAGGGGCTAAATTTAGCTGATAGTCAGATTTCTTATCATGATGGTGGACAGCAGCAAGGAAGAGAGCAAGGAAATGGACATGGATTTTCTGGCTCAGGTGCTCAATCAGAGTTTGAACAAGAAGCAAGTGAACAAATAACGCTCAAAGTCGCAACAAACCCAACCTCAGTTATAGATTATTACGCTTAAATCGTTACCATTACCCGATTGAGCTTGAAAGAACTAAGTAAGGAAATTTAGCTATGGCAGATGAAGAAACGCTAACGGTTGAAGAACAAAAAAAGAAAAGCCCGTTAATGTTGATCATTATCGCTGCGGTTGCTGTGTTGATTCTCGGTGGTGCAGGCGCTTTCTTTTTCCTCTCTGGTGATGATGCGTCAGAATCAGCTGAGCAGATGCAAGGCTCAAACTCTACTGAGCAAGCGGCACCCATGAAGCCAGAAGTGGCCAGTTATGTGCCTTTACCAAGACCGTTTTTGTTCAACCTTACAGGCACGAAAAAGCCTGTGTTAGTACAAATTAAAGTGCAGCTACAGGTAAGAGGTAGCTCGGTTGAAAATGATGTGAAAAAGCACATTCCTCTGATTGAGTCTGCGTTATTATCGACTTTTAGTGGTGCAGATGCGCAAAAGCTCAGCACACAATCAGGAAAAGATGAATTGCGTCAACAAGCCTTGTTAAGTGTACAAAATGCGTTAATGCCGATTCTAGGTAAGCATAGTGTAGAAAAAGTATTGTTTGTTGGATTTGTGATGCAGTGATGAACTGCTTTTTTAGGAAAAGGCCAATCAGTGAGTGACTTACTAAGCCAAGATGAGATTGATGCGCTACTTCACGGGGTTGATGAGGTAGAAGAAGAGGTTGTCGAACAAAGTATTGACGATGCTCTATCGTATGACTTTTCGTCTCAAGATAGAATTGTTCGTGGCCGTATGCCAACGCTTGAAATCGTCAACGAACGTTTTGCTCGTCATCTTCGGATCAGCATGTTCAACATGATGCGTCGAACGGCTGAAGTGTCTATCAATGGCGTGCAGATGCTGAAGTTTGGCGAATATATCCACAGTCTTTTTGTACCTACAAGCCTTAACATGGTGCGTTTTAGCCCGTTAAAAGGTACTGCGCTCATTACCATGGAAGCTCGTTTAGTCTTTATTTTGGTGGACAACTTTTTTGGTGGCGATGGTCGCTTTCATGCCAAAATCGAAGGTAGAGAGTTTACTCCCACTGAACGCCGCATTATCCAGCTGTTGTTAAAAATCATTTTTGAAGATTACAAAGATGCTTGGGCTCCTGTTATGGATGTGGAGTTTGAGTACTTAGACTCTGAAGTTAACCCTGCCATGGCTAATATTGTCAGCCCAACAGAAGTGGTGGTGATTAACTCATTTCATATCGAAGTCGATGGCGGTGGCGGTGATTTCCATATTGCTATGCCGTACTCCATGATTGAGCCAATCAGAGAATTACTGGATGCGGGTGTTCAAAGTGACAAACAAGATACCGACATGCGCTGGTCACAAGCATTAAGAGAAGAAATCATGGACGTTGATGTTGGATTTAATGCCAGTTTAGGTGAACAATCAATGTCACTTCGGGATGTCATGACCATGCAAGCTGGCGACATTATACCGTTTGATTTACCTGAACATGTGATGATGAAAGTTGAAGACTTACCAACTTATCGTTGTAAACTGGGGCGTTCAAGAGAGAACTTAGCCCTTAAGGTTACAGACCAAATCCCACGTCCCGAAACCGTTAAATCAGAATTACAACTGGTCAAATTACGCAATCCAACCAGTGATAGCAAAGAGAGATAGCTAGTTAAGGTTAACCTATGAATACAGAAGAAGATTGGGCGGCGGCAATGGCTGAGCAAGCTATTGAAGAAGCCAAAACCGCAAGTTTAGATGAACTGTTTGATGAGCCGGGCAGTATTGGAGCAGATAAAAATAACCTAGATGCGATTTTAGATATCCCTGTCACCATTTCGATGGAAGTGGGACGGAGTTTTATCAGCATTCGTAATTTACTTCAGCTTAACCAAGGTTCGGTTGTTGAGTTAGATCGAGTTGCTGGTGAACCCTTAGACGTCATGGTTAATGGAACCCTCATTGCTCATGGTGAAGTGGTTGTGGTCAATGATAAGTTCGGGATCCGTTTAACCGATGTTATCAGTCAGACTGAACGAATAAAGAAACTCAAGTAAGTTTTTGATAAGCTAGCGGAATACATTCTAAACCAAGGACATCCGATGAATAGCTTGCTTGTTACAACACTCGCAACAACCAGCAGTTCCAACACGGTTGAAGCACCCAGTGCACTAGGTAGTTTTACCAGCATGATAGGTGGCTTAGTTGTAGTGGTAATGATTATTTTAGTGCTGGCATACTTAGTCCGGCGCTTTAATTTGACCCCTGCTTCCAATGGTGTGATGAAAACCATAGCTGTAACACCCGTTGGGCAGAAAGAAAAGTTGGTATTGATGGAGATGGACGGTAAGCAGTATTTGTTAGGTGTTACACAACATCAAATAACACTACTGGATAAAATTAACGATCCCATAGAAGTAAAAGCAGAGTCTTTTGCCGAGAAGTTGCGTCAGGCAAAAGGCAGGAAAGAAGATGCGCCTAATTAAATTATTTGTTTTAGCATTAGCCATGTTTGCGCCAATGGCTTTTGCTAAAGATGGGATTTTACCCGCAGTAACTGTTACCACTGGCGCTGATGGTTCCACTCAATATTCGGTCACCATGCAAATTTTATTGCTGATGACTGCTATGAGTTTTATTCCAGCCATGGTGATCATGCTCACCTCTTTTACCCGCATTATCGTGGTACTTTCAATTTTAAGACAGGCGATAGGTTTACAGCAGACCCCCTCAAATCAGGTGCTAATTGGTATTAGTCTGTTTTTAAGCTTTTTCATTATGAGCCCCATTTTCAACAAGGTGTATGAACAAGGGGTGAAGCCTTACATGGACGATAAAGTTACTATAGAGCAAGCTTATGAGGCTGGGAAAAAGCCAATTATGGCTTTTATGTTATCTCAAACGCGAGTGACTGATTTAAAAACCTTTATTGATATTTCTGGCTACAAAAACATTGATAAACCTGAAGATGCGCCAATCAGCGTGTTGATCCCCGCTTTTATTACCAGTGAACTCAAAACGGCTTTTCAAATTGGCTTTATGTTGTTTGTGCCTTTCTTAGTTTTAGATTTGGTAGTAGCCAGTATTTTGATGGCTATGGGTATGATGATGCTGTCGCCGATGATTGTATCTTTGCCCTTTAAGATCATGCTATTTGTGTTAGTCGATGGCTGGAGTTTAGTGATGGGAACACTTGCTAACAGCTTTGGCATAACTTAGGGGTACTTATGTCTCCAGAAGCCTTAGTTGATATTTTTCGTGATGCCTTATCTATCATCATCATCATAGTGTCGGTCATTATTTTGCCGGGACTAGGGATAGGTTTATTGGTGGCGGTCTTCCAAGCCGCGACTTCGATTAACGAACAAACATTAAGTTTTTTACCTCGATTATTAATGACTCTATTGGCACTCATGTTACTTGGTCATTGGCTGATTCAAACTATGATGGAGTTCTTCATGGAAATGGTAAACCGCATTCCTCAAGTGATCGGGTAGGCGATAGCGTGGAATTTTTAATGAGTACCATAGAGAAGACCCTTGCAGGTTATCTATGGCCATTATTTCGCATTTCCAGCATGTTCATGGTGATGGCCGTGTTTGGAGCGACAACGACACCATCCCGTGTGCGACTATTACTGGCGGTGGCCGTTACCTTTGCCGTTGCGCCAATGCTGCCTGCTATGCCGAGCGTTCCTTTATTTTCCTTAGAAGGTATGTTTATCAGCGCCCAGCAAATTTTGATTGGGTTAGCCATTGGCTTTGTAAGTATTATGCTACTACAAACCTTTGTACTTACTGGGCAAATCATTGGTATGCAAACCAGTTTGGGCTTTGCTTCTATGGTAGATCCGGGGTCGGGTCAGCAAGTACCTGCAGTAGGTAACTTCTTCTTAATTTTATCCACGCTATTGTTTTTGCAGCTTGATGGTCATTTATTGATGATCAAAATGCTCATTTCTAGTTTTGAATCTCTGCCTGTTTCTTCTCAAGGCATTGAGCTTGGGAGTTACAAAGCCATTGCAGATTGGGGCGCCTACATGTTCGGCGCAGCCTTGACCATGTCAATTTCTGCAATTCTCGCTTTGCTACTGATTAATTTATCGTTTGGGGTGATGACAAGGGCTGCTCCTCAATTGAATATTTTTTCGATTGGTTTTCCAATTACCATGTTAAGTGGTTTGTTGGTGTTGTGGTTGACTCTAAACCCTATCATGGCGCATTTTTATGAAGTGTGGAAATCTGCTCAAGTGCTTATGTGTGACATTCTGCAATTACAGTGTCAGGTATCGGTAAGTAAAGGAGGGGGCTAATGGCTGAAGACAGTGGCCAAGAACGGACAGAGGAACCCACCAGTAGGCGCTTGCAACAGGCGCGAGAAAAAGGACAGGTTGCACGTTCAAAAGAATTGGGTACATCAGCAGTGTTGCTCGCGGCAGCTATTGCCTTAGCCATGATGGGGCCTAACTTGGCTCAAGCATTGGCCAGTATAATGACCAATTTATTTACCATCGAAAGAGCTAATATCTACGATGTTGACGCCATGCTTAGAGTGTGGGGAACCGTTGGAACGGAACTGATGTTTCCTGTTTTAGGTATTGTAGCCTTGCTGGCGTTGGTGGCTTTTATTGGAAATATTGCACTTGGTGGACTTTCTTTTTCCACTAAAGCCTTTATGCCTAAAGGCAATAAGCTCAACCCGATGAATGGCTTTAAGCGGATGTTTGGTACTCAAGCATTAGTGGAGTTAACGAAGGGGATTGCTAAGTTTTCAGTGGTGGCAATTTCGGCCTATACCCTTCTTAGTATCTATTTTGAAGAAATCATGCAGCTTTCGGCTTTGCATTTACCTACCAATGTATTTGAAGGATTGAGTCTATTAACTTGGATGTTTATCATTTTATGTTCATCAACCTTGCTGATTGTAGTCATTGATGTGCCGTTTCAGATCTGGAACCACAATAAACAGCTGAAAATGACCAAGCAAGAAGTGAAAGATGAATATAAGGACACTGAAGGCAAACCAGAAGTTAAAGGTCGTATTAGGCAACAGCAAAGAGAGATTGCGCAACGAAGAATGATGGCGGATGTGCCTAATGCCGATGCGATTGTGGTAAACCCTGAGCATTATGCGGTAGCAATAAAATATGATGCAGATAAAGCGGCTGCGCCATATGTCGTTGCTAAAGGGGTAGACTCTATCGCATTCAAGATCAGAGAACTTGCCCGTGAACACGATGTGGCGATTGTCTCTGCACCACCATTAGCTAGGGCTATTTATCATACGACGAAAATTGATCAGCAAATTCCTGATGGATTATTTACAGCCGTAGCGCAAGTATTGGCTTATGTATTCCAGTTAAAACAATACCAAAAAGGGCGAGGGCGTAGGCCTACGGCAATCCCTACCGAGCAGCCGATACCAGAGGAGTTGAGATACTAGCTGCTTGAAAGGTTCAAATCTTTAGTCGCTAATTCATTTTTAGCAACACGTTAGCTGGGAATTGGGTTGAATCTTTATTCGGAATAAAAGTAGCGGTAAATCGCCCATCTTTTGTGATAACTTCTCTTGTGACTTTTTCTCCACCACTTAGCTGCTCCATTTCTTTGGTATTGATACCTAATTCGTCAAAGCCATTTTCGTATTTATAGCTAACCACTTCATCTAATTGCTGTGCACCATATAAGTGCCTTTTTAGATCTTCTGTTGTCCCCTTGAGCTTGAGTTTAATTCCTACGGGAGTATCTGTAGTTGGTAAATTCAGTTTTAGTTTAACATTGTTCTGTTTGTCATTTACCTTTACGAATTTTGCTGAACTTTTGTCAACTGATGGTGTGACTCCATTTTTTGAAACTCTGCGGTTAAAGAAATTTGAAAAACAAAGCGTGATGCAGTTGCATGAGCAACACCCATCATCATAACTTTCAGAACTGGGTTCACATTTAAAGACTTGATAATGGATACAGCCATTATGTCTGAAAACAACTAAGTTGTGCCTGTCATCGTTTATGAGTTTGGATTCAATATCCGCTGTTAATAGATCCACATCAACGAATATTGTATCTGATGCGACAGTTGCCATATTTAATTTAATACTCAATCATCAGTGGATAAGAGGAAAAATGCTATAAGGCAATAGTCAACATTGCAATTTATTACTTTATCATTATTCAAAGATTAACCTTAAGTTCATAGAGCATAGTTCTTTTATACTTCTTTCCCTTTGTATGAGGGTTTAGCTTCATTTAGGGGGCGAAAGACCAAAGTTCTACATCATGATAATATCGGGCTTTTGGGTATAGGTATGACAAGCTTTTGTTTCATCCCCTCTTAACCATATATCGAAAGTATGGCTGTTTTTGGTGTCAGTTATTACGAAGCACACTGGATTTGAAATTTCATTTTTGGGGCTGTGATTACTCTGCTTTGAAAATAAATGTTTAAAGCAGCTAAAAACTGAGTAAGTTGATATGGGCGTATTTTCTTCATCATGTAGTCTATGGTTTTGATTAACTTCGATTCTATAGTGGACATCACCGTCTTTCTTTCGAGTGACGGTTATTTTATGGCTGTTGCCTTGGGTATAACGAACCTCTTTAGCACGATTTGATTTTTTAACCTCAAAAGAAATAAAAGTGGCTAATGGGTATCTTGTTGCTTCTAAAAACATTTAGCTTACATTTTGATTTTAATTGTACAGATTTTATCGAGAGTGTTGTGGCTGAACAACAAGTTTCCTGAAAGATGAATCATGATTAACATGTTATGGGTAATAGCTTTAATAAAAGTATGAAAATCAGATTATTGCTTGATCAATTATTTTCACTTTCACTGCAAGTTATAAAGCAAATTAAAGCGCATATTACTGGTGAGCATAAGGCCGTTCTTGCAGCAATGTTACGTTTATCCCATTTAGTGAGAAAGCAGGGGGTTTTAGGCAAATCATATTCACTTACAAGTGCAGGGTGCTCATGTTTTATAATGCTTTCTCTTAAGCTTATTTCTGAACTCAAAGTATCAGTTAAATCTGCGGACAGTCTTCTCGATATTTCATCGGTAGTGTTATCTGAATATGTAAAGAATGACGCGGTAACCCTTAAGTTTTCTGCAGCTAAACATAAAATTTCTATATTAGGAGTTAGAGTAAGTTGATATTGCTTTGTTGTATTTTGGAAGGAAACGGTTAGAAATGGAGTGTTGTCATTGATAAAAGCTTTCCACTCAGAGAAACTCACTTTTCCAATTTTATTCGCAGAGGAAGCAGATAAAAATAAAACATAATTTTGGTAACTCTTACCCTGAGCTTCTTCATGAACTTGAGATGTATTTGAAGCCATAATACAACGCCCCCTAGCTTTTGCTCAACGATGAAAAATGCTACGAATTAATCAACTCGGTTACAACTTATTAAGCCATTGATGAATAATTATTAATTGATGTATTTCTGAAGACTTAAGAGAAATCGTACCCAAATCAAGATGTTATTATGGCGGTGTTGCTCTGTTTGAAAATTTAATATGTACTGATCGAAAAATTGTGCGGTTTCGTAAGCTACGTACGGAGGTGCATATGTTTTTCAACTGGATGTTATTTAACTTAATGTGGCTGGGATGTGTGAAATACGGAAATAACGTTGCTCCGTTTGTGCTGGCATGGGCAGTTGTTCATTTGTGGATGAGTAGCACGCCTTGGCAACAACTTGCTTTAGTTAGTTTCGTCACTTTCGTCGGCATATTTGTTGATACTGTGTTGATGCATGCTGGTTTCTTTCAGTTTCCAAATCAAGGTGAAATAATTCCTTTGTGGTTAGCCATGATGTGGCTAAGTTTTGCTTTGACTATTAATGGCTGTCTATCCCTATTAAAGCGCAGCAAAGTATTGCAAGGGCTCTTTGGGATGATCTTTGCGCCAATGGCTTATTTGGGGGGAATAAGTATGAGTGATGCTAGCTTTGGTCAACCCTTTTGGCTAACGTTAATGGTGATTGGTGCCCTGTGGTCTATATTGATGTTGCTGTTTTTCGGGGTTAATGAACGTCTGGAAAAGGTGGAATCTTTTGCGTAAATGTATAAATGTAATTTTATTAGGTTGCTGCTCATTAGCTATGTATCAGGCTAAAGCTTGTGATCTTGATTTTCCTGATCTTACAGATAGCCATACTCAAATGAAAAAACTAGGTAATGCCTCACTTTCAGTTTTATTTTGGGATGTATACAAAAGTACCCTATATACCAGCGAAGCAAAAAAGCCGAGTTCAGCATCAAAAGTGTTGTTTGAAATCCAGTACCAACGTGAGATTGACAGCCAAGATTTGGTTGAGCAAACAAAGGCGCAATGGCAGCACCTTAAACTATCACCAGCAGAATACAAAAATTACCTACCCGAATTAAGCAGCATTTGGCCAAGCGTGAAAAAAGGTGACACCTTAGCGCTATTGGTAAGCGATAACAGTAGTTCTTTTTATTTAAATCAATCATGCATAGGAACCATAAACGATCCTAATTTCGGGAAGCGTTTTTTAGACATTTGGTTATCGCCTAATACTTCAGAGCCCAAAATGCGTAAACGTTTATTAGGAGAAAGAGGATGAAGATTCGATTTTTGATACTTTCTGCAATTTTGCTACCAATGCTCAGCGCTTGCTCTAGTGACATTAATGAATACAAGACCACAACCCCAACGTTGGATATAAAGAGTTATTTCACGGGAAATGTAGTCGCTTGGGGGATGCTGCAAGATTACACCGATAAAGTAACTCGTCGATTTTGTGTAGAAATTAATGGCAGTTGGCAAGGTGATAATGGGTTGCTTAAAGAAACCTTTTATTGGAATGATGGTGAGATTTCGCACCGAAACTGGCAACTGAATAAACAAGCTGACGGCAAATATACCGGTGTCGCTGAAGATGTTAATGGCATGGCGAGAGGGCAACAACAAGGGTTCGCTTTCAACTGGAAGTATGCGTTACAAGTCCCTATCGGAGATAGCTCTTACTCTTTCGATATTGATGACTGGATGTATCAACTTGATCTGTACAGAGTCTTTAACAAAAGTAAAATGTTTAAACTCGGCATCCATGTAGCAGACATTACTATTTTCTTTGATAAGCAATCGCCTCAAAAAAAGTGTGATCTTAACCCTGACTGATACCGTAATTTCAGTAACGGTATTTTGTATGGTGTTAACAGGTTCAATTATGGCAACAGCTACAAGGTTATTTGCAAACAGTCATGAGTATGCTAAAGCTATACCTATGACATTAAAATCACCCCCCCAAGATTTAGAGCAGTTACTTTTGGATGTTGCGTTAAAACGCGATAAAAATGCGTTTTCCCAATTATTCAAATTATTTGCTCCCAAAATTAAGTACCACGCTCAAAGTAAATTAGGTTGCCAATATGCTGCCAATGACATTGTGCAAGAAACCATGACCAATGTTTGGCGTAAAGCTCATTTGTTTAACCCTAACAAGGGAGCGGTTAATACTTGGGTGTATACCATCATGAGAAATGTGACTTTTGATGCTCTGCGTAAAATCCAAAGTAACCGCGAAGATGTTGTTAGTGAGGATATTTGGCCGCTGATAGATATTGAGACAGTAAAGCCGATGGATGAAGAAGATCATCTCTCAACCAAACTATTAATGAATCATATTCATCAGTTATCTCCTGAGCAGCAAGCTGTGGTAAAAGGCATTTATTTTAGTGGTATTTCTCAAGAACAATTAGCAATACATCTTGATTTACCTTTAGGGACAGTCAAATCAAGGTTAAGGTTGGCGATGGCAAAGCTCAAAGCAATAGGAGCACACCTATGATTAATTATCATCCAGACTCACAGCTACTTACATCTTATGTGAGTGGTGAATTGATGACTTCATTTAGCTGTGCGGTTGCGATACATCTTGAAAAGTGCCCTAGCTGTCGACACAAAGCCGAAAGTTTCATTGAGCAAGAAGCCTGTCATGCTTTTCAATTTGAAGAAAGCAATGAAGATAGCTCAGAGTTTGACGGAATGCTTAATGCTATCTTGTCTGATGATGGTATCGATACAGCGCCAATCAACTATTTAAAGCAAATGGAAATCGGGGGTGAGCAGTTCACCTTGCCAAGAGCCTTATCCAAGTTAAGTTTTGGTAAGGCTAGCTCTATTGGGAAAATATCTCGCTCAAGAGCAAAGTTGGATGAAGGCTCAGTAAGAACCAGTCTGATGCACATTGAAGCAGGTGGCAAAGTGCCGCAGCATACCCATAAAGGTTATGAGCTAACGCTAGTGTTAAGCGGTAAGTTTAAAGATGAATCTGGTGAATACAGCGAGGGAGATTTTATTTTTCTCGAAGGGGAACACAAGCATCAACCTGTTTCTGTAAATGGCTGTCTTTGCATGACAATTGTTAGTGACTCTCTTCACTTCACTCAAGGCATTAATAAGTTACTCAATCCAATAGGAACTTATATTTATTGATTTCAAGTATCACGAGTGTTTAACCAAAGGAGCAAAGGTGTAAACGACAATAGAAGCGCGCATCCATGTGCTGACGACCGTGACGTCCTGTCACGGACGGTTGTCTTATTACACCATTGCTCCCTGATGCACTTTATCCGTTCATCCGTATATCGGATTTATATTAATCATTGATCTGCTCGTTAAGTTGTCGCGTATTGAGCTGTTACTACCCATTGATAAAGACTGAGTTTGGGTAGATGACAAGGAGCTAAGATGTCTGCACAACTTGATAATTCATCCAACCCCATTTGGCTCAACAATGTTGTTGAGCTTTATCAAACTCTTACCAAGCAAGAACTTCACAAAATTTTAGATGTTTATCATGAAGATGTCGTATTTCGAGATCCTATTCATCGTGTCGTCGGTGTCGATGAACTGCATGAATATTTCCAGACCATGTACAAGAATACTACTTCATGTGAATTTGATATCTACGAGACTTTTTTCGACGAGCGCAATGCAGCTTTGTATTGGAAGATGACCTTTACGAATCCCAAAATCAATCGTGGTAACCCCATTTTGGTTGAAGGGCATTCATTGATTCGAGGGCAAGGGGATAAAGTCATTTATCACCGTGATTATTACGATGTTGGGGAAATGGTATATGAGCATGTTCCTCTACTAGGATTTATGGTACGCAAGCTAAAAAGGTTCATCGGGAAATGCAAAAAGTCTTAATTACGGGAGCTTCTTCAGGTATCGGTGAGGCTTTGTATCATCAATATCACATTCAAGGTCATCATGTCATCGCTTGTGGTCGCGATGCTCAAAAGTTGAATGACTTAATTAAAGGTGATTCAAACAGCTTTGCGTTGGCTTTTGATGTGACGGAACATCAGAAAGTAAAAGAAGCAACCCAAGATATCGACCAGTTAGATATTTTGCTTTTAAACGCTGGGGACTGTCGATACATAGATAATGCCAAACATTTTGATGCAGATGTGTTTAAGCACAATATCGAAACCAATCTTATTTCTGTTGGCTACCTATTAGAGAGCTTACTGCCTAAATTAAAGCATGGTGGGCAACTGGTATTAGTGAGTTCTAGTGCAACGATATTGCCATTTCCTCGGGCTGAAGGATACGGTGCTTCCAAAGCAGGCATGGATTATTTAGCCAAAAGCCTAATGATTGATCTAAAGCCATTCGGAATTAGTGTCAGTTTAGTCCATCCAGGTTTTGTGAAAACGCCACTTACCGATAAAAACGACTTCCCAATGCCTTTTTTGATTGATGCTGAACAAGCGGCACAAGCAATTTTTGCCGGCGTATCAAAACGTAAGCGTTACATTCATTTTCCTAAACGTTTAACCCTGCTATTAAAAGTATTTTCACTACTGCCTTTTGCTTGGTGGAGTAACATCATTTCAAGGAATGCTAAATGAAAAAAAATATTGCCATAATAGGAAGTGGCATATCTGGGTTAACTGCGGCGTATTTGTTAGCTAAAAAGCATCAGGTTAGTGTTTTTGAAAAAGCAGACCGTATTGGTGGACACACTGCAACAGTAGACGTTGAAGTGAATGAAGAAGTCTATGCAATTGATACAGGCTTTATTGTATTTAATAACAAAACCTATCCGAATTTTTTAAGACTTTTGTCAGAGCTTGGGGTTGATAAGCAAGAAACGGAAATGAGTTTCTCTGTTAAACACGCTCAAACAGGGCTTGAATATAACGGTCACAACCTTAATACCTTGTTTGCTCAGCGACGCAATATTCTCAACCCTAAGTTTTGGGGATTGATCAGGGAAATTTTGCGATTCAACAAACACTGTAAACAACTTTATGCAAGTGATGACTTCAGTGCTTCACACACCCTCGGGGAATTTTTATCTCAACACAAATTTAGTGACTATTTTTGTCAAAACTATATTTTACCTATGGGAGCTGCCATTTGGTCATCATCATTAGATGATATGCGGCAGTTTTCGCTGCGTTTCTTTGTACGCTTTTTCCATAATCATGGTTTGCTGAATATTACAGATAGACCACAGTGGTATGTGATCCCTAAAGGCTCTCGAAGTTACTTAGCTCCTTTGATCGAACCATTTAAAGATGGCATTCATCTCGGCCAGAATATTAAAGGGATAACCCGCCGTAATAACAAGGTGCAATTAATCTTTGAGAATAAAAGCCTTGAGTTTGATGAAGTTGTCATTGCTTGCCATTCAGATCAGGCCTTAGCTCTACTCGATGATGCAACAAAACTTGAAAGCGAAATCCTAGGTAGCATTCCCTATCGCAGCAATGATGTGGTGCTTCATACTGATTCAGATATTCTTCCTCAGCGACGAAAAGCGTGGGCGAGCTGGAATTATCAGTTGGGATTATCGAGCAAGCGCCCAGCGTGCGTCACTTATAATATGAATATCCTTCAAGGGCTCAAAAGTGACACCACCTTTTGTGTGACTCTTAATCAAACAGACCGTATTGATCCATCTAAGATATTAGGTCGCTTTAACTACCACCACCCTGTTTATTCCATTGATTCGTTAGCTGCACAGCAACGCAAAAATGAGATCTGCGGCATCCAGCATACGCACTTTGCTGGAGCCTATTGGTATAACGGCTTCCACGAAGATGGAGTTAAGAGTGCGGTCGAGATGGCAAAGCGTTTGGGTTGTGACTTCGATGAATAAACTTAATTTTTCAAGTATTTACCAAGGCTCGGTTTATCATTCTCGATATAAACCCAAGCCCCATCATTTTGACTATTCGTTATATATGATGGCGATTGATCCTGATGAAATGGCGGCTGGCGATGTTGACTGTTGGCCATTTGGTAAGCGCTGGTATCACCCTATGAGGTTCTGTGAAAAAGATTATTTGTGTGATGATCTGGGCTCACTTACTCGGCGTATCAAAGACAAGGTAAAAGCCTTAGGTGGTGAGAAGCCAATCAGCCGAGTGCAGATGTTGGTTCAGCTTAGGTGTTTAGGTTTGTATTTCAGTCCAGCTAATTTTTATTTTTGCTATGACAATAATGGTAAGTGTCACTATACCTTGGTGGAAGTCAGCAACACGCCATGGAATGAACGCCATTATTATTTGGTAGATATGAAGTTTATTGAGTCGGAACAAACGCAAAAGGCCTTTCATGTCTCGCCTTTTATGGATAACGACATGAAATACCGATGGGCGATTTTGCCACCAAACCTTAACAAAGAAGATGTATTAATAAAAATACAAAACTGGAACGAATTCGAGTTAGGTAACCCTAAAAAACTGTTTGAAGCTGGAATGTTTCTCAGAAAAACACCAATAAATCGAAAGTCGTTAATTAAGTTATGGCTGTGTGTGCCAATGATGACCTTAAAAGTCCTATTCGGTATCTACTGGCAAGCGTTTCGACTGTTTTTAAAGGGAACACCAATAACCACTTATCAAAAACAGAATAAGGTGACTAAGGATCAGTAATGGATAACATTGTAACTTCAAATATCACCAAACCAACATGGCTGCAAAATCGTTGTCGTGATTTTATATTTAAGCAGTTGGCTCAGTTACCCGATGGCGAGCTTAGTCTCGAAGAGCCTGATTCAACGAAACATAGATTTGGTCAGTGTCGAACCGAACAATGCTTGAATGCTGAGATAACTATCCATGATTGGAGCTGTTATCGAGACTGGGTGATCAAAGGGAGCATTGGCGCTGCAGAAGCATACATTGAGAACAAATGGTCGACATCGAATTTGACTCAAGTGATCCGTTTGTTTGCTAAAGCCCAAAAGATTACTGATAAGTTAGAGTCCAAACAAAGCTGGTGGAGCCAAATAAGCCAAACGTTATCCCACTGGGCAAATAAAAATAGCTTAGCGGGTTCTAAAAAGAACATCATCGCTCATTATGACTTAGGCAATGAGCTTTATACCCGTTTTCTCGACAAAGAAATGATGTATTCAAGCGCCATCTATCCAGATTCCAATGCCACATTGGAACAAGCACAGCTCAATAAGCTTGATGCAATATGTCAAAAGCTAGATTTAAAGCCCTGTGACCACTTGCTCGAAATCGGAACCGGGTGGGGAGGGTTAGCGGTTTACGCTGCAAGTCAGTACGGCTGTAAAGTAACCACAACCACGATTTCAGAAGAACAGTTCGCTTATGCAGAGCAGCGTGTAAATGAGTTGGGTTTGCAAGACAGGATTACCTTGCTTAAACAAGATTATCGTACGCTGGAAGGTAAGTTTGACAAATTGGTATCCATCGAAATGATTGAAGCGGTTGGGTATCACTATCTACCAGAATTTTTCAAAGTATGTAATGACCGATTAAAACCCAATGGAAAAATGCTGATCCAAGCGATTACGATTGCAGATCAGCGATTCGAATCCTACAAAAATAGCGTCGACTTTATACAAAAGTATATTTTCCCCGGTGGATTTTTACCTTGCATAGCGGAGATGACAGCATTGGCACAGAAAAAAACTCATCTCGTTGTCGAAGGAGTGGAAGACATAGGTCTTCACTATGCTAAAACCTTAGCCCATTGGCGTGAACGGTTTTTACAGCGATGGCATGAGATAAAGCGTCACGGTTACGATGACACATTTAAGCGGTTATGGCTGTATTATTTCGGCTATTGTGAGGGTGCTTTTTTAGAACGTTCAATCAGCACTGTACAAATGGTACTAAGGAAGTAGCATGAAAAAAGCACTGGTTTTCATACTTTCAATTTGGTTAACGGCCTGTAGCAGCACTTACCCAAATCAAACTGTGTTGCAAGAAACGTTGCCTAGTATGAAAGGGGAAACGTTGGATAAACGTAGCGTTAAGATCCCTAATGACTTCAATGATCCGCAAACCTTATTGTTGATTGGTTATCTAGGGCCTGTTGCTCTTTCAGGCTTGAATTTTGTGCTATTTGAGCACTTTCCTGTTCAAGGCGTGGGCAGTGAAGCTTAGCCATCTAAGTAAGCTGCTCACAACAAAGAGCAGGGAGTGCTCAAAAGCATCGAAGACAGCATAAATTGGTCACTTCTGCTGCGTTATCGTTTGTTTATGTGGAATAACCACATCGCACAAACTCCGCCTTGCATAAGATAACCAATTTATCGCTGCAAAAATAAGCACGAAAGATCAACAGGCCCTATAAGCCAGTCAGTTCGATATAGATCGCTGGATGATAGGATTAAATGAGCTAAACATTGAGGTACCGACTTATGAGCTAGCCGCCGCGGCTGGTGTTATGCCAAATATTTTTCAGGGTTTTATCAACAATGGCATGAGAAAAGGGATCCCTAAAGAGTTATGGAAAGGCGTGGTTACTCTATATGATGACGCTCATATCATGCAGAAGTTTACTGGTAACCATAATCCCAATAATGCACGAGTGATGTTAATTGATGGTAATGGAAAGGTCTTATATTTCTACGACCGAGGTTTTTCAGTCAATGCATTGAAAGCATTACAAGTTAAGATGAATGAGTAGTTTGTATGTAAGTTAACTCTCTTGCTTGACTCCAAAATTGGTTGAGTATTCAAAAAGGGAAGCCAGATTAGCTTCCCTTTTTTTGGGAGTTGGATACTATATTTTCAATTTAAACTGTTTTGCGCTTTCTTCTAATTGTCCAGCCATGTCCAATAAGTGCTCGGCAATCGCAGCGGTGCTTTCAGCGTCCTTAGAAGTAGTCTCAGTTGAGTTAGCAATTTCTATTACGTTATTGTTGATAGATTCAGCTACTCGGCTTTGCTCTGAAGCTGCCGTTTCCATTTGAGCATTCAGCTCACAAATTTCGTCTACAGCATCTGATATTTGCTTTAGTTCAACCGCGACACTTTGTATTGATTCGACTTGTTGCTGTGCAAGTTCGGAAGCGGTATTCATAACGGCCACACAATCCGATGTTTCTTCTTTTAAGCCTTCAATAGTACGACGGATATCTTCAGTTGATTCTTGCGTTCGAGAGGCAAGGGTTCTCACTTCATCTGCCACTACTGCAAAACCGCGCCCTTGCTCTCCTGCTCTAGCGGCTTCAATGGCTGCGTTAAGAGCAAGTAGGTTAGTTTGTTCCGCAATACCCGAAATAACAGATAGAACAGCCGCTACTTCATCTGTTCGCTGATCGAGCTGTTGGATTCTCATCGCTCCGTGCTGTACTTCTTGGCTTAAACCTTCAATGGCACTCACTGCGTCATGAGTTTGGCTTTCTCCATGAGTTGCTAGAGAGTTGGTTTTTTGAGAGTGTGATGCGGTACCCTCAGCATTGCATCTCACTTGTTCTGCAGAAGCGGCCATTTCCGTCATAGCTGTCGCCATTTGGTCGGTATTGTACTTCTGTGCTTGGACTTCTTTTTTGGTGGTATTGGCAACCGAGTTAATATCAATTGCAGACTGTGTTACCTGTTGGGCGTTAGATACTACAGAACATAAAGTATCATTAATTTGCTTAACCATTTGGTTAAATGCTGTCGAAACCGCTCCAATCTCATCTTCACGATTATCTTTGAGTTGAAGGGATAAGTCTGATGTGTCAGAAATAGTGCTCATTACATGGCGCAAACTTCTTAAACGGGCAATGACCACTCTATTCAAAATATAGGCGGTAAAAATAAAGGCAATAAAAAATAAAGCAAGCTGAACAAGTCCAGTTGTCCATAATGTTCTACTTAAAGCTTTGTCTTCGGCGGCCAGAGAGTAGTCGATTCTTAACGCACCTAGTTGAGTATTTTCTGGAACTTGATGACAGCCTAAGCAATTCACACCTTGGTAGTTTGACTGGGCCAGAATAGGCTCGATACGGGTTAATACTCTGCCATTAGGTGTTTTACGAATTTCGTTAATGACTTGCCCATTAATTCCCCGCTGATCTAACGTATCTTGGACTTGTTCACTCGCTAAACCTGAGCCAAAAACCTTACTTAACACTGGTGAACGAATGATACGAATATCGTTAATTTCGTCCTCTGCTATTAGCCGCTCGCGAATCATTTCTCTATTATTGATGCTACCTGTAAGCATCATGGCATTAAGGGAGTCAAAATAAGACTTTGTCACACTATGGGTGTGTTGTTGAGCAAACTCTTCTAGATTTTCCCTTTGGGTGCTGGCATTAAACCAAAAGGTGAACACCAAGACTGTCAAAAAAATACACGCCAAACAAAGAAGGACTAGAGAGCGAATCGACAGGGTACTCTTCATATTATTGCTTTAAAAATTCGAAATCGTAATTGGTTATCGGCATCGCCTAAGAGTTTATTAACTAAATTTTGTGAACTAATGCACAATCGATTAATCCTTGCGCAACTAGCCAAATTTACCTCTTTTTGGCTCATTCCTTGCTTTTAACTCTTTATTATTAAAAAGTGTCAAACATTGGTTTTTGAATGAATGCCGTATTAGGTCGATTTAAGCAGTTAAATGCAGCGAATATTAAAGGGATCGGGACACCCATTCTTGTATTAGCAGCGATGGCGATGATTATTCTGCCAATGCCTCCGTTGCTGCTCGATACTTTATTTTCTTTTAATATCGCATTGGCTTTAGTGGTCATGTTAGTTGCTATTTATTCTAATCGACCATTGGATTTTGCGGCATTCCCAGCAGTGTTGTTGGTGGCAACTTTGTTACGACTTGCTCTAAACGTCGCATCAACTCGTGTGGTTTTACTTGAAGGTCATAACGGTGGTGATGCCGCAGGTAAAGTTATCGAAGCCTTTGGTAATGTCGTAATCGGTGGTAATTATGCCGTTGGTTTAGTGGTGTTCATCATTCTTATTATCATCAACTTTGTGGTGGTAACTAAAGGTGCTGGTCGAATTGCTGAGGTAAGTGCTCGCTTTACACTCGATGCAATGCCAGGTAAGCAAATGGCCATCGACGCTGATTTGAATGCAGGTACTATCGATCAAGACCAAGCACGAATTCGTCGAAGTGAAGTGACCCGAGAAGCCGATTTCTATGGCGCGATGGATGGTGCATCTAAATTTGTAAAAGGTGATGCAATTGCTGGGATCATGATTCTTATCATCAATATTCTTGGTGGTTTTGTTATCGGTATGGTGCAGCATGGATTGGATTTTTCTAGTGCTGTTGAAATCTATACCTTGCTTACCATCGGTGATGGCTTGGTCGCGCAAATTCCTGGTTTGTTACTTTCCATTGCTGCAGCACTAATGGTGACTCGCCAAAATGAATCCGGTGATATGGGTTCAATGATGATGAGTCAGATGTTTGACAATCATAAATCTTTAGCTATTGCAGCCGGTTTGTTGACAGTTATGGGCTTAGTTCCCGGTATGCCACACTTAGCATTTTTAAGCTTTGGTTTGTTTACTGGTGGCGCCGCATATTTTATATATCGTCGTAATCAACAACGTTTGAAAGAAGCAGAAGAATTGGCTAATGCCGAAGCTGTCGAACCTCAGCAATCTGAAACTAAAGAGCTAGGTTGGGATGATGTTCGTCATGTAGATGTTATTGGACTTGAAGTTGGTTACCGCCTGATCCCATTAGTGGATAAAAACCAAGGTGGTGAATTGCTAAATCGCATTAAAGGGGTGCGTAAAAAGCTGTCTCAAGAATTTGGCTTCTTAGTTCCTGCTGTACATATTCGTGATAATTTGGATTTATCTCCAAACAGTTATCAAATTTCGTTAATGGGAGTCGTCGTAGGTGAATCTGATATTCAGCACGATTGTGAGCTAGCCATTAACCCTGGTCAAGTTTACGGGCAGCTTGATGGTAGCGTAACGAAGGATCCGGCTTTTGGTCTAGAGGCCGTTTGGATTAATCCTCAGCAGCGAGAGCATGCTCAAACATTGGGTTATACCGTAGTCGATGCTGCAACTGTTGTGGCAACTCATATCAGCCAACTATTAACCAACAATGCAGCCAAACTACTTGGCTATGAAGAAGTGCAGCAATTATTGGATATTCTGAAAGAGAATTCTCCAAAATTGGTGGATGGATTTATTCCTGAAGTGTTGTCTCTTGGTGTTGTTGTAAAAGTAATGCAAAACCTACTTGAGGAAGGTGTTTCAATTAGAGATCAAAGAACCATTATTCAGACTTTGATTGAATACGCACCTAAGAGTCAAGATACCGAAGTATTGACAGCAGCAGTACGTATCGCATTGAAACGAATGATTGTGCAAGAAATTGCCGGACCTGAACCTGAAGTACCCGTCATAATATTGGCTCCAGAGTTGGAACAGATGTTGCATCAGTCTATGCAGGCAACAGGTGGTGATGGGCCAAACATTGAGCCGGGCCTTGCAGAACGCATGCAGCAGTCGCTAACAGACGCTGCACAACAGCAAGAGCTAATCGGTCAGCCCGCCATATTGTTGACATCAGGAATGTTACGCTCGACGTTATCGAGATTTGTTAAGCACACCATTCCAAGTTTAAGAGTCATTTCCTATCAGGAAGTGCCGGATGAGAAACAAATCCGAATTGTGTCGGCCGTCGGTCAATAGAGGAAGTAACCGTGAAGATTAAACGATTTTTTGCTAAAGATATGAGAAGTGTTCTTGCCCAAGTTAAAGAAACTTTGGGGGCCGATGCCGTGATTATGTCCAATAAAAAAGTAGAAGATGGAATCGAAGTGGTTGCAGCTGTGGATTATGATGAACCACAACCCAATATCCCTCAGCCAACTGCGGCACCGACTAAGGCCAAACCACAGTCTGGATTCAGAAGCTTGTTAGATGATAAGGTTTCACTGGGGCAAAGACGTAAGCCAGCCACTAAAGAACCTCAGCAACAATCAGCTTCCGCTGACTCATTGCAAGCGATACTTGAGCGCCAACATTCCAAGCTGCAACAACAAAAGCAACAAAAACAAGAAGACTTGGAATTACCAGCATGGGCTCGTGGAATGGAAAACGTTGCCCAAAAACAAACCAAAGCCGCCACGTTCACGCCAAGTCCAGAAAAAAATAAAGCGGCTTCAGCTAGCAATAATGAAATGCAACAGATGCGAGATGAGTTAGCTTCTCTGCGTAACTTATTAACCCATCAAGTTTCTAGCCTGTTGCACGAACAAAAGCAGCGAGTTGATCCTATTGGAGCAATGCTGGAAACAAAACTAATTGAAGCTGAATTCACTATGCCAATAGCTAAACAGCTAGCAGAATTAGCATCACATTATTCACCTGCCGAATTGGTGAGCGTTCTACCTCAAAATTTAGCAAATTTACTCGACAACCAAGGCGATGATATTGTAAAACGTGGCGGAGTCGTAGCGTTAGTAGGTCCTACTGGAGTTGGAAAAACCACGAGCTTAGCGAAAATTGCAGCCAGATTTGCAGCGATGCACGGCAGTGACCAAGTGGCGTTAATTACTATGGACCATTATCGTATTGGAGCCTATGAGCAACTAGCCACTTATGGCAAAATTATGGGGTGCCCAGTAAAACTAGCTCATGACTTACCAGAGTTGGAACAAATACTCTATCAATTTAGAAATCGTAAACTAATATTGATAGATACAGCGGGTATGGGGCAAAGAGATCTGCGTCTATATCAACAATTAGACAACTTAGCAGAAAATAAACGCATACCTATTCGCAATTATCTGGTATTGTCTGCAACATCCCAGCGTCGAGTGTTGCAAGAAGCGGTAGAGCATTTTCAGCGTGTTCCATTAGCTGGTGCAATATTAACTAAATTAGACGAATCGGTTTCATTAGCTGGAGCCTTGAGTGTAGTGATTGAAAATCAACTCTCTCTTGGTTACGTGACAGATGGACAGCGAGTTCCTGAAGATATGCATGTGGCAGATTCTTTAAAATTAGCCAAACAAGCATTGTCAGTTTTAGATGAATCCAATCCTGATTTCGTACATAATACGAATTCTGACTGGGAAGTTCGACAAAACGAACACTACCAACATTAATGACAGATTTAATAGCAGGTAAAGCGAATAAATTCGCTTTGGCAGTTTGAGTAAAGCTATGACCCAAGATCAAGCAAGCGGTTTACGTATGATAAATCAACCTAATAATGAAAAAGTGAAAGTTATTGCTGTAAGTGGTGGTAAAGGTGGTGTTGGTAAAACCAGTGTTTCCATTAATACTGCAGTGGCTTTAGCTGAAAAAGGCAAGCGAGTACTAGTACTAGATGCTGATTTAGGTTTGGCTAATGTCGATGTCATGTTAGGTATCCGTGCTGAAAAAAACCTTTCCCATGTTCTTACCGGTGAAGCCGAATTGGATGATGTTATTGTTCGCGGCCCTAAAGGGATAGGAATCATACCGGCTACATCAGGTTCACAAAACATGGTTGAGCTTACATCTGCTCAACACGTTGGATTGATCCGTGCATTTAGTGAAATGAAAACACAATTTGATGTGCTCATTGTGGATACCGCAGCAGGCATATCAGATATGGTGCTGAGTTTCGCAAGAGCCTCTCAAGACGTGCTAATTGTCGTATGCGATGAACCAACATCTATTACCGATGCTTATGCATTGATAAAAATACTTAGCCGTGAACATGGCGTGTTCCGTTTTAAAATTGTTGCAAACATGGTTCGTTCTCTTAGAGAAGGAATGGAGTTGTTTGCGAAGTTAAGTAAAGTTACCGATCGCTTTCTCGATGTTGCTTTGGAATTAGTTGCCACTGTTCCTTATGATGAAAATGTTCGAAAATCAGTGCGCAAACAAAAGTTAGTTGTTGAAGCTTTTCCAAAATCACCTTCGACCATTGCTTACCACAGTTTAGCCAACAAAATCACCAATTGGCCCATTCCTGAGCAGCCTGGTGGTCACCTAGAGTTCTTTATTGAACGCTTGGTTAAAAGGCCTGAGCAAGAGGACGATGTGAGTGAATAAGGCCGCTGCGTATACTAGTTTTGACGATAGGACAAATGTAGTCGAACAGTATGCTCCACTGGTTAAGAAAATCGCTCACCACCTTCTAGCGAGACTTCCAGCATCTGTTCAACTTGACGACCTATTACAAGCCGGAATGATGGGGCTTTTAGAAGCCTCAGGTAAATTCGACAGCGGTAAAGGTGCAAAGTTTGAAACGTTTGCTGGCATTCGCATACGAGGCGCCATGTTGGATGAAATTCGTCGAGGAGATTGGGTGCCACGGTCGGTTCATCGAAATCAACGTATGGTTGATCAGGTGATAAAGAAGCTTGAGCAAGAATTAGGAAGAGAAGCTTCAGATATTGAGATTGCGGCCGAATTAAATATACCAATTGAAGAATATCACCATATTTTAAATGATGTGGCGACAGGAAAAATCGTTGGTTTTGAAGATTTAGGCGTTTCGCATGACGTGATCCGTGAAGAGCAGCAGCCTGAAGATCGTGCTTTTGATGCTCTATCAGAGCAAAATTTTCAAAAAGCGTTAGTTGAAGGCATTAAACAATTGCCTGAACGAGATGCTTTAGTGCTATCACTGTATTATGACGAAGCTCTTAATTTAAAAGAAATTGGCGCTATTCTTGAAGTGAGTGAGTCAAGGGTAAGCCAAATATTGAGTCAAGCCATGCTCAGGCTTAAAGGTAAGCTGAGAGACTGGACGCAAAATTAAAAAAGCAAAAACTGTATAGTGGCTTATAGATAGCTACTTTTGATTGATGGGAAATCCTTGTTAGATGCGCTACGGCCAGTTTGGATATCCAAATACTAATTGGTTGTTTAACTTTGTCTAATTAAGTTTCCGTTCGCTTTTACCATAAAGATAAGATTACAAAAGCCCTTGGAGGAAACCTTGGACAAGAATATGAAGATACTTATTGTTGATGACTTCTCAACAATGAGACGTATCATTAAAAACTTGTTGCGGGATTTGGGATTTAATAACACCCAAGAAGCCGATGACGGAACCACCGCACTACCTATGCTGCAAAAAGGCGACTTTGACTTTGTGGTCACTGATTGGAATATGCCCGGTATGCAGGGAATTGACTTACTTAAGGCCATTCGAGCTGATGAGAAACTCAAATCTATTCCTGTACTTATGGTGACAGCTGAAGCAAAGCGTGAGCAAATTATTGCTGCTGCTCAAGCTGGTGTTAACGGCTATGTAGTAAAACCATTTACTGCAGCCACCCTAAAAGAGAAGCTTGATAAAGTTTTCGAAAGACTGGGCTAACCTGAGCAAGGACGTTGTATGTCGGAAGAAATATCAGGCCTGATCACTCTTGAGCAGGCGCAACAGCTAGTTGAACTTCTATCTGCAGGAGAGCAACAACAAGCAGATGAAATCATTAAAGAGATTTCGTTGCCTATTCAAAATGAGCTCTACGAGGAAATTGGTAAGCTGACACGTGACCTGCATAGTGCATTGGTCGACTTTCAAGTTGATAGCCGCCTCACTGATTTAACCAATAATGAAATACCTGATGCAAAGGAACGCTTGAATTACGTTATTGATATGACGGAACAAGCCGCGAATAAAACCATGGATGCGGTTGAAGAGTCACTTCCATTGGCTGATGCTTTGATCAGTAACATCAATAATGTCCAACCTGCTTGGGACAAGCTCATGCGTCGAGATATTGATCTTGAGACGTTCAAAAAATTGTGCTTTGACATCCAAGATATGATGCAAAGAAGTGGGCACGATTCCATTAGATTACGAGATTTGCTTAACCAGATACTTATGGCTCAAGACTTCCAAGATATCACGGGACAAATGATCAGACGTGTGATCGAACTTGTTCATGAAGTCGAAAGTAGCTTGGTATCTATGCTAACTCTTTTTGGTGAGCATGCATCAGCAAACTCGGAAGAAAAAAATAAAAATAAAATTGAAGCTGAAGGTCCGATTCTAAATGCCGATACAAGGGATGATGTTGTATCTGGACAAGATGAAGTCGATGATTTGTTATCTAGTCTAGGTTTTTAAAATCTAAGCGTTGGCTTGAGGTGATAATAAGCAGGCATTTGGTACTGCAAGGAGTGTAGGATGGACTTTTCTATTGATGAAGAGATCCTTCAGGATTTTTTAATTGAAGCTGGCGAAATTCTAGAGTTATTGCAAGAGCAATTGGTTGATCTTGAGAATAACCCAGAAGATACCGAACTATTGAATGCCATATTTCGTGGATTCCATACAGTAAAAGGTGGTGCAGGGTTTTTAGGCCTTACTCCAATGGTTGATGTGTGCCATGAGTCGGAAAATACCTTTGACTTGCTAAGAACGGGTAAGCGATCGGTAACTGCTGAGTTAATGGACATCATTTTGCAGGCTGTAGATGCTATCAATGTGATGTTTAATCAAACTCAAAATGGTGAACCGCAGCAAGAAGCGTCTTCGGAATTGCTTTCTCAATTAAAGTTACTTAGTTCAGGCGAGCCTTTGCCTAGTGAATTAGGTGCAGCGCCAGTATCGGCTGAACCTATTATTGAAACTCCTGAGCCAAAGCCAGAACCAATTCCTGAGCCTGAAGCCAATCAAATAGAAGCTATTGATGATATTACCGAGACTGAGTTTGAAGCCTTATTAGATGCTTTACATGGTCAGGGGAAAGCGCCGACATCTTCGGTAACTCAGGAAACCTCTGAGTCAGACCAAAGTGATGATATTTCTGAAGATGAATTTGAAGCCCTATTAGATGAACTTCATGGTACAAACGGCTTTAACGCAAATATAGCATCTACTCTTGAGCAGATCACACCTGATGCAGTGACAGAACAAGAATCTGATGAAATTACAGAAGATGAATTTGAAGCTCTACTCGATGAACTGCATGGTAAAGGAAGTAGTCCTACAGCACAGTCAGACAATTCACCTGCGAGCGCTGAATCTAAAAATAATGTTGAATCAACTCCAAAAGTTGAAGCTTCACCCAAAAAAGAAGAACCCAAAAAACCGATACAGCATCAAGTTGTAGAGAAAAAAGAGGCTGCGAAAAAAGAAGCGCCAGCAGCTCGTGTTGCGGCACCTAAAGGTGAAACAACGGTTAGGGTAGACACTTCACGCTTAGATCAAATCATGAATATGGTTGGGGAATTAGTCTTAGTTCGAAATCGCCTAATTAGTCTAGGTGGAAATCGAGAAGATGAAGCCATGTCTAAGGCGTTAGCAAATTTAGATTTAGTGACGGCCGATCTTCAAGGTGCGGTAATGAAAACCCGCATGCAGCCTATTAAGAAAGTGTTTGGTCGCTTTCCTCGTGTAGTAAGAGATTTAGCTCGTTCTCTGGATAAAGACATCAACCTTGTGATGATAGGTGAAGAAACAGACCTTGATAAAAACTTGGTAGAAGCCTTGGCAGATCCCTTGGTTCACTTGGTTCGAAATTCAGTGGACCACGGTATCGAAATGCCAGATGAACGTGAGGCTAATAACAAGCCTAGACAGGGAACAATAACCCTATCTGCAAGCCAAGAAGGCGATCATATTCTTTTGAAAATTGAAGATGATGGCGCGGGCATGGATGCAGAGAAACTAAAAAAGATAGCTATTAGTCGGGGAGTTCTCGATGAAGATGCTGCAGCAAGAATGTCTGATGAAGATGCTCATAACTTAATTTTTGCACCAGGTTTCTCAACTAAAACCGAAATTTCCGATATCTCAGGCCGTGGCGTTGGTATGGATGTAGTGAAAACCCGAATTGCACAATTGAATGGTACGGTTCATATACATTCGCATCAGGGGCTAGGTACCACGCTGGAAATTAAAGTACCGTTAACGTTGGCGATTATGCCTACTTTAATGGTTGAAGTGGCTAAACAGATCTTTGCACTTCCATTGTCCAATGTTAGTGAAATATTTCATTTAGATTTAACCAAAACCAATGTCGTCGATGGACAGCTAACCGTTATTGTCCGCGAAAAAGCGATTCCACTTTTTTATCTTGAGAATTGGTTACATAGTGAAAGTTATTTCCAACATGGAGAAAAAGAATTTGGACATGTCGTGATCGTGCATATTGGAACCATGCTGGTTGGTTTTGTGGTTGACGCATTAATTGGGCAAGAAGAAGTAGTGATTAAGCCGCTTGGTAAGCTATTACACGGTACACCTGGGATGGCTGGCGCAACGATCACGTCGGATGGCGGCATAGCTTTGATTTTAGATGTCCCTGGGTTATTAAAGTTTTACGCTACAAGAAAATAATAATAAAGAGGTTCAATGGCTATTAAAGTTCTAGTCGTCGATGACTCAAGTTTTTTTAGACGACGCGTGAGTGAGATCCTCTCTCAAGATCCAAATCTTGAAGTGGTAGCCGATGCTCGCAATGGAAAAGATGCATTAGCAAAAGTGGCAGAGTTTAAGCCCAATGTAATCACCATGGATATCGAAATGCCTATCATGGATGGGATCACGGCAGTAAAAGAAATCATGGCCAATAGTCCAACGCCAGTGCTGATGTTCTCATCGTTGACTCATGATGGTGCTCAAGCGACATTAGACGCGTTAGATGCTGGAGCATTAGATTTTTTACCTAAAAAATTTGAAGATATTGCGACCAATCGCGATCAAGCGATTCGTTTATTACAGCAAAAGGTTAAGGCATTAGGTCAGCGCAGGTTGTTTCGTCGTCTTCCGAGAAACAATGTAAAACTAGCTGAGTCAAGTCGAGTAACTAGACCTGTATTAAAGGCTTCAGGTAGTAGCGAAAAGCGAGAAGCTGCTTCGGTTGTTCAGGCGCCATTCAAAGCCAGTGGTAAACAATATAAGGCGCTGGTTATTGGAACGTCAACTGGCGGTCCTGTGGCTCTACAACGCATTTTGACTCAGCTGCCAGCTAATTATCCTCATCCAATATTGTTGATTCAGCATATGCCTGCAGCATTCACTCCAGCATTTGCCTCTCGACTAAATGGTTTGTGCAAAATCCAAGTTAAAGAAGCTGAAAATGGTGATGTAATGAAACCAGGGTGTGCCTACCTTGCACCGGGCGGATTGCAAATGCTGATTGAAAAAAGTGGCGCTTATGGTCGAATAAAAGTGATTTCTGGTAAAGAAGAAATGAACTACAAGCCCAGTGTCGATATTACCTTTGCATCAGTATCTAAAGTGTTTGCCGATAAAGCCTTAGCCGTTGTCCTTACAGGAATGGGGGCTGATGGCCGTGAAGGGGCTAGGCTGCTTAAAACTGCAGGTTCAAGCATTTGGGCTCAAGATGAAGCGAGCTCAGTGGTCTATGGTATGCCGCAAGCAGTAACCCAAGCTGGATTATCGAGTAAATCTATTGCTCTAGAACAAATGGCAAATGCCATTATTAAAGAGACCATGGAACGATAATCATGCCGATACCAAAGTTGTACCTGAATTTGATCATATTTTTATTATCAATCGCTTTGGTATCTGTCGCTGCACTTGCTTTTGAACAATATCAAAAAATTGCTCGAATGGAAGTTGAAGTTGAACAGCTGAAGGCTTCTCAAGTGGTGTTTGTAGTTAGTGATGAGGACTCTGAAACACTTACTCAATGGTTACAAACAAAGCCTGAAAAAATTCAAGAGTGGTTAGCCAAAGCTAAAGGCAAGCCTCAATATTCAGATATTAAATCCGCAAAAGAAGTGGGTGAAGTAAAACCCAGTAGTAAGCATTCTGATATCAAACAGTATGACACACCTAATGGTGGCATCTTGATCACAACGAGAGAGCAGTAGGCTGTAAGGTGAAAGTCTGGACGGTGGCAAATCAAAAAGGTGGGGTTGGTAAGACGACAACAGTAGTCAGTCTTGCAGGTGCTTTGGTTAAACAAGGTAAGCGAGTGCTGATGATTGATACCGATCCTCATGCGTCATTAGGATACTATCTGGGTATTGATTCTGAAGAAGTCCCCGCTTCTTTATATCACTTATTTATTGCTCATCAGTCTTTAACTGAGTCGAAAGTAAGGGCGCATATTGTTCCTACCTCTATTGAAAACTTAGATTTACTGCCCGCTACAATGGCTCTTGCAACCGTGGATAGGCAATTGGGTCATGAAGATGGAATGGGGTTAGTGCTACGAAACATTATTGATACTATTTCAAATCATTATGATTACGCCATTATCGACTGTCCACCAGTGTTAGGCGTTTTGATGGTAAATGCGTTAGCCGCTTGTGATCGTGTTTTAATCCCTGTTCAAACCGAGTTTTTGGCATTAAAAGGGTTAGACCGCATGATCAAAACCCTTGAGTTGATGGGGCGAACTCAACAACAAAGGCATCAATTTGTTGTGATTCCAACTATGTTCGATAAGAGAACCAAAGCCTCACCGTTAGCACTCAGAGAGCTTAAACAACATTACCCAGACTATTTATGGAAGGGATTGATCCCAGTTGATACCAAATTTAGAGATGCCAGTTTAGCGCATATTCCAGTTTCTCATTTTGCTGCCAATAGCCGTGGCATGGTTGCCTATGGCAAGCTATTACAATTTATCGACAAAGAACAAGAGAGAGCATAATGGAACATTCAGACGCTGCCGTGGCGGATTTTTTCTCTCGACTGCTCAAAGAGCCACAAACATCCGCTTTAGAGTTGAAGCCAGAGATTGAGCAAGCAGATGGCCTGTTAGATGCCGAACAAGCACGATTACAACATTTACTCTCAAAAGTACCATCGTCTGATGAACCTGTTGAATCCATAAAAGCAGACGTAACCCCTGTAGTTACAGACCCCGTTTCAACTTTAGATTTAACGACTGTCAAATCAGTTACAAAAGAATCTGAAATTGCGGCCGATAAAGAAAAAGAACACTCATTATTACATCAAAGGTTAGAAAATGAGTTTCAAGTGCTGTTTTTTAAAGTTGCAGGTTTAACTCTAGCTGTGCCACTGGTCGAATTAGGAGGCATTATTCATGAAGTGAAAGTTAATACTTTGCCTGGGCAACCTAATTGGATTAAAGGTGTAACAACCAATCGCGACCAAAAAATTAATGTAGTAGATACAGCAGCTTGGATTATGCCTGAAAAATATGATGATAATTTACAAGCACAAGTCGATTATCAATACATTGTATTGTTGCAAAATAGCCAGTGGGGCTTGGCTTGTGAACAGATTTTAGATGCTGAGTCGATTAGCAAAGAACAAATTAATTGGCGTCAAAATACCGCTAAACGACCTTGGTTAGCGGGCTTAGTGAAAAAGCAAATGTGCGGAATTATAGATGTAGGGGCTTTGGTTGAGCAGCTTGGTTCACAAGGTCGTATAGCAGGCTAACGCTGAAATAGCCTACAGAGTTAGAAAAGTAATAGAGGATATTATGACAGATTCAAATAACCTAGCAGTATCAGCCAGTAACGATGACTCTGTTTTGCAATGGGTGACATTCCGCCTAGATAACGAAACTTACGGCATTAACGTGATGCAGGTACAAGAAGTGTTACGTTATAGTGAAATTGCGCCTGTACCTGGTGCACCGCATTATGTGCTTGGGATTATCAATCTACGTGGCAATGTGGTTACCGTTATCGATACCCGTGCTCGGTTTGGTTTATCCACTGCTGAGGTTGATGACTCAAGCCGTATTGTGATCATCGAAGCTGAAAAACAAGTGATTGGAATTTTGGTCGATAGCGTTGCGGAAGTGGTGTATCTGAAAAGCACTGAAATTGATAATGCACCAAATGTGGGTACAGAAGAAAGTGCAAAATTCATTCAAGGTGTCAGTAACCGTGATGGAGAATTGTTGATTCTCGTTGATCTTGATAAGCTTCTATCCGATGATGAGTGGAATGAAATCGCTCAGTTATAAAAAATAAGAGATAGGCGTTCATGGAAAATGAATTACTGATAGCGGCGCTGTTTTATGCCACCGCTTGTTTGGGCTTGGTACTGTATTTATTGAAACAGTCGGGAAAGCAGCGCAAAAAGCTAGACGCCTTAGCCACTTTGGTCAAAGACAGTCAAAAACAGCGTGATACCTTAAAAAGGGAGCTAGACGAACTAAGAAAAGGAACAATCGGTGTTGGCCGACGCGTTATCGATTTGGAAAAGAAATTAAAACAAAATGAAGCTCGAATTGATGAAGCTGCTCAAGAAGAACCGCAGTCTCGGCTATACACTCGCGCGATGAAAATGGTTGCTCTGGGTGCTGATGTACAAGAAATTGTTCAAGAATGTGAGTTACCTAGAGCAGAAGCTGAACTCCTTATTCGTCTTCACAGCAAATCTGCATAGCCTGAACTCTTCAGGCTAGTTCCAATTTTCGGAATTCAAAGTCCCACTTTGCAAACCTCAAGTTTGATAACTATTCTAGTTAGTCAAAGGTGAGGGTGATATAATCCCGCGCTTTCAACAAAACTAGGAAACCAAGAAGGCCATGGGTCAACGCATTATTTTTGTTTGTATATTAATTCTCACACTAGGTACAGGATGTACGTCAAAAGCGGCGCTGGAAAATAATCAAGCGGCTCAAACAGATAATGCACCTGCAATAAAATCTAGTACTCCTCAATATAATGATGAAAGAGATCCTTTTGAAGCCTTTAACCGCGCGATGTGGAACTTCAATTATAACTATCTCGATAAATACGTTTTAAAACCTGTCGCTCATGGTTACAACGATTACGTGCCGTCACCTATAAAAAAAGGGGTTGTAAATTTTGTCGAAAATTTAGATGAACCCTCATCTTTATTAAATAACACGCTGCAAGGAAAATGGAAAAATGCGGCAACATCAGGTGGACGTTTTATCATTAACAGTACAATCGGTTTACTTGGATTAGTGGATGTAGCTGAAATGATGGGGTTGTCAGCTAAACAAGAAAGCTTTAGCGAAGTCGTAGGTTATTATGGTGTACCTAATGGACCATACTTTATGCTTCCTGCTTATGGTCCTAGAGTAACTCGTGAACTTGCAACAAGCTGGGTTGATGACTTGTATTTTCCTTTATCAGAGCTATCAACGACACAGAACGTGATCCGTTTAGCTTTAAAAGGATTGAATGCCCGAGTTGAATTAATTCCTCAAGAACGTTTATTGGATAATTCTCTTGATCCATATAGCTTTGTTAAGAATGCCTATTTGCAAAATGTTGAATTTAAATTGCATGATGGTAAGGCTCCTAAAAAACAAGATAATGACGATATCGATGATTATCTTGATGAATTAGACTGATTTAACCCAGTAAAAAATGAAAACGACTCGGAGCAAAAGTATTTTGCTCCGAAAATTCGCAAAACCTTAATTCTAGTGTTATAACTCTATAGCGTGTACAAAAATGGTTTAGAGAAAGCCGTAATCTTCTGCAGTCAAATCCTATGAATTAAGTGAAATTTCTCATTTCCTTAAATTCAACTTTGTTACATTCACAATTTCCTTATGTCTATATGCAATAAGGTGAATAATATTCCTTACTGATATGAAATATTTATATCAAGCAAATCTAGCCTTTAAAAGGCATAAAATGGGTTTGAATCTAACAATGGAATGGTGTGTGTATGGCGTTGCCAAATATGTCAATACTGCTGGTTGAGCTAGAATCCGAAGAAGCCAAGCTAATGGTGGAGTACTTCATTCAGCAAGGATGCAAATGCCATTCGGCTAATAATTTTGAGTCTGCAACGAAAGTGCTCAAGCAAGAGTCTGTAGACCTAGTGCTAGCTGACCTCAGTCTCACGAGCTCTTGTGGATTAGACTTAATCGCTGAAATTCCTCTTATTTCCCCCCGTACTCACTCGATAGTTATTTCTGGCAATAATGTGCTGTCTGATGTGTTACAAGCGCTTCGACTTGGTGCAAGTGACTATCTTTGTAAACCCATTGATGACATGCTGATATTAGAAAACGCTATTCAACAAACCATTGTGGGTGAAATTGAAACGGATACTCCAGTAGCATTATTGGATGAACTTTCTTATCAAGAATTTGATGAGCACATCGCTTCAATCGAGCAAAACTCTTATGCCGTAGAGCATATTCAGCAGCAATTATTTCCATCGGCTAAATTAAGTTTTCCAAATGCTCAAGTCAGTTATAGTGTCTTTAAACATGCAGATATAAGTAACTATCTGGTAGACAGTACTCTGGTTAGTGAAAAATACCTCATGGTTTATATGGCTCATTTTCAACCCGAAAACAAAAAAGCGGCTTTTGCCAGCGTGACGCTCAGGAGCTTAGTTAATCAAAAGCTACAAGCGTTTCGTATAGGTAAAAGCCAGTCAGTGATTGAACCATTTAATATGCTGAGTTACCTCAATGACAGGATGGTTAAGTCGGGACTGGAAGTATACATTGATATGATTTATGCCGTTGTGGACTTAAACAATTATCGTACAGCTATTGCGCAAGCTGGACATGGGTTGAGAAGTTATATTCGTAATTCGGAAGGGTTAATGCCAATTGCTCTATCTGACTCAATGCAAATTGGCGCTCAAAACTGGGTGAAAACCAGTACCCAGTACCGTACTCTAAATCGAGGTGAAAACCTTTGCATTTCTACAAGCAAGCCCGAGCATAAGCCGTTACTTCTCAATAATCAATTTTCCGGTTTAGTGAAAAATGAAAGCATTCCAACAGGCGGTTATGTTGAAGTGAGAGTATAAAAATATAACTTGTAGTGTCTATTGATTTCAAAATTAACTTTTATCTACTTTAATGAGGCTTATTTATATAAGCCTTAGTTCCCCAAAGTGGCACCGTTGATAAGCTATGTTTAAAACTGCCTGAGGTCTCTTTTGTCGAATAAGAGACGTACAGAAGCGTTTGATGTTCAGCATCGTAAATGCGCCTGATCTTCATCGATTTAAAAAAGATACTCTTTGATTTTTTGAATACGACCTCACCTGATTTACCTTTCTCTATATCGGCAATCATCTCTGGCGTAATCTCACCCGTCTGTCGACAAGATATAGCACTGTCACTAGGATCAGATAGACTTAGCTTTGCCTCAATAGAGGCTACATGACAGGTAACACCCGGGACATCAGGGTCAACTAACGTGTTAATTTTAATATCCTTCAAAGTGAATAGACCCAGTGAAACATCTCCCACTTCTTTTTGACCAAAACAACCTGAAAGAAATGTCGAAAGGCTTAAAACAACTGCTAATTTTTTCAATTTTTTGTCCATTGAGTATTAAATGAGTGGAAGCGAAATTCATACTGACAAAACCAGCCAGAAATAGCTAGTTGGAACTAATGCTAACCACCATTTACTTTTTCTGAATCTGATAAATATTCTCTGTATCGGACTTTTTCAAGAACCTTGATAAACATGGAATATTGCAAAGAAAATGGTGTCCCGAGCAGGATTCGAACCTGCGGCTTTCGGCTTAGGAGGCCGACACTCTATCCACCTGAGTTACCGGGACATATTTTAAATATAATCCTAAAATAGGCTCTTGAAAGCAAATTATCATTTTTTGATGAAAAAAGCCTGAAAATAGATACTCAGGCTTAGCTAGGATGAGCTAATTCGTACTTGCGTTTCCACCCAAAGCATCTCTTATTGCTTTCGAATAGAATTGTGGGTCAGATGAGTTTCTAATATTGTCATACTGCCAGATATATCCGCCTTGGGTTATTTTGGGGCATTGTTGTTTGAATTTCTGTAGTGCTATATACACGTCGTTCTCTCCCGATACACTGGCAGAAAATCCAAATGACACGGGTAAACCGAAATCCCAATCACATGGTGTGTTACGTTCACCTCCGTCATAGCCTTGAAGATAGATTTTATCTGACGAATTCGCTTTATGCGCATTTACTTTTTCGACGAATTGTTTCCAATAGTCGTAATGATCTGAGGGAACAATGGTGGACTTGAAGCCAATATCCGAAAGCATATTATGAAACTTAACCGCTGAGTCCAAATCATACTCCACTTCATCGTCATTATTTATGGCATCAACGTCAGGGAACTCATCTTTAAGCACTTTAAAGTTACGATATAAGATGTTGTTTTTTATATCACATGGCGTTCCTTGAGCGCATTTCAGTAATGCTTTGATGTTAGTGTAAGTTGGAGAGCTTTCTGCACTTAGGCTAAATTCGATTCTTTTGATATGAGTTTTCCCCGTTTTTAAAGAAGCAATGTCTTCTCGGAAGTTAGGGTATTCATTGTCTCCAACGTATTTACCATCTTGAATTAACAGAAACTCATCATTAAAGCTTAAATCTCCCTTTTCATTAATATGAATTGTCCAAACTACGACAGTATCAAAGCCTGAAGACTTGAGCTCATTGACACTTGTTTCACGGTCTTTGTAAAAAGAGCCACCCGAAAAAATGGTAGATTTTGCTTCGCATGTATTAAATAAAACAGATAGAGTTAAACAGATAAGCGTTAAAAACAGTTTCTTCATTATGTTCACCCATGTTTGTCAGTTATCACTTTTAAAGCACTTTCGATGGCGAGGGAATAGTCATGAGGTTGAGATGAGTTTTCAAAATTATCATACAGCCACATAAAGCCACCGCTGGTTATTTTGGGGCAAGTTAGCTTCCAACGACTCATTGCGCTATATACGCCCCTGATACTGGAAGTATTGGAAGATAAACCTGGAGAAACAGGGAGCCCAAAATCCCAATCGCAAGGCGAATTACCAGTTCCACCAGCATATCCTTGTAAGTAAACTCTATCCAAGGCGTTAGGGTGCTGAGCATTCACCTTTTTTACTAACTGTTGCCAAAAGCTGTGATCGGAATAGGGCACTATGGTTGATTTGAAGCCAATATCGGCCAGCATATTGTGGAATTTGACTGAGGAATTAAGATCAAACTCTGTTTCATCATCATTATTAAAGGCGTCAACATCAGGAAAGGCTCGTTTTAGTGCCATAAAGTTTTTATATAAAATGTTATTGTGAATATCACAACTTTGATTTTTGGGGCACTTTAATAACGCTTTGATATTGGTATAAGTGGGGGAACCTGCTGCACTTAAGCCAAATTCGATACGTTTAATATGGGTTTTGCCTTTTTTTAAAGACGCAATATCACTTCGAAAATGCGGATAGTCGTTATCGCCAATGTATTGACCATTTTCAACCAATGGAAACTCTTCATTAAAGTTTAAACTGCCATCATCATGGATATGAATCGTCCAAACTATCAGAGTATCAAAGCCAGAGTTTTTAAGTTCATTAATGCTGCTATGCCGCTCTTTATACACAGGGCCACCAGCAAAAACGGCAGAACTGGCAAAAGACAAATTATGTAAAAAAACTAGAGGGATGAAGAAAAGGAAGTGCGTCAATTTTTTCATTGCGGATGCCTTGAAGAAGTCCTTGCGCACACAATAAATTATTTAGACGCAATATGCGGATAAAATAAGGCATCCGTACAACTAATCTTCAGAAAGCTACTGCTTAATTACAAGATCTCCTAATTGAATATTTTCAACTTTGTTCGAGTTTTTCCACTCAATGACTGCGGTTTGTTCAGTGACTTGAGTGACTTTAAGTTCAATCGGGCTTGCTTGGGCGATGGTTTTGATGGACTGAAAGCGAGTATGTAAATTTTTTCTGAGCACAAGTTTTAACTTATCTCCAAGGTTAATATTATTATGTCGACCGAGATTAATAATTAACTGACCGTTACTTTTAGCGATAATGGCGCCCATTAATGGACGATCTTTAACCTGATTGTCTAACTCAAACGCAATCTCATTAAATAGGCGCTTAATGGCTTGACCATATTTAGATTGCCAGAATTCAGTGGATGAAGTTGAAATGATTTCGTTTGGCTCAAATTCCCAAACTTCATTTATGAAGTAGGTGCGTTGCCAAATCTTTTCACCACTAATGTTATGAAATAAGCTGAGGTTTATTCGAAACTGACGCGTTGGCCAATCTTCGAATAATCCCAGAAAGCTTTTAGGTGAAGGAACGACTTCTGCATTTAAAATATTACCAATAAGTACGTATTGGCTATTGGTCATATCTCCAATCCAGTAGGGGAGTTTTTGGCTGTTGTCTTCAAAAAAGTGCTGCGTTAAATTTAAGCCCTGATCAGCTCTTAACTCAGGAAAGGATAATTTCGCTTTTTGGCTAAGACTGTCGGAAAACTCTACGGTTAACATTTTGGAAAAACCATTTAATTGCCCATGTCTTAGGTGTGCAGGATGAGATAAAACAAATCGAGGCAGATAAATACTGGCTTTCCCCGATAAAGGGAACTCATTTTGATGGCTGGTTATCCTAACATTGACATAGATAACATCACCTTTGGTTTGCTCAGAAACTAATTCAACTTGCTCGCTGTTGTATACTGAAGCCAGTTCAGTTGAGCCCTGAATTAACTGACCAGATAGAGTGCTTCTTGTACTGTTTACTCTAACACCGCTTTCTAGCTTAGCTTGTTGTACGGCCGATTCTATGGCTTGTTGGCGTGCTTGCTTGATATTGCCATTGACTATTGGTGCTTGACCTTGAAAGTAATAATCTTCCGCTGTGCTTTTGTGGGAAAAGCCAAGAGCTAGCAATAATAAAGCTAATAAAACGAACGCACGATGCAACATAACCATGTAAAAGCCAACCTTTTGACAGCATAAATTCTCCAAAGCTTCTAATACAAAACTCATACCACTTTATTACTTGGTATTCATTTTGCTTAAGATTGAACATTAGATAAAAAATGACGCAAACGACACCTAAACAGATGTAGAGCGGCAATTTTTGCCGTTACCAGTGCAGCAAGGTGGGAGAAGTGCAGTGAAACGAATATTAATTACTATTGGATGTGTCTTACTTAGCGCATGTAGTTACCACGTTACCATTACCAAAGATGATCATAAACAAAAAGTACAAGAGTTGATGATGATGTCTCCAAGTTGGGCGTCAAATGTGGTGTTGTCCCTCTCCAACCATCATTCGGCATTGCCTAAAGATGTACCTCTAGTGGTAACCACACCTGTATCTGCCAATGATTTTAATGAGCGAGCCAGCTTTGCAGCCCAAATTCAGCAAGAATTAATGACAACGTTTAGTCGTGCTGGTTATACCGTTGCCGAACCCAATGTCACCGATAGATTAATGATTAAATCCAAAGGTGAGTTTGTGCTGAGTCGAAATTGGGAGGAGCTGTCAGGCGATCTTGAGATAGGCTTGCTTGTGGTCACGACATATAGCTTAGGACTATCAGATGTTAAACTGAACACTCGCGTCATAAACATTGAAAATAACCAAGTCATAGCAGCTGAATCAAGCGCTATTCCCGTTACAGAGCTAGAGCAGTTTTTGTCTCCTGCTGAAAAGGTGGTAGAAAAAAATGGTGTGTTGTACAGAAACGAAGCAGCGGGTATGGAACCCGTTTCAGATAAGCAGGTAAGACCATGAAAAAGTTAGTTGTACTATTCGCCTTATTGTTATCAGCTTGTGCTAGTTCAGAAAGATATGTTCAGTGGGAAACAGAAAAGCCTGAGCACTTTCCTAAATTAACCGCTATTGGCTATGCGCCGTTGGCCGAGCAACCGGGGAAAACGAAATCTAAACGTGTGTTAATGGCGATGCAAGCGTCTAAAGTGGCGGCCTACCGAGAGTTAGCTGAGCAAGTTTATGGTCAACAAATTACCGCTCAAACGACAGTGAAAGATTGGACGACTGAAAGCGAAGCTATTAGCTCTTCAGTAACAGGTGTTATTCGCGGTGCAAAAGTCATCAAAACTTATGTCGCAGGGGATTTTTATATCACTGAGCTGGAACTGGATTACCACAAAGTGTGGGAGTTGTATCAACATCGAAATAAGACCCCGCGAGTAAAACGAGTCACTTATTTTTAGTTTTGTATCCACTCAATTTGTATGAGCTCAAAATAGCTGAGGACTGCGCTCAAGCCGCTGTAAATGGCGATTTAACAGTGCTGCAACTTAAAGAACGCGGAAAGCTTCTGAATAAACTCCACGCTGGAAAAGTTGAATATGTGATTTTCTTAGCTTTATGGCAGTGTTTACGACCTCGAGTAATTCATGTGCTTCCTGTCGCCCTTTATTTGCAAATTTATTGAGGATATCTCTTTTTAAGCTCAAGAGTGGCAAATCATTTTTTACAAGTACATGTCTTGGTAAGATAAAACTTTTGAATACCGTGAACGCATCATACGAGAAGGTGACAGTGGAATTTGCACTAGGCTTTTTTAGGCCAAGGAGTGCCTGAGTCCGCTCTTCTAAGTCCATTTTTTTTTGATGTTTAGATAATACTGAGATGTCTATTTCGGGTAACGTTAGCAGCCAAAGTGCGACTTCGAATTGTTGATTCATTAATGCAAGAATCAGGGGTGTTTGATTACAGGCTTGACAGGTTATGCAATCTGCAGTTTCATTAACATCTGCTCCATGTGAATAAAGAGTCCTTGCTATTTCTAAGTTACCGTTGCTGCAACAAAGAAAGAATGGAGAAATGCTGTCGTAATATAGGCCTGAATCTGTGACGCATGATTTTCTCCACTTAGTAATATTTTTGATACCGTGTTCTTGGAATATTCTCTGTACCTGAGAAGCATTCCCTTTGTTAAACAAGGCCATCTCTGGAGGGCAAGACGCTTCATTGCTCATCATAACCTGCAATTCTTCAATAACCTCAATGCTTTCAATGGCTTTATACTGTAACTGACTTAAAGTTTGAACGCTTTCATCTTGTGTAATTGGTTGGCTTTCAGTGGAATGAAAGTCACTAAAAGGTTGCTTTAATTCCATTTTTTCTTCGCACTGAAATGATCCGACTGTTGCTGATTGCTGAATCGGTATTATGTTTTCATGTTGCGGAAGTTGAGGAGAGGTATCCGTCGTTAGAGCGAGAGTAGCGTGCGTCATATGATTTACGGTATTCAATAAAGTAATGGATTATCGAATATTTTTTTATCTTTAACATGATTTTTTTGCAAAAAATGAGTGAAATAATGTTCATTAATTATCAAGCGGCAATCAAGGTAAGGTTTTTCTTTAAAAAGGAATAATGCTACGTTGAATGTAGTATTCAAGTGTACACAAGAAATTTGATTTTAGGGCTTATGTTGTGAAAGTTTACGCCTCAATACTCTTATTCATTGAAGACATTGTCGAAGTATGTCCTTTATCATCATAAGTGAGAGATGACGAGTTTTTACTCGCTTGCAGAGCTTGTGATAGTCGATTAACACTTGCGATATTCTTCTCAATCAATTCAGAGTTATGCTGGTTAAGGCTTTTGCATTCATTAAGTAAACGCTTGCCTTGCTCTGATTTTTCGAGTAATTCTGGAGACGATTTAATTAACTCAACCGTATCTGGATGCGCCAGGATAGCGTTATTTTGCTGGAGCTGGTTGAGACTTTCATTTTTTTGCTTGGCAATTTCTAGCAGACGCTCACCATCTTGTGATGAAAGAACATCACTTTCATCAATGATAAGTTGTTTTAGATGAGTCAGTAATCCAAGTTGCTGCTCAAGAATAGACGTGATCTGATCCATTATAATGGTTAGTCAACCTTGTTATCGTTTTTGTCTTTATACAAGGCATTGAGCTCAGATTCAAAACTAGTAATGTTTTTTGCTAAGCTTTCTGCATCGATTTTATAGCGACCTTCTGCAATAGCTTGCTTGATGCCTGAAACTTTTTCGTGGTCAACATCGGACATTAACGACATGCGAGTTTGCATTCTTTGTAGCTGTTGTGCTTGAGCGGTCAGCTGCACAGAATCACCTTTTACTGGACGTGGAGCGTCGTTAGCAGCTTTGGGCTGTGATGTGTTTTCGTTTTGAACCGCAGTCTTACGTACTTGAACGCGATTATTAAGGCTAGGGTTTAACTTGTTAGTGTCTATTGGCATGATAGTTTCCAGCAAATTAGAGATCGGATCATCTCATTATCGGCCATTGAATATTAAACTTTAATAAAAAATGCATTTTTTTTAATTGAAGGTATTTTACATTTTGACTTCAACTTCGCCAACCCTAACAACCTTTACATCAATGATTTTGTTCGATTTACGATTTCTGACACGTATTTTATCGTTTGGGTTGCCATTTTGCAGTGCGACACCAGTTGTTTTTATTTGTAAATGTTCACTTTTGGCAAAAATAGATACAGTATCTCCCTTGCATACGTAACACACATTTTGTTGATAAATCACATTACCTTTACCTACGCGTCGTTTTAGGCGAGTGCCAACCAACGCTTCCCGCTTGTTGAACATGGCTCCTCTTAATCTTCTTTCGTCCATTAATTGTAAAACCACATCATCTTTGGTGATAACTTGGCCTGTTGATAAAATTCGGTTGGCAACGGCAACTTGATAGAGAATACTGACCTTCACGGATACGAATGATTGCCATAACGTTTGGTTTGGTTTTGTACAGCTAACTTTTACAGTAGTGAGTGCTTTGATTCGATTATTACTGATTTCCGCTTTTAGCGGTGAGCTACAGTTTGGAACAATAAAGCGGCTATCTAACACTTGAGTGTTAACATTTACCGTAGCATCCGACGGAGCCTTTACTTGAGCTTTAACAGTATCAATAGCCAGCTTTGAGATAGTGTTTAAATCTGGCGAATAGACTTTAGCAGCAAGATGACCAGAGCAAAGTAAGCTGAAGCTCCAAACAAACGTGCGAACTAGCGCAGAACTCAAGGTAAGACCATTCAATTTAATTGACTCCTTAAGTCAAAATATTGACAAAAAACGCGTAAAATGAATTTTATGTAAAATATTAAGTAACGGCTATGCCAGAACGTTAAAATTGCTGGTAGTATACGCACCATTACTGAGCTTTGTAAGCGAACTAAGGCGAGATTATGGCTGGGGTTTTAGAATCCGTAAACAAGCGAACGCAACTGGTTGGTCAAAACCGTTTAGAGTTATTGTTGTTTCGATTTGATGGAAAACAAAGGTTTGGGATCAATGTTTTTAAAGTTAAGGAAGTCTTGCAGTGCCCTGCATTGACGAGTTTACCTAAACTAAACCCAAATGTTCGTGGTGTGGCTCACGTTCGTGGTCAAACCATCTCAGTTATTGATTTAAGTGCAGCTACTGGTGGCCAGCCAGTATCGGATATCAGTAAAAGCTTCATCATTATTTCAGAATATAATCGCAGCACGCAGGGGTTTCTAGTTAGCTCTGTAGATCGAATCGTTAACCTGAACTGGGGAGACATTATGCCTCCGCCACAAGGTACGGGTAGAACTTCTTATTTAACGGCTGTGGCTGAAATAGAAGGTGAACTGATTGAAATTTTAGATGTTGAAAAAATTCTTGACGAAATATCGCCTGTTAAAACGGACTTGAGTAACGAAGTTAAAACTAAGTTCGAAGAGAAAAGAACTGATGAAATACAAATCCTCGTTGTGGATGATTCGTCAGTTGCGCGCAAGCAGATTGTCCGCGCATTAAGTGCATTAAATTTAACGATTCAAACGGCCAATGATGGTCAGCAAGCGTTAAATCTATTAAAAGGTATGGCACAAGATACTGATAATGTTTCAACACGATTACCGTTGATTATTTCAGATATCGAAATGCCTGAAATGGATGGATACACCTTAACCGCAGAGATCAGGGATGACCCTAAGTTAGCTGATATAAAAGTAGTATTACATACTTCACTGAGTGGTGTGTTTAATCAAGCTATGGTGGAAAAAGTCGGTGCGAATGACTTTATTGCTAAGTTTAATCCAGACGAATTAGCTTCCACCGTAAACAACCATTTGAGTATCTAAAAGCTAACTTTTTGAGAAACATATTCAAGTAACAGTCATAGAACTGCTGTCTTCAAACGCAGCAGTGAGTAGTTTTGGCTGTAAAAATGTTTCATTAAATCCAAAGTAAGATCGAATATTGTGGGAAAATAGAGTGTCGCAGCGCCAGTTAACGCAAGATGAGTACAAAAGGTTCTCAGCTTTTTTAGAGCAACATAGTGGGATTGTCTTAGGTGACAATAAGCAGTACTTAGTACGTAGTCGTTTATCACCTTTGGTGACACTTTATGGACTTAGTGATATTGCAGAAGTAGCTCAAAAATCTATTGATGGTAGCCTTCGTCAATTACGGCTTGATGTAATTGATGCCATGACGACCAATGAAACCTTATGGTTTAGAGATGGTTATCCTTTTTCCCTGCTCGAAAGTACTATATTTCCAGAATATTGCGATCAAAACCGCCCTCTTAAGATATGGTCGGCGGCCTGTTCTTCAGGTCAAGAGCCATACTCTATTGGCATGAGTGCACTAGAATACAAGCAAAAGAATCCGACAGCCTTTAAACGCGGGGTTTCAATTCTTGGCACCGATCTTTCCCCGACGATGCTCGAAAAGTGCAGTAAGGCCGAATATGATGAGTTGGCATTAGCACGTGGTTTATCTGAGCAACGTAAGCGCCAATTCTTTGAAAGTAACGTGCAAGTCGGAATGCGCGTTAAACAAAGTGTTCGTGATTTAGTTAGCTTTCGTAACCACAACTTACTCGACAATTACAATGTGTTGGGAAAGTTTGATGTCATTTTTTGTCGCAATGTGCTGATTTATTTTTCACCAACGGCAAAGTCAAAAATTCTGCGGCAATTTGCTGCCGCACTCAATCCTAACGGTGTTCTATTTCTTGGAGCATCTGAGTCTATGACTGGGCTGTGTGATGATTTTGAAATGATCCGTTGCCGCCCAGGAATTTTCTACCGTAAGAAGTCTTAGCCTCCTTTCTTTTTTGGCATAGCAATTGCTTTTTAGCTGTTAATTACAGTTAAAAGGCAATTTTATGGCGCTCAGTTTTGATAAAGCTCTCGGCATTCATCAGCACACGTTAGGCATTCGCGCAAAACGTGCTGAGATATTGTCGAGTAATATCGCAAATGCAGATACCCCTAACTATAAAGCCCAAGACGTTGATTTTTCGCAGGCATTGAAACAAGCCTCATCAAAACAGCGTGGTGTTGGTCTTGGGGCGACACATCAAAATCATTTCTCCATACAGAGCCAGCTTCAAGCTCAAAGTAAATATCGCATTCCAAACCAGCCTGATACAGGTGACGGGAACACTGTTGATATGCAGCAAGAGCAGGCCGCTTATATGGAAAACGCCTTGGAATATCAAATGTCTTTAGGCTTTCTCGAAAGCAAATTTATGGGACTTAAAAAGGCAATTAGAGGCGAATAAATATGAGCTTATTCAATATCTTTGATGTGTCAGGCTCTGGCATGTCAGCGCAATCGGTACGCCTAAATACCACCGCAAGTAACATTGCCAATGCTGATGCAGTGTCTAGTAGCGTCGATGAAACTTACCGTGCTCGTCATCCTGTTTTTGCCGCTGAAATGGCAAAAGCTTCATCTTCTCAAGCACATAACCAACCGACTTCGATGAAAGTGGCGGTTAAAGGCATTGTGGAAAGTGATAAGCCGCTTATCAAAGAGTTTTCACCTGATCACCCAATGGCTGACACCGATGGCTTTATTTATAAGCCCAATGTCAATGTGATGGAAGAGATGGCCGACATGATCTCAGCCTCAAGATCTTACCAAATGAACACCCAAGTTGCAGATGTGGCAAAGAACTTGCTACAGCAAACACTACGCATGGGGAAATAGCTCTGTGATTGAAAGGAGTGAGGTATGAGTTCAGTAAGCCAAACAGGCAATCCGTTTTTAGATTCAGTGCGATTGCAGGGTAAGCCTGAGACTCCAGCATCGAATAATAACCAGCAACTGACTCAAGAAGATTTTTTCAAATTATTGGGCCAGCAATTGTCGCATCAAGACCCGTTCAAACCCGTTGAGAACGACAAGATGATTTCACAGATGTCGTCATTTGCCACAGTCGATGGGATCAAGAATCTAAATAACGAAATTACCAATATGAACAGGACTATGACTTCTAGTCAGGCGCTACAGGCGTCAAGCCTTGTCGGTCGAAAAGTATTGGTTCCATCGAATGAAAGTTATTTGGCCCCTGGCTCAAACGAAGTTAAAGGGGTTGTTAGCGCTGGTAAATCGACAAAAGAGATCACCGTCCGTGTTGAAGATGAAAAAGGGCAGCTAGTTAAAGCTTTTAAAGTGGACGGCAGTGAAGGTGGCAACATCGATGTGAAGTGGGATGGCAAAGATAAGGATGGCAAAACCATGCCGTCCGGCAAGTACACATTAAAAGCTACCGGTTCCGTTGATGGTGAATCACAAGAATTACCGACTTCAACTTTTGCACACGTAACGAGTGTTTCATTGGGCAATGCTCAAACGGGTGCAGTTTTAAATCTTAAGGGCGTTGGAGGCATCAAACTTGCCGACGTTCTAGCAGTATCAGAAAGCTAAGCAGCGAGTACGAACTGCTTAATTGGAAAAAGAATTCGGCGAGGAATCGCCAGTATATGACTTGATGTCAGAACAGGGGGACTTATGTCGTTCAACATCGCTTTAAGTGGCATTGAAGCTGCTCAAAAGGATTTAAATACCACCGCGAATAATATCGCAAACTCAAACACCATTGGTTTTAAAGGTTCCCGCGCAGAGTTTGCTGATGTTTATGCCAATAGTATCTTTTCTAATGGTAAAACCAATGTTGGTGGTGGTGTAACCACAACTCATGTTGCTCAACAATTTCATCAGGGCAGTTTGAAGTTTACAAAAAACGCATTGGATATGGCCATTAGTGGTGGTGGTTATTTTGTAACGTCAAACAATGCTACTTCAAATGATCTAACTTACACTCGAGCAGGCGCATTTAAAGTTAACAAAGAAAACTTTATTGTGGACTCGGCGGGGAATTATCTACGAACTTTACCAGTGGATAAAGATGGTAACTCTACTTCTGTAAGTTTAACAACGACTAAGCCAGTTAAAATACCTGATACTGCAGGTAGCCCTGTAAAAACTGAAAATATTGGCATCCGCATGAATTTGAATGCGGGTCAAAAGCCGAAGGATCCCGCCAATTTTGATCCGACAGACTCAGATACCTTTAATAATTCAACTGCTGTGACCTTTTATGATTCATTAGGTGAGCCGCATGTGCTTACCACTTATTATGTGAAGCCATCACAAGCTTCACATGATAACGAAAGTAACTGGGTGGCATTTTACGCTGTTGATGGTAAGCGGTTGGATATTGACACGCCAGCAGCACAAACTTATCGCACAGATACCAATGGTGATGGAACACCTGATGCTACTGCGAATGCAACAAACGCAGCGGGCTGGAAAGGTTCTGTAATTAAGTTTGACAATACCGGTAAATATACGGGAAGTAATCCTGCAAATATTAAATCGGTAAGCTTAGGCAATATAGCTGGATTCCCTGCTGGTGCGGATGGTAGCCAAGTATTAAATCTTAAGTTTAATAACCCGACTCAATTTGCAGCTCAATTTGAAACCACAGAATTAACTCAAGATGGTACTACCGTAGGTCGTTTAACCAATGTTCAAGTTGGGGCTGATGGCTTGATCAATGCCAGTTACAGTAATGGTAAGACCGTTCCATTAGCTCGAATTGCATTAGCTCGATTTCCTAATGAACAAGGGCTAAGCCAAGTTGGGAACACGTCATGGCGTGCAAGTTTAGAGTCAGGACAAGCACTAGCTGGTGAACCTAATAGTGGTACCTTTGGTAGTATTCGTTCTTCAGCACTTGAACAATCAAATGTAGACTTAACCACGGAAATGGTTGATTTGATTTCTGCTCAACGTAATTTCCAAGCCAACTCGCGAACGCTTGAAGTCAACAACACGCTACAACAAACAATTCTTCAGATCCGATAATATTTCAAGAGGCAGTGTTTCTAAGCACTGCCATTCAATTATTTTTTACTAAATCTATAACAAAAAATCCATTCTCATCTTCAGTGCCATTTGCATTGTACTCTGCACTCCATTCTCCAGAAAATGTCAGTTCTTCTTTTTCCGGTTCTTTGGGCTCAGTTGTCATTGCTGATTGTTGTGGTTTGGCTTCTTCGGCTGCTTTTGGAGGTTCATCCGTTAAAGCCGGTTTTGGTTGCTTAGTTTCCTCGGCTACTTGTGAAGAAACAGGTGATAAGCTTGGTTTGGAAGCCTCAACTGTTACGACAGTTTTGGGCGTTGCAGTTGTTGGTTGGGGCTCTGGTTTCTTAGGCGTTTCTTTGCCTTTAGTTTTCGCATTCACTTCTGGTGAACCGTTTGTATAGGCAGCGGAGTTCATTTCAGCTGTCACGACTAATTTTTCAGAAACGGTAGCTGTGCTTCTGGCAGTGGATGTTTGTTGATTGTGTGTTGCCTGACTTCCTTGTTTAACCTTAGCTGTTGCAGTCGATTCTTCGGGGGGGGCAGCAGAAACTGGCTTCGATGTTTCAGTTGTTGAAACCAAGCTTTGACTACCGTTTGTTGATTTACCTTGTGATGATTCAGTTGCTTTTTTGTGTTCGGTTACCTCTGTAGCTTTAGGGGGAGGAGTTTTTTCGTTTTTGGACCGACCAATCACTGTGGTTTTGTCTTTTTTTAGCTTAGTTGCATAATCATTTAATTGGCGCTTTACAGCATCAGAAAAATCATCACTTATGAATTCTTTTTTCGGCTCTAAAGAACAGCAGCAACATAGCTCTTGCCTTAAGGTTGATGGCTGTTTAAATACGACTCTATGGCAGTCGTATTCCTTTTCTGAAACTTTAACTAATCTAATAGCATAACTTGATACTTTGTCATATTGTAAAGTTGGCTCAGTAGTGTGACCAACCGTTTTTGGTGCTAGATCATAAACTTTTTCCACGCTATTGGAGTCAAAGTTAAACTGTTGATTGTTGCTTATATATTCATTTAATTGTTTTTGTAAGGCATCAGAAAAATCGTCTTTTATGGCTTTTTTTCTTTGCTCTTGAGTGCAGCAAAAACAGCACATTCGTCTGAATACGGACTGCTGTGAAGATACGATGCTGTGGCAGTCGAATTCCTGTTTTGATACCCTCACGATCCGAACCGTATATGCGGTGTTATTATATGTATAAGTGCTTGTTGTAGTGGCTCCAACCCTTTTAGGGGCACGATTATAAGCTGCGCCTACGCTTTGTTGGTCGAAAACAATAGGCTGTTTGCTGCAAGCAGTTGAGGTTTGGGCTGTAGTTGACATGACGATACTCTCTCTAGGCGCATCGCCACCATTCTGTTTTATTTATAGAATAAAGCGTAAATATCTTTTTTATATTAGTTAGGGCTTGTTGTTCTTTCTCAATTTTGCAGCAATAAAAATTTATACCTCAGCTTGGTTTGAGTTTCTGTTAGCGGGTAAGTCAGGTGTCATTTCGATAAAGTCTGTTTGATATTGACCTGCTGTTAGAATTTTATCCAATGGTATAGTCCTCGTTGCCATGTATTGTGGTTCTGGGTTATCACGTATAGCTATGTATTGCTTAAATTGCGATTCTAAGTCAATTGAAAACTTGTTTATTCTTACTCGTTCTTCAACTCTGGTATAAAGGCTACAGCAATCCAGCGTCAATAGTATTGAAGGGCTTGCTGGTAAAATGTAATGGAAGTGTATTTGATTATCGGCGCTTCTCATTAAACGGAAGATATAAGTTCTTCCTAAATTACCTACAAATTTAATCTGTTGGGGAGCATCTTCTTGTGTTGGTGCAGCGTTACTTATCTGTTCGAGTTGCTCATTAGATATCAAGAATCGGTTCCCTTGCCACCTAGGGGCTGGAGAAATGGTTACACTTTGGTATGACATATTCTTAGTATTTCATATTCAGGCAAATCTCGCTTAATGATCGCTTATATATTGAAGACTCAGAAAATAATTTTTGGTTATTAGATATTAGGGCGTGTTTATGAATAAGAAGAGTATTTATAGCGCGAAGCGATAGATGTGCGTTGCTTGACTGATTTTCGGGTAGTCGCAACAGAGCGAATGTCGGACGGTTGATGTTTGTGATTATTTATATGTTTACTCAATGCTAACTTGTAAGCGAAATCTAGAGCGTGACACTTGATATCAACTTGATAAATGCATTTCAAAATCCGGCGCGTTAGCATCCATTTTTTTTGTGATACATCGGACTTTGCTTTGAATGCCTCGCCATCTAAGAACCTCAGAATCAAAGTGCTGTTTTTTGAGGAGTTCTCAGTAAAGATTAAGTATAAGTCATGGAGTTGAGAGCGTGTTAGAGCACCGTAGCTTTGAGTTAAGCTATACCATTCAAGAGAGAAATTTAGTTGGAATGTTGTTGTAGTCATTTAATGCTCAATTTCTTCATTGTCTTGTAACTAATGCTATTCAATCTCAACTTTCACAGTTTTTTTGCATAATATCGTTTGTGTAGCTCTGGGGTGATATTCAGTTTATGTACTCTACTGGCTTGATTTGCTTGGTAGATCGTGGATAAATCTATTGATAACAAAGTGATTTTTTCTTCTGGATTTTTACTAGACATACAGCACCTAGGATTACAGAGCTGGAAGAAGTGTAGCTCATTTGTAGAATCTCTTCGAACGACAAACACTTTATTATCAGAGAATTTGAAAACCGCTGAATTAGTTTTAGATTGAAACACATTAATTACTTTGTCTGTAAAAACATTCTGTTTATCAACTTGTTGTTGAGATAGCTGATTTTTTAGATTCCAGTCTAGATTGAATTTGAATTGGTAAGTTGGCACAGACATTATAATCACCCCAATTTGACGTTGTTTTATGATAATTCATTGTTTAACTTAGTTTTTCAAATAACAAAATTGGCTTTCTTATAACTCTTGATGATTCGAAGCCATGAATAGTTCAATCACTTACAGGTCTCATGAAAATTGGGTTCGGCTCCATATCAAGTTCTTCTATTTTCTCAGCTAAGTCTCATCTCTTTCAAACTGGCACGTTCAATGCTTTATCAAGTCAAATGTTGAATATTTGACGGATAGGCAATTGGACAAACTTCTCTATATCGCCACCAGTGGCGCCAAGCAAAATATGAATGAATTGGCGGTTAGAGCCAATAATCTTGCTAATGCTAATACTGATGGCTTTAAAGCCGATATGGCTCAAGCTCGCTCTATGCAAGCTTTTGGTGAAGGTTTGCCTACTCGGGTGTTTGCCATGACTGAAACACCCAGCAGTAACTTTAAAGCAGGAGCGCTTCGTACCACTGGTCGTGATTTAGATGTCGCCATTAACGGTGATGGCTGGATTGGTGTTCAGGGTAAAGATGGACAAGAAGCTTATACTCGTTCAGGTAGTCTGAGTTTTGACGCTACAGGTTTACTGCAAAACGACCGTGGAAATCCAGTCATAGGTGAAAACGGTCCTATTGTCCTACCCCTTCCTATTCAAAAAATCGAAATTGCCCAAGATGGCACTATCTCTGTTCGCCCACAAGGTGCACCAGCAGAGGTTATTGAAGTCGTCGACAGAATCAAATTGGTAAATCCAAATAATCAAGATCTTATGCGTGGCGAAGATGGCTTGTTTCGTCAAATGAACGGTCAAATTGCACCTGCAGATCCTGATGTAAAGGTCGAAAGTGGTGCAATCGAGAGCAGTAACGTCAGCCCTGTAGAAGAAATGGTGGCGCTCATTGATATTCAGCGTCAGTTCGAAATGCAGGTCAAGATGATGAAAACCGCAGAAGAAAATGATCGAGCCGCAGCGCAGATGGTTCGGATTTAGATTAGGGAATAAAACAAAAGGTGAATTATGCATCCTGCATTATGGATAAGTAAAACCGGCTTAGATGCCCAACAAACCGACATCGCAGTGATCTCAAATAACGTAGCCAACGCCAGTACTGTTGGCTTTAAAAAGAGCCGCGCTGTTTTTGAAGACTTATTGTATCAAAAGGTTAACCAAGCCGGTGGTGTAAGCGCCGCTAATACCAAACTGCCAAATGGGTTGAATGTTGGGGCTGGTACCAAAGTGGTAGCGACTCAAAAGCTGTTTACTCAAGGTAACATGGTTACTACAGATAATTCATTAGACTTAATGATTGAAGGTCCAGGGTTCTTTGAAGTGCAAATGCCAGACGGAAGCATTGCTTACACTCGTAGCGGTCAATTCAGCATGGATGATCAAGGCCAAATTGTAACTTCGGGTTCGGGGTTTGTAATTCAACCTGCGATTACGGTTCCGCAAGACGCTAAAAGCATTACGGTTTCAGCTGAGGGTGAAGTATCGGTAAAAGTACCGGGAGCAGCTGAAAACCAAGTGATTGGCCAGTTCACCATGTCAGACTTTATTAATCCATCAGGCTTAGAGCCTATGGGACAAAATTTATACCTAGAAACTGGAGCCAGTGGTGCGCCAATTCAAGGTACTGCTGCGCTAAATGGCATGGGAGCCATTCGTCAAGGAGCGTTAGAAACCTCGAACGTGAATGTGACTGAAGAGCTAGTGAACCTGATTGAAAGCCAAAGAATCTACGAGATGAACTCTAAAGTGATTTCATCTGTCGACCAAATGTTGTCTTACGTTAACCAAAATCTTTAGGAGTTGATGATGTTGCGTTTATTGCTGGTGGTTAGCGCGTTAATGCTAACAGCATGTGCTTCAACAAATAAGAAGCCTATTGCTGATGATCCATATTATGCTCCAGTGGTACCTCAGGCTGCGCCAACTCACAATGAACCGACAGGCTCAATTTTTCTCGATAGTCAAGTAGCAGGGCTATACACCGACAAGCGAGCGCATCGTATCGGTGACATTATTACGGTAAGACTTACAGAATCTACCCAAGCCCGTAAAAGTGCCACTAATGGCATTAAAAAAGGCAATGCTTTTAAACTTGATCCATTCAAGCTAGCAGGAAAAAACGCCACCATTAATGGCAACCCAATTAGCTTAGATTACAAAGATAACTTTGATTTAAGCCGTGAAGCGGATGCCGATCAAAGCAACAGCCTTTCAGGCAATATTTCTGCTCATGTAATGAAAGTACTCGCTAATGGCAATCTAGTCATTCGCGGTGAAAAGTGGATCACCATCAATAACGGTGAAGAGTTTATTCGGGTTACTGGAGTGATCCGCACAGAAGACATTAAACCAGACAACACCATTGAGTCGCCAAAAATTGCCAATGCCCGTATTCAATACAGTGGTACAGGTACCTTTGCAGACTCACAAAAAGCAGGCTGGTTATCGAAATTTTTCCTTGGTGAATGGTGGCCTTTCTAGGAGTTAAGTTATGAAAGTTAAAATTATTCTCGGCTTATTACTAGCAGTCATTTCTACCAGTAGTTTTGCTCAACGAATCAAGGATATTGCTAATATCCAAGGTATTCGTGATAACCAATTAGTAGGCTACGGCATAGTAGTTGGCTTGCCGGGTACAGGTGAGCGAAACCGTTATACCGAGCAAACGTTCAGTACCATGTTGAAAAACTTTGGCATCAATTTACCCAATGGCGTTCGCCCAAAAATCAAAAACTCAGCAGTAGTGGCGCTTAGCGCTACCATGCCAGCGTTCATTAAAACGGGTCAAACGATTGACGTTACTGTTTCAAGCATTGGTGAAGCTAAAAGTTTACGTGGCGGCACATTATTACAAAGCTTTCTTAAAGGGATTGACGGAAAAATCTATGCCATCGCTCAAGGTAACCTAATTGTCAGTGGCTTTAGCGCCGAAGGTCGTGATGGTTCCAAAGTTATTCAAAATACGCCAACCGTTGGACGCATTCCAAGTGGTGCGATTGTAGAGCGCGAAGTGATTTCACCTTTTGCTCATGGTGACTATCTCACATTTAATTTATTGCGCCCAGACTTCTCATCGGCTAAACGAGTTGCCGATGCAATTAATGACTTATTGGGTGGTGGAATTGCCCAGCCATTAGATGCGACTTCGATTCGAGTCAGCGCACCGCGTGATCCGTCTCAGCGTGTATCTTACTTAGCCACTATTGAAAATCTACAAGTGGATTTAGCAACTGAATCGGCCAAAGTCATTGTTAACTCTCGTACTGGCACCATCGTGGTTGGAGAGCAAGTGAGGTTAAAACCTGCCGCCATTACCCATGGTGGGTTAACCGTGACCATCAAAGAAGCACTGCAAGTTTCTCAGCCAAACACGTTGGCACAAGGCCAAACAGTAGTAACGCCTGATTCTGATATTGATGTAAACGAAAAAAACAAACGCATGTTTTCTTTTAAACCTGGTACTTCATTAGATGAACTAGTGCGAGCGGTTAACTTGGTTGGCGCAGCGCCATCAGATGTATTAGCGATCTTGGAAGCTCTGAAATTAGCAGGCGCATTACAAGGCGAGTTGATCATTATTTAACTCTGTAAAACAGAACAACAGCAATAACTTAAACGGATCTTATGGACAAACTATCAAACGCATCAAATATGTTGGAACTTGGAGGATTAGATAACCTCCGTTCTCGTGCTCAACAAAATGACAAAGGTGCGATTAAAGAAGTTGCCAAGCAATTTGAAGGTATCTTTGTGCAAATGCTGATGAAAAGCATGCGTGATGCCAATGAAGCCTTTAAGTCTGACAGTCCATTTAATACTCAGTACACCGCCTTTTATGAGCAAATGCGTGATCAGCAAATGGCGAATGATATTTCGGATAAAGGCGTATTAGGCTTAGCCGACTTAATGGTGCAGCAATTGTCACCAGAAACCAGCAATATGCGTCCTGCCTCAACACTTCGTACTGATAGCTTACCAATCACTGCTACAGCCAATATAAGTGCCACGCCAAAGCCACAACAGCTTAATGACGTTGTTAGCGGCAAGGTGTTGCCGTCTCAGCCTTTTGAAAGCCAAGATAACTTTGTGCAACAACTTTATCCTCATGCGAAAGAAGCTGCTGAAAAATTAGGTACAACGCCAGAAGTATTAATCGCCCAATCGGCATTAGAAACAGGCTGGGGCAAAAAAATGGTGCGTCAAGCAGATGGCACTGCCAGCAACAACCTTTTTAATATCAAAGCAGACAAGCGATGGAGCGGAGATAAGGCCAGAGTATCCACTTTAGAGTTTGACGGTGGCGTGGCAAACCGTCAGCAAGCTGATTTCAGAGTCTACGACTCAATCAAACAAAGTTTTGATGACTTTGTAAACTTCATTTCAAGTAATCAGCGCTACCAACAAGCGCTTGATGTCGCAAAAGATCCCCAACAATTCATAACTGGCCTGCAAAATGCAGGGTATGCCACAGATCCCAATTACGCCAAGAAAGTGTTAGCCGTAATGAAAGGCATTGTCCCCCAGTAATCTCTTAACTGAGTAGATATTTTCGACACGCTTACTCTGGCCGTAGGAACAAAAAACAATAAATTGGAACAGCTGTTATGTCTAATGATTTAATGAATATTGCTCGCAATGGTGTGTTGACGTCACAGTCGCAACTCAGCGTAACCAGTAACAATATTGCCAACGTAAATACTGACGGCTATAACAGGCAAGTTGCCACCCAATCTACTTTAGATGCCCATAAGGTGGGTAATCATTTTATGGGTTCTGGTGCTTATGTTTCCGATGTGAAAAGAATTTATAACGAGTTTGCCACTCGCGAATTACGTATCGGTTCTACTGGACTTTCTGAGGCTCAAACCCGTCATTCTAAATTAACTGAGATGGATCAGCTGTTCTCTCAAATCGGCAAAGCTATTCCAGACAGCCTTAATGATTTCCAAAACAATATTAACCGTCTTGGCGATACGCCTGATGATCTTGGTATTCGAACCAGTATCTTATCTTCAGCTAAGCACCTAGCCAAAACCATCAATCAAATGGATAACCATTTGAGCAGCCAATTTAAAAGCACCAACGGTCAAATCGATGCATCTCTCAAGCGTATTAATACCTTGACCAAGGAGCTGGGCAACATCAACCGTGAATTAATGGAAGGCGGTGGCGCAAACAGCCAGCTGTTGGATAAGCAAGACAACTTGCTGAAAGAACTTAGCGAATACGCCAGTATCAATGTTATTCCATTAGAGAGCGGAGCCAAAAGTGTAATGCTTGGTGGTTCGGTTGCATTGGTAAGTGGTCAACAAACCATGCAATTAGAATCAAAGAATGGTAACCCGTTTCCAAACGAAACCCGCTTAATGGTCAAAGCTGGTGACCATGAAACCTCTGTTTCGGTAAATCAATTAGGCGGTAAGCTTGGCGGTTTGTTCGATTTTAGACAAAACACCCTTATTCCAGCCAAAAACGAACTTGGGCAATTTGCATTAGGTGTCGCTGATGCCTTTAATCAAGTGCAAGCCAAAGGCATAGACTTAAATGGTCAGATTGGAAAGCCAATTTTTCAAGACATCAATGATCCTGCTATGGCTCATAGTCGAGTAGGTAAGTTTGAAGGAAACACTGGAACAGCAAGCTTAAATGTAAATATTGACGATGTTACCAAGCTGACAGGTAGTGAATACGAACTAAGTTTTGACGGTACAGATTACAAACTTACTGACAACGCAACGGGTAAAGAGCAAACGTTAGCGCTTGATACATCAACTACACCGAATCAGCTTACTGGTGGCGATGGTTTTAGCATCCAAATTAAATCAGGTGCCTTTGCTAACAAAGACAAATTTACCATTCGCCCAACTTCAGGTGCGGCAAGTGGCATCGAAGTGACCATGAAAGATCCGAAAGAAATTGCCGCCGGAAAAGCGAAAATTACCACGCCAGACAGTAACTCAGGCAATACAACTGTTGAACTAAAAGGTATTACAAATCGTAACGCAGCTAATTTCCCTAAAGATGGTCAACCACTGACGTTTGAAATCAATACCAGTACCACACCAAAAACTTTCACAGTGTTTAATAAAGATGGCAATCGTATTGGCGCCGCCAATCAAACTTTTACAGGCAATACAATCAAAGCCCACGGTATTGAATTTGAAGTGACTTCAACCGCAGGTGCAACCGATAAATTCACTTTCGATTTATCCGCCAGAAAAGGTGATAACCGTAATGCGGTTGAAATGGCAAAGTTGTCTACTAATTTCAAAATGAACAATGGCTCAACCACTCTCATCGATGTGTTCCAAAACACCAAGCAAGATATTGGTAGCCAAACCAGCTCAGCCGAAATCCAACTTAACAGTGCCAAAGCCGTTTTCAAACAGGCAGAAACGCGAGTGCTAAGTGAATCAGGTGTCAATTTAGATGAAGAAGCGGCAAATCTAATGCGCTTTCAAAAATCCTATCAAGCTTCAGCCCGTGTCATGACAGTAGCCAATCAAGTATTCGACAGTTTGCTAAGTGCTGTTAGATAAGAAGGAATTAAAAAATGAGAGTATCAACAGCACAATTTCATCAACAAAACATTGGCAATATTCTTAATCGTCAATCGAATACCAGTGAATTGTTAGAGCAAATTGCCACTGGCAAACGCGTAAATACAGCTGGCGATGATCCTGTCGCTTCTGTTGCGATTGATAACTTAAAGCAGCAAAACAAATTGTCAGATCAATACCTAAAAAATATTGATTACGCTAAGAATCACCTGTCACAAACCGAATCCCAGCTTGGTGATGCCGAAGACATTGCACGCGCCTTAAAAGATCAAATGCTGAGTGTCCTTAACGGCAGACATAGCGATGCCGATCGGCAAACCATTGCCAAAAAAATGCGCAGCGACTTGGAAGCATTACAACAAGTAGCCAATAGCCGTGATGAATCAGGTAACTATTTCTTCTCTGGTTTCAAAACCGACCAAAAACCCTTTGAGTTTTCAGGTAGCTCACCAAGAAGCATCAGCTACAACGGCGATGATGGTGTTCGTAACTCAGTAGTGGCCGATGGCGTAGCACTAGGCACTAACATTTCTGGCAGTCACGCCTTTATGGACGGCAAAAATGCCCTTGGTGACTACAGCGCCAAATACTCGTCAAACCAAAGTGGCAAGTTTCAGATATCTGAGGCAAAAGTTGCCAATTCTTCGACACACGTTGCCGCAAATTACAGCATTAACTTTGTTGATGACGGAAAAGGTGGGGTAAACGTCGAGGTAAAAAACGGCAGTAAAACCGCTTTAGCGGCAGCGCCATTTGATCCTAAAAAACCAATCAGTTTTAGCGGTATTGAAATAAAGCTAGACGGCACGCCCAAAGCGGGTGATAGCGTGGAAATCAGCCCACAACCCAACACCAATATCTTTGACACCGTTGAGAAAGCCATTTTGCTATTAGAAAAGGGTGATGTGCAATCTGAAGCTGGGAAAGCAGAGTTGGCACAGCAATTGAATAACTTAAACCAAGGTATAAATCAAATTGGTTTAGCCAGAAGCGAGGCCGGTGTCAGCTTACAAAATAGCGAAAGCTACATGGCAAGACACCAAGATACCAAGCTAGTAAATACTGAAGCATTGGCAAAGCTAGAAGATTTAGATACCGCAAAAGCAATTACGGATTTAAATCGCGAGCAGTTAGCACTAAGAGCCGCTTCGAGTACATACACCAAAGTCAGTAACACGTCGTTATTTGATTTTATTTAGTACGGCTTGTCTGTTCGATTTGAGAAATTGTTCATTGGTGTAAGTGTCATTCCCGCGTAGGCGGGAATCTAGGGACTTTTATTTAAGCAATAGAAGACACTGGGCTCCTGCCTACGCAGGAGTGACACAAGTTCTTACTAGGCAGTGACTTTAAACTTCACACAAACTGGCTAAACAAAAAAATTAAACACAAAGTAGCCGAGCAGTTGGCTTAGGCTAAATTTTAAGGGGAAAAACATGATTAGTGTAAATACTAACGTTACTTCAATGAAGGCCCAAGGAAACTTAGGTAAAGCCAACATGGGCGTTCAAACTTCAATGGAGCGTCTTGCATCTGGCATGCGTATTAACAGCGCAAAAGACGATGCCGCTGGTCTACAGATTTCTAACCGTCTAACCAGCCAAATCAATGGCCTTGGTGTCGCAAAACGTAACGCTAACGATGGTATTTCTATTGCGCAAACAGCGGAAGGTTCACTGCAAGAATCAACCAATATTTTGCAACGGATGCGTGACTTGTCATTGCAATCGGCGAACGGCTCAAACTCTGCAAAAGACCGTGGAGCGATGCAAAAAGAATTATCGGCATTGCAAGATGAGTTAACACGTATTGCTGAAACAACAACTTTCGGCGGTCAAAAATTGTTAGATGGCTCTTATAAAACTCAAGGGTTTCAAGTTGGTTCTAACGCAAACGAAACTATTGATGTAACATTAGGTAATTTTAAATCTTCAGAAATTGGTCGAAGCGTTGTTAAGGCTGACGGCACAATCACTGGAAATGTTGTAGCGGGTATAGCAGCAGCAGCTGGTAATGCTGGTGCAGCGACAGTTGACAATGGTATTGGTGGTGAAACTAACCTTAAGCTGAGTTCTGGTGATAAGACGACGGGAGACATAAGTTACGCAGCTAATGCCGACGCAAAAACTATTGCAGCAGCAATCAATACTGCAGCTTCAGCTGAGGGAATTGATGTTGAAGCGAAAGCGTTAAAAAATGAAGCAAAACTTGAAGGTTTAACTAAAGCAGGTAATGTTGAGTTTAGTATTAACGGACAAGCTGTTGCTGCTAACGTTAGTAATCCTAATGACTTAACAGAACTTGCCAAAGCTATTAATACAAAATCGGATGATTCAAATGTTAAAGCGGTTTTGTCTGATGATAAGCAATCAATTAATTTAGTTGCGGAAGATGGTAGTGATATAAAGTTAGAGAACTTTAGAAGTGATGCTGCGGGTGATGATACTGAAATAACTTTTGGTGGAACAAAGCTTGGTGAAGCAGTTGCTGATGCTAACTCTGCGGTGAAAGTAGCAGAAATAGAAATAAGCGGTGGCGGTGAAGGTTTCTCGTTTTCTGGTGCAAATGGTGATGTATTCAATGCAGTAGGTAATAACACTGCAACAAAAGATGCGATTAAAGATGTTAATATATCAACAGCTGATGGCGCTCAAAAAGCAATTAAAGTCATTGATGCAGCTATTGGTCAAATTGATGCACAGCGTGCTGATTTAGGTGCGGTACAAAACCGTATGAGCCACACCATCAACAATCTAGGTAACATTGAAAATAACGTATCGGATGCACGTAGTCGTATTCAGGATGTTGACTTTGCCAAAGAAACGGCGAATATGACCAAGCAACAAATCTTGTCACGTACGTCTTCTGCAATGTTGACTCAAGCGAACCAATTACCACAAATTGCTCAGTCGCTACTAGGGTAATGATGCTAGAAAGTAGTTACTAGGTTAAGACCTAAAAAACGTAGTGAATTTAAACGGTGGTATAGAGTCTCTATATCACCGTTTTGTTTGTTATTGTATGTGTCAATTATCATTTTTAATTCAAGATACCACCCCGTCGCTCCTGCGTAGGCTATTGCCTTTGTTTTTTATAGTGAAAATTCGCTAGGCTACCGACATACAAAACTGTCGTTACTTCGTTTTCCGCCTTGCTGGTATGGCGGTAATTAAGCGTCGATATTTCAGCATACTGACAGTCCTCTAAAACATTTTTCAAATTTTTTCTAAAGTATCGTTTTTTCCTGCCGTTAACTTAGTTGTAACCAAAAACTAAGTCTGACTGAGATGCAACTGGATGGAATCAGTCAGGTAAATCAGAGGATATACTATGATTTCAGTCAATACTAACGTCACCTCAATGAAAGCCCAGGGCCAGTTAGGTAATGCTAACATGGGTGTTAAAACATCTATGGAGCGTCTCGCATCAGGTATGCGCATTAACAGTGCCAAAGATGATGCCGCAGGTCTTCAAATCTCAAACCGTCTAACCAGCCAAATTAATGGTTTAGGTGTAGCAAAGCGTAATGCCAATGATGGTATTTCAATTGCGCAAACTGCTGAAGGTTCGATGCAAGAATCAACCAACATTTTGCAACGTATGCGTGATTTATCACTGCAATCTGCCAACGGTTCAAACTCAGCCAAAGACCGTGGCGCGATGCAAAAAGAAATTGGCGCATTGAAAGATGAATTGACACGTATTTCTGAAACTACGTCATTTGGTGGCCAAAAGTTGCTTGATGGTTCATATAAAACACAAGCGTTTCAGATAGGCTCAGAAGCAGGTGAGACCATTGATATCACATTGAGTGATGTCGGTGCCGATAACTTGGGGCGAAGCGTTGTTAAGGCTGACGGCACAATCACTGGAAATGTTGTAGCGGGTACAGCAGCAGCAGCTGGTAATGCTGGTGCAGCGACAGTTGACAATGGTATTGGTGGTGAAACTAACCTTAAGCTGAGTTCTGGTGATAAGACGACAGGAGACATAAGTTACGCAGCTAATGCCGACGCAAAAACTATTGCAGCAGCAATCAATACTGCAGCTTCAGCTGAGGGAATTGATGTTGAAGCGAAAGCGTTAAAAAATGAAGCAAAACTTGAAGGTTTAACTAAAGCAGGTAATGTTGAGTTTAGTATTAACGGACAAGCTGTTGCTGCTAACGTTAGTAATCCTAATGACTTAACAGAACTTGCCAAAGCTATTAATACAAAATCGGATGATTCAAATGTTAAAGCGGTTTTGTCTGATGATAAGCAATCAATTAATTTAGTTGCGGAAGATGGTAGTGATATAAAGTTAGAGAACTTTAGAAGTGATGCTGCGGGTGATGATACTGAAATAACTTTTGGTGGAACAAAGCTTGGTGAAGCAGTTGCTGATGCTAACTCTGCGGTGAAAGTAGCAGAAATAGAAATAAGCGGTGGCGGTGAAGGTTTCTCGTTTTCTGGTGCAAATGGTGATGTATTCAATGCAGTGGGTAATAACACTGCAACAAAAGATGCGATTGAAGATATTAATATATCAACAGCTGATGGCGCTCAAAAAGCAATTAAAGTCATTGATGCAGCTATTGGCCAAATTGATGCACAACGTGCTGACCTTGGTGCGGTACAAAACCGTATGGGTCATACCATCAATAACTTAGGCAACATTGAAAATAACGTATCTGATGCACGTAGCCGTATTCAAGATGTAGACTTTGCTAAAGAGACTGCAAACATGACTAAACAGCAAATCTTGTCTCGTACGTCTTCTGCGATGTTGGCACAAGCGAACCAGTTACCTCAGGTTGCTCAATCGCTACTGTAATAATAAGCACAAGCTTTCACATAATAAACAAGCCTGCATTATGCAGGCTTGTTTATTATGGCTTCAATCTCTTGGATACAATACGTTTCATTAAACGTTGTTCTGGTAACCACTATGGTTTCACCTTCGCACTCCGAAAAATCAAAGCCTGATTTTTCATTTATAAAAAACAGCTTAAACTGAATTCCATTTTTTTCTGGTACATCTTCTTTAACATCATAATAGCGAGTAGACAAAAGAGCCCGTCCATCACGAATTTTAAGCGTTAACTTGGCAATAACATTACCTTTTAGCCCTTGTGCTGCCGATTTTAGTTTTTTATTAATCTGCTTGGTATCACCATCGGCAGTTGAAACCTCTATTGGAGTACAGTCACTGTTATAGATTGAAGTAAGTTGAATTGGGTGAAGGGACATACAGTTTCCTCATGCTTGAGTTTTTGGTGATGTATTCAAAAGTTCTTCCACTTGCTTTGTTATCTCTTTTTTGTAGCTCAAAGACTTTTCAGAGTCTTGATTTGAAGCCTCCGGTTCTTCTTTTACTATGGCAACGTAAAATGAAACCTGATTATCTTCATTTTCTCTTGATTGTATATGGCAATGAAACTCAGTTATGTATTCATTGTCTTCATTAATTGTCCATACGCTAAATTTCGCTAGTGGGCCTTCTGATGAAGCCGAGACTTTTCGTGCTTGATATGAGTGGGATAATTGTTCTGAAATACTATCCGGAAAATGATGGGTGAGTTCCATATCATCGATATGAAGCTTTGCATTTATAAAACCTAATGTCTCTGATACTGCCATTATCTTCACGAGTGCCTGTATAAATGAGTTTTTACATAGTCCAGTTACTGCTTAAATACTTCAATGATTTATAAAGAAAGATTCATTTTATCGAAGTGCAAGCCTGTTTTCGGTGGGAGTTGTTCAGAGGATAGTGGGCTAAGTATGAAAACATGGGCGTTTGATATAACACAAATGATTAATTTAATTTAATGTTTAAAGGGTAGTGAACCTTATTAACTCTGCTAAATTTATAAGTCTGTAAAATTAGTTATATATATTAAGGGAGTAATATGAAGTTAACTAATTACTTATTCTGTACGGCTTTACCATTTGTATTAGTAGGTTGTGGTGGCAATAACGATAAAACCGATCCTGTTGTCATTGATAAGCCAAAACCTGAGGACGAAGTTAAGCAAGCACCTAAACCGTTATTACCTACAGCCATTACCCAAGTACCAGCCAAAAAGCAAAACTCACCTCAAGGTGTTTCTGCGTCATTTGAACTGTCAGAGACCGATTACTCAAAACTTGAACCTAATGTTTTAGGTCCAAAGCTTGCGGGTGATGAAATATTTCCAATAGCGAACTTTATTCTTTGTTTTGCTGGGCAATTGGTGCCACAAGAAAATATAGGTCAAGGTATTTATACTGCATTGGTGGATCAAGATGAGTGTAATAAACAGTCAGGTATGCAATCTGATGAATCACAACAATCACTGACTAAGGTGACTACACGAATCACTTCTACTGCTTCTGGTGGTTTTGTGGTTGATGCTGTCTGGAATAGTGGTGGTGAGTTTAGAATTCGTTTTGAGATTACCACTCCTGTATCAGACGCTTCTCAATTTGGTAGCTTTAAAATGTATATGGTAAATCAAGAGGCTGGAGATCCAGAGTCTGCTCGTGGCTATCTAGAAGTGGCACCTGTCGCAAGTAATGTGCGAATTAAATATGCTGATAATTTCGGCGGTTCAAAGCAGATGGTGGGCTTGCAAGCACTAGACGGCACTTCTGGCGGTAGCTTGCTGCACTTAAATGGTCAACAAGCGTCAAAAGTTGAGTTTAATAGTAGTTTAGTGAGTACCATTAAAGGCAATGCTAATGCTCAGTGTTTGTCTAGAGATAACCCAGATGAAGACGCGTTAGGTTACGGCTTGTTCAGCAAAGACAGCGGTAAACTTGTTGGATTGACTACAGGGCGTAGTTTTACTTATATCGATAATGGTGAAACAAAACGTGGATACATTGGTAGTCAGCATCAATGGTTCGAAGGTGAAAAGCCCGTATCAAGCACAGAGGTCAATGGGGATGATGGTAAAACTTATACATTGACGTTAAATAGTGAGACAGGCAAATATTCAGTACAAGACGATCAAGGTAATAATGTTTCCTTTGATGATGTTATGATCTTTGAGAATGTTGATTTAAATGGCGTAAATGATGACTTGAAAGACAGAGCCGAGGCTCCTATGCCTTCTGAACCACAAACTCTTGTTTACTCAGGAATGGGAAGCATGGGATTGTTTAGCAGTAGCAGTAGCAGTAGCAGTGAAGGTCATAATGTTGCATTAAGTCTTCCTGATGGATATGAATTATCCAAAGAGGTCGACGGTCAAGTTCAGCCATTTGTTGTAAAAGCGTCAAGGATTCAACAAAAGTTAAAAGCAGCCACAGATTCTGATGCTTGCCAAGCGCTCTCGAGTGTAGGACTTAGTCCTGATGATTTTGTTGTTATTGACGATGAGTCAGATAACTTCCCTACTGCGGAAGCGCTGGAATCATCTTCAGCAGCACCAAAGTACATTCGAGGTGAACTTACTATTAACTGATTTTTGATCGAAACTGTCCTCTATAAAAAAAGCGAATGGTATAGCCATTCGCTTTTTTTATTGTAGTTTTAGATTAAAAAACTCTAAAGGTTGCCTAACTATTGCCGATAACAGGTCGATTAGAAGGAGTTTAATGTTTTAACCTAAAAAAAGCAGTTAGGCGCATTAATTTGACATAACTGCATAAATTTGAAATAGAAAAAGCAAAGGGGGTAATTCACTCATTAGGTGAATGCTAAATGCCCATAAGCTGGCTAAAATTTCCACTGGCTGCGTTATGGATTTTACAAGTAGAAACCACTACTTGCGACAATCCAAGCCTTGCCACCAGCAATTTTTTCTACGCTTATGAACGTTTCTAACTACTTTTTCTAGGTTTAAAGACAATAGGAGCATAACCTTATGTCAAATAATTCACTTACCTCTGGTATGAATGTTGCTAATGAACAATTAGTAAATGCAATGCAAATAAACAAAGTTAGAGCGGTTGAAGATCGCGAGGCTATGGCTTCATCAGAAACTGAAAAAGTTCAAAATGTTACTCAAACTGATGAAACAAACAAAGTCACAGCAGCGACAGAAGCTGAAAAACAAGAGTTAGCTAATGCCACTGAAGAACTAACTCAAATGATGGCAATTACTCGCAAAAGTATTTCATTTGAAGTGAATGGAAACAGTAACGAGCCGATTGTGAGTGTTCGAGATGCTGATTCGGGTGAGGTGATACGGCAAATACCATCCGAGGAAGCACTAAAAATTGCCGAGCGTATTGCCGAAATGCGTGGTTTATTGCTCGATGAAATTGTTTGAACTAATGCTGTTAAAAAGTATTTAAAGGAATCTTTATGTTAACGTCCACAGGTTTAGGCTCAGGCTTAAATGTTAATGCTTTAGTTGATGCGCTAGTTAATGCCCAAAATGCGCCTAAACAGGCTCAGTTTAACCGTGAACAGGCTGTCATTAATGCTGAAATCTCAGCTTTAGGCTCACTAAAGAGTGGACTGTCAAAATTTGTAGACAAGTTAAAACCGTTATCTAAAGAAGATGCCTTTCAAGGTACTACAACTAAAACATCTAATTCAGATTTTATTTCAGCTAAAGCTGATAAGGATGCGATTTCTGGAAGTTATACCGTCAGTGTTGAACAACTAGCTCGCAGCCAAAAAGTGGGCACAAAAGCGGTTTCAGATGTAGACGCCCCTGTGGGGGCTGGAAATCTAAAATTTACCGTAGATGGTGACAGCTTTTCTGTTGACGTTAATGCTGAAGATAAGCTTAAAGACATCGTTAATAAAATTAACGAGTCAAAGGACAATAAAGAAAAAGGCGTTACCGCAACCATTATCAACGGTGATGCTGGTGCAAAGTTAGTGTTGACCTCTAAAAAAACGGGGCTTGCTAATAATGTAACCGTTGAGGCCACCGATATCACAGGTTCTTCGTCGCTAAGCGATACCTTTACCATGACTGAGGTACAAGCGGCAAAAAATTCCATTATTACGGTCGATGGATTAAAAAAAACATCGGCGTCAAACAGTGTTGATGATGCTATTGATGGCATTACCATTGATTTAAAAGATGCTGATGCAGCAAAAACCACTACCATTAACGTTGAGCAAGATAAAGCTGGTACTAAAAAAACGCTTAAGAGCTTTGTTGAGGCTTTTAACAGCATGTCTAAAACCATCAAAAATTTATCTCGCTATGATGCTGAGAAACAGATAGCAGGTGCTTTGCAAGGGGATGCCATGTTGCGTTCCATGAACTCACAACTCAGAAATACCCTTTCATCTTCATTTGCTGTTGAAGGTGGTACAGTTCAATTGGCTGAGTTTGGCATTACCACCAAACGCGATGGCACTCTAGAAATAGACGATGACCAGCTAGATAAAGCTATTGATAATGATCTATCAAAATTAACCGAGTTTTTTACTAAAGAAGATACGGGTTTTGTAGCAAAAATGACCGAACGCGTTGATGTTTACAGTAAAACTGGCGGTATTCTTGATGGTCGTGATGAATCATTAGATGGCAAACTGGACAGGTTGCAAGATCAAAGAGAAGCCTTTGGTCGAAAAATGGGGTCACTAGAAGATCGTTTACGCAAACAATTCAATGCGATGGACTCCATTGTTGGTAGCCTTAATGCTCAGCAAGAATTTTTAAATCAAAGACTTGCATCACTGCCGGGAGCCTCTAGAAGGTAATTAACTAGCGAAACCCACAAGAGAATCTACAATAAGCAGTAGGTAAATTGAATCTTATGGAAAGTAAAGTGCCGGAATTAAAGCAGCAGCTAAAAGAGTTAAATCAAACCATCTCTTTCACCATAAAAAGCTTAGATGACGTTATTAAATCTGATATTCATAAATCAGAGGAGCTGGCATCAAGCTTGCAGGTGTTAATAGACAAACGTCAAATTTTGATCGAGAAAGTAATGTCTACTAATGAAGTCGACGCAGCTTATATCAATCAACAAAAAGCATTAGCAAAAGCGTTTATGGATGCCCTTGTAACACATCGTCAATACTATTTTGATGCATTAGCGAAAGTGAAGCCGGGTAGCAAAAAAATTAACCTTTACCAAGACGTCGACTCGAGTAAGTAACAAATAGCTTAAGAGTTTTAGTTCAACTCAATTTATTGGTTCTTACTTAGTGATGTTAAGAAAGTTTTGATGATCTAACTGTCAGTTGATGGTTTTGATTTCTCACCAGTTTAAAGAACATAAAACGAATGGAGTTGATACTATGAGAGGATCGCTACAATCCTATCGCCAAGTGTCAGTAAATAGTCAAATTACTGAAGCCTCGCCACATAAAATTACGCAAATGTTATTTGCCGGTGCACTAGAGCGTATTGCTCAATCTCGTTACGCCATTGAAAATAATGATATTGCAGCCAAAGGCTTATGCATTGGCAAAGCCATTGATATTGTAGAAGGCTTGAGAAGCTGCTTAGTAATGGATGATGATGAACTAGGACACAATTTAGAAGCATTGTATGATTTTGTTATTAACGGTTTGATTCAAGCTAATTTAAGCAATGACACCAAGATGTTAAATGATGTCTCGGAAGTTCTTAGAACGTTAAAAGAAGGCTGGGATGAAATCCCAGAAGAAATGCATCATATTACTGCTCACGCGAGCTAAAACTTTTTTCATTTTTGGCTGATAACAGGTGTTTTTGAAACGCCTGTTTTGCTTTTGGCAGGCAATAAAAATAAAAATCGAGATGATATAGGCTGATGTGAGCGTCTAGCTTTTTATGTGCCGTTAAAACCTCTATAGCCATTTTCTTGACGTACATCATATGGGGTGTTTGATTTTTGAGCTATAAGTTGTCTTGTTGTGCAGAAAGCCAATCAGAGACTTGCTTCTCGCGTTCTGATAATACAATATGCGAGATATTGAGCAGTGTTTACCTATGGGTAACATAAAATTAGCTAAAATGACACTGCAACTTACAATCGGGTTAGAACCAGCATCGTTTATTCAACTAACATTGTTGGTGAGCTCGACTAAACTGTAATAATACTTTTAACCTAATGGGCAAAGGATTACCCAAGTAATTAGTGATGGTTGGGTTTTTATAGTGATGATGCACTTACGGCCTTATTAATGATGCAAATTGATCAACGAATTTTACTTGTCGGTAATGACTCAGAGCGATTTAATCGTTTAACTTGCGTATTGGAGTTTCTTGGAGAACAAGTCGAGCAGATCAGCTTAGATCGTCTCACTGCTTCAACAAAAGATACTCGCTATCGAGCGATAGTTTTTGGCGTCACTATCAGTGAGCTCGAAACCTTTCGTTCTATAGTTAGTACTTTGCCGTGGCAACCTTTTATTGCCTTGTCTCAGGAAATAGAATTTGATGCGGCTAACCTTATAGGTTCATTAGCTGACAACCTCAGTTACCCACAACTCACCGAGCTTTTACATTTTTGCCAAGTATTTGGTCAAGCCAAACGGGTGGAAGTGCCAACCAGTGTAAACCAAACAAAGCTATTTAGAAGTCTTGTTGGCAGAAGTGAGGGCATAAACCAAGTTAGGCACATGATCAGCCAAGTTGCTGGTTCTGACGCTACGGTATTAGTGCTTGGTGAGTCCGGTACCGGTAAAGAAGTTGTCGCTCGAAATATTCATTATCTTTCAGAACGTCGTGACGGCCCTTTTATCCCAGTAAACTGTGGTGCTATTCCTCCTGAGCTTCTTGAAAGTGAGCTATTTGGTCATGAGAAAGGCTCATTCACGGGAGCAATTACAGCAAGAAAAGGTCGTTTTGAACTAGCCGAAGGCGGTACACTTTTTTTAGATGAAATTGGCGATATGCCATTGCAAATGCAAGTGAAGTTGCTGCGTGTTCTTCAAGAGCGAGTATTTGAGCGTGTTGGTGGCTCTAAAACCCTAAAAGCAGATGTTCGAGTTGTGGCTGCGACGCACCGTGACCTTGAGTTAATGATCAGAGAAAACGAATTTCGTGAAGATTTGTATTACCGTCTCAATGTATTTCCTATTGAAATGCCATCATTGAAAGAGCGAAGTGACGATATACCTCTACTTTTGCAAGAGCTAGTGGCTCGAGTATTTAACGAAGGTCGAGGGAAAGTGCGTTTCACTCAACGTGCGATTGACTCATTGAAAGAACATGCTTGGTCTGGTAACGTTCGCGAATTATCTAACCTTGTTGAAAGACTAACTATTCTTTACCCAGGTGGTTTAGTCGACGTTAATGATTTACCGCATAAATACCGCCATATTGATGTGCCTGAATATCAAGTGGCCGTCAGTGAAGAGCAAGCTGAACGTGATGCATTAGCTGCAATTTTTAACGATGATGAGCCTGTAGAAATACCAGAAAACCGCTTTCCTAGTGAATTACCTGCTGAAGGGGTGAATCTGAAAGATTTATTAGCAGAGCTGGAAATTGACATGATCCGTCAAGCTCTTGACCAACAAGATAACGTAGTAGCTAGAGCAGCTGAAATGCTGGGTATTCGTCGTACTACCCTTGTTGAGAAAATGAAAAAATACAGTTTATCTAAAGATTAGCTTCTTTGAGCAAACCTGCCTGACAGGTTTGCTCTCTGACCCCGCCAATTAATACAAAATTAAAACCAATTTATATTGGATTAATTTGCTTGCTATTCCATATACAATGTTTATCACATTGTTATTTTTGAATACTACGAATGGCTTCTCAATCAGCTTCATATCAAATTTCATGGGCTCTTCCAGAGGAACACTTCCCTCCGATGACGCTTAAAGATTTTGCTGGAGTGGTTACAGTAAAAGAGCTGGATGAAAGTGAAAGCATCAAAGTCAGCTATAAATACAATTCTGTAACTGACTGCGAAAGGAAGTTAGAGCTATTTTTTGAGGGAGAAGAAGTAGACTCAAGAAAAAGTCAGGAAGTTGCAAAGGCTATATCTGATGAATTTTTCAATCGCATACTACTAAGCAGGAGCAGAGTAGAATACCAAAATAGAGTCATTAGAACTTATGAAAAAAGAAAAAGGGAAGTTTTGGAAGGTTGGACGGTTAGCACCACTAATGCTCACGTTAGTTCGCCTACTGAAAGAAATAAAGCGGAGTTGTTAGTTAGAGAAAAAAAAGAACCTGCTAAAGAACTGAGCATTGAACCTGAAAACCCAATGGAAGCTTGCCAGCCTGAAACTAAACAAGCAATATCGCTTCATAAAATTGGTTCATTACCTCTTTTTATTACAGTGGTAGATGAGAGGGCTGAGTCACAAAAGCTAAAGTTGTATCAATATCGGTCGATTATTTTACAGCTTCATACAGATATGAGAACAGTGAATAATGGGCTTTCTGGCTATGTGCAGAGAGGGCTATTACTTGCTGAGTTTGTCGTCGCACATAGGTTGAAAATTGATCGTCCGAATATCGAAGTAAGTTTTAATAAAGGCTCTGGTTCAATTACGTTAGAGGATAGGGAATTTCCTGTTCTTATAGATAAAAAACCTTATGGTTTTTTTAAGTTCATACAAATGAAAAGGGGAACTGAGATCATCGTAACCCTTGTGAATCAAGAGCAGCAACAAAAAAGTAAGATTTGTATCTATTTGCCGGAGCAGGACGATTCCAGTGCTCACGAAGAGATGGAGCAAAAAAATAAATATGAGCAACAATTAAGCCAGAAAAGGCAGGAAAATCTTGAAAGCATAATTGGTTCAAGGGCTCAAATGTTACGACAACAACTTGCTGATTGTGAAAGTGTGCAAACTACAGGCACTGAAACTCAATTAACAAGGGAGGACTTTAAAGAACCTTTGTTCCCAGGGGTACGTTCGTTCAAAAAAGATTAATTAAAATATAGCTAAATCAATATAAAATGACGCACTCAGCTGGAATTAAAAGAAATTTAGGCAAGGTAAATCGGTGAAGACATAGTTACTCTACGTTGAGATGATTTAACGCAGCATAAGTTTCTTTTAAACCAGCCTGTAAGGAGCTTCTGTGGAGGCACACTTTTTTGTTACATCAATTTATAAGGTATCTACATTATAAATTGATGCGCCTCAAATTGTGCCTCCACAGATAGCTCTGAGAATGTCATTTTATATTGATTTAGCTATGTAGCCCACTCAACTGAAATTCAGCCAAAGCGATACTCTATTTTTAACACCTCACACTGTTTACTAATTGTTCACGATACTTTAATTCTCAATAGTTGGCATATTAGCTGCTTTATTCACTCTAGAAACAGTTTTTTGACGGGGTGAATGAGTGAGTAACTTATTAATACTAAAAGTGTTTGTTCGATTTTTGGTAAATCGTCTTCACTCTGTCTTCTTGCTAGAAGCCATGAGTGAGGTCATTCAATGTCGAATGAAGTAGAACACATATTGCAAGCTATGCCGTCAGGCATTGTTATTCTTGATGGCAACGGTGTAGTAACCAAAGCTAACCCTGTTGCAATTGAATTACTTGGTGAGCCTCTTGAAGGCCAGCAATGGTTTACTATCATTCAGCGCTCCTTTGCGCCTCAAGAAGATGACGGGCATGAGGTATCTCTAATTAATGGTCGTCGAGTAAAATTAGAAATCACGCCTTTATCACCAGAATCAGGACAGCTAATCGTCCTTACTGATTTGACAGAAACTCGTCAGTTACAAAATAGCTTGGCTCATCTTCAGCGCTTATCGGCACTGGGCAAAATGGTGGCTAAATTAGCACATCAAGTACGCACGCCTCTTTCAGCAGCTATGTTGTATGCTTCAAACCTTGCTAATCCTAAACTGCCTCAAGCCAATAAAGACAAGTTTCAAGGCAAGCTGGTTGATCGATTAAATCAACTTGAGCGTCAAGTTAATGACATGCTGCTAATGGCACGTGGTCGTCAAGAGCAAGAAGGGGAAGCTGTAGGACTAGATCAGGTGATGCTTGAAGTCAAAGCCGATTGCGAACCGATTGCAGCTAAGCATCGATGTCAGCTTAAATTTATTGATATGTCTGCTTCAAAGCTTATGGCAAATCACTCTGCACTTGCGTCAGCCATTAATAACTTAGTTATGAATAGTATTGAAGCGAAAGCGACAGAAATTACGATAAAAGCCAGCGAGCATAATCAAGAGCTATTTCTTGAGGTGATCGATAACGGTAAGGGCTTACCCGCAGAGTTACACAGTAAAATTCTAGAACCATTTTATACAACAAAGTCACAAGGTACGGGCTTGGGACTCGCCGTGGTGCAGTCAGTAGTTGGAAATCATGGTGGTCAATTAACGTTAAGTTGTAAGAAAGAGAAAGGTTGTCATTTTGTAATGAGATTCCCAGCTCTTGCCGCAGCCGCTTAATCTGGAGTAAGTATAATGTCTCAAGCCAAATTATTATTAGTCGAAGACGATGCGGATTTACGCGAGGCTTTAGTGGATACCTTAATCCTGGCTCAGTACGATTGCTTGGATGTGGCTTCTGCCGAAGATGCCATATTGTCACTGAAAAAGCACAGCTTTGATATGGTGATCAGCGATGTGCAAATGGAAGGTATTGGTGGTTTAGGTTTATTGAATTACGTTTCGGCTAATCACCCTAAATTGCCTATGCTAATGATGACCGCTTACGCAACTGTTGATGATGCAGTTAAAGCCATAAAGCAAGGAGCTGTGGATTATTTAGAAAAGCCTTTCGCGACCGAAGTATTGCTAAACCAAGTTTCTCGCTACCTTCCTGATACTTCAGATGCAGAGCAACCAATCATTGAAGATGAAAAAAGCGTTAACTTATTTAATCTGGCAAAACGAGTCGCAAACTCTGATGCGTCAGTGATGATTTTAGGTCCTAGCGGCAGTGGTAAAGAAGTGATGGCACGTTATGTTCATCAAAACAGCAGTCGTAAAGATGCACCATTCATTGCGATTAACTGCGCAGCTATTCCCGAAAATATGCTCGAAGCGACCTTATTTGGTTATGAAAAAGGCGCGTTTACAGGAGCGCATCAAGCTTGTCCGGGCAAATTTGAACAAGCTCAAGGTGGTACTCTGTTACTGGATGAGATTTCAGAAATGGAATTAGGGCTACAAGCTAAACTACTTCGTGTTTTACAAGAAAGGGAAGTTGAGCGTTTAGGTGGTCGGAAAACCATCAAGTTAGATGTTCGCGTTTTAGCTACATCAAACCGTGATTTAAAAGCCTATGTCGACGAAGGTCAGTTTAGAGAAGACTTGTATTATCGTATCAACGTATTTCCATTAGCGTGGCCAGCGTTATATCAACGTCCTGCCGATATTATTCCGCTGGCAAAACATATGCTCAATAAGCACTGCGAAAAGCAATCTATTTTACAAGTGCCAGAGTTGTCAGATGCTGCAATAAGAAAATTATTATTACACCGTTGGCCGGGTAATGTACGTGAGTTGGACAATGTTATTCAACGAGCGATTATTTTGCATCAAGGTGAAGAAATTACCACAGATGACATTATTATTGATGCTAATGATGTTCATGAACAAGCAACTAATGATGATGCTGTTATTCAAACCAAAGAAGCTGAAACCCTTGGTAAAGATTTAAAAGCCCAAGAGCATGTGATCATTTTAGAAACACTAAATCAGTACCAAGGGAGCCGAAAAATGGTGGCAGAAAAGCTTGGCATTAGTCCAAGAACTTTGAGATACAAAATTGCCAAAATGAAAGAGTTGGGGATGCAGATTCCGGCTTAAATAGACAGGTGATAATGATCTGTGGGTTAATTTTTATTCAGCAACCTTTGGTTAAAGCCTTTAACTCTTTATTCTAACAGTAAGATGTTTCAGAGTAATTAAAATATGGCTGTATCGAAGTTATCACTCGAACTTGAGAGTATGCAACTCAGTAGAGATACAAAGTCTCTAGTTGACTTGTGTAAGAGTCACATCGATAGTGGTGACAGTTTTACACATTTTGAAGAATGGCTTGTTCAGCACACAGCTGGTGGTAAGGCAAGCCAAAGCTATACTTCATTTTTTCGAACCGACTTTAATGATGACACGGAGCTAAGTAGTTTCTGTACTTTGGCTAATTTGTCTTTAAAAGAAGGGTTTGAGATAAAGAAAGTTGATGATTTTCAGTTCGAAGGTGAAGTGCTAAAAATTTTTTATGCTGAAGAGCATGGCAAGCCAAGTTTTGTGTTTCAACATATATCTCAAGTCAAATCAAAGTTAGTGCCTGCACCAATAAGAGTGTCACCTGCCGCATCAGAATATTTAGAAGACTCGTTTTTATTTGAAGAAAATGAAATGATTTCTGATGAAGCTTTTCATACGGATTATACGGATGGGAAAAGTCATCAACAAGCTGAGCAGCCAAGGAAATATAAGCAATTTGCTAAAATACGACAAAATCATGGCAATGAACAATTAGTTAGCTCATTAAACAACTTAATTGCTAGGCTGAGTCAATTAAAGCAAGATGTTCTTAACCCCAATGGGGCGTTTGCTGTAAAGGAAAGAAAAGAACGTCTAAAGCGGGAACAGCAAATAGCAGAGCAGATGACATGTATTCAAGATACTATTAATCAGAGTGTAAATTCAGGGCTGCTAAGCCTACCTCAGGCAATGAGCCTTAACTTAGCTTTGAAAGGGGATGGTAGAGAAGTACTCTTTTTACCAAAAGTTACCTTTTAAATATTATCGATAAAAAAACGCTGTTTCCGTAAAATTCTCAATTGTGCCATATAAGCCTTTTTGCTAGACTACTTCCCCGTCCTAGTGCTTTCTCATATCAATCCAATTTTCATCCGCAAGCTTAAGCTTGTTATTGCTGTTTGTGTTGCAAAACTTGAATAAATGGTGAGTTGTATTTGAATTGATGTAAGCGAATTTTCACTTTTTACTTTCTCAGGTTCAGCATGACTACAAGGTATATCTTCGTAACTGGTGGTGTGGTTTCATCATTAGGTAAAGGCATTGCAGCGGCGTCGTTAGCGGCGATTTTAGAAGCACGTGGTTTAGACGTTACCATTATGAAACTGGACCCGTATATTAACGTCGATCCGGGTACAATGAGCCCGACTCAACACGGTGAAGTTTTCGTAACCGAAGACGGGGCGGAAACAGATTTAGATTTAGGTCACTATGAGCGTTTTATTCGCACCAAGATGACCAAGCGTAATAACTTCACTACAGGTCGCATCTACGAAGAAGTACTTCGTAAAGAGCGTCGTGGTGATTACCTAGGTGCAACCATTCAGGTTATTCCTCATATTACCAATGCAATTAAAGAGAAAGTCTTAGCGGGCGGCGAGGGTCACGATATTGCTATCGTTGAAATCGGCGGTACAGTAGGTGATATCGAATCTCTACCATTCCTAGAGTCAATTCGTCAGTTAGGCGTTTCTTTAGGTCGTGAGCGTACCTTATTCATGCACTTAACCTTAGTTCCATTCTTGGGAGCAGCGGGTGAAGTGAAAACGAAACCAACGCAACACTCCGTGAAAGAGCTTCGCTCAATTGGTATTGCACCCGATATTCTGATTTGTCGTGGTGACCGCGCGATCCCTAGCAATGAAAAAGCAAAAATTTCATTATTCTGTAATGTTGAAGAGCGTGCCGTTGTATCACTAAAAGATGTAGATAGCATCTATAAAATCCCTGCGTTATTAAAGTCTCAAGGGTTAGATGAAATTGTGACTAAACGCTTTGGCATTGACTGCAAAGAAGCTGACTTAAATGAATGGGAAAATGTAATTTACCAAGAAGCTAACCCTACTGACGAAGTAACCATTGGTATGGTGGGTAAATACATTGAGCTGCCAGATGCATATAAATCTGTAAATGAAGCATTAAAGCATGCAGGTTTGAAAAACCGTTTATCAGTTAATATTAAATATGTAGACTCTCAAACCGTTGAAGCAAAAGGAAATGAAGTACTAGAAGGTCTAGATGGTATTTTGATCCCTGGTGGCTTTGGTGAGCGTGGTGTTGAAGGTAAGATTTTAGCGGCAAAATATGCTCGTGAGAATAAAGTACCGTATTTTGGTATTTGTTTGGGTATGCAAGTAGCGCTTATTGAGTTTGCTCGTAACGTGGCTGGTATGAATGGTGCGCACTCAAGCGAGTTTGACAAGCAGTCTCCTTTCCCAGTTGTGGGTTTGATCACGGAATGGATTGATAATGAAGGTAAGATAGAGCAGCGTGATGAAGCCTCTGATTTAGGTGGCACTATGCGTTTAGGCGCACAAGTCTGTCATTTAAAAGCTGGAACTAAAGCGGCACAAGCCTACGGTTCTGAATCTTGCATTGAGCGTCATCGTCATCGCTATGAAGTAAACAATAACTTTGTAGAGCAGTTAGAAAAGGCTGGTTTAGTATTCAGTGGTTTATCATTTGATCGTAAATTAGTTGAGATGATTGAAATTGCCGATCACCCATGGTTTGTAGCCGGTCAATTCCACCCAGAATTTACTTCAACTCCAAGAGATGGACATCCTCTGTTTGAAGGCTTTGTTGCTGCCGCAGCTGAGTTCCAAAAAATCAGTTAAGGACGTTTGTCACTATTTTGCCACTTCAATGGTTAAAAATTGAAGTGGCAATTGGTTATTTGAAAATTTATACCAATTTGGTGCTTAATTACTCAATTGGTATAAGTTTTCACTTTTAATTTTAATTTACAACATAAATCTTATATCGAGGATAACAATGGCTAAGATTGTAAAAGTAATTGGTCGCGAGATCATGGACTCACGTGGTAATCCAACAGTAGAAGCAGAAGTACACTTAGAAGGTGGTTTTGTTGGAATGGCTGCAGCTCCATCTGGCGCATCAACTGGTAGCCGTGAAGCTCTAGAATTACGCGATGGTGATAAAGCACGTTACTTAGGTAAAGGTGTATTAACCGCTGTTGCAAACATCAATGGTCAAATTGCTGAAGCTTTAATTGGTAAAGATGCAACTGCTCAAGCAGATATCGACCAAGTTATGATTGACCTTGATGGTACTGAAAACAAAGATAAGCTAGGTGCAAACGCGATCCTTGCTGTATCTCTTGCAAACGCTAAAGCAGCGGCTGCATTCAAAGCTATCCCACTCTATGCTCACATTGCTGAACTAAACGGCACTGCGGGTCAGTACTCTATGCCAGTTCCTATGATGAACATTCTTAACGGTGGTGAGCACGCTGATAACAACGTTGATATCCAAGAATTCATGGTTCAACCTGTTGGTGCAAAAAGCTTCCGTGAAGCTTTACGCGTTGGTGCTGAAATCTTCCACAGCCTTAAGAAAGTGCTTAAAGGTAAAGGCCTTAACACTGCAGTAGGTGATGAAGGTGGCTTTGCTCCTAATCTATCTTCAAATGCAGAAGCACTTGCAGTGATCAAAGAAGCGGTTGAAGCGGCTGGCTACGAATTAGGTAAAGATGTAACTCTAGCACTAGATTGTGCTGCATCTGAGTTCTACAAAAATGGTAAGTACGACCTTTCTGGCGAAGGTAAAGTATTCGATTCAAACGGTTTCTCTGACTTCTTAAAAGAGCTTGCTACAGAATACCCAATCGTTTCTATCGAAGATGGTCTAGACGAGTCAGATTGGGATGGTTGGGCATACCAAACTGAAATCATGGGCGACAAAGTTCAATTAGTAGGTGACGACTTATTCGTAACGAATACTAAGATCTTAGCTCGTGGTATTGAGAATAAGATTGGTAACTCTATCCTAATTAAGTTCAACCAAATAGGTTCTCTAACAGAAACTCTTGCTGCTATTCGCATGGCTAAAGAAGCTGGCTTCACTGCTGTTATTTCTCACCGCTCAGGTGAAACGGAAGATGCAACCATTGCTGATTTAGCTGTAGGTACTGCAGCAGGTCAAATTAAGACAGGTTCTTTATGTCGTTCTGATCGTGTTGCTAAGTACAACCAGTTATTACGCATCGAAGAGCAATTAGGTGACAAAGCCGCTTACCGCGGTCTAGCAGAAATCAACTGCAAGTAATTCTTGAGAAGGGAGAAATCTCTTCTGCTTGAGTTCAAAGCTTGATTGATGACTTCTAGTCACTCATAATTAGATATATGTGAGGCCACCTGATAAGGTGGCCTCTGTTTTAATGACGGCAATTACTATTATTTTCACACAAATTTGTTGAGTTAAATGAAATTATTTATCGCCAGTTTATTAGTGCTATTAATTTTGCTCCAGCATCGATTATGGTGGGGAGCAAATGGCTTGCAAGAATATTTTTCACTACTCGACCAAATTCATACTCAGCAGCAAAACAATCAAAAATTAATTGAGCGTAATCAAGTGTTAAAAGAAGAAATTGCCAATTTACAAACTGGAACAGAAGCCCTAGAAGAGCGAGCTAGAAATGAGTTAGGTCTTGTCAAAGAAGGGGAAACTTTCTATCGAGTTGTGAAAGGAAAGAAAACGACTTACTCGCCTGATGAAGATTAATCCCTAACCGGAGAACTAAAACGCGTGAGCGAAACTACTGACCGAATTATTGCAATAATTCCCGCGGCAGGTGTGGGAAAACGCATGGGAGTAACGCTTCCAAAACAATATTTAACCATTAATCACAAAGCCATTCTTAGCCACACTCTTAACGCATTTTTATCTCATCCCAATATCGATAAAGTGGTTGTTGCTATAGGCGAAGATGATCCTTACTTTAAGGAACTTCCCGAATCTGAACACCCCAAATTATTGACCACGATTGGTGGCAAAGAGCGTGCAGACTCTGTATTAAGTGCACTGAAATATGCCGAACAAAATAATTCAAGCGATTCATGGGTATTAGTGCATGATGCTGCGCGGCCATGTATTACCCACGATGACATTGATAAATTGATAGACGCTAGGCAAGAGTTTCCTCAAGGGGCTATCTTAGCCATGCCTGTTAGAGATACTATGAAGCGAGCTGGATCTGATGGCACAATCGATCAAACCGTTTGTCGAGAGCAACTGTGGCACGCTATGACTCCACAAATGTTCCCACTTAATATATTAAAGAACAATTTAGAGCGTGCGTTATCTCAAGATGTAACAATCACCGATGAAGCATCTGCAATGGAGTGGGCAAATATACAGCCGGGATTAGTGTCCGGTCGACCTGATAATATTAAAGTCACTCATAAAGATGATTTGCCACTAGCTGAACTCTATTTAAAAAATAATGGGTAACTCTATGAAATTTCGTATCGGACATGGATTTGATGTACACAAATTTGGCTCAGATAAACCGTTAATCTTGGGTGGTGTTACTGTACCTTACCAAGATGGTTTGATTGCTCACTCTGATGGTGATGTTGTACTACACGCTATAAGCGATGCCATTTTAGGCTCCATGGCTTTGGGAGATATCGGTAAGCACTTTCCTGACACTGATGATGCATATGCTGGAGCTGATAGTAGAGTGTTACTAAGGCATTGCTATCAACTTGCCCAAAATAAAGGGTTCGAAATTGGTAATTTAGACGTTACGGTTATTGCCCAAGCTCCAAAGATGCTACCTCATATCGAAGCAATAAGAGCTATTCTCTCAGAAGATTTGCAAACAGATATTGAGAATATCAATGTAAAAGCCACAACTACAGAAAAGTTAGGGTTTACAGGGCGCAAAGAAGGTATTGCAGTAGAAGCCGTAGTATTGATGCAATCAAAATAGTACCCAATGGCACAGTATAACCGCTAGATAAGAATTAGGTTTTAAGATGTTAGACGAATTACACTACCTTCATGGTAAACCCAAAGCTACTGCTAATTTACGAACTCACAATACTGATTTTAAAGTAGTAGAAATGATGCCTGTTCAACCATCTGGCGAAGGTGAGCATCATTGGTTGTACGTAAGAAAAGACGGATTAAATACTCGTTTTGTAGCTGATAAGTTAGCTCGATTCGCCGGAGTGCCAAGTAAAGACGTGACTTTTGCTGGGCAGAAAGATCGCAATGCTGTCACTGAGCAATGGTTTGGCGTTCGAATTCCGGGAAAAGATACCCCAAACTGGGCTGAACTCAATGATGATGAAATGCAGATTTTACAAGCTCATCGCCATGGAAAAAAACTTCGCTTAGGGACACTTGCTGGCAATCGCTTTACGCTCACTTTAAGAAATGTATCCGACATTGATGAGCTTCAAGCTAAAGTAGAAAAAATCAAACAATTTGGAGTTCCGAATTACTTTGGTGAACAGCGTTTTGGACATGAAGGAAACAACATCAAACATGGTGTTGAAATGTTCAAAGGCAAAAAGGTCAAGGATAGAAGTAAGCGAAGCATGTACTTATCCGCTGTTCGTTCTTACCTGTTCAACCAAGTAGTTTCTAAAAGACTAGTAAAGCACCAATTAAGCCCTATTACGGGTGATTGCGTAATGCTTACTGGCTCGAAGAGCTATTTCAGTGTTGATGAATGGGATGATGAAAATCAACACAGATTGAAGACTAATGACATTCAACTTTCAGCTCCTTTATGGGGAACAGGAGAATTGAGTTCTCATTCTGATGCTCTGAACTTTGAAAACCAAGTGCTAAGTCAGTTTAGTGTTGAAAAGCAGGGACTAGAAGAGGCTGGCTTAAAACAAGAGAGAAGATCACTTCTGCTTAAAGCTGAAAACCTTTCATATAAAGTGAGCGAAGACACTTTCACAATCAGCTTTTCATTGCCAGCAGGCTGCTTTGCGACTTCAATCTTAAGAGAATTGGTCAACTATACTGATGTACAGCAGAAAGTTTGGAGTGAAAAAAGTAGAACTGAACCGCAGCCATCACAAAGTAATAAAAAATTCATTCTAGTAAGTAATGATGATGGTGTATTAGCTCCGGGAATTAAGGCGTTAACTCAAGCTATGGCAACCATGGCCGATGTATTAACAGTTGGACCAGATCGTAACTGCTCAGGTGCAAGTAACTCATTAACCTTGACTAACCCTTTAAGGATTAATAAGTTAGATAATGGTTATATTTCCGTGAGTGGAACACCAACAGACTGTGTGCACCTCGCCATACGAGAGCTGTGTTCGCAAGAGCCATCAATTGTTGTATCTGGCATTAATGCTGGTGCCAACATGGGAGATGATGTCCTATACTCTGGCACTGTTGCAGCAGCAATGGAAGGTCGATTTTTAGGTTTGCCTGCTATCGCTATATCTCTGGTTGGTAAGCAGCTACAACATTATGATACGGCGGCTCACTGGGCATTAAAATTGGTAAAAGGTTTGTTGGATCACCCCTTAGAAAGAGATCAAATTTTAAATGTAAATGTACCGGATATTCCTCTCGAACAAATAAAAGGAATAAAGGTAACTCATTTGGGGGCTAGACATAAAGCTGAAGGCTTAGTTCGGACACAAGACCCGTCTGGCAAAGAGATTTTTTGGTTAGGGCCTCCGGGGCAACAACAAGACTCAGAAGAAGATACAGACTTTAACGCCGTGGCTAATGGCTATGTTTCCATTACGCCATTAACAGTAGATTTAACCGCTTATAAGCAGTTACCCACTTTAAATGAATGGACTAAAAAACTATGACACAGGCTGTCAGCGCTGCAGCAAGTAATTTATCTCACCGTCTTGCAGAACTAGGTATTAGTGATCATAAGGTGCTTCGAGTGGTGTCCAATACACCTCGTGAGCATTTTTTAGATATGGCGTTAGCTCATAAAGCTTACGAAAATACAGCATTGCCGATTGGAAGTGGTCAGACTATTTCACAACCTTATATCGTTGCAAAAATGACAGAACTGGTGACAAGTCATCGTCCGAATAACATTTTGGAAATTGGCACTGGATCAGGTTACCAAACGGCGATATTGGCTCAAATTGTTCCTCAAGTCTGCACCGTAGAGCGTATTAAGAGCTTGCAGGTACAGGCTCGCCAAAAACTGAAATGGCTTGATTTGCATAACATTTCATTTAAATATGGCGATGGTTGGAAAGGTTGGGTGAATAAAGGACCGTACGAAGCAATATTGGTAACTGCTGCTCCAAGTCAAATTCCAGATGCGTTATTACAACAACTTTCTGACGGGGGAAAGTTGGTCATTCCTGTTGGAGGAGAATCTCAACAGTTAATGAGAATCACTAGAGAAGGTGATACGTTCAGATCTGAAGTCATTGAACCGGTTAAATTTGTTCCTCTAGTCGATGGAGATTTGGCGTAAGGAACTTAGGAACTGAGCAAGCAGAATGGATACTAGAAGCATGTGGCAGCAGCAATATAAAATACAAGGTGAAATGCAGTGATTGCGTTCATAAGAATTGTATTGTTGATTGCTATTGCGCTTTTAAGCGTAGGTTGTAGCTATCGTTCTGAGCGACCTGCGCCAGTTTCCAGTTTAACCTCATACAATACCGGCTATGAAAAAGGGAGTATTAAAGGCTCTCGTTATAAAGTAAAGCGTGGTGATACTTTATATTCGATAGCATTCGGTGCAAACCGAGATTTCAAACAGTTAGCAATTTGGAATAAACTCCCTAAACCCTACACTATCTACCCAGGTCAAATAATAAAGTTAAATAAATCTTCAATTCCGAAAAAAAATTACAAGAAAAAAGTTAAAAATACCAAAAAATCAGTGAGTAAGGCGACTAAGAACGTTAAAAACTTACCGAGTAAAAACACTAGAGAAAATAGTTCAAAAAAAATACTTGCTAAAAATAATCAAGCTGCATACTCTGTAACAGTACAAGATCAAAAAAATAACATTGCATCCGCTAAAAAAAGTGGAGCTTCTCAGAAAAAAGTAGAGCGTTGGGTTTGGCCATACAAAGGTAAAATAATCGCTCGCTTTTCTAGTAAAGCCCAAGGAAACAAGGGAATTAAGTTTTCTGGTCGCCGCGGAGACCCAATAAAAGCTGCGGCAGATGGCAAAGTCGTTTACGCGGGAAATGCGCTTAGAGGTTACGGTAACTTAGTTATTATTAATCACAATAATAACTACTTAAGTGCTTATGCACATGCCGATAAAATCTTAGTAAAAGAAAAGCAACAGGTTAAAGCTGGACAAACTGTTGCGACAATGGGAAGTACTGGTACAAACCGCGTAATGTTGCACTTCGAAATCAGATACCACGGTAAATCAGTCAATCCATTGCATTATCTACCTAAGTAATTGCTTAGGAGCCAGTTTGGCGTTGGAGAGCAAGTAATCGTTTTTCATTATGATTTTGATGATGAATAAGAGATTTGGAGAAAGCTGAAATCACATTATTTTGTGAATACAAAGCTGCAAAAGGTAAAGGAAAGCCGTTGGCTACATTAGGGATGCAGTATGTAGTGCTTATCAAGGAAGCCGTATCACCTTGTCACACATTCCCCAATACAAACCATTTTAACTACCTGAATATTCTCCTGTTGTACTGAATAGCACTACCTTAGTTCCGATTTGGGGGGGAGCCACTATGGGAAGCAACAATAGTACCGCGGTTGTAGAAGAGTTAGCAGGCGTCACTGAAGAAATGAATTCTAATGTGAGTCTTGCTCAACGTGAGCAGAAAACTGAACAAATATTGGGGCAGGAAGATACCCCAAGAAACCTAGATGCAACTCAACTGTATTTAGGGGAAATTGGTTTTTCACCACTCTTATCTGCAGAAGAAGAAGTCTTTTTTTCACGTAAGGCGCTGAATGGTTGCGAAAAATCTCGTAATCGTATGATTGAAAGTAACTTGCGCTTGGTTGTTAAAATAGCCCGTCGTTATAACAACCGTGGTCTAGCTTTGCTTGATCTTATTGAGGAGGGCAATCTTGGCCTGATAAGAGCGGTAGAAAAGTTCGATCCTGAGCGTGGTTTCCGTTTCTCAACATATGCCACTTGGTGGATACGTCAAACCATTGAACGTGCCATCATGAACCAAACCCGCACCATACGTTTACCTATTCATGTTGTAAAAGAGCTTAACGTATACTTACGTACAGCCAGAGAGTTAGCCCAAAAACTGGATCATGAACCTACAGCTGAAGAAATAGCAGAAAAGCTTGGTGTACCAAGTGCGGACGTGAGTAAATTACTTAAACTCAATGAAAGGATCACTTCTGTTGATACACCAATAGGTGGTGAAAATGACAAAGCACTCTTAGATGTCATCCCAGCAGAAGATATGGTTGGCCCTGATCATAAAGTTCAATCTAAAGATATTTCTAACTCAGTTGTTAAGTGGTTGAACGAACTTAATAGTAAGCAACGTGAAGTATTAGCAAGACGCTTTGGTTTGCTGGGTTATGAACCTTCAACCCTAGAAGATGTTGGTGCAGAAATCGGACTAACTCGTGAGCGTGTTAGACAAATTCAAGTTGAAGCATTAAAACGATTGAGAGATTTGCTTTCAGCTCAAGGGTTATCAGTAGAGGCATTATTTCAACAGCCCAATTATTAACTCTTTAATTGCTATCAAAGGCCCTCGTTTGAGGGTTTTTTAGTATTTATAGGAAAGGGGAGGGTTTATTAAAAGTGAAAAAACGAAAATAACATTTTTATGTCGAAAATACGGCAGCTCCCTTGTGGCTTCGAAAAAGGCAATTGTTCTAGAGGTCATATACTGCCTCTAGTCCTCCTTACGACTCTGGGGAGTAGATACTTCAGCATTACTCATTGGCTCATTAAAAGTAACAGTTTTTAAGTCTTGAAGATCAAATTGCAATAGCTGGTGGTTTTCTCCAAGTAAAATATATCTACGAAATCCTAATTTTGTAGATGTTGTTGTTGAGCCATTAATTGTGAAAGATACAAGATCTTCTCTTGTGGCTAGTTTGTTAGTAAATGGGCATCTAAAAGGCAAACTGAGTTTGCCATATTGTTCTTCAGATAATGGTTTTGCTTCAGAACAATTTTTTAAAACAGCCTTTAATTCATCATCCAATTGAGAGTAGTTAGTTTCATATTCATGTGAAGTTAAGGAGGTTTGGTCAGATCTGTTTTGCGGAGTTTTAATTAAATAAACACGGCTTCCGACAGGCCTTATCCCTTGGTTCATGACTGCTGACTCAACAAGCCTCGCTTCACCTTTTTGGGTGAGGAGTTTAAAAACAGCCCAAGCTCTACTTTTGGAGCTATTTAGCGCGCTTTCATTCATGTAACAAGGGCGTCCACCGAAAACCCAGTTAGACAGAATATATTTTTTACCGCTACCTTTGATAGTGAATTCATTGGCTGATTTATTATCAAAAAGCTGTTCAGCAACTTCTTTGTTGATTTCCTCTAATGATGGTGGTAGGCATTGCGCTAGTTCTGGGCTTAATTGTGATACCATAACTCATTACCTCTGTTTTATCGTTGCAAAGGAATATTTTAAGAAAATATGCACTGAAAACCATTGCTTAATAATACCAACCAAAGCTGTTTATTGATTGAATGAGAGAGTTATTTCTATGCCTTTGAAATCTTGTGTCGCCACCTCCATTCAATTAACCCTAATACAGAAACGTACAATGCTTCTGCGACAATAAAGAAAAAACCGATAAAGCTCATTTCATATAAGTGCATTTTAGCGATGAAAGTACAGCAAATAGCCCATAATAAATTACCGATTGCCAGTGTGGATACAGCCAGTAAAGAACGGTTTTTTCTTTTGGCGAGTAAGAGTGCGTATACAGCGTAAATAAGATTTACAGTGGCTATTAGTAAGATGATGGTTTTTGGTAGACCGTAAATTGTGACTAAAAATTGATGCAAGGTGAGAACGAGTGTTCCTGCTATTACTGCTGATAGTCCATCAATCCAAAGTACCTTGTTGTATCCTTTCATTTTTATTTTCCATTTTTTGGTTGTGGAGTAGAGTTTTTTTGAAACTCTAGAAAGTCGTGGGTTTACCACCCACACCCGTTTTAGAAGGGATTCTTCAGCAAATCCCCTCTAACAACTCCCCGTGCCGCCCAGACGAAGCTGAGCGTTTCAGGTTTTATTGAATAAATGACTAACGCCTCTGATGGTACATCCATGTACCTCAGAGTCTAGCCTGACATCCATGTCAGACTCACGACATTTTATATTCAATAAAACCTAAAACAGCTTCGATGGGGAACAATCGTAGCCTGCTGGGGTATTTGGCGTATATGAATTTATTTATGCCATAAAGTGTTCTTTTCGGTGTGATGTATTGTTAGTTTGTTTTCTTAGTGGAAAAACCTTTAAGACTAAGTCTTTATGACGCTTTATACTTTAATGTGTTTAGGTGCTTAACGCATTATTCTGCTCTACGGAGTAATCGAGAATTAATCTTATTGCCCGACTCGAATCAGGCAGAGCGGAAGTAAAGTCTTGTGATTATGTATAAAACTTATTAAGAAAAAAATTACCGTATGGATAGTAATTACTCAAAAAATATCTTATAGAGTAGGAAAATCATAGAAATAAAACCGATAACCAATGGAATGCCCACATCAAACAAGAACCATCTTATAAGCTGGCTTCGTTGATGTTTCCAAAATCCATCTTCGACTCTACGAAGAGAATGATTGATATAGCCTACCTTTGATTCAATCTTTTCCACACTATCTTTAATACTTTGTAATCCAGATAAGTGACTTGAGTTTATATCGTAATTTTTTACAGCGATAACAAGGTCATTTATTGGCTCTTTTTGACTGCACCACCATGAAAATAGAGATGATTGCCTTATATCATCAGTATTCGATACAAAGATGTCATTATCAGAGTTATATTTTGTGTTATTAATTACTGCCCGAAGACCCGATAACCTAAACTTATTTTCTTCAAAGTGATTTTTAGTTAACCAGACAAATTGGATAGTGTGATAAACGATAATAGCAAGAATGAAGTAATAAATATGATCTATATTCAAATTATCAAATTTGATGCCTGCGAAATTGTTAACTGTGACAAGTTTCGCTGATCCAAAAGATAAGAAAATACCCACTAATGAAGCAAGCATTAAGTTCTTTCTGATTTTTTGAGTGTTGGTATCAAACGGCTCTAAGTTAGGCTTTAAAAATAACTGTTGGTAATTCATCAATGTTTCCATGAGTTCCTATAACTTCCTATAGTTACAGAATAAATCTACTATAGGAACAAGAGCAACCCATCACATCGAATATCCATACATATTAATGTTTGATAATTTCTCAACTCACTTTTGTCCCAAATGAGTTCGTCTTTTCACATATAAAAAATATCAAATCGAAGAGATACCCTTAGTCCCCTTGAAGCTGTTGAAGTGATAATTGGATATAGAAATGGCGTAACCTCGACATGGATGTCGAGGTAGACTCTGGGGTACATGGATGTACCATCAGAGGCGTTAGCCATTTATTCAATTATCGCTGAAACGTTTAGCTTCGTGGGGCGGCATGAGGGATTCCAAAGGGAGGTTTGCTGTAGAACTTCCCTTTGGGCGGTGTGGTACGCAGTACCACGACTTTCTAGAGTTTTGAAGAAACTCTCCTACTAACAATCTTAAATTGAATAAAGTTAAAGGTAAGCACCGCTTACGACATAACCTTTTTCAATCGATAAACAAACTCCAATGCCTCTTTAGGCGTCAAATCATCTGGTGAAACCTGACCAAGTAACGTTTCTACTTCTTCCAATTCAGGCGAAACATCAGCATTAAAACTCAAGTTCAAATCCTGTTGAGTCGGAGACGTTACATCGTGATCGCGACTTTCTAGCAAATGTAACTTCTGCTTTGCTGCTTTAATCACATTATTCGGTACACCAGCTAGTGCAGCAACTTGTAATCCATAACTCTTACTTGCAGCGCCTTCTTGTACGGCATGCATAAAGGCGATGGTGTCGCCATGTTCGACAGCATCTAAGTGAACATTCGCAACAGAAGTCAGGGTTTCAGGTAATTGAGTGAGTTCAAAGTAATGGGTAGCAAAAAGCGTTAACGCTTGTAGTTTTGTTGCAAGATATTCTGCGGCCGCCCAAGCGAGGGAAAGACCATCATAGGTTGAGGTACCTCGGCCGATTTCATCCATCAATACTAAAGAATTTTGGCTTGCATTGTGAAGAATATTCGCGGTTTCTGTCATTTCTACCATAAAGGTTGAGCGACCCGAAGCGAGATCGTCAGAAGCTCCAATACGAGTAAAGATGCGATCGATCGGTCCAATTACCGCTTTATCAGCTGGTACAAAACAGCCAATATGAGCCATTAACGTAATTAATGCTGTTTGGCGCATATAAGTCGATTTACCGCCCATGTTGGGACCTGTGACCATCAACATACGGCGTTGGTTGTTCAGTTCTACAGGGTTGGCAATAAAAGGCACATCACTAACATGCTCAACGACTGGGTGACGTCCTGCATCAATATGAATGCCTGTAATACTTGTTAGCTCAGGGCAAGCGTAGTTTTGCATTTCAGCGCGCTCTGCAAAGCAGCTTAATACATCCAATTCGGCAGCCGATTTAGCAAACTGTTGCAGTGGTGCCAGTTGGGGCATCAATAAATCAAATAATTGTTCCCATAACTGTTTTTCAAGCGCTAGCGCTTTCCCTTGGCTAGATAACACTTTTTCTTCGTGCTCTTTTAGCTCTGGAGTAATGTATCTTTCAGTATTCTTAAGCGTTTGGCGGCGCTGATAAGACAGCGGAACATTTGTGGACTGCGCTTTACTCACTTCAATGTAGTAACCATGCACGCGGTTATAGCCAACTTTTAGGGTTGGAATACCGGTTTGCTCGCGCTCACGCAGTTCCATTTGTTCCAAGTAACTGGTTGCGCCATCACTTAAGTGACGCCATTCATCGAGTTCTGCGTTGTAGCCTTCTTTGATCACGCCACCGTCACGGATCAGCATAGGAGGGTTATCGACAATGGCATTTTGTAATAATGCTAACTCAGCAGGGAACTCACCTAATAGTCGAGTTAATTGCTGTAGATGCGATGACTCTGCATCTGACATTAAGCTTTGGACTTCCGGTAGAACCTCAAGAGCTTGACGCAGTCGTGCAAAATCTCTTGGTCTTGCGGTGCGAAGTGCCAATCTTGCGATGATACGTTCTACATCGCCTAACCCTTTCAAAAAATCGTGTAGCTCATCATATAAATTAGCATCGATAAGTTCAGATACCGCTTGGTGACGAGCTTGAATGTGACCATGATTGGTTAATGGCTGGTGGATCCAGCGTTGGAGCATACGACTGCCCATTGGGGTTGCCGTGCTATCCAATACTGATGCTAAAGTATTATCAAAACCACCTGAAAGGTTTTGGGTCAATTCTAAGTTTTTACGAGTAGCAGCATCCAGTACGATTGTATCGTTTTGATTAAAGCGAGTAATGGCGTTGATGTGGGGCAGTGCAGTACGTTGAGTATCTTTCACATATTGCATCAAACAACCCGCGGCTTGCAATGATAGTCGAGCATCACCAATGCCAAAACCACGCAGATCTTTAGTGCCAAATTGCTCAAGCAGCATTTTCATGCCTGTATCGTAGTCAAATTCCCATTCTGGGCGACGACGGCTACCTTTAATTGAGCCGATTAACGTCAGTTCTGAGAAGTCTTCGCTATACAGTAATTCAGCAGGATTAGTACGTTGTAGTTCTGCTTCTAACGCTTCTAATGAAGTGAGTTCACTTACTACAAAGCGCCCTGAAGCTACATCTAATGTCGCGTAACCGAATAGGTTTTGTCGACCATAAACCGCGGCTAATAAATTATCTTTATGTTCTTGCAGTAACGCTTCGTCAGTTAATGTGCCCGGAGTGATGAGACGAACTACTTTACGCTCAACAGGACCTTTTGAAGTTGCAGGATCGCCGACTTGTTCGCAGATTGCTGCGGATTCGCCTAATTGAACCAGTTTTGCTAAATAGCCTTCAACAGAATGATAGGGGATACCTGCCATTGGAATTGGGTTCCCACCACTTTTACCACGGGCGGTAAGCGAGATACCCAGTAATTCGGCAGCTCGTTTGGCGTCATCATAAAAGAGTTCGTAAAAATCACCCATACGATAAAACAGCAACATATCTGCATGTTGAGCTTTCATCGTAAGATACTGACGCATCATTGGTGTGTGGCTGTCTAAGTTTGCTAATTCGGCATTCATTCGGCGTTAAAGATCCATATCGAATTTTTTATCATTCTTGGTATCTTAACAATCTTTGGATAGGGTTTCAGAATGAGTTGATAAAATTTTTATCAATAACACTTGATACTGTATGATTGTACAGTATACTAACTGACATTAAATCGACTTTAGTTTTAAGTATCCACGAGAGGGAACAGCAATGGCAGCAGATGCAAATAAAGAAAAAGCACTGGGCGCAGTATTGGGACAAATTGAAAAGCAATTTGGTAAAGGTTCTATCATGCGTTTGGGCGAAGACCGCTCAATGGATGTAGAAACCATTTCAACTGGTTCGCTGTCATTGGATGCTGCACTGGGTGCAGGTGGTTTACCAATGGGACGTATTGTTGAAATCTACGGTCCTGAATCTTCTGGTAAAACAACTCTAACACTTGAAGTGATTGCAGCCGCTCAAAAACAAGGTAAAACTTGTGCCTTTATCGATGCTGAGCACGCACTTGATCCTGTATACGCTAAGAACCTCGGCGTGGATATTGATAACCTACTTTGTTCTCAACCTGATACTGGTGAGCAAGCACTAGAAATTTGTGATGCATTAACTCGCTCTGGTGCAGTAGACGTCATCATTGTTGACTCGGTAGCGGCTCTTACTCCAAAAGCTGAAATCGAAGGTGAAATTGGTGATTCACACATGGGTCTAGCGGCTCGTATGATGAGCCAAGCGATGCGTAAGCTTGCTGGTAATCTAAAACAATCAAACACGCTACTTATCTTTATTAACCAAATCCGTATGAAGATTGGTGTGATGTTTGGTAACCCAGAAACCACAACTGGTGGTAACGCACTTAAATTCTACGCTTCTGTTCGTTTAGATATTCGTCGTACAGGTGCGATTAAAGAAGGCGACCAAGTAGTAGGTAATGAAACCCGCGTTAAAGTGGTTAAAAACAAGATTGCCGCACCATTTAAGCAAGCTGAGTTCCAAATCCTTTACGGTCAAGGCATTAACAGCAATGGCGAATTAGTTGACTTAGGTGTTCAAAATAAGATCATCGAAAAAGCCGGTGCTTGGTATAGTTATAAAGGCGACAAGATTGGACAAGGTCGTGCGAATGCTGGCAAGTATATGATTGAAAATCCAGCCGTCGCTCAAGAGATTGAACAGCAACTTCGCTCACTTCTTCTTGGTAAAGCAGAAGCAACTAAAGCTGCTGAAGGTGAAGAAAACGTTGATTTAGAAACTGGCGAAGTATTCTAAACCCGTGTCTAACACCCCAACTGCAAAATCTTACGCGGTCAGCTTATTAGCTGGCCGTGATTATTCCCGCAAACTCATCCACGATAAACTCGTCAAAAAAGACTACGCACTTGCTGACATCGAGATTGCACTTGATGAATGTGAGGCCAGTGGTTACCTCAATGATTCACGATATGCAGAATCCCTACTTAGAAGTCATATCTATAAAGGTCATGGTGTGATTCGTATTCGCCAAGCGATGTCATTAAAGGGCTTATCTTCTGAAATTATCTCTCAGGCTATAGAAAAATCGGACTGTGACTGGTTTGAACTTGCCAAAGAAAAAGCACGAAAAAAATATGCGAATAAGCCTGTTGTGGATTATAACGATAAAGCTAAGCGTATTCGCTTTTTACTTGGTCAAGGGTTTGATTATGAGCAAGCGAATTATGCTTTAGCTCCAGTTGAAGATTAAATCCAAAGTAACTCTCGATATTCTTCAGGCTCTAATCCTAAGCTTTTAATGAACTCATCAAACATTAGTTTGAGTTTGTCATGCTCAATAGGAACCTTGGGGTTGATTGGGTGGTAGTGAACTGGGGTAGCCTGCTTTTGCTCTTGAGCTATTTTGCTTATCCATGCTGAAATAAGTTTAGATATTTTGATTGCTTCTTGGCCGCTTCTTGCACAATTAAAAATACGAAATTCAATTGTAGAGTTAGGGTGTGAAACGACAAGCCCTTTTTCAGCTGCAGCGCTTTGTTGCTGATATTTTTTCCCTAACTTAACAGGAATTTTAAGCGGTCTATATTTATCATCATTTCGTGCCATTCCCCAAATCAAGTCAATGATTTCTAAAACGACGTTATTATCTAAAAAATCACCGTCACGTCTTCCTTTAAAGCCCTCTTTTAACAGCCCATTGAAGGTCGATAACAAGCTATGAAATTCTTCAAGATTTGAGGTTGGTTCCTGTACTAAATACTTTTTGGTTTTGTGGGTGTATTCAGCTGTAGCAAAACACTGTGTCAACCAAGCTTTGTTTTCAACATCAACTAATAATCGAAAAAAAAATTCAGGGTTATAACCAGTGGCTTGACTTAAATCGATATGTTTGTGACCGGAACTTGCTCTGAGCTTAAGTTGTCGGGCAATATCAGTAATAAACGTAGAAAACATATCAGACATCGACATTTCAATATCGCCTATTTTAACCGTTTCTCCAATTCGGTAAGGTGATACGTTCACTTCAGGTAGAGTGAAATTCAACCAGCCGTCAAAAAATAATTTCGCATGCCAAGAACCTATTTGGTAATCCAAGGCAAGCTTCTCTTCATCTAAACTAAAAGTGCACAGTTCTTCAGGCAGCTCGAGAGAGCGGACAGCGTCTTGAACTTTAGCTTTCCATTGTTCTAAGAGGGATGATTTTTGAGGACCCTTGAGGGCATTTGGTAGTGCTGACGGAGGGTAATATTCAAACTCTTCCCCATTTCTTATCCTCTTTATATCCATATCTTGCCATTCGTGCCCTCGTGGTGAGCAAGTTAATAGGCACCTTTTTATGACATAGACGTTAATAAAGTCTTTATCTTCAGGGGTGAGGTCTGTTGATGAGGATATTGAAGTGTTCTTGGAATTTTGATGTAGCCAAAATAATACACAATAGGGAAGCATTGTCGTCATATTCAGCTTTATTACACTTTCATTTTTATCCAGCGCTTTTTCTCGGCTCAATACTAAAGAAGGATAGAGTGTTTTTGATGACATCAATTTTGCGTAAACTGTGGCTGGCTTATAAATAGTTAGCAATAGGATAATGTCGAGAGCGATGATAATGGCGCGTTCAGATTCAATATAGGTAGCCCAGCTTCTGTCCCAATGACCTGCTGACTGTGAGTTCGAGGAATATTGGAAAAATAGCTCGGAAATGACTTTTGCGTTTTGAGTCTTGGCTTCAAAGGTTAGAAGTCGGTCTAAGGGAAAGCTACAAGTATCGAATGCTCCATCTGAGGAATCAGAATTTGCTAGATACTGCTGGAATGTGGCTTCATAACTATCTTGCTTTTCAATAACAACATCATCAAACCAACGCTCTAAATTATGCAATGCAGTGATGTACTTAGGATCTTGCAGTAATGCTTCAGTATCTTTAAAAAGCTCACTTAAACGGCTTTGTATTTGCCAGTCAGGAGTTGAGCTTCTTTGAGGGGAGAGTGGTGCTGAAATTGTGGATGAAGAATTGTTCTGCACCACCGAGTCAGAAGAGACTTCTGTTATCATTTATCTTCTAAATTAAGGTGTTTATTGCAACAATATACTGATAGAAGCTTGTTTTCATGAGTGAATTTTTATTTATTTTAAGCGTAACTGAAAGCAATTGTTAAAATTCTGACGTTTTAAATATTTTGTAGTAGGTGTTTAGTTCCCCATAGGTATATAATCCCCGCATTTTATATGCGAGTAATATCAAGACAAATCTTGCTTGGTAATTAACCTATTCTATTTTCAGGACGAGTTCATGTATCAAACCACTGCCGCGCTTAGAACCGCGTTTTTAGAGTTTTTTGGTCGCAATGGTCACCAAATTGTCGATAGTAGTTCACTAGTTCCTCATAACGATCCAACGTTATTGTTCACTAATGCTGGTATGAATCAATTTAAAGAGCTCTTCTTAGGTCAAGAAAAGCGTTCTTATACCCGAGCTACAACATCACAACGATGTGTGCGTGCTGGTGGTAAGCATAACGACTTAGATAACGTAGGTTATACCGCTCGCCACCATACCTTTTTTGAAATGTTGGGTAACTTCAGCTTTGGTGATTATTTTAAAGAAGATGCTATCAACTTTGCTTGGACGTTTTTAACTGAAGAATTAAAGCTTCCGAAAGAAAAGCTTTGCGTCACTGTATATGAGACGGATGATGAAGCTTTTGCTATCTGGCGTGACAAAGTTGGCGTGCCAGAAGACAATATTATCCGTATCGGTGATAAAGGCGCTAAATTTGCTTCAGATAACTTCTGGCAAATGGGTGACACAGGTCCATGTGGTCCGTGCACTGAGATTTTTTATGATCACGGTGAGCATATTTGGGGTGGCCGTCCAGGTACTCCAGAAGAAGACGGCGATCGTTTCATTGAGATCTGGAACCTAGTATTCATGCAATACAACCGTCAACCAGACGGAACGATGGAGCCACTGCCTAAGCCATCTGTAGATACTGGTATGGGAATTGAGCGTATTGCAGCGATTTTGCAAGGTGGTCACTCAAACTACGATATCGATATTTTCCAAAAGTTGATTGCTAAAGCGGCTGAATTAACAGGCGCTAAAGACTTAGAAAATAAATCACTACGTGTTATCGCTGATCACATTCGTTCATGTGCTTTCTTGATTGCTGATGGTGTGATGCCTTCAAACGAAGGTCGTGGTTATGTTTTACGTCGAATCATTCGTCGTGCAGTTCGACATGGTAACAAGCTTGGTGCAACAGATACGTTCTTCTACAAGCTGGTTCCAACTTTGATTGACGTGATGGGCGATGCAGCAAATGGCCTTAAAGAAGTTCAAGTGATTGTAGAGAAAGCGTTAAAAGCGGAAGAAGAGCAATTTGCTCGTACGCTTGAGCGTGGTCTTAACATTTTGGATGCTGCGCTTAACGCGCTAGACGGTAAAATCTTAGACGGTGAAACGCTATTTAAGCTTTATGACACTTACGGCTTCCCTGTAGATTTAACGGCTGATGTCTGTCGTGAACGTGAAATAGACGTTGACGAAGCGGGCTTTGAAGCTGAAATGGCGAAACAAAAAGCGCGTGCTCAAGCCGCAGGGCAGTTTAGTGTCGATTATTCTTCAACGATTTCTATTGAAGAAACTACAGATTTTACAGGTTATGAGTCACTTGCTGATAACAGTAGTGTGAGCAAGCTGCTTAAAGAAGGTGAAGAAGTTTCAGAATTATCAGCTGGTGATGATGCCATTATTGTGCTCGAGCAAACGCCATTTTATGCGGAGTCAGGTGGTCAAGTCGGTGATAGTGGTGTGTTAAGTGGTGAAGGTTTTGAGTTTGAAGTTAAAGATACTCAAAAGTATGGTCAAGCATTTGGTCATATCGGAAAGCTGGTTTCTGGAACGGTAAAAGTAGGAACTCAAGTCGCTGCGCAAGTAGACAAGCAACGTCGTCATCGCACTCAGCTTAATCACAGTGTGACTCACTTATTGCATGCTGCACTTCGTCAAGTTCTGGGTACTCATGTAACTCAGAAAGGTTCGCTTGTTGATCCTGACAAATTGCGTTTTGACTTCTCTCATTTTGAAGCTGTAAAAGCTGAAGAGTTGGTTGAAGTAGAAAATTTGGTTAACCAGCAAATTCGTCGTAACCACGAGCTTAAAGCTGAAGTGATGGACATTGACTCTGCCAAAGAAAAAGGCGCAATGGCTCTATTTGGTGAGAAATACGATGCAGAAGTACGTGTAGTAACCATGGGCGATTTTTCTATCGAACTTTGTGGTGGCACACACGTTGGTCGTACTGGTGATATCGGCTTATTTAAAGTTACTCAAGAGTCAGGTATTGCGGCGGGTGTTCGTCGCATTGAGGCGGTTACAGGAGCTGCTGCGATTGAATTGGTTAATACTCAACAGCAGGCTTTATCTTCAGCAGCTTCTTTATTGAAGGCTGAGCCAAATGCATTAGTTGCTAAGCTTCAAGCTCAGCTTGATAAGGCTAAGTTACTGGAAAAAGAAGTGGCTCAACTTAAAGGTAAGCTGGCTTCTGCTGCAAGTGCTGATTTAGTCAATGAAGCCGTCGAAGTGAACGGTATTAAAGTATTAGTGAAAAAGCTTGAAGGTGTCGATGCTAAATCGCTTCGTGATCTTCAAGATCAACTAAAAACCAAACTAGGTACAGGTATCGTTGTATTAGGTATTGCTGGTGACGCTAAGGTTAACCTTATTGCGGGTGTGAGCAAAGACCTAACCGCTAAAGTTAAAGCGGGCGAGCTTGTAGGTATGGTTGCTGGCTTTGTGGGTGGTAAAGGCGGTGGTCGCCCTGACATGGCACAGGCTGGTGGTAGTCAACCAGAAAACCTAGAGAACGCGCTAACGAAGGTTCTACCTTGGTTAACGGAACGTTTGATTTAACTATTTGTTAATGGTTCATATAAACAATAAATAATGCGCTTTTAAAGGCGCATTATTTTTGAAGATATAAAATTAAGAAGAAAGCTGTTAGAAGTCAGGTCTTATATCTTACAGAACCAAGTGAGGGATTAGGGGTTAGAACAAGGACTTCAATGGTTAATGAAAGCTCAGCGAACAATTTGTTCATAAACAGTCTTATATGCTGAACCTGAACAGAAAGTTGCTGAAAATCATAATGCTTGAGCTGATATCTTGGGGATGCAAGATATTCGTGTTAGGTTTAGGACGACATTTTATAAACATATTTCGATAGTTAATCAGTTGTTTGTACGGTAAAAGTCATTCGAGTAAAGCATTACTCATTTGATAGCCACAAATCGCCATTTAATGACGTTTTCTCAATTGAATACTATTAATTTAGACCAAGCTGACCTTATAATAGGCGGAAATCGGAGATGTGCCGGATGTACGCTGTAATGGAAAAATAGGAGCGATCGAATGCTGATTTTGACTCGTCGAGTTGGTGAAACATTGATGATTGGTGATGAAGTCACCGTCACTGTACTAGGTGTAAAAGGTAATCAGGTACGTATTGGTGTTAATGCACCTAAAGAAGTATCAGTCCACCGTGAAGAGATCTACCAACGCATTCAGTCTGAGAAAGAAAATTCATCAGAGGAAAGTAGCGGCAATTTCTGATAATAGGGATTTGCAGTTTATTGAAGGCCAGCTTTTTAGCTGGCTTTTTTTTTACCATACTGGTAAAAACGTCCAATGATCTTTTAAATATCAAAACTCACCGTTTCAGATCAAAACCTATCCAAACTTGCACTTTTACTACATAATTTACGCAAATAAGCACAAACCTAAGACAATGTGATTAAAAACAGGGCAGTTAGATCGACACAACTAAAAAGGGTTTGACTTATTTCCTTCAGACAGTAATATGTGCGCCAAGAAAACGGAGAGGTGGCCGAGTGGCCGAAGGCGCTCCCCTGCTAAGGGAGTATGGGCTTTATCTCCCATCGAGGGTTCGAATCCCTCCTTCTCCGCCATTTTCTTATTAGATATTTTTGAAGCGCGTGTAGCTCAGCTGGATAGAGTACCTGGCTACGAACCAGGCGGTCAGAGGTTCGAATCCTCTCACGCGTACCATCAAATCTAATGTGAACTTGAAGTCGATGCGCGTGTAGCTCAGCTGGATAGAGTACCTGGCTACGAACCAGGCGGTCAGAGGTTCGAATCCTCTCACGCGTACCATTCAATTTTATGTTAATATCTAAAAAAATAGTAAATAGCGATGCGCGTGTAGCTCAGCTGGATAGAGTACCTGGCTACGAACCAGGCGGTCAGAGGTTCGAATCCTCTCACGCGTACCATATTTACTAAACTTTATTATCGATGCGCGTGTAGCTCAGCTGGATAGAGTACCTGGCTACGAACCAGGCGGTCAGAGGTTCGAATCCTCTCACGCGTACCATAATAAGTAAAAGTACCACGGAGAGGTGGCCGAGTGGCCGAAGGCGCTCCCCTGCTAAGGGAGTATGGGCTTTATCTCCCATCGAGGGTTCGAATCCCTCCTTCTCCGCCATTACTTTTGCAATTCCCATTCTTCACTTCTTTTTAATTTCAGTTTTTCAATTTAATTAACCTGCATTTATTAATTTTCTAGTATTTGAATTAGCTAAAGAGCAATTGTGTGAACGTCAACAGAAGCGCACATCCATGTGCTCACGACTGTGACATCCTGTCACAGACGGTTGCCTTATCACACAATTACTTCTATACCATTCATACCAATTAATTGCTGTAATTGGTATGACTAATCAACCCCTAAGAATCCACCAGTTTGATGCGCCCACAGTTGAGCGTATATACCACCAGATTTGATAAGCGCAGAGTGAGTGCCTTGTTCAACGACCTTTCCTTCATCTAATACGATTAGCCTATCCATTGCCGCAATGGTCGAAAGGCGATGTGCAATAGCGATAACGGTCTTGCCTTCCATCAATTGATATAAGCTTTGTTGAATAGCGGCTTCTACTTCTGAGTCCAGTGCAGATGTGGCTTCATCAAGTACCAAAATTGGAGCGTTTTTAAGTAGTACTCGCGCAATAGCGATTCGTTGTCGCTGCCCGCCAGAAAGTTTTACTCCACGTTCACCGACTAACGCATCAAGGCCATGATTGCCCTCATGATCTGATAAATCTTTAACAAAGCTGCCAGCCTGTGCTTTATCGATGGCATCAAGTAACTCTTCTTCTGTGGCATCAGGGCGGCCATATAGAATGTTCTCTCTAATACTTCTGTGCAGAAGCGAGGTATCTTGTGTCACCATGCCTATTTGGGCGCGTAAAGAGTCTTGGGTGACTTGGCTGATATTGGTATGATCAATGTTGATTGAGCCATCGTTGAGATCATGAAAACGCAATAAAAGGTTTACCAGTGATGATTTACCTGCACCTGATCGCCCAACTAATCCGACTTTTTCACCGGGCTTGATGGAGAGATTTAAATCATCAAATACAGGTTTGTCTTGGTCGTAATGAAATTGCACTCGATTAAAGTCGATTTGCCCTTGGGTAACCTTTATCGCTGGAGCATTCGGAATATCCACCACTTCAGTGGGTTTAGATAAGGTTTTCATGCCATCAGCAACGGTACCAATATTCTCAAATAGTGCACTGATTTCCCACATGATCCATTGCGACATACCATTGAGTCTTAGGGATAAGCTTACCGCAATAGCAATAGCTCCTACTGTGATTGCTGATTCTTTCCAAAGCCAGATTGAAAGCGCTGCGATACTGAATGCCAGCACATAGTTAAGAGTTTGAACCCCTACATTTATTTTGGTTACTAACCGCATTTGTTTGTAAACGGTTTTTAGAAACCCGTCCATCGAATCTTTAGCGTATTCGGCTTCATTTTCGGTATGAGCGAACAGTTTTACCGTGGCGATATTGGTGTAGCTATCAACCACTCGACCTGTCATGGTAGAACGTGCATCAGCTTGCTCAGTCGAGACTTTTTTTAATTTTGGTACCAATAGATATTGAATACCTATGTAACAACCTAACCAAACAAACATTGGTAACACTAAACGCCAATCAGCAGAAGCAATCATTACTAACATTGAAGTGAAATACACCAGAATATAAACCAGAACATCCAATAACTTCATCACTGTTTCACGAACTGCCAATGACGTCTGCATAACTTTAGTGGCGACACGACCAGCATAGTCACTCTGGTAGAAACTGATGCTTTGGTTTAGCAGGTGCTTATGGGATGACCATCTAATCGACATAGGAAAGTTGCCCATTAGCCCTTGGTAAACGATAAGTCCATGCAGGAGCGATAATGATGGAATGACAACCAGAGTGAGTATCGTCATCCCGAGTAGTTTCATGCCTTCTTCTTGCAATAAGGTATTTGGGTTTTTATTTATCAGCCAATCGACCAATTGACCCATGAATCCAAATAACGACACTTCTAAAATAGCGAGTAGGGCTGTAAGTACAGACATGATGGCTAATTGGGAACGATAGCCCTTAGTGTGGTGCAGGCAAAACGCTAAAATACCTTTTGGTGGCTGAGTGTGGCCTTCAGTGGGAAGAGGATCGACCCATGACTCAAATCGCTTGAACATACTTATCCTAAATTTAAAAATAGTCGAAAAACGATTCAGCATACTGTAGATTCAAAAATCGGCAACTATGGATAACTAATAAATGTTGAAATTTCATAACATAAAAGTAAAAGACACAGCGAAGCCGATTGTATCGAAGCTTATTAATTTTTCGTTAGGTAAGGTGCTACTAGCTGCCAATGTAAATGGTTTGACGCATTTAAAGCTAAATGAACAATCATTAAATTTGGCACCTAGTGATGAGCCACAAAGATCATTGGCAGACGAACATATTGAAAATGCAAGTGTGCAGCTTAATGAATATTTTGACGGCCTTAGAAATGAGTTTGACTTATCCCTTGCTCCCCATGGAACTGATTTTCAAATGCAAGTTTGGCAGGCGTTGCTTAAAGTACCATTTGGTGAAACGGCGAGTTACAGTGATATCGCCGAACACATAAAACGACCAAGAGCTGTTCGGGCAGTTGGAGCTGCAAATGGTGCGAATCCTATTGCGATTATAGTTCCATGCCACCGAATTATTGGCAAAAGCGGCCAGTTAACCGGTTATGCTTATGGGATTGAGATAAAACGAACCTTGTTGGGACTAGAAGGTTATTGAATAGGACAATTCATAAAATGCCTTCTTGCCGGCTTACGGCGCGCTTCTAACTCTAGTAGATAACCAAAGCAATTTTTGTCTTCACCTAGCTCCGCTAATTGTGCAGGAGCGCCTACTGTTGGACTTAAAAAGCTATTCCTCTCTAATAGATGAGCATAGGTAATATGAGATTCAATGGCTTGTATAGCCTCAATATTTTTATGAAAAGCCAAATAGTGCAATGGCTGCCACCCTGATGATGAACATGCTGCGTCAAGTAACTTGGGATCTTTGTTAATTAAAAATTGAATTACTTTATTTTGTCCATAATCGCAGGCGCCATGAATAGGCAAAGGAGAGCGTTTAGGAAGATAGAGTAAATCTGGGTTTGTTTGAACTAAATATTCTACGACGTTTAAATTACCATACCTTGCAGCTAGATAGAGTGGAGTAGGGTGGAGATGCAAAGGCTGTGATTGACTATCTAATTGGTAAAGATATTCTACGACCTCTTTTTCTCCCATGATTGCAGCACATTGCATAGGAGTGTGACCATTATCGTTAATACAACTTGGGCTTACACCGTTATCTATTAGAACTTTTACGCTTGCCAAATCACCTGATTTTGCGGCATTCAAAAGCGCAGCTTGCTTAAATTTAGGTGGAGTTTCATCTAACATTTTCGCTGTAAAATGTTGATAGTCAGAGCAGAGCAAGTAACTAAAAATAGAAGATTGCTCGTAGTCAGCATCAAGCAATAGAACTCTTTGAATGATAGCAATGCGGATATCAGGATTATTAATCATGGTTAAACTTTGAATAAGATCTGCTCTGTTCTCATGTCCTTTAACCCAACTTAATACACTCTTTTTAAAATTTTCATCAACTTGAGTTCGTAAATTTAAGCAAATGATTGGCTGTAGCTTGAGGATCTCACAACACATTTGGTTATAATCTTGATTCACGCTTGGGTATGATTTTGCTGGAGGTTTACAAATATGATTGAATACATCTTCAAAGGCTGCAGCTCTAAAAATAGCTTGATGGATCATTCCGCAAGCGTCTTGTAATGTAAGCAAAGAAACATCAGAGGGTAAATCATCTAATTCTACAGGAGCCAGTTGGTCGGTTTCTGCTTTGTATAAATAGGTAAGTTCTTTTGCTTGAAAAAATTGATACCCATCGATACTTCCTAATGAAATACTATCTTTATGGGGCTCTTGCGGATCTGTATTTTCCTGTTCTTGTGACTCGATATCACCTGAAAGTTGTTGAATTGCCAGTGGAAAAATACAGCATCGGACTAGATTACAAAACAATAAAGCATCTCTATCAGAATACCTTACTTTCCATCGGGGTTGAAAGTCAGGAATAGGTATACCTAGTTCATGAACAACTAAGCATTTCAATGGTTGTCTATAAGTATAATTATTGATGGATGATTCGCTTGAAATGACAAAGCAATCGATGACTTGCTCGAGTAGTTGAGCTTGAGCCTGTTCAAATTTTTCACTGTTATTAGCTGAGAGAGAAAGTAGTAAACGGTGGTAAGTAAACTCAACATTGGGTAGCCAACCTCTATAGTAAGGCGTTAGTTGCAATATCAGTTGGCGTATTTGTGTTTTTGTAAGTTGCTTTGTGTTTAGTAATTCGATGATTTTATTTAACACTAGGCAATTGTTGCTAAACCGTTTGCTGGTGATAACATCCTCTTTTACCTTTAACTTTTCCGGAATGCGGACAACTAGCTTTTCTTTTTTATCGTCTTTCAGTGCTTTTTTTGTTTTCTTTGTAGGTAACGTTGATGTAGCCTTCTCAGGTTCTAACTGTGTTTGCGAGCTAGCTTGGCTCTCTTTTACCTTTTCTAAAACAGCAGATGGTTGCTGCGATTCTGCTGTGGTCGTACCAGAGACAGGCGTGGTAAAGCTTTGGTCACTCGCAGCTGCTGTGACTGCATCAAAGAGGGTGGTTGTACATTTTGGTTGCTTTTCTACCTGTTTCAACAATGCCTTTAGTTCTTGGTTTTCTATAGCGTCAGGTACTTGAGTATCGATGATACTACTTAATGTTTTCGATAAAGCTAGAGGTATCAGAGGATCCTCTTCTACAAGTACATATTCATCGTTTTCAGCGTCTTTAACGCCTTTAACGTCTTTTTCGTCTAGTTCGATTGCTGGCTCATCTACTTTTTGTGGGTCTTGTAAAGAGGCTGGGCCGCTTCTAAATTGAGTTTCAATGCTCATGAGATCACTATGCCGTTTTATATTTCAGCTAGTTATATCAAATTGGCGTTATATGGTTAGTTAATTTTCTTTAATAGTCGAATTAGATGTTGGAGCTGTTAGCCTCTCGCTATTTTCAGGGCTAAAAAAGTGATAGCATCGCGGCACCTTTAAGTTTTAAGTAAATAGTTCAATGGCGTTATCAAAAGAGTTAACCACTCGTTGTGGTGGTAAGTGTGAATTGTGTAGTTCGGAAAGTGAATTAGCTGCATTTGATGTAAGTTCTAGCTCTCAGTCAGGTACTGAAATTGCCTTATGCTCAGTTTGTTCTGAACAAGTCACCAAGACTGAAGATTTTGATGTGAATCACCTACGCTGCCTAAATGACAGTATGTGGAGTACAGTGCCAGCAGTTCAAGTGATGTCAGCAAGAATGTTGAATCGTCTGAGTAGTGAAACATGGGCTCAAGATTTGAAAGATATGTTGTATCTCGATGAAGAGCTACAAGCTTGGGTTGATGAAGACGTGACGGATGATGACGATGACATCAAGCACGTAGACAGTAATGGTGCTGTTCTAAACGCTGGTGATACGGTTGTGGTGATCAAAGACTTAAACGTAAAAGGCACCAGTTTTGTTGCTAAACGTGGCACATCAGTGCGTAATATCTCTTTAACCAATAATCCTGAGCATATTGAAGGACGAGTTAACGGCACTCGTATCGTTATCCTGACTCAGTATGTGAAGAAGTCATAATCAGTTTTAATTAAGAATCTATTTCTTAACGGCATCGAGTTCTAGCTCGATGTCGGTACAACCTTTTTTACAATAAATCCCCGACTTTTTTTCTGGCGAATGTTCCGGTAGCACCAAAGTCAGATCCTTGTTGCACTCAGGGCATTGATTTGCCTTTCCCGCTAATACTCGTTTAATCAAGCCTTTTTGTTTTTTAAATGATTGGCTCGTGAGTTTATTAATTTTATCAAAATCAGACATATTTTTTCATTTAAGCAATTCAACTTCAGCATTATATCAAACTCAGACTTTTGGGCGTACTCGTAACTTGAAAAAGTGAGATGAACACTAATTAATTTTAATGTCATCTCAAATCATGGTTTATTCATTAACTCATTCAAAGCTTGTGAGTTGCCCATGTCAGTAACGATTGGATTGCCCTATGAAAAGCAGTGGGATTTTGATAACAAATATGAATTTTGTCAGGGATTAAAATTTGAACGTAAGAAGACAGTTTCGATTATTTTTTATGATTCAGCTAGGCAAGTAGGTGTATTTCGATATGTACTGACGCCTCCTAAAAAGCAGTCAGTGGTATGGAGTATTGCGCGCTTTATGACAGGTACTCCGTATGGTTGCTGTCATGAGCCCCCCGCAGTGAATACAAGACATGATGAATTAGCTGAAGAGCTACTGGTGGATTTGGAAAAGCATTTAAACACAACCTCATTCATGCAAAATTCGATTGCCGCTGGCAATGTTACTGAAATGGAGCAGGTTCCAAAAAGTGTTTTAGCTGATCGTATTTTTATTCATTCTGGTGAAGTGCTCTTTCATCATGCAGTGAGAGTTAATTCAAAAGAAACAGTAGCCTTATTAAAAACAAAGGAGGTGGACGTAAATGTAATCGATAATTGTGGAATGACCCCCTTAATGCTGTGTTGTATCAATGATAACGCCGATATGGCAAAGTCGCTATTAGGTCAGGGAGCCAAAATTAGTCATTGGTTACATAAAAACTATTGCGATGAGAAAGGTCGTATTGTGTTTCCGCCAAAAACAGGGCTGTTTCATTTAGTTGCTCACTATGATGCAAAAAAATGCATGGAGCTATTTATTAACGATAAGCAATTCGAGAGTTATTTGTTGGATGAGCAGAATGAAGAGGGGATAACACCGCTTCACATTGCAGCCAAACAAAACCGTTTAATGATTATGCAGATGATGTTTAAATCGGGAAGTCGCGGTTTATCAATCAATCGCCCATGCCATATAGGAGATAGGCATACGGCTGTTCATATGGCTGTCGTTAATGGCCATAATGAAATCTTAACATTATTATGTGCTAATGGTGCAGATATCAATATTGCCGATAAGGATGGCAATTACCCTATCCACCTTGCATTGTTAAAGCGCAATGCGGACACCGTAAAGTTTTTGTTGAAAGGTGGGGCTGCATTGGAGGTTCTCAATTCTGAAGATTTAACTCCATTCGAACTCGCTGAGCTGTTAGGTTCCTCCGCTCAATCTACTCAGGTATGTTTGCTCGCTCTTTTTACGGATTATCTAGTACAAGTCGAAAATGATAATGATGCTTGCAAACAATTACGTGAAAAAATAGACGCTGGTATTTATTTTGACTCGGTATTAAAGGAACGAATTGCAGAAGTAAAACGATGGGAACCATACATCCCTGATTTGAAGTATCAAAACCACTACTTTTATTCTTCATTAGTTCAACTGAGAAATAAAACTTTATTAGGTTTTGCTGTTGAACACACCTCTGATAGCGTGTTTCATCGATTAGTCAATTCATGCCCGAAAGATATGATTAATGTGGTGGATTTTTGTGGATTTAGTCCACTGCATATCGCCGTAAAAACCAATCAACTTGAGAAAGTTAAAACATTACTTGAGCAAGGTGCGAACCCTCATCTTCTTGCCTACAATGGTGAATCACCCCTGTTTTTGGCACTTGAATATACTGTAAGTCCATTCGTATTAAAGGTTTTATTGGATAATAATGGCGATCCAGACTTTTGTATTACACATGAGTATTTATTTCAATTCGATAGATGTAAATATTTAATTGAGTATGCAGCGGAGCATGCACAGTTGGAGAAATTACGGATATTACTTGATTTTGGCGCGGATGCTAATAAGTTTGGTTCAGTCAAACGCTGCTCTGCTTTGTATTGGGCAATAAGTCGTAACGCCACACCTAAACAATTACAGCTAGATATGGTTCATTTATTACTTGAATCTGGCGCAGACCCGAATTTCGCTGATAACCGTGGAGAGACACCACTACATTTAGCTATCAAACTTGGAAACGTTGACGTAGTGGATGTGCTGCTAAAAAATGGGAAGCACTTTTTTGTCCAAATCATAGATATAGTATTACCCAATGCACCATTACCCATGCTTCAACATGCCTACCTGTTGGCTAATAATTTAAAAGACAAGCGAGCAGCAGCTAGGATAAAAACGCTTTTGGCTAAAACTTTTTCTTAAAAAAAGGCTCTGCTTCAATAAGGAGAGCCTGTGATATGTGCTTATAATCGATTAGATAAACGTATCTTTAATTTCTTGTTTAACGTAATTAAGATCTTGTTTTTCTTTACCGACTAAAATCATGTAATTGCCATTTTGATCGAACGTCATGCCTTCAAAGCCGTCTTTTTCAAAATTGGATTTCGCAATCATTCTATCTTCATTCGGAATGATGAAAACAGTCACTTGCCCACCCGTTTTGTTTTGCATAACAAGGTGCATGCCTTTGATGCCTTGGAAATCACAATATTTCGCAAACACTACTTGCCCAGGTTGCTTTGTGAAGTGCCCACCTTTTAGCCCTTTTATGCCATTTAGCTCATGGTTGATTTTAGCAAAGCTAATGTCGTTTGAAGCAGAAACGTGCTCAGGAGCATGATGTTGATGCGCAATAGCATAGCTTGATAAATCAATCTCACCAGTGCGCAGCATAGTAAAGGTTACACCTGCGACAAAGGCGACGGAAGCTGCCATTGACACCACAAAGCTTGTGGTGCGTTTAACTTTTTGATGTTGCTTTAACTGCTGTCGTAAAATCAAGCGCTCAGTTAAATCCTCTGGGGGAGATACGTTCAACGCATCCGCAATTTTATTATCCAGTGACTTCAAGTCACTCAGAAAGTCATGTTTAGCAGAGTCTGCGTTTGCCGCTTCTAAAAAAGCTTCGTCTTGACTATGCGGTTCAGCATAAGCTTTACGGCGAAATTCTAACTCATCCATGCGATAGCCCCCTTGTTTCTGTCTTTTCCATTGCTTCTTTCAATTGGTTACGCGCCCTAAAGAGTCGAGTCATGACTGTATTTCGATTTAAATCAAGAATGCTGGCAATTTCATCTCCGGTAAAACCTCCGATAACTTGCAGTAGCAAAGGTTCTCGGTATTCCATTTCTAAATTGCCAATTTGTCTTCTTAATAAATGTTGTTCAGCATGTTGCTCATTAGAGCCTGAAAACACATCTTCTAGATGGTCTTGCTCTATATCGGAATAATCAAATTGCTTACGTTCAAACCGACGAGCGTTTTCACGACGTAAAATCGTGATCAACCAAGCCTTGGCTGCTTTGTCATCTTTTAAGGAGTCCAAAGCTTTCCATGCGCGTAAAAAGGTTTCTTGAGTTACGTCTTCAGCAACATGTTTGTCCCCACACAACCAATATGCATATCGGTATAAATCAGTGTTCAGGGCACGAACTAGGCTCTCGTAACGGCGTTGTTTAGTAATCATGTCTATAGAGACCGTACTATCCGCCTTTTTATTTCGAAAATGTTTCAACATTTTTGCATTCTTTTTGGGCTGAACGCCATACCTTAGATCGTTAAGGGTTTAGAGGCGTTAAATGGTTGTCATTTTTTTTCGCGTTAGATGCATTTAAAGACTCAATGGCTTCCCGAAGAGCTTTGACCGTTAGTTGGCATTGACTCTTTCCATATTGAGCAGCCTGTAGTTCCTCTATCGCTTGTTGAATTTCTGTTGACACTTGGGACACTTGTGACAAATTCAATGTCGTTCCTTGGCGTTGGCTAGCATATTTTTGGAGCAGAGTTAGCACTTTACCATACTCTTTGGCTTTAAAGGCTTGTTCAATCTCTTTTATGGAGATATCAGACCACCGAGTAGATGCTCTAGTGTTTGCCATCTTTTGTACGTTTGACTGACGGCTTTGTCGCAACCACATAAATGTAGAGAATAACCATAGAGCGGCAAAAACAAGTGAAACCCAAGGCCAATAACCTGCTGATTCAACTGGTGTAAGCGTTGTTGCCGTTTGAGCTTGAGATGGTGCGATAGGTTTTTGTGGCTCTGGTGCAGGTACAGAGCCAATAACCTTTATTTTTTTTGCAGGCAAGGTTGCAAATTCTTGTTTGCGCTTGATTGGGTTCCACCAAGGAACGCGCACTTCTGGCAAGGTAAAGGTCCCAGACTTGGTTGGAACGATAGCCACTGTTTGGCTTACTTCAGCCACCAAAGAGTTGCCACGAACATAAGTTTTCCGTACCGGTTTTTCAGGATAGCTCTTCAACGCGTTAGAGTAGCTTAGGTTAAGTGTTGGAACACTTGCATCGTCAGTATTCGAAGCCAAAATTTTGATGGTTCGCGTGATAGGGGAACCAACCTCAAACACTTTTTTGTTTTCTGGCCACGTTTCTTTCAGAACCACTAAATCAGAGACCAACCAATCACCGTAATAATCAGCGGGTTTAGGTAAAATTTGAATGGACTGTGGTTTTGCATTTAATAGCACTGGGCGACTTTCATTAAAGCCAAATAAACCTCGGCTTGGTTGAGTATTGGTTAACACATCACCACTAAAACCTGCTCCACTAATCTCTAATTTTCCAGCCTTGTTTGGAATAACGCCATAGGTTCTTTCAATGACTCGAAAACGGCGGCCATTGACGATTTCGGTTGTATCTTTGTCATTGCCTATTTGTTTAACTTGAGCATCATCAATGTTAGGTGCATTTAACGCCCCACGCTGCAAGTCGACGGCGAGATAAAGCTTCATGGTGTAAAGCAAAAGCTGGCCAACGTAACCTTGCTGGTGGTTCAGTGAAGTGGTGATGTAAACGTCTTTATTCTTCTGCTTAGCATTTGCATCAGAAACGACTTGCAGAGCGATTTCATTCGATTTTACATTGTCGATTTCGAAGCTAGGGATCTTTACGATGCCTTTGCGTTTCGGAGCCAACAGAATTTGCCAGCGAGTTTCTCGTTTTGCGTCGAAGTTGATGATTTGAGTGCTTCGACTCACGCTAGTACGCCCGACAATAAAATCTTTAAGTAGGGCTGAGGTGTTGAGGGTTTTGCCTTCAACTTCGTCATCAGCGGTCACGTTTAAAATGAAATACTCGCCTTTAACAACAGGGTTTCTATCAACCGATGATTCTATTTTTGTGATAGCCAGAGCAGGAAAGGAAGTGCTGACCAATAGAATAAATAATGTTAAGAGTCGTTTTACCACTGTTCTTGTCCTTCTACTGTTCGACCTTGTTGACGACGTTTTTGATACTCAAGTTGCATTTTATTTCTGATCAAAAGTTGTGGGTCATCTGGGATAGCATTTAACGCCCTCTGCATACTTGCTGGTAATTGCTGTTTAGGTTCACCATTATCTTGTTTTTGTTCTGCAGCTGTGGCTTGTTGTTTTTTAGATTGTTGTTCATCCGCTTTTTGCTGCTCAGACTGTGATTTCTGTTGCTCTTGCTCAGATTGTTTTTGCTTCTGGTCATCCTGATTTGTTTGTTGGTTTTGCTGTTGAGGCTTATTATTTTGCTCATCAGACTCTTGAGAGTCATTGCCAGACTGCTTTTGCTGATCTGACTCTTGATTCTGCTTGCTTTGTTGTTGCTGATTTTGATTCTGCTGCGATTTTTGCTCGTCATTATTCTTGTTATTCTGTTGATCATTTTGCTGAGGTTGCTGATCTTTTTTGTCTTGGTTTTGTTGTTTGTTATCACCGCTACTGTTCTGTTTCTTTTGTTGCTGCTGTTTTTGCAGTTTTTTCGCTAGCTCCAAATTATGCTGAGCGTCAGCCATGGATGGAGCTTGTTTAAGTGCTTGTTGGTAACGTTTTTCAGCCTCGGCATAGTTGCCCATTTGCATTAGCGTATTGCCTTGATTGTAGAGCCCAGCTGCTGAGTCATCTTGCTCAAAGCCTTTCAGTGCTTGTTTGAAATCACCAGCTTTGTATTGTGCACTGTGTTGCCATTGTGGTTGATTGAATTGTTTGGCTGCTTGTCGATACTCTTTGTTGTTATACGCCTCTTGCGCTTGTTGGTTCTGTGTTTTCCATAGAGAGTTCCAATCCATTGCTTGTGCTGGTTGTGGCATTAATAAGCCTGTACACAGTATTAGAGCGAATAGAGTGGCCCCATTTCTAAACAACATAAGTACAAAGGGGATAAGTAATAAAGCGATGTATGGCCCTAGGTCTTGCCATGTCTCACCTTGTAAGTCAGTCAACTTTGCTTGTTTTTTTACACTCAGCTGATTAGTTATTTGTTTGATGTCACCATCATCAGCTCGATATTTGATCATGCTTCCTTGTCCTGCTTGTGCCAATTCGCTTAATAAATCATATCGAGTTTTTGCCACCACAATTTGGTTAGCGTTATCTCTTAATAGTTGTCCATCAGGTAAACGAATCGGTGCGCCTTGTTGACTACCAAAGGCCAAAATAATCAAGCGAAAATTCTGATCGCTAAGTTGAGCTTTGGCCTGTTGCAGTTGCCTTTCGTTAATACCATCAGTGAATACAATGATGTCGCCTTTAATATGTCCGCCGTGAGTAAGTAGCTGCTTCGCTTTCTCAATACCAGAAGCTAGGCTCGATCCCGCCACAGGCATAATATCTGGCGTTAGTGTTGGCAAGAAATTTAACAGCGTACCTTTATCACGAGTCAACGGGCTGATGGTAAATGCGTCTCCAGCATAGGCAATTAAACCAGTTTCCCCTTCGTTGAGCGCTTTGATCAAATCAATGGCTTTATATCTCTCTTGGGTTAAGCGGTTGGGAGGTAAGTCGGTAGCATAAGTGGATAAGGACATATCCATGAGCAGTACTCGGCCTTGAGTGCTGGCAAAGACAGGTAAGTTTTGTTTTGTTACAGCAGGGCCTGATAAGGCAATGACCAAAATAAGCCAGAAACCACTTAATAACAGTACCGAGTTTTTATTGTTTTGTGCACCAGTATCAATAAGTAAGTTTGCTAAGTGAGGAGAAATATAACGGTTCCATACAGTATTTCCTCCTTGATGGCGCCAAAGTAACACCAGTACTATTGCAAGAGGAATGAGAGCAAACAACCATTCAGGACGAATAAAATGCAAGATCATTTTTGTTCTCCTGATTTAATTTTTGATAGATTTTGCAATGCGGGTAATCGACTGAGACACATAAATACATGAAGCAATAGCATGAGGGCTAGAGGATAATAAAACAGCTCAGAACGTGGGCGATAAGTTTGTTGATCACGGGCGATAGGTTCTAGCTTATCAATTTCATGGTAAATTTTTTCTAATTCCTCAGTATTACGGGCGCGGAAAAATTTTCCATGGGTTTTATTTGAAATGGCTTTTAGTGCATTGATATCGAGATCCATAGATGGATTTACGCGCTGACGCCCAAATAGGGTTCTTTGCTCTAAGATATCGGCACCTACGCCAATGGTATAAATGGTGACCCCTTGTTTGGCAGCAATATCGGCGGCTTGCTGCGGGTCAAGCACTCCTGCGTTGTTAGAGCCATCGGTAAGTAAAATCAATATTCGATTGCTTTCTTTTACTTTATCAAAGCGTTTAACGGCTAGCCCAATGGCTTCGCCAATAGCGGTTTGTTTTCCAACTAGCCCAATTTGAGCTTCTTTTAAAAATTGGCTTACCGAACGTCTATCAAGTGTAAGAGGTGCTTGCAGGTAGGCGTGATCGGCAAACAAAATCAATCCTATGCGGTCGCCTTTACGACGTTGGATAAAGTCACTGACAACATGACGGATCATGGTAAAGCGATCTACGGTTTGATGATTGAGTACCATGTCTTCAATTTGCATACTGCCTGATAAATCCACTGCGACCATGAGGTCACGACCTTTACTCGGTAGGTCAATGGGATCACCAAACCATTGCGGGCGGCAAATGGCGGCTAAAAAAAGCAACCACAATAGCCAATAACCGTATTTTTTTGTCGAAGCCTTTTGTTGTTGGACACCTGTAAGTGTGCCGGTTGCAGGCAATTTTAAGTGACCACCGTGTTGTTTTTGCTTTATGCGTTTGAAAATAAGTGGCAAGGGAAGCAATAGCCAAATCCAAGGCCAAATTATGGTTAACATTTGGCCTCCTTTTTAAGTGGAAGTGATTGCTTTAACCAAATTGCAGCAAGAGTGCTTAGTTGTTGTTTTTCTTCTTTTGTTAACGGAGTGGCTTGGTAGCGTTTTTCTAATAAGCTAGCAATTTTTCCTTGATGTGATTTAGGCATGGTTTGATCTAACCATTGGTACCATTGATGGCTATCTACAGCTGCGATATCTTCTCGGTTACGGTAGCTCATCGCTGCACGCTTGAGAATTGCATTAACTTGGACGGCATAAGTGTCAATGTCGAGTGGAATAGCCTGCAACTCTGCCATAGCGGCCTTCTTTATCTTTTGATTATTTTTATGGCGTTTAATGAGTAGGTAAGTCATTACTATCAGCAGTATGGCTGTGGCAATAACAATCCAATATCCGATGGCAAGTGGCCAGAGCCCAATTGCTTCAGGGGTATGGATATCTTTTAACTGTGCTAATGCTGGATTATTGGCATTCATTGGCGTAACAGCTCCAATTGCTCACTGAGCTTTTTGCCTGCATCAATAGAGTTTGGGTAAACATGTATTTGCTGCATGAGTGATAAAAATTGTTGTCTTTTTTGTTGTTCGCTGTTCAGCCACGTTTGATACGATTGGCGAGTTAACACTGTTTTCTGCTTGCCTTGTTTGATAGGTAAACTAAATTGCTTAGGTAAATCTAGTTGCCCTGTACGAAGCGGATCGGTAACTAAAAAAGCCTTTACTTCACAATGGCGCTTGAGTTCAGTGAGCGGGGCAATACATTCGGGAGTAAAGTTTTGGCCGTCAGAAATGATCCACACCAAGGAACCTGGTTTTGCTAATCGTTTTAAGCGCATGCAGGCATTAAACACATGGTTTGGTTGATAGTCGTCATTATCAATATTTGCGAGTTGATTTTGATGAAGCTCATTTAAGGTAGAAATGAGCTGTAAAATGCCATGACGACGGCTTTTGGGTTTCAGTTCTACATGATCAGTTTCTGTTGCTACTAATGCGCCGAGCCGATCACCTTGTTGTACAGTATGCCAGCCTAATGTCGCTGCTATGTGACAAGCTTGCACAGATTGTAGTAATAATTGAGAACCAAAAAACTGGCTGTGGCTAAGATCAACAAATAGCAGAATTGGTCTTTCTCGTTCTTCGACAAACAGCTTTGTATGCGGCTTACCTGTACGAGCCGTGACTCGCCAGTCGATACTACGCACATCATCACCTTGTTGATAATGACGTACTTCAGCGAACTCCATGCCTCGGCCTTTAATATTACTGCTTCGGTGACCTGCCAAAGCCGCCTTGGCTCGGTGGTTTATGTTCGGCAGTGCTTTAGCAAGGTTCTGACAGGCTAACAGTTCTTTTTCAGAAAGCTCATAACCATTGGCAAATAGAGGCAATTGTTGTTCAGTTATCATTGTATCTCTTTTATGTGACTATAGCTTTTTTCAGTGCCGTTCCTTCAAACTCTTGTATAGAGCTATATGGACTAAATCCTATAAATTTATCGTCGCTCCTGCGAAGGCAGGAGCCTAGTGTCTTTTCACTTAAAGCCACTGGATACCTGCCTTCGCAGGTACGACGTAAGTCCTTTATATCAAAAGTAGTATGACTTCACTTATGGCAAATTAAAGGTTTAAGGTACAGCGACCAAGCTGAGCACTTTTTGGATCACATCATCTGTGCTGATCCCTTCAGCTTGAGCTTGGTAACTTAACAAGATACGGTGGCGTAGCACATTAGCTGCAACTGCTTGTATATCTTCAGGCGAGACATAATCACGCTCTTGCAACCAAGCTCTAGCTCTGGCACACCGTTCTAATGAAATGGTTGCACGAGGACTGACACCGTATTCTATCCATTGTGCAAGGTCTTCATTAAAGTGCTGAGGTTGTCGAGTTGCCATTACGATATCGATGATGTATTTCTCTAGCGGTTCGGCAAGGTAAATATCCAATGCAGCATCACGAGCAGAAAAAATATCCGCTTGAGAAATAGGTTCCATTGACGGCAACTGGTGCGTTTGTGCTTCTTTGCGTGATTGGCGCAAAATTTCCATTTCAGTTTCAGCACTTGGATAATCAAGACTCAAATGCATAAGAAAACGGTCAAGCTGAGCTTCAGGTAATGGATAAGTCCCTTCATTTTCTAATGGATTTTGTGTCGCCATTACTAAAAATAGTTCTGGTAATTTATAGCTGTTTTTACCAACAGTTACTTGGCCTTCTGCCATGGCTTCTAATAGTGCTGATTGAACCTTGGCTGGCGCACGGTTGATTTCATCAGCCAATATTAAGTTATGAAATATTGGCCCTGCTTCAAATTCGAAAGCACCGGTTTGAGCACGATAAATATCTGTACCTGTTAGGTCAGCAGGTAATAAGTCTGGTGTGAACTGAACTCGATGAAAGTCACCTTCAATACCATCACACAAAGCTTTTACTGCGCGGGTTTTTGCCAAGCCAGGAGGGCCCTCAACTAATAGATGTCCATTAGCAACTAGTGCGATAAGTAAGTTCTCAGTGAGTGTCGGCTGGCCGAGGATCACGGTATTTAAATATTGTCGTAATGTTTGAAAACGGCTTAGAGACATGATTTTTCTCAGTAAATTAAATGCTTCGACTACGATTTATGATGTTTTTATCATTTTACTTATGGGAAGTTCAAGCGGTTAAGTACCTGAGCATAAGTTTTTCGATAATTTTGGCTGTCACATTAAGTACTAAATAGGGCGTTCTTGCGAAGAAATATCAACAATATTTCAGGCAAGAACAACGTAGTAGAGTGCTTGAGATGGAAGCCAATAAAGCGAAAAAAACTATGTTTAGGTACTTATCTCATTATTCATAATGAGATAAATCTAAACGAGTGTTTGAATTTCATCCGTAAATAGTTAGAATCAGATCACAGTTTTATGGTCTGACCTGTTGTTGCCTGACAAGTTCCGTTTTCGAACCAAGTTTTTGATGTCAATGGAAATCAGTCATTTTCAGATCGGTTTATTTATTCCATTCAAATCTATTCTATGGTTATAGGATCTAATGTATGGATTATTTCAAAGGGGTTTTTTATGGGTGGTAAGCAACAACTGACTAACGGTCGCGGCGAACGAGTTGCGATTGTGAGTGGTTTACGAACACCGTTTGCTAGGCAAGCAACGGCTTTACACGGAATTTCAGCATTAGATTTAGGAAAAATGGTGGTTAACGAGTTGCTTTCTCGCTCGGAGCTCGATCCTAAATTGATTGACCAATTGGTGTATGGTCAAGTGGTTCAAATGCCAGCTGCACCCAATATCGCTCGTGAAATTGTTTTAGGCACTGGTATGAATGTACATACAGATGCTTATAGTGTCACCCGAGCTTGTGCGACGAGCTTCCAGTCAACAGCGAATATCGCTGAATCTATTTTACTGGGCAATGCCGAAATTGGTATCGCGGGTGGCGCGGATTCATCATCGGTTGTACCGATTCAATTTTCTAGACGTTTTGCTCGTGGTTTAGTGGACTTATCAAAAGCGAAAACATTAGGTCAGCGTTGGAACATTATCAAAAAATTAGGTTTAAAAGACTTAAAGCCAGTACCTCCTGCCGTTGCGGAATATTCAACGAATTTAAGTATGGGGCAAACCGCAGAGCAAATGGCAAAAACACATCAGATAAGCCGTGCTGATCAAGACGAGCTCGCTCACCGATCACATACTTTGGCTACTAAAACATGGGAGTCAGGTGTTTTAAAAGATGAGGTAATGGTTGCTCACGTTCCGCCTTATAAATCTTTTATCGAGCAAGATAATAATGTTCGAACGGATTCTAACTTAACGAGTTACGCTAAGCTTCGTCCTTCGTTTGATCGCAAACATGGAACTGTGACCGCTGCTAACTCAACTCCATTAACCGATGGTGCTTCAGCCATTATTTTAATGAGTGAGGGTAAAGCAAAAGCTTTAGGTTATAACCCAATTGGTTATATCAAGAGTTATGCATTCAGCGCCATTGATGTCTGGGAAGATATGTTAATGGGACCGTCTTATGCCACGCCAAAGGCGCTCGCTAATGCGGGTATGCAGCTTGAAGATCTTGACTTGATCGAAATGCACGAAGCCTTTGCCGCTCAAGCATTAGCAAATATGAAAATGTTTGCTTCTAAAAAGTTTGCAGAAAAAAAGCTGGGTCAATCTCGTGCAATTGGTGAAATTGATATGAGCAAGTTTAACGTACTTGGTGGCTCCATTGCTTATGGTCACCCATTTGCGGCAACTGGTACTCGTTTGATCACTCAAGTATGTAGAGAGTTAAAACGTCGCGGTGGCGGTACAGGCTTAGCGACGGCTTGTGCCGCTGGTGGTTTAGGTGCTGCAATGATTGTTGAAGTGGAGTAATCAAGATGGATAAAACATTTAATTTAGAACGTCGTGATGATGGCATTGCAGTGGTGACCATGGATGTCCCTGGTGAAACCATGAATACCCTCCGCGCCGAGTTCGCTGATGAAATCAGTACCTTGCTCAGTGAAATCAAGCGAGATAATAGCATTAAAGGGTTAGTGCTTATTTCAGGTAAAAAAGACAGCTTCATCGCTGGTGCAGATGTCAAAATGTTGGATGCCTGCAAAACTAAAGATGATGTCACGGCAATTACCAAACAAGGTTATGAGGTTTTTGCTGAGCTTGAGGGGCTTTCGTTCCCTGTAGTAGCTGCGATTCACGGCGTTTGTTTAGGTGGTGGTTTAGAGCTTGCCATGGCATGTCATGCAAGAATTTGTACTGATGATGCTAAGACGATGCTAGGGCTGCCAGAAGTCATGCTTGGTTTACTTCCCGGTGGTGGCGGTACGCAGCGTTTACCTAAATTAGTGGGGATCACAACAGCTTTAGATATGATGCTTACAGGTAAGCAGCTTCGTGCCAAACAAGCACTAAAAGCTGGGCTGGTGAAAGATATGGTTCCTCAGTCTATTTTGCTTGAATCTGCAATCAATTTAGCCAAATCAGGTAAGGTCGCACCTAAGTCTCGTAATAAATCACTTATCAATCGTTTATTAGAAGATACATCAATTGGTCGCAATATTGTTTTTGATCAAGCGGCGAAAAAAGTTCATAAGAAAACTCAAGGAAATTATCCTGCACCACCAAAAATTATTGATTGCATTAAAGTAGGTGCAAACAAAGGTATGAAAGCTGGTTTAGAGGCTGAGTCTCGACATTTCGCTGATTTGGTTTTGACTAAAGAATCAGAAGCACTGCGTACCATCTTTTTCGCTACTACAGAAATGAAAAAAGAGGCGGGCGAAGCAGAAATTCGAGACTTAAATAAAGCTGTTGTCCTAGGTGGTGGGTTGATGGGAGGCGGTATCGCTTCGGTTACGGCCACAAAAGCTAAAATGCCTGTCCGCGTAAAAGACATTGCAGAGCAAGGGCTAAGTAATGCCTTGGCTTATGCTTATAAGCAGCTAGATAAAAAAGTAAAACGTCGTCACATGACCGCTTCTGCTAGAGACAATACCATGGCGTTGATGACCACAACAACAGATTATCGTGGCGTTAAGGATGCTGATATTGTTGTCGAAGCCGTGTTTGAGGATTTAAACCTTAAACACAAAATGGTGAAAGATATTGAGCGAGAATGTAACAAAAATACTATTTTCGCTTCTAATACCTCTTCACTTCCAATTGGGCAAATCGCGGAAGCGGCTGAGCGACCTGAAAATGTGATTGGTCTTCATTACTTTTCTCCCGTAGAGAAAATGCCGCTGGTAGAAGTGATTGCCCATGAAAAGACATCCCAACAAACCATCGATACCACGGTAGCATTTGCGCGTAAGCAAGGAAAAACTCCGATTGTAGTTAAAGATGGGGCCGGTTTTTATGTTAACCGTATCCTCGTGCTTTATATGCTAGAAGCCGCACAGGTATTACTTGAAGGCCAACGGGTTGAGCATTTAGATAAAGCACTGGTTAAGTTTGGTTTCCCTGTTGGCCCAATCAATCTTTTAGATGAAGTTGGTATTGATGTTGGCGCTAAAATTTCCCCCATTTTAGAAAAAGAGCTAGGTTCACGATTTAAAGCCCCTGATGTATACGAAAAATTATTAGCTGATGGTCGTAAAGGTAGAAAGAGCGAAAAAGGTTTTTATCTTTATGGTAAACAAGCCAAGAAAGGCAAAAAGCAGGTTGATGAATCGGTTTATACCTTATTTGGTATTACCCCAAGCCATGATCATGATCCTCAAAAACTCGTTCAACGTTGCGTGGTGCAAATGCTAAATGAAGCGGTACGTTGCTTAGAAGAGGGCATTATTGCTTCTCCTAGAGATGGGGATATTGGTGCTATTTTCGGAATTGGATTCCCTCCATTCTTAGGAGGCCCATTCCGTTATATGGATGAAATGGGCGCTGATAAATTAGTGACTCTTCTTAAAGGATATCAAGCCACTCATGGTGAACGATTCGAACCTTGTGAATTGTTAGTAAAAATGGCGGAAGAGGGTAAAAAGTTTTACGCCTAATTTTTATAGTCAAGAGATCTGCGTCAAAGAATTGACAAAAAGCGGCAATAATAAGCCGCTTTTTTATTGCCTGCCGGAAAATTGTCGTTATTAATCAATTTGATATAAGTGATAACAATATAGATAGTTAACTCTGCCATTACTGGTGGTAACTCTGTTTTCCGTCATACCTGCGAAGGCAGGTATCCAGCGACTTTACGATCAAAGGAAAATAGGTGGTCAAAGTACACTTTCTCTGAAGGCTTGTTTGAGTTACTTGTTTTAGGGCAGAGAAGGGTAGTGATGTGTCTACTTAAAGGGGTTGCTATAACGAGGTTAGGATTTGATGGTATAGAGAGTGTAGATGAGCTGTTAAAAGAGCAGCTACGCTGAGGGTTGATACCTCAGCGAATGCTGATGCTTTCATATTGATTCCAGTTCGGAATTAGCTCCACCAAGCTTTTGCAGAAACAACTTCAAGTTCTCTCAAGCTCTTAGGAAGCTTCACCTTATGAGTTTTTGGCTTAGCTAAACCCATAGAGATAAGGATATTTCTTAGCATAGTGAGCTCCTTAGGCGGTTTGAGAATGTTTAAGGCGCATACCTGGGTGAGCAGCCGTTTCGATGGCTTTAAGGCGCATGCCTGGGTGAGCAGCCGTTTCGATGGCTTTAAGGCGCATGCCTGGGTGAGCAGCCGTTTCGATGGCTTTAAGGCGCATGCCTGGGTGAGCTGCTGTTTCTATGTCTTTAAGGCGCATACCTGGGTGAGCAGCCGTTTCGATGGCTTTAAGGCGCATGCCTGGGTGAGCAGCCGTTTCGATGGCTTTAAGGCGCATGCCTGGGTGAGCTGCTGTTTCTATGCCTTTAAGGCGCATACCTGGGTGAGCTGCTGTTTCGATGGCTTTAAGGCGCATACCTGGGTGAGCAGCCGTTTCGATGGCTTTAAGGCGCATGCCTGGGTGAGCTGCTGTTTCGATGGCTTTAAGGCGCATACCTGGGTGAGCAGCCGTTTCGATGGCTTTAAGGCGCATGCCTGGGTGAGCTGTAATTAAAGCTTCTTCACTGCTAGTTGTACTTGATGGTGCAGCCAAATTTGCTGCTGCAATAGCTGCTAATATGATGATTTTTTTTAACATAATTTTCCCAAAGCTGTAAATATAAATTCATATTTATTTAGCACATGTCGTGCCAATAAATGCGTCAATTTATTGTTTGGAAATTTATGCTGTTATATTCTAACTAGTAGTTTTTTGTTTCAAAAATTTAGTGAGTTTATCCTTTGGCAACGGCTTACTAAAAATGTAACCCTGTATCTCTTCACACTTTAAAGCGCGAAGTGCAGTTAATTGATTTTGCTCCTCAACACCTTCAGCAACCACTTTAAGATCCATGTTATGGGCAATAGTGATAATTGAATCTACCATTTTAAGATCACGATCGGATTTATCAATGTCATCGATAAATGATTTGTCTATTTTAATTGAAGATATCGGGAAATCCTTGAGATAAGTTAGGGAGGAGTAACCTGTACCAAAATCATCTAAGGCTAAGCTTATTCCCATACTGCGTAGTTTAGTCATTACTTTAATGGCTTGCTCAGGATCTTGAATTACAGTACTTTCAGTGATTTCAATCTCAAGATGTTTAGATTCAAGTTCAGAATAATTCAGAACTTGGGTGATTCTTTTTTCAAGATCAGGCAGGGCAAATTGTCGAGAAGATAAGTTAACGGCCACTCGACCTTCAAAGCCATGTTCAATAACCAACTTTCTAGTCGTTTGGCAAGCTTTGCTAAGTACAATTTCGCCAATTTCTACAATAAGCCCTGTTTCTTCAGCAATCGGAATAAATTCTGCTGGAGAAATAAATCCGTGAACTGGGTGTATTAAGCGTACCAAGGCTTCCATCCCAGACAATTTATTGGAACTTAATGAAATTTTGGGTTGGTAATAAACCTCAAAATAATCATTTTTTAATGCTTCTCGAATTTGATTTTCAATTTCTAGTTGACGAACTGCACCAGCATTTTCGGACTCTTTATAGAAGTTGAAACTATTACCACCACTAGACTTTGCTGAATACATGGCGATTTCTGCTGATTTTAATAAATTATGTTCGTTGGTTTCATCATCTGGATACAGCACAATGCCAATACTGGCACCAACAACTGCTTGATGAGATTTTAAAGCTACGGGCTGAACAAAAGTTTCAATAATTCGATTTGCAATAGCTGCAATATGGTTAATATCTGTCAGCTTTTCAATTACAATCGCAAACTCATCTCCGCCAAGGCGATACAAGGTGGCATCATTATCCAATGCCTGTTTCATTCGACTTGAAACCTGTTGTAGCAATTCATCACCAAGTGCATGACCCAATGAATCGTTGATCTTCTTAAAATTATCAATATCCAAAACCAACAGTGAATGGTTTGCTTTACGAGTTACTAAGTTGGTTAATGTGAGTTGTAAACTGTCGCGGTTAGGCAAGCCTGTTAGATTATCGGTAGAGGCGATGTGGCGCATCTCTTGTTCTTGAGCTTTTTTGATTGTGACATCAGAGAATATCGCCACAAAATGGCTGGCATTATCCTGATGATCGTAGATAGTATCGATACTGACATCCATTTTAAACAGGCTATCATCGTCGCGTTTGGCATCAATTTCACTGGTCCAGCGACCATAATTAGTAAGCATATGCTTTACTTGGTGAGTAAAACTCTCTGGGTATTGAGTGAATTTAAGTTTTTTGCCAATTAAATCATCGCTGGAACAACGAGTGATTTTACAACAAGCTGAATTGACTTCGATAAACTCAAAGTTTGCATCAAGAATAAACACACCTTCAGAAATATTTTCGATTGCGGTACCAAACAATTTCAATTGTTCTTCATTGCGTTTGAAGTCATTGATGTTTTTAATGGTTCCCGTCATACGAATAGGTGAGCCGTCATCTTCGCGCTCAACGACTCTGGCTCGGTCTAAAATCCAAATCCAGTCACCGTTTCTGTCTCTTACTCGATAAGGCACTTCAAAAATATCAGTTGAAGCATTTAGGTGCTCACTGAGCATCTTATTCACATGCTTTCTATCCATTGGGTGAATATTATGACCTTGCTGTTCATTTTCCGAGCGCTGGCCTATTTCAGGGAAGTTAAGGTTTTGCCATACATTGGAACGAAAAATTTGCCCTGAACGAATATCCCAGTCCCACATTTCGTCACCACTCCCCCATAAAGAAAGCATTAATCGTTCTTCACTGAGAGCGATTTTTTTCTGAATCTCACGACGTTTTTTGAGTAAAATCACTATTAATATTAGTATGATAAAGAACAAAATGAAGTACCCTATCTTAGCAGCTTTACTAAGCCACCAAGGCGGGGTGATTTGTATTCGAATATGTTTAACATTGCTTTCGATGTTAGTAATTGAATCAATCGCTTTTATATTAAAAACATATTCACCTGGAGATAGGTTCGTATAAGTTGCAGAGTGTTCCTCGTTTGCAGTTATCCAGTTAGGGTCTATACCTTGCATTTTATATAAATATTTAGCTTGAATATTTGGTGATGAAAATCTAAAAGTGAAAGGGTAATCTGAATGAGAAAATATAAACTCTTTAGCTTGGCTTATATTTCCTGAAAAATGATTTTTAAAAACTTTTTTATTAAAAACCATTAGTGAAGATATAGAGATGGTTGGCTTTTTCTGGTTTTTTACATAAAAATCAAAGTCTGAAGGAGTGAAGTAACTTACTCCACTAGTTCCACCTATTAATAAACTATTATTGCTTACTTTAATTATTTTAGAAGAGTTATATTCTTTTTGTGAGCCAGAATTAGTGTTGAATACATATGGTTTTAAATTGTTTTTTATATATATCACTTCACCTTGTGAAGCTGCCACGACAAAATCAGCACCACAGAAAACACTATAGATGTTTTTGTTATTTTCATAGATACTTGAGATTTTCATTGAATTCAAATCTATTTTTTTCAATGAAGTGGTAGTGCCAAAGTATAGGTTCGATTTGATATCACAACTCGAAAATACCAACTCGTTATCAATTCTTTCGTTGTTTTTATATAGGCCTTTGCTAGTCGATATAAAAAAATCTTCATTTACTTTATTTATACTTAAAATCGTTTGATTGTTAAAATTTATTTCTTTAAGTAATGTTCCCTTTAATTTTTTATAGACATATACTGAACCATCGTCAGTGCCATAATAAATTTGTTTGCTGTCTTCATTTTTTGATGTTATTTTTTTATTTAATAATAATTTTTCAGGTTTATTTTTTTCTACTAAGAAAAGCCCTGATTCAGTAGCAATTAAATATTTGTTATCTACTATGGATATATATTTGTACCCATGCTGTTTTGTGATAACTCTTTGAGATATATTAAAATTCTTGTCAAGTTTTAATATTTTTTTTTCATTGGTTGAGATAATTATACTGTCATTGTTTTGCTTAGTTATATTCCAAACTGGATTAGTTATGTTAGATATTTTTTTTAAAAGATTTTTGTGTTTGTTAATCGAAAGATAACCATTACCAATAGTTCCAATGTGAAAATTATTATTTTTAAAATAAGCTGTTATTATTGGGACGTCAAAAGAGAATGAACCTATTGTTTTTCTTTGTGTTAGGTTTTTTATTCCCTTACTGTTTATACCAAATAGTTCATTGTCAGCAAAAATTATTTCTTCATAATAATCTTCACTGATTTTTTTTACTACTTCTCTGTCTATAGTATAAGTACCAGAATTTGAAGAATAAGTTAACTTATTATTGTTTTTTGCTATTGATAAAACTTTCTTACTTATGAGCTCAAATTTGCCTTTTGTATAGAGTGATAAATCTCTTGAGTAAGTTAAGATGGCTGTATAGTCTTGGAAAATAAAATAATCCCTTACTCCTACTTCGGAGTTATAATCAAATAGAACTTGCAGATGGCCTTGATCTTTTGAGTAGATATACCTATCAGTAGAAAGTGTGAGGCTATCATTTTGTTCTTTGATTGCCCAAATTGGCTGGTCTCCTACAATATTAGAAAAAACTTCATCAAAAGTATCACTTTTTTTCTTATATTTAGCTAAACCACTATCAGTTCCAACCCAAAGTGTACCATCATCATCTACAAACAAACTGCGAATAAACGGACTAGGTAATCCACTATCGCCCGCGAAGTAATGGGTAAATTCAGTACCATCAAAACGGTTTAATCCATTGACTGTGCCTACCCACAAAAAGCCATCTTTATCTTCCACAATCGAGGTAACAGTACTTTGCGATAACCCCTCTGCAACCCCATAAGTTTCAGTGTTGAGAATAATGTGCGAATCAGGAATTTCGATTAGATCTGTTTCTTCAGTTTTAGATATTGAAGTGTCTGATTTTTGTTCAGTTGATGGTTCTGATTTTTCAAATGAAGCTTCTGCGATGTTATCCGAAGCATGGGTGATCCCTGAGAGGACAAGTAAAAACAAGGCACAGATGTGTCTGAAATGCATAGTTATCTTTTTAGTTATTGTTATTGGCTAAACGAGTACGGTAAAACACAACACTTTTTCAGATTATTATGTATTTGTCAAAGCTATTGTATCCAATTGACAACATTTGTTACGACCTTGAAATATTGTGTCAAAAAATGGCTAAACAACAGGATTTTGACACGACTTCTCTATGGCTAAATTATGTTTAACATTCGTTACAAGCTGAAGCGTGTCGAGAGATGCTTAAATGATATAAGATCTTCAGGAATGGGTTTAGTTGCGGGGACTTGCTGGTCTTGATGCTCTTCTCCACATGAGTAAAGCACTATTCTATCTTTGTAATTTGTCTTCATTTTTTCGACTAGAAAACGGATCAATTCTGCTCTTGTTAAGTGATTTATTTCATTCACCACCTGTTCACGCTGATTAAATTGATAATCTTTGTTGCCAATACTGGTCCAGTATCTTTGGCTGCGAGTTTTTAGGTTTGGATCGTGCTCCATGATTTGATTGATTAATCCCTCTTTTGTTTTCAACCATGACTCATTGGTTAGTTGCATAACTGTGTATGAAAAATCGCTTATAAAGCTGTCTATCTCTTCTAGTAATATTTTAGGGCCACTGTTAGGGGACTGGATATAAAAAATCATTCCGGGATGACGATTTAAGGGGAGGTAATTTGTTCCTACCATATATCCTAATTGTTTTTGGGTTCTCAGCTCATGGAAAAACGGTGATGACATGGTGTGATTGAGGAGACTAAAAAGTGCCATATTCAAGGTGTTCGTATGCTCTGACTGAAAGTAAACTAAAATGGCGCTATCCTGATGTTCAGTACTCACTTTACTCACCAACGTGCCTTGGCCTTTTAAATTTACTAATTCCCGCTCACTTTCTGGGCTTGGTGCAGAGACTAAATGCAATACTTCGCTTAAGTGATCGCAAACGTCTTTAGCTTCTTCTTGTAAATAGTCACCGTATAGAAACCCTTCTAAATAAGTGGCTCGATAAAACCGCTCTACATGTTGATGAAGTTTATCTAAAGTCGCGCACTCAATTTCATCAGCTAGCTTCAATGGCTCATAACTTCTCAACTGTACGGTTGAAGTTAATGCTGAAAATAGCTGAGAAATAGGACGAGTATTACTGATGTTTCTCCAATTTCTTATTAATTGCTTAGTGACTCGTTCAAAACGTGTTTGGCAAAAATTTCGTTCTCTGGCTTTTTCAATAATCAACTTGAGTAAATCTAGCTGCTTAATCGTAAAACCGCTGATATGGAGTGTTAAGCCTGCTTGATGTGGATATATATGATAGTGAATACCAGCTACTTCGGCATCATAGGTAAACTCAGAGAGATAATCCAACACCATTTCTATATATAAACGTGTATAAGCGGCATGAGTTTGTGTATCGCAAGCATGTAAGGAGTCAATTGCTAGATAAATATGGCCTTTAGGTACATTGAATTGCTGATCTTTCTGGTACCAAAGCCTGAACCCTTTACCGTCTTTTAAAATACTCGGGGTTGTGAGTGGATAATCCGTTAACCTTGGTCGAGCCTTTTCGATAATAAAAGGGTTTTTGGGTGGTAGGACTAATTCAGCTCTAACTTGAAGGTTATTACATTTTTTTATTAGCCATTGGCTTACTTCATCAATTCGGTATTCAGCCTTATACCATTTGCTACAGATTTGAGCTTGAACTTCAGGAGCGATAACTTGTAATCGCATATTTTCTGGCTTGAGAAAGTCCAGCAGCGTTTTGGCTTCTGAGACATTTAGCCCATCCATACGATAATCACCATAGATGACATCTTCTACAGGGTAATGCTGTAAATTGATACTGAGGTGACTCACCAACTCAATCGCTTTTACAGGTTCTTGGTAATCAAACGCTTGTTGGAGTATGTTTGCTCGTTCTTGGTAGCGCCATTTTTCTAACCCATGTTGTTTAATGAGTTCTAGGTATTCGAAAGTGGTTATAACTATGTCATCAATATGATCTAACCCTTTTGCTGTTAGCTGAAAAAGCAGTGAGAAATCTTTGAAGTTATAGCCGGAAGCTCCACCACCAGCTGACAAATTGTTCACCCATCCTTTTGATTTCAGGTATGAGAGTAGGCTGCCTTTTGTTTCGTTACCGAGCAGGTGGCTGATAAAGGTGAGTGGCTTACGAGGGTAATGTTCTTCAATGTTTGGTAATAGAAAGCTAATGGTTAATCGTCGCTGGCTTTTAATTGGAACAACACTGATTTTGTTTTGTAATTGTAACTGATCGTATAAAGGTACTTTAGGATAGTGCTTGACGATAAATGTATTTTTGATTCCTGAGAAATATTTTTGTGCTAACGCTTCAATTTCATCCAAACTGTTGGGCGAAATTAGGCACAAGGTCATAATGTTTGCGCTGTATTTAGTGCGGTAGAAGTCAAGAAGCTCTTGTCTTAATTCATTTTCGTCACCACCCAAAGTCACTAAGTTTCCAACCGAAAACTGAGTGAAAGGGTGTTCATGGTTGCAGGTTTCTTTTTCAACCTCATAGACGCGGCGAACATCATCTTTGAGTTTTAAACTGAACTCAGATTCGATGGCATGTCGTTCTCGGTCTACGTATTCAGGATCAAACAATGGCGAGATAAAAAATTGACTGAAGCGATCTAGCAAAGCTTCAAAATAATTAGGAACGATTGAAGATAGGAAGTTTGTATGTTCACTGCCAGTCCATGCATTGTTGCTGCCACCATAGTGGTTTACAAATTCATTGAATTCACCACTTTTTGGGTATTTTTCAGTTCCTAGGAATAACATGTGTTCCAGAAAATGAGCCATACCTTCGCGATCAACAGGGTCGTCGAAATGACCAACATTCACAGCCATAGATACGGCGGACTGATTGGTGTTGTCATCTTGTATCAAAAGTACCTTGAGTTCATTGTCGAGAGTGATAAAGCGATACTGACGATGATCATTGGGACTGGTAATGATTGAACGATGTTCAGTGGTCAATGATTATTCCTGTTAGTGTAAAAGCGCAAAAGAGAGTTCAACCACAATATATAGTGGTTCCAGTTTGTCTATTTCGCAAATTATGGCGGAAATATTTTTGTGCGATGAGCTCGTCGTTAAGGTTGGTTATGAAAATTATAATGAGCTGACTTTAGACGTTACTGTGATAGAGTCCGGATTTCAACCAAATAGTTATTTGGTTTTTTAATTTCACATTTTTATAACTTATTCGACTTTTGCCAATCTCTTTTTTGAAGTTACAATTGGGTTAATAATTTATAGAATGGGGTAACACTAACTATGGTGCTACGCCATTTTGAAGACGAGATGTTTATGCAATTTTATTTGATGCGCCATGGTGAGGCGAGCTTTGAAGCTAAAACCGATGAAGCGCGTGTCTTAACTTCAAATGGGAAAGCTCAAGTTGCCCAAATGGGGCATTGGCTTAATGAGCAAGTTGAACAATTTGATTTAATTTTAGTTAGCCCATTCTTAAGAGCCCAGCAAACTTGGGACGTGATAAAAGCGTCACTTGGCTGCAACCCTCGCAGCGAGACGCTTACTGAGTTGACCCCTGATGCAGATCCTAAGCGTTGTGCTTTAGCTGTTGAAGCTTATGCCCAGCATTACCAAGCCAAAAATACTTTAGTAATTGCACACATGCCGTTACTTGGTTACTTAGTCAGTGAGTTGGTTTCTGAGCTAGAACCACCTTTATTTTCGACAGCTGGTGTTGCTGTAGTTGAAGTCAGTGATACAAGGTCAAAATTAGTATCTAAACAAAGCCCAAATTAATCTGACTATTCAATTTTTCCTTCAGGTGGCTGCCAAAGTTCGACTTTGTTGCCATCTGGATCAATTACCCAACCGAATTTACCAAACTCAGAGACTTCGGTTTCTTCCATCACATTGCAGCCTTCTGATTTCAAAACGTCGAGTAAGGTAAATAAATCATCAACACGATAATTTACCATAAATCCAGCTTGGCTTGGCTCAAAGTATTTTGATGTGCTATCAAATACACTCCATACGGTAGCGCCGTCAGGTGTTGGGTTCTTTTCATCATGCCACTGAAAGCTCGTTCCGCCCCAGCTTTGTATATCAATACCCAAGTGCTTTTGATACCAAGCTCTCAATTGTTCCGGGTTACCAGATTTTATGAATACACCGCCAATTCCTGTTACACGTTTCATTTAATAATCCTTTTTATTCGATATCAATTAAGACCAAAAGAGCAGCATCACTTCCCCATTCCTTTGGCGCTTGATGAAAAGCTAACACTTTCGGGTGTTGAGCTAACCACATTGGGAGTTGCTGTTTTAAAATACCAGAACCATAGCCGTGCATTACGCTGCAACATTCAACCCTCTGTTTGATACAAGCGCGAATCAATGCGGCTATTTCAAGTTTGGCTTCGGTTTGTCTCATACCATGTAAATCAAGCAATAAATCAGGCACAAAGTCACCACGACGTAACCGTTTTAATAAGTGATTATCTACGCCACTTTGTTTCCAACGCATTGGCCCTTCATGTGGAAGCAAAGGCTGATAGCTGTCAGAGAAAAAGCTGTCAGCATCAATTTTTTGCTCACGTTGAATCGTCACATTCTTTGATTTAGTTGCTTCTCGAAAGTGTCGCTTATCTTGTTTGAGGGGCTTTACTCCTTTCATCAGATCAGCAAAACTTTCCATATCATTAAGTTTGTCTTTGTTTTTCATTGCTTGGTTCTATGAGATAAGTGACGATATTTTACTGAATCCTAAGCCAAGTTGACATAGAATATCTGCAATCGTGCCAACTAGGAGTGAGTTTTGGACAGAATTTATGTGGAAGAAGCGGTAAATGAACTGCAAACCGTAGGTGATATGCTTAGATGGGCTGTCAGCCGTTTTAACGATGCCAATATCTATTATGGCCACGGAACAGATAATGCTTGGGACGAAGCCATTGCTTTGGTTTTCCACGCTCTACATTTGCCTCACGACATTGGGCAGCAGGTCATTAATACTAATTTGCTGACCTCAGAAAAACATAAAATCGTTGATTTGATCATTCGTCGTGTCAATGAGCGCATTCCTGTCCCATATCTAACTAACAAAGCTTGGTTTTCGGATTTAGAATTTTATGTTGATGAGCGTGTCTTAGTACCGAGATCACCGATTGCAGAAATGATCAGCAATCGTTTTGGGCCTTGGTTATACAATAAGCCTGTTAACCGAGTATTAGATCTATGTACAGGCAGTGCTTGTATTGCCATTGCATGTGCTTACGAATTTTCTGAGGCCGAAGTTGATGCGTTGGATATTAGCGACGATGCTTTAGAAGTTGCTCAAATCAATGTTGAATCTCATCACTTGATGGACAGGGTATTTCCGATGCAATCGGACGTATTTTCGTCAATTCCTAAAGGTCCACAATACGACTTAATCGTATCTAATCCTCCTTATGTGGATGCCGAAGATTTATCCGATATGCCTGACGAATATCATCATGAGCCTGAAATTGGCTTAGGCTCAGGGCGTGACGGCTTAGATCTCACTAAACGGATTTTGGCTAATGCGGCTGATTATCTAACCGAAAATGGCGTATTAGTGGTAGAGGTTGGTAACTCAATGGTTCACTTGATGGAACAGTTCCCTGAAGTACCATTTACTTGGGTTAACTTTGAACATGGCGGCGACGGTGTGTTTGTACTTACACGAGATCAACTGATTGAGAGTGAATCGCTATTCACCATTTATAAAGACGAAAATTAAAACATCAAGGAAAACCATGTCAGGAAACAACATTGGAAAGAATTTTGTCGTAACGACGTTTGGTGAGAGTCACGGTATCGCGTTGGGATGCATCATTGATGGTTGTCCTCCAGGTCTTGAAATCTGCGAGCAAGACATCCAATTGGAGCTTGAACGTCGCCGCCCTGGAACATCACGATACACCACGGCACGTCGAGAGCCCGATGAAGTTAAAATTCTTTCTGGTGTGTTTGAGGGCAAAACCACAGGTACATCGATAGGCTTGTTGATTGAAAATACCGATCAGCGTAGTAAAGATTACTCCAACATCAAAGATAGTTTTCGCCCCGGACACGCGGATTACACTTACCAACAAAAGTATGGTTTACGTGATTATCGAGGTGGTGGTCGTTCTTCGGCAAGAGAAACCGCCATGCGGGTTGCTGCTGGCGCAATAGCCAAAAAATACCTCAAAGAAACACTGGGTATTGAAATCCAAGGTTACTTATCTCAGTTGGGGCCAATTACAGCTGATGTCATCGATATTGAGCAGACCTCGCAAAACCCATTCTTTTTTCCTGATGAAAGCAAAATAAAGCAGCTTGAAGATTATTTAAAAGATCTCAAAAAGCAGGGAGATAGTATTGGCGCAAAAGTCAGCGTAGTGGCGACGAATGTTCCTGTGGGGTTGGGTGAGCCTGTATTTGATCGACTTGATGCTGACATTGCACATGCATTAATGAGCATTAATGCGGTAAAAGGTGTGGAGATTGGTGATGGTTTTGGTGTTGTAAATCAGAAAGGCTCTGAAGGTCGCGATTTAATGTCGGCTAAAGGGTTCCAATCTAATCATGCCGGTGGTGTGTTAGGAGGCATTTCTTCAGGCCAACCTATTATTGCCCATATTGCGCTTAAACCGACTTCAAGTATTAGTGTTTCTGGTGAAACCATGGACATTAATGGTAATGATGTCGATATTGTCACCAAAGGCCGTCATGACCCTTGTGTAGGTATTCGAGCTGTGCCAATCGCTGAAGCCATGTTAGCAATAACACTAATGGATCATTTTCTGCGTCATCGTGCTCAAAATAGTGATGTTTCAACACGAACACCAATTCTAGGAATGGAATAAGCAAATATGAAATTTCGACTTGGGATGCTTGTTAATCCCTTCGCCGGACTAGGTGGTAGTGTTGCTTTAAAAGGAAGTGACGGAGTTGCGGACCAAGCTATAGCTCTTGGAGCTATCCCTAAAGCGCATTTGCGAATGGCAGAAGCGTTAAAAATATTATTACCTCATCAAGATAGAATCCAAATTCTCACCGCCAGTGGTGAAATGGGAGAGTTGGTAGCCAAAGAGCTTGGATTTGATGTAGAGCTTATTTACCAAACTTCTCAAACGCCAACCTCGGCCGATACCCATCAGGTTGTTGAAATACTCAATCAAACAGAAATTGATTTACTCCTGTTTGCTGGTGGTGATGGAACCGCACGAGATGTGTATTCAGTTGTTGATGATACCAAACCTGTATTGGGTGTCCCAGCTGGAGTAAAAATACACTCTGGAGTATATGGTGTAACACCAAAAGCCTCTGGTTTAGTTGTTAAAATGCTACTCGAGGGCGAGCTGGTTAGCTTAATGCATGCCGATGTTATGGATATTGATGAACTGGCTTTTCGAGAAGGTAAAGTTAAAGCCAAACGCTATGGCGAAATGCTAGTACCTGCCGAGCCTAGATATGTGCAAGCGGTAAAAATGGGCGGTAAAGAGGTCGATGAGCTGGTATTAGCCGATATTGCCGCTGATGTGATAGAGAATATGGAAGATGAGCTTTTCATTATGGGCTCGGGTTCGACCGTGGCTTCTGTTATGGAAACCTTGGGAGTTGAGAACACTTTACTTGGTGTTGATCTAATTCAAAATGAATCCCTACTAGCTTCAGATTTAACCGCGCAGCAACTGCTCAATCTTACCGAAAACCAACCGACTAAATTAGTTATAACTTTGATTGGTGGGCAAGGACATATTTTGGGGCGAGGGAATCAGCAACTTTCTTCTGAGTTGATTCAGCGCATAGGTAAGGAAAATATTATAATCCTAGCCACTAAAACTAAGCTAAAAGCACTTGAAGGACGACCGTTAATCGTAGATAGTGGCGACCCAAAATTAGATAAAGAACTCAGTGGCTACTACCCAATTACCACTGGTTACCACGATAGCGTGATGTACCAAGTAGCTGCACCAGATGAATTGGAGAATGAAATTCGATGTTAGAACAATATGAAATGGCTTTAGATAACTGGATTGAAAATGTCGTTTCTAACGGTGACGATGATGCCTTATTTGCCAGTGGCTATTTACAAGGTCATATTGCAGTTGTGCTTTCAGAGTTAGAAGTCGAAGGTGACAGCTCTTTGCCTGCATTGGATTCAAAAATTGAAGTATGTATGGAACTTGCAAAAGATGAATTGGAAGAGAGTGACTTGCAATTGGTCAAGTCTGCATGGTCTGAGTTGAGATCAGGCTTAGAGCGACTAAAGTGAAGCACGAGGAGCAGCTTTAAATGTTGCTGCTCCTTACTGCATTAATGCTTTTTGGGGATTCATCTTTTGTTGACGACATTTATAATAGCTTGCCCACTTTGCTACAAGTTCTTCTGGTTCATTGTGAAGTAGATGTAAACTCCTATCAAATGCTGATTCTTTAGTAACAAGTGTGGCAAACCAACTTTTACTTGCAGCGGATAGAGCGCTTTTGACTTCTTTCTTAATCTTATCTGGTTGCAAGCTGCTAGGCTGATAGGTGATTGCTAGCTTTGATGAATTTTCTGAAGGGCTAAATAATCTACCACTAGCATTTGCGCTAGTAGTGACTAGAGTATCAAATCTCCTTCTTTCTTCCTCACTTTGTATTGCAAGTTTTACGTTATAGCCGATGCGAGAAATACCCACAAATTGTTTCAGCGTTGCCGTTAATTCTTCATCCAACAGGTTCGTTGCTTTTACCACGGCAGTGCTCTTGTCAAACTTATAATAGCTGTCAGACAATTCCCCTCTTAAAAAGAGGCCGAGTTCATCAAGCCCTTTCATAACTTTAGTGTCTGTAAGCCATTGTTCAGAGATTTCATCTGATGGAATCGTAAGTAAATGGTGAAGTTGGTCGGATAATGACTCTTTATCTCCTGTGTGCACTTTATCTAGCATCCATCGAACTTGACGTAATTGAGCAAATTTTTCGCTGTCAGAACCGTGTGAACGAGTAGTTTTTGCCAAAGCCCCTAGAAAAACAGTTTGATAAACATTTAAGCCGTTTTTGGGACATATTTCATTAATCGAAAATCCCGCACTTAAAAATAGTGCAAAGATATCAGAGTTTCCGCTTTTTGCTGCGGCAAACAGTGGGGTTATTCCCGATTGGTTTGGCTGCTTAAAAAGAGGGTTGTCTTTAACATTCTCTTTGATTGCATGTAATGCGACAAAATTGACTTGCTCGACTTGGTCTTTATCCGCAATATCAGTCCGTTGCTGTGGAGCTAACATTAGGTCTGTAACTAATGCTAAATTTCCTCTTAAACAGGCAATGTGTAAAGGAGTATTCCCATCTTTATCTTGAATATTAACTAATGCACCTGCATCAAGTAAGGCATCTACAATCCCAGACTGTGCAAGATTAATGTTTCTGTGAACAAGGTTATTGCGGTCGTATGATTCTGCAGTTAAAAGATGTAAAAAAGTTTGTCCATTATGATCTTGGCAATTGACATTAACGCCATATAAAAGAAGCAGCTCAAGCATCGCAAGTGAGCCAACCAAATGTATAGCAGATTGCTGTTTAAAAAGTGTATTTGACTTTAGCCTTATATCAGCACCGTTATGCAGTAATAGTTTGACTACATCGAAATTGTTTAATAATACAGCCCACATGAGTGGGCTGTATTCATTTGTCAACCCTCCACAAGATTCTTGCTCAACCCTGTATGCCCATGTATTTACTTTACCGGGGAAACAGTTTAATAATCTAAGTAAGATATGATTTTGTCGAGTAGCAATAGACCAATGAATTAAAAAGCTAATTTCATCGTCAAATGCATGAACCACCCCAACCATAAGCTGACCACTTATTAATTTTTTAGTTCTCATCAAATCAGCAAAATGGTGTTGATTGTATTTGTTTATATCAGTTTCGAGTAACAAGCCTTTCTGCAAGTAAGCTTTAATATGCGGTTCTTGTTTTATATCATGTTTATACTTTTCATAGGGATCATTTTTAGAATGAGTAGATGAATAAGAAAAATGCCATGCAAGTGAAGTGTCTTCTCGTTTCGAGGGGCGATGTGCACGTAAAAAGATATCTACAATTTCGACTTCTTGTAGTTCGAATTCTTCAACTTTAGATTGTGCGTCACGCTTTTCTGTTAATGTTATATATAACTTAAATGATTCCTCAGCAATTTTTTGGTCAATGGCATTGTCAGGGTATTTATCTGGGTGCAATAAAAAGCAGAGTTGTTTACGAAATGCTCGTTTTGTTTGTGAGGCCTCTGAGTTCAACCATACTATATTTTTTATTTCTAGAGTAACTGCCTCAGGGAAAGCTCCACTTTCTTTGAGTTCTAACAGCTTTTGATAAACTTGATTTAACTTTTTATTAGTTGCAGTTTTTGGGGGACATGGATTTGTTTGTATGTCTTTGGCGTGGTGCTTTATCTCTGCCACTTCTACTTCTAGTGTTACTTGGTTTGTACTATCGCCTAGTTTAGCGTTCGTAATTTCTTGCTCACTAATGGTGTTTGCTTCTGGTTTTACATCGACCAAAGTCCAGTCGGAAAGCTCATCGGCTTTTTGGGTTGCTTGATGAGCTGAGTGAGAATGAAACTCGCTAACTTCGGGGCAACTGGCTGCAGGTGCAAAATTGGAAACAGGTGATAGGGAATCACCTGAATCATTGAGATTGACTTCTGTGAACTCAAATAATAATGCAGTTTTTGCTTTATTTTCTGTTTCGGTGATTGCAGTGGCCATTGTGTATACAAAAATATATAGGTAACACTGAATCTAGCACTTAATGGGCTATACCGTAATAAAGCTAAACAAACCTTAATTCGGTGACCTTCACGGTATTAATTTAAAGGCCGTCCTTTGATTAATTTTCGCTTCCATAAGCGATTAGGATTTACTTTTTCAAATAGCGTTGGGCTAACAGGTGGTAGCTCATTACATAATACGGCAGCTAGCGCCTCTGCAGCCAAAGGGCCTGAACATAATCCTCTAGAACCTAATGCTCCCAAAATGTATAGGCCATCAAATACTGGCAGTGACATTTTTTGCCAATAGTCAGCAACTTGTTGTTTTCTCTTAAATGGCTGCTCAGTTTCTAGTTGTTGTATAGCCTCAAAGTTAGGGGCTAGCCCGAGCATGGGAAAGTGATCTCGTGTTACTAAGCGAACACCAACCCTTGCATCCTGTTCAGTAACATCAATGTTATTTACCCATTTTCTATTCGGGTAGCTATCTTCCATTCGTTGTTTATTTTGTTGCTGCTCAAACTCGGAGTAATGAGTGTTCTCAGCGCCTTTTACATAGCTAGCACCTAAGCAGTGATGCTGATTATGAGCGGGTGTCAAATAGCCATGGGCACAAATAACTGTTTTCAATTTTGAGAGTTCATTAGTGGATGGAATATGGCTTACTTGTCCTCGAAAAAGGCTGGCTGGCAAATGACGCGTTTGCTCAAAATCAGTTAAACCGTAACCTGATGCGTTGATGACTTTTTGGTAGGGACCGTAGCTTTCATTATCTGAATGCAATATCCAGCCTTGAGGTGTTTGCTCTAGCTTAATAACCTGAGTGTTAAAGTGAGTGTTCACCTCGGTCAGAGCGCTAGCTTTGTTTAAGGCAGCTCTAGCAAAGTCGGCTGGACAAACCCATCCTGCTAAAGGGTAATATAAACTGTCTTTATCAAGTGAAACACCTGAAATTTCGTTGGCCTTGTGGGCCGAAATGGATTGTAAAATCTCTTGAGGCCAATCACTGCCATTTACAATTTTTTGTAAGCGAGTAGTAGAACGTTCATCGTGACCTGATTGCACCACACCACAAAAATTATGGGCAATGCTAAACCCTTGCTGATGCAGTGACGATATTCTTTGGCGACAGAACAGAAATGCTTGCTGGAAATATTGACTGAGTAGATCATTTTCTGGTGTTAAAAGAGGGTAGAGCCCTCCCTGTTTGTTGCCAGAAGCCCCTTGGGCTACAGAGTCATCTTTACAGAAAAATTCAATAGACTTTCCTCGCTCAGCCAGTGATAAGGCTAAGTTAACACTCGCTAGACCGCCACCAATGATGGCAATTGAAGATTCAATATCTGAGTTTTGTTTGAGTGTTCGAGCGTTGTTTTCGTTGACAGAATTACCCGCCATAAATTGCAAATAACGGGATTGCAGTAGCGTCTTGTCAGCTTGATTTGGCAAGAATATGTTAGCATATGGCTGGCAGCTACTTACCATTAGTTGAGCAAATTCAGCGTTTATCTCAGAAACATTTACATCGGACGAAAGTTGCCAACCATCAATTTTTGTAGCGCTTAGTCTACTCAGCTCAATAAAATCATTCGTTGACTCGTGGGCATAGCGATCTAATAGCAGCTTTCCGTCATCAAACTTTAATCGTTGGCAACCTAAAATATCAATCCATTGAATAGAGTTCAGATCATCGAGAACCTGCTGAAAGTGTGGGGGGAAAAGCTCGAATTCTGTTTCAAGTTTCAGTGATAAGTGCTCAAAACCCAACAAAACCATTTGGATTGACTGTTCTGGGTAGTAGGTTCTTCGAATATACTCTAAGCAAGCTATTTCGAGTGAACACTGGTTACCAATATGAGCAATAGTGAGCAAAGTGTGTGGGGCTGCATTGTCAAATAAGCTTTGTTGAAACTCCAATAATTGTTCAGAATACTGGGGATATTCTGGGTAGTTAGCTTGAAAAAACTTGATTATCTCAGCAGGATAGCGCTTAATTGTGGTCATTTCACCAGCTGTTGTTTGGTGTGTCACAGAACTTACCTATATTCAATGAGTAGCCAGATTCTAGGCGGTATTTTACCCTCGATTATGGAAAGCTGACCACTTATTAGTGACAAAACGGATATTATTGTCGCAGAAATTAGGTACTGGTACGTACAAATTGGATAGTTAACACATGAAAAGAGTCGTCATTAGTGGATTAGGTGTTGTTTCAAGTATTGGTAACAACAAGCAAGAAGTCACTGAATCATTAAAAGCTGGTAAGAGTGGTATTACTTACTCAGAGCAGTTTGAAGAAATGAACCTACGCAGTCGCGTATGGGGTGATATCAAATTAGATCCAAGTGAGCATATCGATCGTAAAGCGCTTCGCTTTATGGGTAATGCTGCAGCATACGCTTATATCGCAATGCAACAAGCGATTGAAGATGCGCAATTGACTGAAGATCAAGTGAGCAATTTTAGAACTGGTATTGTTGCAGGTACTGGTGGTGCTTCTTCATCAAACCAAGTTCAAGCTGCTGATACTCTTCGTAATCGTGGTGTTAAACGTGTTGGTCCTTATGTTGTACCACGTATTATGTCTAGTACTGCATCAGCTTGTTTGGCTACACCATTCAAAATTAAAGGTGTGAACTACTCCATCAGTTCAGCTTGTGCTACCAGTGCCCACTGTATTGGTCATGCAGTAGAGCTTATTCAACTTGGTAAGCAAGACATCGTATTTGCAGGTGGTTCAGAAGAAGTTGATTGGACTCTGACCATGGGCTTTGATGCAATGGGTGCGTTATCTACTCAAAATAACGAAAATCCAGAAAAAGCTTCTCGTACTTATGATGCTGACCGTGACGGTTTTGTTATCTCTGGTGGTGGCGGTATCGTAGTAGTTGAAGAGCTTGAACACGCTCTTGCTCGTGGTGCGAAAATTTATGCTGAAATTGTAGGTTACGGCGCAACTTCTGACGGTTACGACATGGTTGCTCCATCTGGTGAAGGTGCAGTACGTTGTATGCAAATGGCTATGGCTGATGTTGATACACCAATTGATTACGTGAATACTCACGGTACATCAACACCAGTAGGTGATGTTCGTGAACTTGAAGCCATTAAAGAAGTCTTCGGTAATGAATGCCCAACTATTGCATCGACTAAGTCTTTAACTGGTCACGCACTAGGCGCAGCAGGTGTTCACGAAACTATTTATAGCTTGATTATGCAAGAGCAAGGCTTTGTTGCTCCAAGCATTAATATTGATAACTTAGATGAAGCAGCAGAAGGCTTACCAATTGCTACTGAGTATCAAGAAAAAGAGCTTAGCACTGTAATGACCAATAGCTTCGGCTTTGGTGGTACTAACGCAACTTTAGTTTTGAAAAAGTACAAATAGGCTAGATTGAAATTTAGCTTAAAAAAGCCCATCTTGAATGGGCTTTTTTATACCTTTAACTTTTTATTAGGCGATAAAACACGCATTTAACTCTAATTTTATTGTTTTTATTGGTTCTACTCTTGAACCGAATTTAGGGATAAGAGATAATTCGCCCGTCTTCAAAAACACCTTATCTTTGAAGAATTCAATGGTGACCCTAGGGTCCCCCCGCAATGATACCTTGTGGATTCGGTCAGGCCTGGAAGGGAGCAGCCGCAGCAAGCGACTCATGTGCCGGGGTGTTGGCTCTAGGGAAGCCTCCAAATATCTCAATTATATTTGGAGGCTATTTTTAGTTATCTATTAATCATTTCTCATTTCAATATCTATCTTCAAACTCTTCTTAACGAATAATACAAAGCTCAACACATATCTAGCTTTAAGCTAACATCTAAACTCTAAGTTAATCTTTGTTAAATTGAGCCCTAAGCTTTCTAATGTCAGCTAAAGTTTAGTCACAAATCCTCCAACCTTTTTATCGGTAGAGTATTGCCTTATGTCAACATTATTCGCCTCTTCATTAAGTGATATTTCTATCACAAGTTCATTTCAGAGTGATTGCTGCTTTGACGTTGAAGGAATGCCTGCAGAGGGGACTGATAAATATCATTGGGCAAGGTTTGAAAATGAAAACTTAGCTAAAAAAAGAAAAATGAGAGCGTTTTTTCAACTCTGCCAACCTCAAAGAAACGCAGTCTCAAGAGTGCAAATACCCACGTCTGAACCGCTTGGGTTCGCCGATGAAGAATTACTTATGTTTGACTATGAGGTTAAATCGCAAAGTATTCCAAGAGCAAACTGTAAAAGGGCATTTCAAGAGCGTGCGTTGATGATGTTAGAAGCTGAGCGTCAGCTTATGATGGAGGAATTTGAGCACGAGAGACGTAGTTTTCCTGCTATTCATGGTCCATCAGAATTAAGTTTTATACCAATCCACCAACCCAAAAAGTTATCAACAGACACCGCTTTTGAAAAAGCTGCAGAATTAATGGGAGGGGATAATCCCGCACTTTGGGAACCTGAGAAATTTGTTAACAAAATTATCGAACGTACTGAAGATGATTTGTCATGGCAAATTGGTCAAGTATTCCTTGAAAAACTCAAATCTGGAGAGCCGCTTCCTGTTATCGGCTTTAAGCGTACTTGTGCTGAAATGAGATCAGATATAAACCGATTTTTAAAATTAAAAGAAGTTTCGGATAAAAATAAAGATGGGTTAAGACAATTTTTGGTACAGCTATCCGAAATCGAAAAGAATGGATATTCCTATCACGATTCATTGAAAGCTTGCTTGGTGTTCCCATTATTACAAGCTCTTGTATATAACGATTGTAAAGATAAAGATTGCTGGAAGAAAGATATTGAGGCTTGTGGTATCGCGAGGCTGGATGCTCGATATAGAGAGCAGGGATTTATTGAAACTGCCTCAACTCTTGATATTTTAAACTTACCTTTTGATTTACTTTTTTCAGAAAATCACACTGACATTGAACAAACCCAATTGGATGTTATTGCCAGACATCTTTCTGCTACAACAGGAATACCTAACACATGCTATTATTCAACAAAATTACTAGTAAAAGATTTCTCAAAAAATTGGCAAAAGAAGATTTATTTTCCTTCTTTTGCCCCTTTAAATGACGTTAATTTATCACTCTGCGCTCATACTCCCTTTGTGCCTTTGGGATTCATAAAAACAGTTAAAATTGATCATGATAATGGGAATATGTCTTGTGCCTTTTTTCCTTATCACGACTTACTTCATGAGTCTGATATAAAATCAGGGGCTTGTCAGTATTCTCAATACTATACTGTATTGGAATTATATAAATGCGGATTGCCAATATTACCTAAATCAATAAGTTACTGTATAAGAGGATTTGCTTTTTTATGGTGGCATGAAGAGAAGGATGATTTTACTCGTCATAAACCCACTGCTAATCTGAATCACCGTATATTATGTCAATCAGCATGCCAAATCGGTAGCTATGCAAATACTCGCTGGAAAGACTGGAGTCGTAGTCACTTAACGGCTTTGAAAAATGATGCGTTAATTAAAACAATGCTTTTTTTAAATAAAGGAGGACTGACTAGAGTTAATGAACGAGAAAGCCTATTAAAGCTATCAGAGTCCGAGTATCAAACCCTTAGAAAAAGGTTCAAATTTTGTCACTCCAGTCATTTACTATCAGCGGAAAATAAAAGAAAAAGACAGAAGTTACGTGATGATTTAAAACAACATGCTCAAAGTGTCTATAGAGAGAAAAGGTTCAATAATCATGGTTGGGATACCCCAAAAAGCTCTAACTGTATTGCTACCCTGTTTGACAGAGATTGGTCTAAGAACGCTCTCATAGAAAAAATAGAGTTGATTAATGTTTTCATGTTCAATAGTGCAGAACATATATGGAAAAAATATGGACTTTAGGCTTTATAACTGACTTGGTTTAAACAAGCTTGGTACTGTTTATATGCCAAGAGTTCGCTTCATATCTTTTATTAATAAAAATTTTGTTAAACAATGACGTTACTAACGTTTGGTTCGTCAGCATCTACTATTGTGTTTTTTCGGTTTCTAAACAAATTTCAGGTGAATATTAACCTTTGCTGACAATGTCTAGATTATATTTGTCTTAAAATTTATCAAGAATATATCCTACAAGTCGTTGTATATTGGCATTGTTGAGGATGTATGTCAGCAGACGCTTCAGGGGTTAGTGTCAGTCCAGTTTCTACTGCTTTTCAAGCCGAAATAGTTACCGCAGATCACCCGTCTGTCAACGGTAACCAGTCGGTTGATTCCAATGAAAGAACACCTTTTTTACATGGAGTTCTGCCTGTAGGCTCTGTTCAAAGGACTCGCTCACACAATGAGATTGCACGGGCACGTTGGCAAAACGCGGTATTTGATATCCAGCAAGTCCCTTTACCTGAATTGCTTGAGCAAGCATTTACAGATCTTCAAAGAGAAGAACTTGAAGCCATTGATGCCGCTAGGAAAGTGCTAGAGGGCGAAGTGGCTTTAGGACGAAAAGAGTTTTTTTTAAACTTACTCAAATCTATTGTAGTGGCTGCAGGTTGCTCAGTTGCGTTTTATTACGCTTTTGCGAATGGAGATATAGAACTAATGGTAGCTGCAGGGCTACTGACTGCGGTTTTTACCTTGGCGGCGTTAGACAGTATTAGTGCATTAATCAATTGGCGCCGTCTCGCGTCAAGTGGTAGAGGTTTACCTTTGGGGGCTGATGCAATTGGTAATCTGACATATCCTGTTGCGGCTTGTCTAACTTCTGATGAAAAAGTTCGCCAGACCATTGCTCGTTTAACCTCTTTAGTCGTCAATGGAACCTTACGCTTAGGTACTGGTATTGTGGGGGGGGCCGCACCATCTAATTTACTTTCTGCCAAAAATATCATTGATAAAGGCAACACGCTAATTACTAAGGGTGAACAATATATTGGAAAGCATATAAATGGTCTTGATATCACTATCTCAAAATTAACAGAATTGAAAAGAGTGGCTAGAAAGGAAAGGAAAGAGGCTGAAATATTCAGAAATCGCCTTGAGACTTTATATGCTCAATACAAGCATCAAAAACAAAGTTTACAAAATTTCCGCAGTGAATTAGTAAAAATACTGAATGATGTAAAAGCTCAGGTACGTGAATTACGTTTACAGGTCAGGGATGACTTTGAGCTGGCTAAAGCTTGGATGGATTGTTGGAGAAGTTTTCCTAAACATACTCAGCAATTATTTCCTGAACTTCTGAAAATAAGCCAGAGCACTTTAGAAGTGTTACACCCTCAACTAACTGAAGATTCTGATGAAAGCACGTACTTGCTAGGAATTGACCCTAATAGCTTGAATTTTCAACCGGACGGAAGTCAACCTTTTGTTGAGCATGCAGGTAGAGAACTCGAATTGGCTGAAGAGGAAGTACAAGCTGCTCATAAAGCATTAGAAGATGCGAGTGTTCATTTTGCGGGGAAGAATATTTGTTTCAAAGCATTTAAAATGCCGTTTGCAATAGGCGGATTTTTAGGTTTAGGTGCTGCTGCGGCTCTTACTGTTGGTTGGGCAGGCACTCCAGTTGTTGCTTTTATGTTGGGCAATTGTGTTATATCAGTAATGGATTTAGACAAAGCGATTGCAAATTATCGTCAGATAAAAAAAGAAGGACAACCTTTGCCAATTGGAGATGACAGTATTGGGTTTGGTTTTTTTGAGTCCTTAAAGGCTATAGGTGTTGAAGAAAAAAAAGCTGAAAATTGGGCAAAAAAAACCTCGACATTGGTGCGATTTTTATTCAGCTCTGGTGCATCAGCTACACAAAGCGATGTCATGGAAAAAGTCAAACAATTTGAAAACGTTACCGATAATGCTAAACCCATTCTTGAAGAAATCACCGATCTTGAAGAGCAACAAAAAAAACTTGATAAAGAAGAGTTAAAGTTACAAATAAAACTTAACGAGCTTGAACGAGATTTAAAAAAGGCATCAAAAATTGAGCTTGAAGCTTCAAGTAAAGCACATTTAGCACGTCTTGAGAATATTCAACGAGTGGCAAAAATAAAGGTTAATGTCCAGATCGCCCTGCTGTTTTATTACTCAGAACTAAAAGCGTTATTACCAAATGAAAATCTCGCTTTCTTACAGCAGTTTATTCTACAAATAAGTAAAGTTTCATCAAGTACCGAGCCAGAGGTAACGCATGTTTTAAAAACGATATTTGATTCACTTCCTGTAGAAGTTCAGAATGACATTAGACTGCAAGTTAATGTCGAGGCACTGCTTGAGAACCCTAAACACATGGCTCTTGAACAAGATGCGAATATGCTCGTTTAAAGTCCAATAATTAGCTTAGGGGTGAAGATGGCAACATCTGGTGTAATTGGAACTGTATGCTGGAAGCATCAGGTTGGTAAAGAAAAGTTTTATGATTTATCCCAAATAACTTTAGATGAGGCAAGCCATTGTATTGATAGAGGCTCGCCAGAGCTGATAGAGTTTATGTTACTTGAAACCAAAACGTGGAAAACGGTTAAGCATTCAATGCTTTTTGCAGTAAAGGAAGAAGCGAACAATCAAGGTGAATCATTTAAAGTGATCTTAATATCGCGAGATAAATCAATAACAAAATTTATGACTAAAAACGCACAACATGAATTAAGCTGCTATTTATCCGAAAGCCTGAAAGAATATCGAAAAACCAAGAGGGGTAAAAAGCATACATAATGCCCCAATAACATTTTTATAAAGTAGAAGCGCACAATTTTGTAGCTTGCTCAATAAGATGTAAATGCCGCTTTATCAATGCTTGCTTATCTCGACTATAGCCACCGCCAATTACCGCTGCTACAGGAATGCCATGTTGACCTGCTGTAGTGAATACTAACTCATCTCTTTTGGCTATACCTTTATCGCAAATGTTCAGATAGCCCAAATCATCATTTTGATGGATATCAACGCCAGCGTCATACAAAATAAGATCAGGCCGGTGAAGTCTGATAAGTAAACTTAATGTTTCCTCCACAGTTGTTAGATACTCATTACTTGAGGTGCCTTTTTCAAGTTCAATATCATAGTTAGATTGCGCTTTTATAGCGGGAAAATTCTTTGCACAATGCAAGGAGCAAGTAATGATTTTTTCGTTATCTTGCGCCATTGTTGCTGTGCCGTCTCCTTGATGTACATCACAATCAAAGATAAGTACTTTGTCTATATTTGGCTCAGTTAAGGCTTGAGTGGCAGCATAAATCAAATCATTGAACACACAAAAGCCACTACCGAAGTTGTAATGAGCATGATGATAACCTCCCGTAAGATGTATCGCTTTGCCATGCTTAATGGCTAATTTGGCTGTTAGGGCTGTTCCTGCAAGAGAGTGGCGACTTCGAATCATCAGTTTTTCACTCCAAGGAAAGCCGATACGCCTCATGGCTTTTGGATCTATAGTATTTGTGAATAACTGGTCGACATAATCAGGACAGTGAATGGTTTTAATATCGTCAATGTTTACTGGTGTTGGCGAGTGAAATTGCGTGGGCACTGCTAACTTATTATCAAGCAAATGCCGATAAATATCTCTGTATTTGCTGGTGGGGAAACGGTGATTATTAGGTAAATCCAAGTCGGAATATGAAGAGTGATAAATCAGGGGGAGCATAATAAAAAATTAGTAACCTTTTTTAGCATTCGGTCGTTCAAATAGCGCAATGCGTTCTTCAATGTAGCTAATGGCTTGACGGCACTTACCTAAGCGCTTTTGTGTTTCTAAAATTTCGTGCTGTAATTTGAGCTTTTCTCTGCTTGAACATGTCGACAATTGTAAATTGAGCGCATGAATTTTTTGTTCAATTCGTGACGCCCAGTTTAGGTGTTTGTTTAGTTCATCATACAGTTTGTGAGAGTTTTGCATGACATTATTGGCAATCCACTCAAAGCCGCTGTTTTGATGTTCTCTTTGTTGCTTATTGATATATCTAGCTCTAGATGAAGCTTTAGTCTGACGAGCTGCTTTTAGGTTGATGTTTGTCGTCGCTAGAGCACGTTTTACCGCAGAAAATTGGTCGTGTATTTGCTGGCAACTTATCTCAATCGTTTCTTTATTTAAACCCACTCGAAGACGCTTTTCTAATTGCTGAATTTGGGAACGAATTTGTTGAATACAGGGCTGAAGTTTTGCTCCTGTCTGCAAGAAAAGTTGGGTGTTAAATCTGTCGGTATTTTGTAAAAGCTTACATTCGCCTTGAGCTAGTCTGGCATCATGTTGCAGTACTTCTTGCTCTAGTTTATCTAGTTGCTGTGCTAACTTGCTGATCAAAGCTAATGAATTCACAACCAATTGCTCCATGCTAGGTGAATGGACATGATGATGACAACACTGATAAATAGTGGCTTGATCAAAGTGGAACCAAACTGAATGGCAAAACGTGCACCTATAAATGAGCCAAGCATCATAAATAAGCCCATTGCTAGCCCAATGTCGTACATTACATCAGACTGTAGCATAAATACTACTAAGGCCGTGATATTACTCACTAATGTCATGGCTCTCGCAAGCCCACAGCAATTTAAAGTGGGAAGTGAATACAGTCTTGATACTGTAATTGTCCAAAAGGCACCAATTCCGGGGCCAGCAAAACCATCATAGCCTCCTAGAAAAAAACCGCTCAGCCATTGTTTGATTTTGTTGGGTGAAGTTTTAGGTGAAGCTTCGTTTTTACAACCAATCGCATTAGGGCTGAATAAGGTATAAAGTGCAACGGCGATAATGATGGCTGGCAGAATAAGTTCAAGCCAATAATTATTGATGGCCAGTACTAATAAACTCCCACACACAGCACCAATAAATGTCGCAATTGCAGTGTGATACCAAAGTGATGGAGTAAAAAACTGCTGCTTAAAGTAAGTCATTGCCGATGTGAACGAGCCAAAACAAGCGGCGAGCTTATTGGTGCCTAAAGCAACATGAGGCGGTAAGCCTACAGATAGTAAAGCTGGTATCGTTAGCAAGCCACCGCCACCAACGACTGCATCAATAAAACCTGCTGCAACACTTACGCCAGATAAAATCAGCCAATGACTGGTTTCTAATAACATTTACTCAATCACTCTACGAAAAGGTGGCAGCGCATCTAACAGTGATTTGCCATAGCGCTTGGTTAATAAGCGTTTGTCAAGAATGGTGACACGTCCATAATCTTGTTCTTTTCTTAATAGGCGACCACAACTTTGAATAAGCTTTCGAGAAGCATCGGGTACGGTTAACTGTAAAAACGGGTTACCACCTTTGAGCTTTATGTACTCAGCATGGGCTTGTTCAACAGGCGAAGTTGGTACTGCAAAAGGTAATTTGGTGACAATTAAATTAGTTAAGTAGTCGCCGGGTAAGTCTAGCCCTTCTGAGAAACTACCAGTACCAAAAATAATGCTGGGTTTGTTGTTATCACAGCGTTGTAAATGTTGCTTTAAAAGCTCTTGTCTTGGAGAAGAACCTTGGATCAATAGCGGTACTTTTAGTTTTGATTCTAATAGTTCACTGACTTTATCCATCTGCCAATAGGACGCAAATAAAACCAAAGTTGCGGTTTCGTCTTCTACCAGTTCTAAGATTTTATTGGCTAACTCTTGAGTAAAGTGATCATCAGTTGGTTCACATTCCATCTTAGGAATGTACAAAGTGGCATTGTTTTCATAATCAAAAGGCGATTGTAAAGCCAAGTAGCGGCTTCCATCATTTAAGGTTAAGCCAACTTGATGACAAAAATGATCGAACTTATTTAACGCGCGAAGCGTTGCACTACATAGCACAACCCCAGCGGCTTTTTGCCACAATAGGTTTTCAAGCATAAAGCCGACTTCAATAGGGGAAGCTTGTAGTAAGTAATCACCTTGTTTAGCGGATAGTAACTCAGCCCAGCGAGCAGATGGAGCACCTTTGGCTGAATCTTCCTTTGCCATGGCCCTCCAAAGCTTACTCACGCCTTCTAATCGCTGCATCATAAATCCAGTTTCGGTGAGTAAAGCTTCGGCTTGATGCTTTGGGATTTCGCCATCTTTTATTGCTTCGTTTAAAACGCTTTGTATCTTGGCAAATTGCTTAACGGCTGATTTTGACACAGTAGCTAAATTCTCGGCTGGTATTTTGAGTTGCTCAGGTATTTTTCCGTGTTCAAATCGCCAGCGAGATTCTTGGTTATTAAACAGCTTTAAATGAGTGTCAAAAAACTGTGCAATAAGTTTCGATCCTGACATCATCTCAGCAATGTGATCTTGTAAATTTTGCGCGGGTGAAATGACGGAATCACTTTTTATTTGATTTTGTAGCTTGGAAACCGTTTTCATCAACTTTTCTAGCCAATCGGCCGTTGCTTTTACGGTAGATTGCGCACTACTAAAATCACGGGCAACAGAGGGCAAGTGGTGTGCTTCGTCAATCACGTAATAGCTATCTTCTGGATCAGGCAATATTACGCCACCGCCAAGTTCAAGATCTGCAAACAGTAGGCTATGGTTAACGATCAGCACATCCCATGTATCCATTTCATCGCGTGCCGAATGGAACGGGCAAAGTCGGTGATTAGGCTGCATGCGATGACAAGAATGTTTATCAGAAGATATTTGTTGCCAAAGGTGATCAGGAATAGGGCGCTTTAAGGTGTCAATTTCACCGTTCCATTTTCCCTCATGGAAATCTTTTAATAACTGTCCAAGCAATTTGATTTGCGACTGATCAGGTTTAGTCTGCCACATCGCAACTTGACCACCAGACTCAGAGCCAATCATCATTTCTAGCTTTGACAAACACACATAACGTTGACGCCCTTTAACCAAGCCAAACTTAAAGCCTAACTCAGCTTGTTGGTGGAAAAATGGAATATCCTTATGAAGTAGTTGTTCTTGCAGAGCTACGGTTGCTGTTGCAATGATGACTTTCTTTTTTTGTTCTAAGGCTAGGGGGATTGTGCCCAATAAATAAGAAAGGGATTTACCTATTCCTGTTCCCGCCTCAACCACAACAATTCGGCGGTGCTTATCATATTCGCCGGCAAGGGTTTTAGATATTTCCGCTACCATGTAGTTTTGCTCACGACGAGATACAAAGTTCGGTAACGCGGCAGCAATGTCTTTGTATATAGCTCGAATACGAGTTTTAATTTTGGTTGTGAGCATAAGTAAGTAGCAGTATTGTCCGTTATTGGTTCAGCAGTTTCAGTTTTATCTAAAAACTACATTCCATTACTTGAAAAGTATATATAGCTAAATCAATATAAAATGACATTCTCAGAGCTTTCTGTGGGGGCACAATTTGAGGCGCATCAATGCAATAATGTAGATACCTTATAAATTGATGTAACAAAAAAGTGTGCCTCCACAGAAGCTCCTTACAGGCTGGTTTAAAAGAAATTTATTCTGCGTTAAATTGATTCAACGTAGAGCAACTATGTCCTCATCAATTTGCCTTGCCTAAATTTCTTTTAATTCCAGCTGAGTGCGTCATTTTATATTGATTTAGCTATAGCTGTATATATTAACAGGTTTAGTGCAAAATGCTTATTAGAATTTTTTGGTTTGCACTTTGGTGACCGTACAAATGCCCCAGCAAATTATCACAGGTAAAGTATTAACTCGTCGATTGAAAAATCACGATAAACAGAACTTTTTGGAATACTTTATAGCAACTGAGCAAGGCTGTGTTCAGGTCGATGTTGCTTCGGCTGATTGGGTTTGCTTTTGCCATCAAAGTGATTTGCTTGAACTAAAGAAAGTCGCATCTTCTGTTCATTTTCAGTCTCAAACTGTCGAGCTTAGAAGTTTCGCACTTCAACCTGTATGTGCACTGTATGTTAAGTCTAGCCGAGATATGACCTTGCTGAGGCGCATTGCAACTGAATATAACATTGCGTTATTTGAAGCGGATATTCGGCCCGAACATCGTTTTCTTATCGAGCGCTTTATTGCATTTGATGTCGACTTTGTTGGTCAATTTGAACCCTCAAATGATGATACGGCTAGATTTATTGCTGAAAAAGCAAGGAAAGCGATAGAGAAGACGGACGTTAAGTTAAAAAGCGTATCGCTGGATTTTGAATGTGCAATGGATGGTGAATTGTATTCAGTTGGACTTTATAGTGAAACGCATCAATCCATTTTTATGGTGGGGGAAGAAGTTGAAGGCAGCCCAGAATATTTACATTTTGTAGACGATGAGCGGCAGTTAATCTTCGCATTATTGGATTGGTTTACTGAGCATGACCCTGACATCATTATTGGTTGGGCTGTGGTGACATTCGACTTAAGCTTATTATATCGTCGAGCTAAGCTTCACGGTATCCCTCTCACATTAGGACGAAATCGCAGCCTGCTAACTTGGAAAGTCGAAAATAAGCATCGCCCAGAAACTTTGTCGCTACCCGGAAGAGTCGTTTTAGATGGTATTGACTGGCTAAAAGCGGCGTTTTATCAATTCGATAGTTTCTCTTTAGAGTTTGTATCTCAGCAATTGCTAGGAGAAGGCAAAGCAATAGATGAAGTAAAAAATCGTGGCAACCGAATTACTGAATTATTTCATCATGATAAGTTAGCACTGGCACACTACAACCTTACTGATTGTCGGTTAGTTTGGGAGATCTTCGAAAATACTCAGCTATGGCAATTTGCTATTGCCCGAAGTGAGTTAACAGGCTTAGAGCTTGGTCGAGTTGGGGCATCTGTTGCTGCATTTAATAATTTGTATCTCCCTCACTTACATCGTAACGGTTATGTTGCACCTCAGTTTCCAGCAAGTCAGGGCTTAGAGAGCCCCGGCGGATATGTGATGGATTCAGTTCCTGGTTTATATAAAAATGTGCTGGTTTTGGACTTTAAAAGCTTATATCCATCCATTATTCGCACTTTCTTAATCGATCCCAAAGGATTGATTGAAGGGCTGCAGGCTGAACCGAAAGATAAAGTGTCAGGTTTTTTAGGAGCCGAATTTCATCGACATAACTCCATTCTACCGAGTCTAATTGCCAACCTTGATGCGCAACGTGATTTAGCCAAAAAAGAGCAGAATCAACCACTATCTCAAGCCATCAAAATTATCATGAACTCAATGTATGGGGTGCTTGGCTCGACTGGCTGTGTTTTCCATGATGCAAAATTAGCAAGCTCAATCACCATGCGTGGTCATGAGATTATGAAGCAAACAAAAGTGTGGATAGAAGAGCTAGGTTACAAGGTGATATACGGGGACACCGACTCTACATTTGTCTGGATTGAAGATATTAACGCTAACTTTGCAGCGATAGGGAATGATTTAGTAAAAAACATAAACCATAAGTGGAAGAAAATACTACAGAAAGAATACGAACTTGACAGTTTTTTAGTGCTTGAGTTCGAAAAACATTATGAACAATTTTTCATGCCGACATTACGAGGTTCAGAGCAAGGAAGTAAAAAGCGATATGTGGGGCAATATAGAGATAAAAATAAGCAACTTACGCTGTCGTTTAAAGGCATGGAAAACGTCAGGCACGATTGGACTAAAGTCGCAAGAAGAATTCAATTCGAATTGTTTGAACGACTATTCACTAGAAAGCCATTGAGTCAATATTTGAGTGACCAATTAGTAAAGTTGAAAACAGGTGAGCTAGATAACGAGCTAATTTTTAAGAGAAAACTGACTCGGCCTCTGGTGGATTACACTGCTAAATCATCGCCTCATGTAAAAGTAGCCCAGCAACTGCTAGCGTTAACTGGAGATGAGAAATACAGTAAACGTGGCTGTAAAATCGAATACATCAATACATTATCAGGCTCAGAATCAATACATCATAAGACTGCACCTATCGATTATGATTACTACATTGAAAAACAAATCAAACCGATTGCAGAGCCCATTTTTGCAGTAACAAGCGAAAGTTTGGGGCAAGTGTTAAGTAATCAATTAAGCTTGATTTGAATCTTTCCTTAACTTAGGCCTTTAGGCAATAGTACTGTACTTAGCCAAACATAAATTAATGAAAATGGTGGTTTATATATACCGCATAATGCGTCATTTAAATTAATAAAGTTTAATTTCAATAACTTGGTGAGCCTATATGCTTTTGATATAAGAGCGAAACATTTAACTGTATAGGTCACAACATATGAAAAAATCCTTATTGGCAACTGCTGTAGCGGGTTTAATGCTATCGCCTGTTGTATTTGCTGCTCAGTTATATGATAACGGCAATACATCAATTACAGGCTCTGGAGCAATAGGCGCCGCAGTCGTAAACACTAACAGCAAAACTGAAGTTATTAATGGTGGTAGTAAAGTTCATCTCGATTTCGCACACAAGTTGCAAAATAATTGGAATGTCTTCGGCTCATACGAATGGGGCGTTAACCTAGCTGGCCAACCTGAACTTAAGGTCAACAATGATGCTTTAGTTTCAGATCAAGAAAGTGATTTTTTCTACAATCGTTTAGGTTTTGTCGGTATATCTCACCCGGTGTACGGTAGCTTAGCTATCGGTAAAATGTATGGTGCATGGTGGGATGTCGTTAAAGATACTGACAACGGTGCTATTTGGGATGGATTAGCAGCAGGAGCGTTAACTTATAAAGGTGATGGTGGTGTAAATGGTGTTGGCCGCAGTGATCAAACCATTCAGTATCGAAATACCTTTGGTAATCTTAGCATTGCGATTCAAGCTCAAGTTAAAGAAAACTCTTTCAGCATTGACCCTACTTCTGAAGATTCGCCATTTCCTACTCATGCTTTACCTGCGGAAATAACCTACAAAAATACCTACGGGATTGGCTTACGCTATCAAGTGGTTCCACAAGTGACTGTAACAGCAGGCTATAACCGAGGAAAATTCGATATTGATTATGGCGCAATCACCAATATCAAGAAACCAAATGATGCAGATAAAATCTATGGTGGCGGAATAGTATTCGGTGACTGGACTACTCCAGGTTTCTATGCCGCCGCAAATTATAATCAAACGACATTCCATGATGTTGATAACATCGGGCGCATGATCCCAAGCTCAAAAGGTGTTGAAGCCGCAGCATCGTATTTAATGGATAACGGCCTACGTTTTTATGTTCAGTACGATGTATTAAATGCAGGAGATGATTATAAACAAGCCTATGACGGTGACACCTTCAAACGTGCCAATGTCATCGGAAGTTTACAATATCAAATAGACCCTCAAACATTAGTTTACCTAGAAGGTCGGATTGATAAGAGTGACTTTAAAGGTTCACACCAAACAGCAATGACTGCATCAGATGATGATGGGGTTGGGGTTGGTATTAAGTATAGTTTTTGATAACTTGTAAAATAAGCATAACAAAATCTCAAAAAGCTGGAATCACCTTCCAGCTTTTCTATTTTAGGCTTGGATTTAAGTAAAAATTCAATAAATACAATCTTATAATCATATCTTGATTATCACCGTTATTTATCTTCTCGAATACAATGAAAAACATTTTGTTTCAAACCTGAAATATTTTAGCCAATAATGTTGCTTAAATGTTTCAAATGTGATTTTATTGCCTTATTCAACAAATTTATGTGACGTAAGTTGCAGTTTTAAGTTGAGTGAACTACCGAATGTGAAGCAATTCAAAAAAGGTAGAAAACTATAAAGACATAAAATGTCCAGGGAGATAAACAATGCTTAAAAACAATTTATTAGCTAAATCAGTGAAATTCGCACTGATTGGCGGTGCTGCTACTGCGGCACTTACTTCTACAGCAGTAGTTGCTGAGGAAGAAGGCGCAAAAGTTGAGCGTATTGAAGTAACAGGTTCACGCATTAAACGTGCAGACCTAGAGAAATCTAACCCAGTTACAGTCTTTACAAGTGAAGATATCGTTGCTTCCGGTGTATCAAATATTGGTGAGTTCCTAGCTAACGCTCCACAGGCGGATTTGTCTGGTTTATCACAATTAACAAACAACACTAACGCAAATGATGGCTCTCAAACCATTTCATTTAGAAATATGGGCTCACAGCGTACATTGACTCTTGTCGATGGTAAGCGTTTCCTTGCTCTTGGTGGTGGTCAAGTTGATATCTCACAAATTCCAGTGTCAATTGTAGAGCGTATCGATATTCTTGCTGATGGCGCGTCTGCTGTTTATGGTACCGATGCTATTGCTGGTGTAATTAATATCATCACTAAAAGTGGCTTTGAAGGTGCTTCAGTTCAAGTCGGTACGGGTGGCAATTTTAAAGGTGATGGAAAGCGCAAAGATTTTGGTTTCGCTCTCGGCACGACCACAGAGAAAACTTCGTTATTCTTGAATGTTAATAAAACGGAACAAGACCCTATTTTTGCTGGGGACCGTGAACTATCGAAGTACCCTCGTGCTTTCACGCCTAAGTCTAAAGGTAGTGCATTTGGTTTGTTTGGTATTTTCCGAACTGAAGATGGCTTTAGAACTTTAGACCCAGCAAAAGAAGGGCAAGGTTTAAGAACGAAAGACGATTTTGAAGCATTTGACTTTAAAAACGGTAAGCACAGATATAACTATGCCCCTACTAACTATCTTTTCTCACCTTCTGATCGTTTAAATATTTTTACAAAAGCGACACATGAGCTGACTGATGATATTCAAGCTTTCTTTATGGGTACTTTTAACCAACGTAAGTCTGTAACGCAAATTGCAGCTGTACCTATTGTAGCCGGTTTCTCTGGTCCTCAGTGGGAAATCCCATTTAGTAAAGACAGTGTATATAACCCATTTGGCGAAGATTTGAATTCTTGGGGTTTCCGTACATTACCAATCGGTCCTCGCACAAATATCCAAAACTACGATACCTATTTTGTAAATGGTGGATTCCAAGGCGAATTTGAGCTAGCGGATCGTTCATTCTCTTGGGATGTAGCATACTCTCGCGGTGAATCAACCCGTACATCTCGTGGTGAAAATTATGTAAACCTTGCGAACTTACGTAAAGCAGTGGGACCATCATTCATCGAAAACGGTATTGCAAAGTGTGGTACTAAAGATAATGTAATTGCTGGTTGTGTACCGCTAAACGTATTTAATGGTGAGACTGGTTTTACTAAAGAAATGGCCGACTATATTGGTTATAGCTTCGTGTCAAATGTTGAAACAGGCGTAACGAACTTTACTGCTAACCTTTCTGGTGAAGTGCTTGAGTTGCCAGCAGGTTGGTTAGGTGCTGCGGTTGGTTATGAAAGACGTTCTAACACGTTTTCTGATTCGCCTGATGCGCTGATTGCTTCTGGTTTAAGTTCAACAAACTTCCGTGAGTCAACGAATGGTGAGCAAACTGCAAATGAAATGTACTTTGAGTTGGTAGCACCAATTGTTTCAGATTTGCCAGCTGTTAAGCACTTAGAGTTAACGGTAGCTGGTCGTCGTTCTGAATTTACAAACAGTGGTACAGTCGGTCCAAGATTCGTTGAGTCTGATTTTGATAATACAAGTTTCAAATATGGTCTAACATGGCGTATTTATGATGACTTAATGTTACGTGGTAACTACTCGGATACTTTCCGTGCTCCTTCAGTTAATAACTTATTCGCTGGAGGTGGTGAGGGATTCCCTAATGCGAAAGACCCTTGTAACAATGACGAGTGGGCAAGCCAAAATTCTGCAACCCAAGCAAGATGTATTGCTGCAGGTGTGCCAGCAGGAGGTTGGGAGCAACCAACGACTCAGCTTCGTTCTTTGAACGGTGGTAACCCATTCCTTAAACCTGAAGAGGGAACAACTAAAACTGTTGGTTTAGTATTTAATCCTAGTTTTGTCGAAGGGCTTGAAGTTACTGTTGATTACTGGAATATTCAACTTCAAGATGCATTGTCAACTGTTGGGGCGCAATCAGTTTTAAATCGCTGTTTCAAACAAGGTGAGCAAGCATTCTGTGGTTTTGTTGAGCGCAAGTCAGATGGTAGTATTTCTACGGTTCGTACTTCACAGTTTAACTTAGCTAAGCTTGAAACTGATGGTTATGACTTCAACATCATCTATGGTTTCGAAACTGATGGCATGGGTGAGTTCAAATTCAAACTTAATGGTAGCTACACTGATTCATATAAACGTGCTGGCACAGATGAATCACTAAAAGAAGCAGAAAATCAAGTTGGAGCAATTGATTCTGATATCTTTAGACTACGTGGAACAGCAACTACAACATGGACTTATGATGACTTAACAGTTACTTGGACAATGCGCCATCTAAGTGATTTAACTGAGTCTTGTGATGTAACCGCTGCAGAAGTTGCTGATGGACGTGTAACTCGTGATATTTGTAACCAACGTAGTCTTGCAAATGATGAGTACAAAAATGGTTTCAATCACATCGGTAGTGTGACTTATCATGACTTGTCGGCTAGCTACGCGCTTCCATGGGATGCTACAGTTCGAGCTGGTACTCGTAACTTATTCCGTAAAGAGCCGCCAGTTGCATTGAATCCATTTGCTAACTCATTCTATAGTGCTCATGATATTCCAGGTGGTGAATGGTTCCTTAACTATAGACAGCAGTTCTAATCCGGTTTTAATTTAAAGCCTTAAGTTAAAAAAACCGAGTCATTTTGACTCGGTTTTTTTATGCTTTTCCTAAGTTAATGACGGCTTAATGTTGTCAGTATGTTAACAAAAACAATTATATTACTTAATTCCCACCTCTGAGTTTAAGAACTATTGACACTCGTCAACCTTTTATGGAATTATGCCTTCGGGTCTATGCCTAAGGGTATAGAAAAAGGGAAAATAAAAACAATCACAATAGAAAGATGTACTTACGTGATTGCATGAAGTATTAAAACAAACACTCTGCAATATCAGTAGGTTAACACTTTTTAATTAACAAAAATTGGTTGGGAACTATGTCCAAGGTAAGCAAGAGAACTAAAATTGCTTCAGCGTTAGTCGGTGTACTAGCGATTGCAAGCAGCAACCTGGTAGTTGCAAATCCTCTGAGCGATGTCCAGAAAGCAGACGGTAAAATTCATACTTCTGCTGCGGCTTCTCAGAAGAAAGTTGATAAGTATTTTGATCAGGCACAAGATCTGCTTATCCAGTATGACTCTGTTGCGGGTGAGCGTGAAACGCTAAAAGACTACAACGATTACGTTGCTAAACTAGTCGCTGACCAAGAAACCACTATGGCAGCAATTCAAAGTGACATCGACGGTGTTGATGCACTTCGTCAAGGTGTAGTACCACTTATGTTTAAGATGGTAGATGCGCTAGACAAATTCGTAAAGTTAGACCTTCCGTTCAAAGTTGAAACTCGTACTGAACGAGTTCAACGTCTTAAAGATCTTCTTGACTCTGCAGAAGTAACGCTTGCTGAAAAATACCGTCTTATACTTGACGCATACAGCATCGAACGCGAGTACGGTACTACTACAAGTGCTTATGAAGGTAAGCTAAAACTAGGTAGTAGTGAAGTATTGGTAGACTTCCTACAATTCGGTCGTGTTTCTCTAGTTGCACAGAGCGTTGACCAAAAAAATGCTTGGGTTTACAACAAAGAAACTAAGTCTTGGGATGAGTTAGATGATGGTTACCTACGTAACATCACTAAAGCTATTCGTCAGGCACGTGGTCAAGCTGCACCTGATATGTTCGCTCTTCCAATTCCAGCTGCGGAGGCCGCTAAATAATGAAAAAGTTAATTACTTCTGCACTGATTGCCGCTAGTTTATCTTTAACGGCAGGCATGGTAAGTGCGGCTGACGCACCTAAGTCTGTAGATCAACTTTTAAAGCAGGTTCAATCTGATCGCGCAGCTAAAGGTAAAGTTGATAAAAAACGTGAAGCGGAGTTCCGTGCGGAGCGTGCAGATAAAGCTTCACTACTAAAGAAAGAAAAGCGTGCTTTAGCTAACGAAAAACAACGTGGTAAAGACCTTCAACAACGTTTCCTAGACAACGAGCGCCGTATTGCTCAACTTGAAGCTGACTTAGTAGCTGCTCAAGGTGACTTAGGTGAAATGTTCGGTGTTGTTAAAGGTGAAGCAGGTGATTTCGCTGGTAAACTAGCCTCTTCAAACATTTCTGCTCAATATCCAGGTCGTGACAAGTTTGTTGCTGATTTAGGTGCGCGTAAGCAGCTTCCAAAAATCAATGAGCTAGAAAAGTTCTGGGAAGATCAGCTATTTGAAATGGTCCAGCAAGGTAAAGTTGTTAGCTTCAACGCTGACGTAACAGGCCTTAACGGTGAAGTTACTAACACTAAAGTAACTCGCGTTGGTCCATTTAACCTGTTAGCTGATAACCAGTATGTGGTTTACAACGATACTCTAAACATTATCCAAGACCTAGCTCAACAGCCTGGTGGTCAGCAAGTATCAAGCGTAGAAGACTTCCTTGGTTCTACTTCTGGTTACACTAAACTATTCGTTGATCCAGCTCGTGGTAACCTACTTAAAGTATTCACTGGTAAAGCTACTTTAGAAGAGCGTATCGAAGCTGGTGGCCCAATTGGTTACATCATTATCGGTATTCTAGTTGTAGGTGCACTGATCGCACTATTCAAACTAGTAACTTTGTATGCTACTGGCGCCAAAGTTAACGCTCAGCGTAAAGACATTAACAACCCAGGTAACAACCCTCTAGGTCGTGTACTTCAAGCTTATCAAGCGAACAAGACTGGTGATGTTGAAACTCTTGAGCTGAAACTTGATGAAGCTATCCTAAAAGAAACTCCTTCTCTAGAAAGTGGTATCTCAATCATCAAAGTATTCGCTGCTATTGCACCTATGATGGGTCTACTTGGTACAGTAACGGGTATGATTGCAACCTTCCAAAGCATTCAGTTGTTCGGTACAGGTGATCCTAAGCTAATGGCTGGTGGTATCTCAATGGCTCTTATCACGACTGTACAAGGTCTGATTGCTGCACTACCTCTAATGCTTCTACACGCTATTGTTAGCGCAAAGAGCAAGTCTGTAGTACAAGTTCTAGAAGAGCAAAGTGCTGGCCTAGTTGCAGAGCACGCTGAGAAGAGGGCTCAATAATGATGCTATTCCTGATGGACATTTGGGATTCCGTCAGGGGCTTCATGGCCGCTGGAGGCGACGTCCTCTGGCTGGTTGCGGGCGTACTATTTCTTATGTGGGTGTTGATGCTTGAGCGCTACTGGTTCCTAAACTGGGTTTCACCAGCTAAGCACAAAAAGATCATCGCTGCATGGGATGCAAGAGAGGATTCAACCTCTTGGTACGCACACCGTATACGTGAAGCTTGGGTATCCCAAGCCAAACAAGAGTTAAATGCGGGAATGCTTATCATCAAGACACTGGTAGCGGTATGTCCAATGATTGGTCTACTAGGTACAGTAACAGGTATGATTCAAGTGTTCGAAGTGATGGCAGTTCATGGTACGGGTAACGCTCGTATGATGGCAGCTGGTATTTCAATGGCAACCATGCCGACAATGGCGGGAATGGTCGCAGCGTTATCTGGAGTATTCTTTAGTACTCGTTTAGACGCAAAAATGAAAATCAGCATTGAGAAGCTAAAAGATAGCTTGCCACACCACTAGAGAGAGATTGAATATGGCACGTAAAAAGCATTCCGGCGTAGAGGATGAAGCACAGATCGATATGACTCCAATGTTGGATATCGTATTCATCATGCTTATTTTCTTCATCGTGACAACGTCGTTCATCAAGCCATCTGGTCTTGATTACGAAAAACCTGAAGCAAGTACGGCTCCAAGTCAGCCTTCTTCTAACATCTTCATTGGTGTAAGTAAGACAGGTGTGATCAAGATGGAAAACCGTAACGTAGATATTGAACGTGTAACAGCAAACGTTGAACGTATGTTGGCAGAAACACCAGATGCTGCGGTAATGATTGAAGCCGATAAGCTAGCTGAACATGGTATCGTGGTTAAAATCCTTGATAGCGTGAAGAAAGCCGGTGTAGACAAAGTGTTTGTATCAGCAGGGAAGGATTAATATGTTCCGAGGAATAGTATCTATCATTATTGGTGGTGCTGTTACCTTTGGCCTGTTTGTCTTCATGGCATTCTTGGTAGGTGGCGGCGCAGGCCGCCACGCTGAGAAAACTGAATCACCACAGATTCAGATAAGCATGGAGAGGCAGGACTCTCAGGTACAGGATAAGCCTAGGGTTAAACCTAAGCCACCAACACCACCGGAGCAACCACCTAAGCCTGAGTTACCACCGCCAGATACGTCTAGTAGCATTGATACAAGTTTAAGTTTTAACCCGAATGGTGTTTCTACAAGCGCTTCTCGTGGTGGCTTTAAACTTGGCAACATGATGACTCGTGACGGTGACGTTACTCCAATTGTACGTACAGCACTAGAGTATCCACCTCAAGCGGCTCGTGACGGTAAAGAAGGTTATGTTGTATTAGGTTTTTCTATCAACACCGTTGGTGGAATCGAGGACATTAAAGTTCTTGAAGCAAAACCTAAGCGTATCTTCAACAAAGCGGCGCGTCGTACTTTGAGAAAATGGAAATACAAACCACAAATCGTTGATGGGAAACCTCAAAAACGTACTGGTATGAAAATCCGTTTGGACTTTACGTTAGATAAAGGATAATAACATGGCAAAGTTAAATAAATTTGCAGCTGCTATTATGCTTTCTTTTGGTGCTTTAACTGTAGCAACATCGGCTGTTGCTGCTGACAAATGCCCAATCGAAAAACGTAAAAACCAAGCAGTTGGTCAAAGTGTAGGTAAAAAGATCCAACGATCTTACAAAGCCTATACTGAAGGCAACATCGATGAAGCTTTAGCAACTTTGCTTGAAGCGTCAGCGAAGAAAGATTTTGATAAAGCGTCAGTTGCTCGTATGTTGGGTAACTTTTATGCAGAAAAGAACCAACTAGACAAAGCATTTACACAGCTGAAACAAGCGGCTGATTTAAATGTCTTAGGTGGTACAGAGCATGCTGATACGCTGAAGCTAGTTGGTATTTTGGCGGTTCAATCTGAAAAATTCCAAGTAGGTATTACTTACTTTAAAAAATGGTTGGACTTTACTTGTAAGCAAGATGAAGACGTTTTCCGTTTGTTAGCGGCTTCATATTCTCAAGTTAAAGATTGGGATAATGCAATCAAGTATGCTGATCTTGCTATCAAGCACGCTAAGAAGCCGAAGAAAGATTTTTATAACGTTAAAGTTAACGCTTACTACAACAAGAAAGAGTTAAAAAACGCAGTAAAAGTTCTTGAAACGGCGGTTGAGATTTTCCCTGGTGAAGGTTCATTCTGGCGTCAGCTATCTCAATTTTATCTAGCAACTGAGCAATACAAGAAAGCCCTTTATACTTATGACTTAACGTATAAAGCAGGTTTCTTAACAGCTGGTTCGGGTATTACTCGTTTAGCACAATTGCAAGCTCGTTATGGCGGTCCTTATCACGGTGCTAAGTTGCTTGAAAAGCATTTGAAAGCCGGTGATGTTAAAAAGGATAAAAGTTCACTTCGTGTCATTGCCGGTTTATTCCAAAGTGCAAAAGACATGAAGAATGCGGCCGAATACTTTGGTCAAGCAGCTGCAACTGATAACGACGCTAAGCTTTATTTAAAGCAAGGTAGAATGTTGTCTAGCATTCAACGTTATTCAGCTTCTATCAAAGCTTATAACAATGCTATCAAAGCTGGACTAAGTAATCCTGGTGAAGCGTATTACGAGCTTTCTCTTTCTTACTTGAATCTTAAGCAATACAAATCATCGCTTAAGAATATCTTGCTTGCTAAGAAAGACAAGAAGACTAAGAAACACGCGACGTCTTTTGAAAAGTACATAAGAGAAAAAGCGCGTATCAATAAAGTTACCCTTTAATTTCTTATTCTTATAAACAAAAACACCTCCGATTGGAGGTGTTTTTTTTATTCCCAATAAATCACTTCTTCAGGTTTTCGTATGTTTTCTGGTGGTGATTTTATTGCTCGTTCAACTTGTTCTATTAAGCCATCTGATTGCTTGTTGGTAGTAGGTGTGCAATGGCCTGCAATCACTCTACAATCAAACCTCTGGTTAAACCGCGCTTGAGAGTCTTGTTTAACTTCTGTAATGGCTACATATACTCTTTCTAGCACGGCTTGTAATCCATCAGTATCTAAATCGAATAGCCCAACCGTAAAATAACCCTTTTCACTTCTAGCCAGTAAATCATTGCTTCTTATAAAGCTACTTTGCAGTTTGACGGAAAGAATTTTAAGTACTGAATTTGGATTGCTTGTTTCATCCATGTTTGGACATAGATACAATAAGGCCAATCCTTTTTGTTGTGATAGATGTTTTTGCCATTCTCGGTTAAAAGCTTCAATAAAGTAGGCTTGGTTATAGACGCCAGTTTCTTGGTCCATGAAACTGGGTTTCCGCCATGAATACAACATGCTTTCTCCTAAAAGCATTCACGCAATAGCATCAAGTATAGATGACAATTTTGAAATATCACTTGAGATGATGATTTCAAAAAACAAACTAAATTTAGGGAAATAAAAATGAAAAAGTCTCTTCTTTTTATGGCGATAAGTTCAGTGTTAACTTTGTCTGCCTGTCAGGATAATGACGTACAAGAAACTCAAGTGACATCCAAAAAGCAAGCTTCATCGGCTGTTGCTAGTAAGCAACAACCAGCTGAAAAGGTTTATCTTGATCTGGTCGACAATTACTTTAAAGATCAACTTAAGTTAAACCCGTTAATGGCTACTTTTGTTGGAAATAATGATTATAACGATGAATTTGGTAGCGATTTAACCGAAGAATATTTAAAAGCACGACATGACCTAAACCAAGGTTATTTAGACAAGCTTAAAAAGATTGACCGTGATAGCTTACCGACAAATCTTCAATTCAGTTACGACTTATTTGGTTATGACCGCAATATGGAATTGATTTCAGAAACCTATCCGTCGCGTTGGTTACCGATGAATCAGTTTTATAACACCGTTATCACTATGGTTCAGTTGGGAACAGGCGAAAGCGCTCAACCGTTCAAAACAGTTGAAGATTATCAAAATTGGTTGTCTCGTCTTGATGGATTTATTGAGTGGACTCAACAAGCTCAAAAGCGTATGAACCAAGGCATTGAGAGTAAAGTCGTACTTCCACGAGTTTTAGCTGAAAAAATAGTGCCACAGCTTCAAGCTCATATTGTTGCCAAGCCTGAAGACAGTATCTTTTTTTCGCCAATCAAAAACATTCCTGAAAATTTTACCGACTCACAGAAAGCTGAGTTAACGGCGTCTTATAAAAAAATGATTGCTGAAAAGTTGGTTCCAGCTTTAGCTTCATTAAAAGACTATTTTAAAGATACCTATATCCCTAAAACACGTGCGACTGATGGTTGGTGGGGATTGCCTAATGGTAAAGCTTGGTATCAACATTTAGCTAACCAGCACACAACCACCAAAATGCCCGTTGATGAAATTCATGAAATTGGATTATCAGAAGTGGCTCGTATTTTATCTGAAATGGATAAAGTTCGTGAGCAAGTTGGCTTTAAAGGTGATTTAAAAGCATTTTTTGCGCACCTATCGTCAGATCCTAAATACTTCTTTGCAGAGCGCCAAGACCTAGTTGATGGTTACATGGGACTTAAAGACAGTATTAACAAAGAGCTGCCTAAATATTTCAATGTAATGCCAGAGGCGGATTACATTGTTAAGCCAGTAGAAGCGTTCCGCGAGCAATCTGCTGCTGGGGCATCTTATCAATCTCCTGCTGTCGATGGTTCTCGTCCAGGGATTTTCTACATCAATACCTATAATTTAAAGGCTCAGCCTAAGTGGGGTATGACTACATTATCACTTCACGAAGCGGCTCCAGGGCATCACTTCCAAATAGCCATTAAGCAAGAACTTAAAGGTGTGCCACAGTTCCAACGCTTTAGTGGGTATACAGCTTTTGAAGAAGGTTGGGCGCTTTATGCAGAATACTTAGGTATGGAAATGGGCTTGTTTAAAGATCCATACCAATATTTTGGTAAGCTTTCTGATGAAATGCTACGTGCTATGCGCCTAGTTGTTGATACTGGTCTGCATGCTAAAGGCTGGAGTCGTGAACAAGCAATTCAATACATGAAAGATAACTCGCCAATGGCTGAATCTGACATTACCGCTGAAGTTGAGCGTTATATGGCCATTCCGGGGCAGGCATTATCGTATAAAATTGGTCAGCTAAAAATCATAGAGCTTCGTGAACGAGCAGAAAATGCATTAGGTAATAAATTTGATATTAAGGCTTTCCACGATCAAGTTTTGACGACAGGTTCACTGCCGATGGCGGTAATGGAAGACAAAATTGATAGCTGGATTGCATCTAATCAATAACTTATGTAATTTGGTTACCTCAAGGCGACAATGAAGTCGCCTTTTTAGTCAGAGGAAGCCATGAACCTGCCTTCAAGCCTGAATCTCACATATCGTGTGCCGAATGAGTCTGATTGGGATAACTATTTAACGTTAAACCTGTCGCCTGAGGTTAATCGCTATATTCGTGAAGTATTACCAGAAAGCGATATTCGCAGCCGTTTCAATATTAAAACCCAACCTTGGACTTTTAAATCGGGTGGTTGGCTTATGTTGGTGATGGAAGATACCCAAGGAGAGTTTGTTGGATACAATGGCTTTCATTGTTTTGATCTTGAATTAAGGCATGTTGAAGTGGGGTATATGTTATCTCCACAACAGCAAGGTAAAGGTTATGCTACTGAAAGCTTAAAAACTATTACCAAGTGGGGAAGAGAGCAGTTTGATATTCATAAATTTGTTGCTTATTGTTCTTCTCAAAATATCAGTTCGCAACGAGTCCTCGAAAAGTCAGGGTTTCTGCAAGAAGGTTTATTGCGAGAAAACATTAAAATAGGTCAAAACTGGAGTGATGACTATGTTTATGGATTATTGTCTAGGGAAATCCCTCGATAAACCAGTATAATCCCTTTTATTTTTCATTGGTTAATTCATGTCTGAAATTGAAACACTTGAACTCCGCTCAGGTGATGAGTTTATTGAGCTTTATAAGATTTTAAAAATTCAGGGGATGATTAGTGCTGGAGCTGAAGCTAAGCACGTTATTTCTGAAGGTTATGTTCTAGTAAATGGTGAAGTTGAAACTCGCAAGCGTAAAAAAGTGGTTGCGGGTGATGTAGTAACGTTTAACGGTGAATCGGTGATGATCACCTCACAGGAGCAAGTGATGTCATTTCCAGATGATGATAACGGGCAAATGCTAGCCGCTATGGCGGATGCGGGAATGGATCTATCTAAGCCACAAAATATTGATTTTTTCTTAGTATTCGATGAACAGCGTGATGCTGAAACAGCACTTGAAGATCTTGTTAATTCTGATCGAGAAGGTGAAGTTGAATTGTTGTTCAATGAAGAATCGACAAAGTGGGAATTGATTGTTTCTATTCATATGATGCCTGAGTATGATGCCATCATTGCTACTGAGTCAGAACTTCATACTTATGCTGAAGAATATGATGGTATCTCTGATGGTTGGGGCGTGATGCAACATCAAGAGGGTGATGATGAATTCGCTGATGACGAGCATGAGTGTGGAGAATCTTGTTCTCACTAGCTTTCGACTCTGTTATATGTCATGCCTGCGCAAGCAGGCATCTCGAGTATTTGTGAGAATATAATCAATAGTTTTTACTGATCTCATCTTCATCAAATTTAGACTTCTTTTTTTTGGCTCTAAAGTCTTTCTCTTTTTTCCACTTACGTTTTTCTTGCTTTGCCTCAACGTGGTCACTATCTTCATCCCACTCATCTTTATCGAAGCGATAATCCTTGCTCATAACTAAACCTTTAATACTCCTTGATTAACGCCACTTTGGGCGCAGCTCACTAATAATTTTAGATGTGTTTTTAAAATAGCTCAAAAAGTTTACCGTTTGATTTCATTAGTTAAGACGTATAATGCACGTTCATATATTTATTGAGATGAGTATGGACTTTGAGCTAACAATTCAAATCGCATTAATACTATTTACTATTGCGGCATTAGCTGGCTTTATTGACTCCATTGCTGGTGGAGGTGGCTTGTTGACGATTCCCGCTTTAATGTGGGCTGGTTTACCTCCTGTAGCAGCATTAGCAACGAACAAATTACAGGCGAGTGCAGGCAGCTTTTTTTCCAGTTGGTATTTTATCCGCCACGGTATCGTAAAGTTAAATACAATGTGGTTGGCTGTCGGTTGTGCCTTTATCGGTTCAGCACTTGGCGCGTTCACAGTCCAGCAGATTGATGCTGAAATTTTAAAGTTGGTGTTACCCTTTTTAATATTTGGAATTGGGCTGTATTTTTTATTTTCTAAAAAGCTATCCGATGATGATAAGCACCAAGTGCTTACTCCAACTTTATTTGCATTCACTGCTGCAATTAGTGTGGGGTTTTATGACGGTTTTTTTGGCCCCGGAACAGGAAGCTTCTTCGCTCTAGCCTTTGTCATGCTGTACGGTTTTGGGTTAGGAAAGGCAACGGCTCACGCAAAGTTACTTAATTTTTCTACCAATATCGCCTCGTTAATTGTTTTTATTATTGGTGGACATGTGGTGTGGTTATTGGGTCTTACCATGATGGTAGGGCAAGCTCTTGGCGCTAATTTAGGCTCAAGGTTGGTGTTATCAAAAGGGACTAAGTTGATTCGTCCTATGGTAGTGACTATGTCATTAGCCATGAGTATCAAGTTACTGCTTGATCAGTTTTCTACTTAGGAGCAAAAAATGAAATTTCTGCATACTTCTGATTGGCATATCGGTCGATATCTCCATAACCAATCTTTGCATAATGAGCAGGTAGCTGTGCTCAACCAAATTATTGAGCTTGCCTTAGAGCACAAGGTTGATGCCTTAATTGTTGCTGGTGATATTTATGACCGCTCGGTGCCTCCAGCAACTTCAGTTGAGTTACTCAATAAAGCACTCAATCAAATACTCGGACTGGGTATTCAAGTAATCATGATTGCAGGTAACCATGATAGCCATCAGCGGCTTGGTTTTGGTGCTAGTCAGATGTCAGACAGTGGCCTTCATATCATTGGGCCTTTAACCAAAACACTTTGCCATATCGAGCTGAAAGGTAAAAATGGCAATGCGATTTTCTATACTATTCCGTACGCTGAACCATCACGAGTGAGAGAGTTGTTTGATTGTGAGGTCAGTACCCACGAACAAGCCATGAATGTTTTGTTGAAGCAAATACATGATCACGATAGTAAGGGCTTACCTAAGGTGGTAATCAGCCATTGTTTTATTGATGGAGCGATTGATTCAGAGTCCGAACGACCATTGAGTGTGGGAGGCGCTGATAAGATCAGTGCTACTTTATTTGAGCCATTTGATTATGTGGCCCTTGGTCATTTGCATGGGCCACAGTACAAAGGGGCTGAGCATGTTCGGTACTCAGGCTCACCGTTGAAATATTCGTTTAGTGAAACTAATCATAATAAATCCGTCACGTTGGTGGAGTTTGGCTGCGACTCAAATAAACCGGCAATTACGCTATTGCCGCTCACAAGCCCTAGAGATGTCAGAGTGATAGACGGCTTTCTTGAAGACATTATTGAGCAAGGCAAAAGTGATTCTAACTCAGAGGATTATATGCTCGTACGTTTGCAAGATAAGCATGCCATCTTAGACGCTATGGGCAAACTAAGAGCCGTGTATCCTAATGTGTTACATCTTGAGCGTGTCGGTTTATTAGCAAGCTCAGAAAAAACAGAAATCAGGCGTCAGCACATCAAGCAAAATGAAATGGATATGTTCTCCAGTTTCTTTACTGAAATGACAGGGGAGAATTTAAATAACGATCAGCAAGCGTTAATGGGCAATTTGTTGGAACAGCTACATAAAAACAAGGATAACTAATGAAGCCTGAATTATTAAGCATGTCAGCATTTGGGCCTTTTTCAGGTACTCAAGACATCGACTTCAATTTACTGTCTGAACATGCCTTGTTTTTGATCAATGGCCCTACAGGTGCAGGTAAAACCACCATTCTTGATGGCATTTGTTTTGCGTTATATGGAAAAACTACAGGCAATGAACGTGAAGGCACTCAAATGCGCTGTGATATGGCCGATGATGATTTAATAACGGAAGTGACGTTTCAATTTCGTTTAGGTGAAGATTGTTACCGTATTCGCCGTGTGCCTGAGCAAGCGCGTAAGAAAAAAAGTGGTGATGGTTTTACCCAGCAAAAGCCAGAAGCTCAGTTGTATCGAATTGAAACCGACGGCACACAAACCCTATTGGTAGAAACTAAAGTATCTGAAGCGACGACTGAAATAGAGCAGCTGATCGGATTGGATGTTGAACAATTCAGACAAGTAATGGTGTTGCCACAAGGCAAGTTTCGTGAACTGTTAATGGCCGATTCTAAATCTCGTGAAAAGATTTTTGGTCAGTTGTTCCAAACTCAAATTTATAAACGAATTGAAGATCAGCTTAAACAGCAATCAGCCTCGATTCGCCAACAAGTGCAAGATATTCGTAACCAACGTAAAGGCATTTTGCAATCGGCAGAGTTGGATTCGGATAAAGCACTTGTTAAGCAAACCGAAACGTTAAAGCCGCAACTTGAGCAAGCTGAAAAGCAAAAGCATAGTGCTCAAATGGAATTACAGACGGCAACTAAGTCGTTAGAATCGGCGCAGCAACTTAAGCAAAAGTTTGTCGAGTTTAATAACGCAAAAGAAAAGCAGCAGCAATTAAAGCAACAAGCTGAAAATATTGATCAAATCAAACATCAGCTCGAACAAGCTCATCAAGCCAGTAAACTATTACCTGTATTTAAGAATTTTAAGCAACGCCAGCAAGAACATAGTAATTCAGAGCTTCAGCTTAAAAATGTGCAACATCAATTACAGAAAATTGAGGGCGAGCTACAAGCATTTCAACAGCAACTACAACAGCAACCACAACTAGAATCTGATCTCAAACAAGCTCATATTAAGTTGGAACGATTACAACAGCTACAACCTTTAGTTATTGAGAAACAAAGCCTTGTAGAGCAAGTGCATCGCAACAACCAGCAGCTTAATATTGGAAAACAAAAAGAGGGTGAAGCGAAGCAAGCATTACAACAACTGGCAGATAATAAAGTACAGTTACAACAACAAGTCGTAGAATTACAAAAGCAGTCCAGCGCTCAGTTTGAGTTGCAAAATCAAGTTAATACACTTGAAAGCATGTTGAGCCACTATCAGCAATATCAGCAGCAACAAGCGCAAGTCAACGGTTTACAGCAGCAACTTGAGCAAGCTAAACGACAGGGATTAACCCTCAAAGCGAACTATCAGCAAGCTGAGTCAGAATATACAATGTTACAGTTAACTTGGCATCAAAGCCAAGCGGCAGTATTAGCAAGTCAGTTAAATAATGGCGATGCTTGTCCTGTATGTGGCAGTATTGAGCACCCTCAGTTAGCGACAGCAAGTGTGACACCACCAACTGAGCAGCAGTTAGACTCCGTCGCTAAAGCTGAGCAGCAAGCACTTCAAAAACTAAATGACGCTAGAAGTCAGTATTCGAGTTTGCAAGATCAATTAAAGCTGTTAAATACTCAAATGCAGCCTTTAAAAGAACAATTAGCCGACTACCTAATTCAACCTATATCAGAATGGAAAAATCAGCATAAAGCTCTGTGTGCTCAGTTGCAGCAAGCTATTCAAGCTCAAAGTAGCTTGAACCAAATCCAACAGCAATTACAAGGGATTGAGCAGCAAGAACAGCAACGACGTCAAGAATTAGAGTCATTAACTACTGAGGCAAACCGCCAAGACAAAATAGTCACAGAGCTTCAAACAAAGCTAGCATCTGTTGAGCAGCAATTACCAGACAATATAAATGATGCTGAACAACTCTCGTCCTCTTTGTCGAATGCTGAAAAGTTGGCTCAAGATTTAGATAAACATCTCAAAAATCTTCAACAACAATCGACACAACTTAATGAGCAGCTAGCGTCTGCCAAATCAGTATTAACCAGTGCCGAAGCACGAGTAAAAGAGACACAAGCTAATAGTGATGAAGCTCAAAAAGTTTTTGAGCAGCAATCATCAGATGCTGGCTTTGCAGATGGAGAGGCCGTTGAAAAATCGATCATTGACCAAGACAGGCAAGCTCAATTAAAGGAGCAAGTTGAGCAATATCAGCAGCAGCTTGCCGTTAATGAGGCTCAAGTGTCTGGGTTAAATAAAGATCTGGAAGGGCAAGAACAACCAGAAACGGCATTGCTTGAAGAGGTTGTGAAGCAAAAGCAGCAGTTATTGAAAGATAAAGAGCAAGCTTGGCAGGCATTGGAGTCGACTCGTTCCCAATTACACAATATTCAAACAAAGTTGGCTGAGGTCGATGAAACCTCTAAATCCCTAGAGCAAGAGTATGCGGTTGTGGGTACTTTGTCTGACATTGCTAACGGACAAACAGGGAACAAAATCAGTTTAAACCGTTTTGTATTAAGTGTGTTGCTGGATGACGTACTATTGGATGCCAGTACTCGATTAAGTGTGATGAGTAAGGGGCGTTATCGTTTATATCGTAAAGAGGATAAAGCGAAAGGTAATAAGGCATCTGGACTCGATTTAGAGGTAGAGGATGCTTATACATCTAAAGTTAGAGATGTAGCAACGTTAAGTGGCGGTGAGTCATTTATGGCTGCGTTATCGTTAGCACTCGCATTATCCGAAGTTGTACAAGCCTATGCGGGTGGCATTAAGCTCGATACCTTATTTATTGATGAAGGCTTCGGCAGCTTAGATCAAGACTCTTTAGATTTAGCGGTGCGAACACTGATGGATTTACAATCCACAGGCAGAACGATTGGGGTGATTTCTCACGTTACTGAAATGAAAGAGCAAATTCAGCAGCGTATAGATATTTCAAAAAACTCAACCGGCAGCGTGGCAAGGGTGGTTGCGATCTAACTTGCGATTTTGTTTTTTTATTGCGCATTTACATAAACCGTTTTTAAGAGCAGGGCACCCACCACAAGGCTTTGCTTTTAGCGGTACGGTTAGGGAAATAGCTGGGATTGAATCAAAAGAGTACTGCTCATCGTTCTGGCTAGTTTGGATATTTAACTGCTGTAATACGGTTTGCTTTGCTTGTTGCTTTATATCTTTTTTCGAAGGCAGTTTAAATTGAAGTTTGAGTTGCCTATAAGTTTCTTTTATTAATCTTTTTCGCTGCTTTTTGAGCTGTTTTTTTGAAGATTGAACGTCAAGTTTTGGCAGTGACTTCTTAGCCTGTTTTTTGCAGACTTTTTTCAAAAGCTTGTCGAACTTCTTAATTTGCTTTCGTTCTAATTTAGTCACTTCAGTACGCTCAATTTATCAATACTTAATGCATTCTAAATAAAAACTATTCTCAGTCAATGTTTTTGGGTTCACAATATCGTCCTTGATAGTGCTGCAAATCTTTAGAATTGTACTTAACTTAATCAAGACAAAAGGTTAGGGATTGTGAGGTTAAGGGATGCTATTAAAAAATTTTTTTGAGCGCGAAAAATCATTTGGGAGAGTCGTTGCATTTTTAGCTTTGTATTTTACCTTGGTACTAAATATCCCCGTTTATCATAAGTTGTACGACATTTTTGTAAAAGAACCACAGCACAGTATCGACTTTATTGTATCTATCCCACTTTTCTTTTTTTTCATTATCTATCTCGCACTTCATGTACTGGCATGGCCTAGATTGATCAAATTGGTTTTTATTCCGTTATTGATCATTTCTAGTGCAATGAGTTATGCCAGTTTCAGTTATGGTGTGATTTTCAATGAAGATATGTTGATCAATATTTTTGATACTAATGTAGGAGAAGCTTTTTCATATATAAATCCGCTTTCAATCAGTTGGGTGATGGTGTTAGGCATTTTGCCGAGCTTGATCTTAGTCTTTGTTAAAATAGAAGCCATCTCTTTTAAAAATATGGTGCTTAAAAAGCTTAAAGTGCTACTTCTTGTGGTGGTTGGGATATTCTCTATTGCGGCTATTTTTTATAAAGACTATGCATCTTTTGGTCGTACCCATAACCATTTACAGGATTTAGTGATCCCTACCGAATTTTTTTATAGTGTCACTAAATTGGTAAAGCAAAAGTACTTTAGTCCTAAGCTGTCTTACAAAAAAATTGGCTTAGATGCTAAATTGGATCCCAATGGCTTTGGTGGAAAAGTTTCTAAAAAGCCGAACTTAGTCATTTTTTTATTAGGTGAAACGGCAAGAGCGCAAAACTATCCGTTTAACGGTTACCATCGGAATACCACTCCTTATACTCAAATGTTTAAGCCTTTTGTGTTTACTAAGGTGGCCTCTTGCGGCACGGCTACAGCTGTTTCAGTGCCGTGCATGTTCTCTAATATGAATCGAACAGAGTTTGATGTTAACCGTGCTGATAACCAAGATGATGTGTTAGACATTATGCAGCGTGCTGGTATAGATGTGTTATGGAAAGAGAATGACGGAGGTGATAAGCATGTGGCAAAGAATGTTCGTCAAATAAAACTGGATACTTCGCAGGTCAATGAGTTTTGTAATGGTTCAAGTTGTCAAGATGAAGCCTTACTGCAAGGTTTGCCTTCACAAATTAAAGGAATGAAAGGCAACAAGTTTGTAGTATTGCACTTAATTGGAAGCCATGGCCCAACCTATTTTGAGCGTTACCCTAAATCTTTGGACTTCTTTCAACCAAGTTGCCAAAGATCGGATATCGAAAACTGCACTACAGAACAAATTTATAATGTTTATGACAATACCTTGAGATATACAGACCTTGTTATGGCAAAAGCCATTGATTTGCTGAAGAGTTTTGAAACTAGTCATAATGTGGCTTTAATGTATATGTCAGATCATGGTGAGTCACTAGGTGAAAATGGTATTTACTTACATGGATTACCTTATAAATTTGCACCAATAGAACAAAAGCGTGTGCCGTGGATGTTTTGGATGTCCGATAGTTTTGCCAAAATTAAAAACATTAATGGTCAGTGTTTAAGGAAGAATGCTCACAATGCCTATAGCCAAGATAACTTATTTTCCACGTTACTTGGTTTAATGGATGTATCAACTTCAGTTTACGATAAGAAGATGGATATATTCTCTGAATGTCGTGGAGAAAAAGCGGAGTGAAATAACTCCGCTGGATTGATGCTACTTCTGGTAGATTAAACGGTTTTGATATGCGTAAACGGTTTCAAAAGCCGTTTTTTGGAATTTCTTTAAACCAAGCGTATCGAAGTCTACATGTGGAGGGTTACGTTTAATTTGCTCCTTCATATCTAAGACAGAAATTAAATCGACAGGTCGTTCTTGTAATTGAATTGCCGCTTCTAGTTTAAAGCTGGTGGCACTTCCTGCAAACTTACCCTTTTGGTGACGCTCTAAAATGACGATACGATCAATTTTGTAATCTTCCATCAGTTTATTGAATGCAAAGGAGAAGTCACGAATGTTGTCAGTTTCGCTCGATTTAGATACGCTGAATGAACGTGTTCTACATTCTGGAACTGTAAAAGTATCACCTTCGTAACTTAACAAGCATAAGATGGCTTCGCCACCAGATAGTTCTACACCACAAATTCTCATTGTATTTCCTAATTATTAATCTTCGTCTATTGGTAAGTTAGCTGCTGGTTTACGACGCATAGGCGCATCACCAATATCTATTGAATTGGCAAATCGATTGTCCCGTTTCTGGGCTGGTTTCGATTTTTTATTTTGCGGTTTACGTTTTGCAGAAGCTTTTGCATATGGCTTTGGCGCTTTTGCTTTGTTTTTAGGCTCAGGTTTAAAGCCTTTAAATTTGCCTTTTAACTCTTCGAATGTTGAAAAGTCGAAAGTTTTGCGCAGGAAAGTCTGGACTTTTAAGAAGCTTTCCCAATCTTTTGGCCCAACTAGAGATATCGCATCGCCTTTAGCACCTGCACGACCCGTTCGTCCGATACGATGGACGTATTCTTCGGTCATCTTTGGCATATCAAAATTCACAACCAAAGATACATTCAGTAAGTCTAATCCTCGAGATGCTACATCAGTAGTAACAAGGATTTGGTAGTGGCCTCGGCTGAATTGATCCATTATTTTGTTACGAGCACTTTGATTTAACTCACCGCTCAGAGCGATAGACTCAAAGCTATCTTTATTCAATTTATCTGCAAGGCGTTGAGTATCATTTCTCGTCGCGGTAAAGATGATTATTTGTTTTTGCTGATCTTGCTTGAGAACAGCATTAAGAATGGCTTCTTTATGATCTAAATGATCACATAAATACACTTTTTGGGTGATATCTTTGTGCTCTGAATGACCGCTATCTACCAAGATGTGCTCTGGTTCTTTTAATAACTCAGCTGCAATTTCATTTACTTCATCGTGTTCTAGTGTGGCTGAAAACATTAATGTTTGACGGCGGCGGTGATCTGCGGCTTTATGTATGGCTCTAAGCTGAGGTGCAAAGCCCAAGTCGAGCATGCGATCTGCTTCGTCCAGAATCAAAAATTCCAAACCATTCAAATACAAATGCTTCTGAAATAGATGATCTGTGACTCGACCTGGAGTTCCAACAATAAAGTGAGGATCTTGTGCGAGTGCTTTAGCTTGGTCGTTAAAGTTTTCACCGCCAAGAATACTAACCGCTTTATATCGTGTATTTGCAACTAATAAACGAAGCTGACTGTACACTTGCTGCGCTAGTTCACGAGTAGGTAATAAGATTAAAACTCTAGGATCTCGTTTCGTTAATGCTTTTGTGGATATTACTCTTTGCATAGCAGGTAAAAGAAACGCTAATGTTTTACCAGAGCCTGTTTTGGACGAAGCCATTAGATCTCGACCAACCATTGCCACCGGAATGGCTTGCTGTTGTATTTGTGTCGCCTCAGTAAACCCCATGTGGTTGATGGTTTCAATTATGCGGCGGTCTAATGAAAACTCAGTAAATTGCAAAAGAATACTCCAGTATTTTAATCAAGAAACATTATACCTGAATCTCACTTTGATAGAGCAAATTTAAATGACTAAAAGTGTTCAAATAAAGTGCTAATGAATTATTTGTTACTGTTATACATTTGTTAAATGAACTGTTGACTATCAAAGGCCCCCCCTTTATATTGGCTTTTTACATTGTATAAAATCTAATCAATTCTCCGCTCAAGGATGAGCGTTTAGGGGCTAACATGGAATTGTTCACTGTCTTGAAATCAGGCAAGTTTCAGTCTGTTAATGGTCAAATTGAAGTTACTTTGGGTGATATTGAATATCGTGCCAAGGCTGGAGACTTCATTCCCAAGGGAGCAAGCATCGTTGTTTTTGATGGTGCACTATTCTCTATTAAGTTTGAAAATGGCGAAGTTCATTCAAGCTCTGAGGATTCTACCTCATCTAATGTTTCAAATAATTTACTTTCTGTCACCGATGCCAATGATATCGAAAATATTCAGGCAATCATTTTAGCGGGTGGAGATCCAACCTTAGCTATTGAAACCGCAGCGGGTGGAACACAGCAAGAAGGTGGGTTCGATTTTGTGGCCGTTGACCGAACAGGCGACGAGACCATTGCTCAAGCAGGGTTTGATACTTTTGGGGTAGCCGGAGGAAACCCTAACGTAGATTCTCAAGACCAAAGCATTGTTTTATTTAATTCAGTTCTAGCTAATGACTCAAATACCATTACTGAAGATCAAGTTGCCGTAGGTAATGTATTGGCAAATGATTTAGATCCAGATTCTGATCTATTGGTTTCCAATATCTTAATTAACGGTCAAAGCTTTGCAGCCGGACAGAGTATTCAGCTTGAGAACGGAAATTTGGTTGTTAATGCCAATGGTAATTACCGTTTTGAGCCTGATGCAAATTGGAATGGCACATTACCTTTAATTACTTATACAACTAATACAGGGGCATCGGCCACACTTACGATAGTGGTTACTCCGGAAAATGATGATGTAAATGCATCTCCTGATAGCTTTTCGGTACCTGAAGATGGCTCAGTGATATTAAATTTACTATCAAACGATACTGCGCCTGACGGTGGGTTGGCGATTCAATCCGTTAATGGTGTCGCTCTTACCGGAGCAGCTCAAACTATCGCAGTCACCAACGGCCAAGTGTTAATCGCTGCTGACGGTACTATTACTTTTGAGCCAACGGCTAACTACAATGGCGAAGTAACTTTCAGCTATGTTGCACAGGATGCCGATGGTGATACCGATGAAGCCAATGTGAGCATCACAGTCTCGCCACAAAACGATCTGATTGATGCCATTGATGATAGTTACGACGTAGTTGAGGACGGCAGCGTCACGTTAGACCTTCTCGCCAACGACATCGCCCCAGATGGCGGCAAAGCTATAGTCTCCATCAATGGAGACACTGTGACACCGGGCGTAGCCCAAACGATAGCGGTTACAAATGGCAATGTACTCATTGCGGTAGATGGAACCATCACCTTTGAACCAACGGCTAACTACAATGGCGAAGTAACTTTCAGCTATGTTGCACAGGATGCCGATGGTGATACCGATGAAGCAAAAGTGACCATTACTGTTGAGCCAGTCAATGATGACCTTGTGATCAACACTAGCAACGTGTACATCTCAGAAGAAGGACTAGAAAATGGTCTTCAAGACGATGAAGGTGTCATTGACCAAACCAACAGTGTGACCGACTCCGGTGAAATTGTTCTGACAAATGTGGACCGTGATGAACTTACGGTGCAACTGAGTGGGCCTGATGTGAACCTCACCTCAGGAGACAATGCAGTTAACTGGCAATGGGATGACAGCAGTCAAACTCTGATTGGCTATACCGGTAGCAATCCGGATAGTAACCAAGTGATGACCATCAAGCTCAATGCACCAACGAACACCACGGGCGGCACATGGACGTACGATGTCACCTTACTGCAGCCATTAGAACATGAAAATATCAACGCTGAAGATGTCGAATCTCCGAACTTTAGCGTCACCGTCACCGACAGCGAAGGTAATGTCGACACTGGTAGCTTCTTTGTGGTGATAGAAGATGACAGTCCATCGGATGCTACGGAAGTTGCAGTGGATGTTGTTGAAGTGAATGGTGGAACTGGGCCTGGTCCTATTGGTATTGCGAGCGGCACGCTTGATGCTGAATGGGGTGGAGACGGAGAAGGTGGTTTAATCATTCAGCCTTTCACAGAATCAGGGCTTATTACTTCCTCTGGCCATGAAATTACATTAAACCAAAATGGAAATGTGATCACAGGTATCGCTGAGGATGGCGACTTATTGTACGTGGCATTTGAGTTCACTTTCAACCCAGACATCGGTAGTTGGGAGTTTATACAGTACCACCAAATACAAACGCCATCGGATGGCGACTTAGACTTCTTTGTCAGCATCACCGACAGAGATGGTGATGGCAGTACCGGGCACATCACGGTCAACCCACTCATCAGTGGTTACACCGATGATGATGAAACGCGCAGCCTAGAT
>NZ_JBWQOG010000003.1:0-422852 GCF_056591735.1 Parashewanella sp. 2210YD4-3 | reverse complement strand
GCTGGTTTGGGTGATGATTCTGGTAGAGGTGATGATAGTTGGAGCTTGAACAAAGATGCCACATGGAGTCGATTAACGCATACCGACGTCACTAAAAGAAATAGGGTGATTAATTCGCCAGTGGTGAGTTTTAAAGACAAGCTGTGGGCAATTGCAGGGAGAGCCGATATTTCAGTGCTTCAAAGTTCTAATGATGGTAGAAATTGGGATAACTACGCGATTTTCAATAAAACCGCGGTATCAAGTCGAAAGGAGCATGATGTTACCGTTTATCAAGATAAGATTTGGGTCGTTGGTGGTACTAACTCACAACATAGGCAAACCAATGATGTATTCTCCTCTGTGGACGGCATTAACTGGACCAAGCACAGCAGTAACTTGCCTGATATCAGTCGTCACACCATTGCTGTGTTCGAGAACCAAATGTACCTCTACGGTGGTGTTCAAGGAAATGGTGTTTCAAATGCTATCTGGAGAAAAACAGCCAGTTCGGATGCATGGGAGGAAGTTCCTGTTTCAGGTGCTCTCAAGCCATTACAAGATGCCCGCATGGTGGTTCTTGACGACGCTATTTATATCATTGGCGGATACTCTGTTAGTAAAAATGATGTATCTAATAAAATTTATAAATTGGCACTAAATAGCGATAATACATTCACTGCAACCACCGTTGTAACAGAGGTTCCCTTTGGCCCCCGCTACGGCGTTGCAACCATTAACTACCAAGGTAGCATTTGGGTTGTTGGCGGGAGAGGAAAATATGACAGCTCGAATGATGAAGTGCTTAGCTATAACGACATCTGGCGCTCTAATGACGGTGTTAACTGGTTTAAGCTGTATAAAACCCAAGTTGATATGAAAGAATTACCCGCTCGATAACTTTGGTTTTTGAACGTAAAAGTCACAGTGCAGAAAAGGTATTGTGACTTTTATCAACCTCTCATTCAAAAGTAGAACGTATTCTGCTTTACCAAGACATTAATTACACGAGATAAAAATAGTCACCTGAATACGACAAGTAGTGACTTACTGCTCATTTTAGGAAAATTACCCATGATCGACACTGGAAAATATTACGCTGCCACAGTACAGGCAAACGACCCTGTATTTGAAATCGAAATGATGCGTAATAACTCAAGCGAAAGGTTTACGGGTCAACGCCATTAAGTAACGCCGAGCCAGCCACATAGTGAAACTGACCAACTTAAGTCAAATATGAAAAGGGCCATAGATGAAATTAAAAAAGATGGTTTTAAAGCTGCAATTCGCTTATTTAACAATTTCTATGAAGAAATGAACATATATGAGCGCGAACAGCGTGCTAACAAAGAAGCGGCCTGATTGACACTAATTACGCCTTTGCTTTAAATGAGACAGACAAAATCATTTATGAGCCTGTTTATCTTTTAGAAAGCAAAGATAAAATCACCGACTACTTTCAGTTCAGAACCAAAACTGCGTATAGGGTTTTGTAGCATATCTCTGATGGCTTATGCCGTGAAGTCAGTTTTGTCTTTCTATCACGTGCCTACGGAGAAAAACATTATTCATTAGAAATACTTCAGGGAGAAAGTAATGCTAATTAAATTCAATGTTTTCTGCTTCTAATGATGACACCCGTTTTGAGTTCAGCAACTTACGATTGGTTGTATTGTCATAGGCTTTGTTTTGTTGTATTTTTTTTGGGTGGAGAGTATTCACAGAGATCTTCAATTATACAGCTACCACATCTAGGTTTACGAGCGATGCAGGTATATCTTCCATGAAGAATAAACCAATGGTGAACATCCACTTTGAATTCAGCTGGAACAACTTTAAGCATTTTCTGCTCAACTTGATCAACATTTTTACCCATTGCAAATTTGGTGCGATTCGCCATGCGGTAGATGTGCGTATCAACCGCAATAGTCGGCCAGCCAAATGCCGTGTTTAACACTACATTAGCGGTTTTTCTGCCAACGCCGGGGAGGGCTTCTAAAGCTTCACGGTCTTCAGGGACTTCACCATCGTATTTTTTTACTAAAATCTCACAGGCTTTGATCACGTTAATGGCTTTGTTGTTATAAAGCCCAATGGTTTTTATGTATTCCTTTAAACCATCAACGCCCAAATCATAGATAGCCTGTGCAGTATTCGCTACAGGAAATAATTTATCGGTGGCTTTGTTTACGGAAACATCTGTAGCTTGAGCTGACAAGGTAACGGCAACCAATAACTCAAAAGGAGAAGAGAAATTTAATTCAGTTTCTGGTTTCGGGTTATTGGCTCTTAATCGCTCCAATATTTCACGACGTTTTGCGTTATTCATTAACCTACCTTGGTGATTCGAGCTCGTGTAATGGTTTCAATTTGAGTAGTCATTGGTTTGCGTTGTTCTAGCTTTTTATCTATCACATTTTTCGCTGCAATCATTAATCCCATTCCGATAAATGCGCCCGGAGGTAACATTGCAAGTAAAAACGAAGTATCTACTTTCCATAAATGGATGGTTAAATTTGCGGCCCAAGGTCCTAGTAACTGATCGGCACCGCTAAATAAAGTGCCTTGGCTAAGGATTTCGCGGCCAGCACCGAGCACAATCAAAACGAGTGTAAATCCGAATCCCATCATTAATCCATCATAGGCAGAAGCTATTACATTATTGCGGGATGCAAAGGCTTCAGCACGACCGATAATGACACAGTTAGTTACGATTAAAGGCAAGAATATACCCAATGATAAATAAAGCTCATAAGCATAAGCGTTAATGAGCAATTGTACTGTTGTGACTAGCGCTGCAATGATCATCACAAACACTGGAATACGGATTTCTTTGGGGACATAGTCACGAACTAACGATACTAGAATATTAGAGCCAATCAGTACGACCATGGTAGCTAAACCTAACCCTAAGGCATTAGTTACAGTCGCAGTCACCGCGAGTAAAGGGCATAAACCAAGGAGTTGGACTAATCCGGGATTGTTTTTCCATAACCCCTGTAAAGTAATGTCTTTATAGTTAGCCATTTTGTTCCTCACATGATCGGGTCTGGCGCTTAATGTCATCAAAATTGCTGTTTATATATATCAATGCCTTATGTATAGCTTTTACATACGCTCTAGGAGTAATGGTTGCACCTGTAAATTGATCAAAATCTCCGCCGTCTTTTTTCACTTTCCATTTATTTTCTTTTGGATTTGTTAAAGACTTTCCGGAAAACTCATTTACCCAGTTTGATTTTTTCAGCTCAATTTTATCACCAAGTCCGGGTGTTTCATTATGAGACAAGGTTCTTACCCCAAGCAACTTACCTTGTTTGTTTACCGATATAATAAGCTTGATTTCACCGTTATAGCCATCAGGAGCAAATGTTTCCATTGCAATAGCGGTGGAATGTTCACCTTTAGTTGCAACAAAAGCCGCTACTGGATTGGTGGTATTCAGCGCTTTAGGTGCATAAATCAAACGACAACTTTGTACCAAATTGTTGTCGTGTATATCGGCAGGGATGATTTCGTTGAGTATCTTCAAACGCTGAGCTTGTTTTTGTGCTTCAATTTTATCAGCCGTAAATTTGTCGACAAAGGCTACAAGCCCAGTACATATCATTGCAAACAAAGCTAAGATAAGACCATTTTTAACAATACTTTTATTCATCAATGGCTCCAAGTCTTAGCTAGTTCTATGACCATAACTGCGTGGTCTAATGTAATAATCAATAAATGGTGCGCTCATGTTGGCGAGTAGTACCGCAAAAGCAAATGCATCAGGATAACCACCATAGGTTCTTATTACATAAACCAAGATACCTATCATGGCTCCGAATATTAATCGACCTTTTGCACTTGTTGCAGCGGTCACTGGATCAGTTGCAATAAAGAAGGCGGCTAACATTGTTGCGCCGGTGAACAATTGGTTAATAGGAGAGATATGCGTATCAGGGTGTAACAAAAAGCCTGCAGTTGTAAAGACAAACAGTGAAACGAGCACTGCGCAACTAATATGCCATCGGATCACTTTTAACTTCAGCATGATAAGTCCACCTATAAGGTAGCCTAAATTTACCCAGAACCAACCTGTTGCAATGTCGTTGCTAAACATTGGCTGTTGCATAATCTCTGAGCTAATGTGTTCGAGCGAATAACCGGTTTTTAGGCTGTCTAATGGCGTTGCCATCGTGGTTCCGTCTATTGCTTGCCTCCAATAATCGGCACCTACATGTGACAAACCAAATATAGTGTTTAATGCATCAGATAGAGAAGGGATATGCGCTGCAACACTTGATGGTGCGATCCAATTCGTCATTTGAACTGGAAAAGAGATCAGCAGCAAGACATAACCCGCCATTGCTGGATTGAAAATGTTGTTACCAAGACCTCCATATAGATGCTTTACAAACACTATGGAAAATAAAACACCAATGACAATGACCCACCAAGGTGCCATTGCAGGTATAGCTACTGCTAATAGTGCAGCAGTTACTACGGCACTGTAGTCCGAAAGGGCGAAGCCAATGCTTTTATTACGAAGCTTCATTATTCCAGCTTCAGCGGCTATTGCGACAGATACGGCCAAAATAACTTGAATTAACACTCCCCAACCAAAGAAATAAAGCTGGGCTGCAAATCCGGGAAGCATGCAAAGTAACACTCTTTGCATTACCTTATTGGTTTGCATTTGAGTATTAATGTGGGGTGATGAGGCGCTTTTAAATGCCATGTTTACTCCTGTCCCTCTTTTTGTTGCTGCGCTTCTTTAGCCAGTTTTTTAGCCTTGGCTTTTGCTACTGCAGCAGCGACGCGGGCCTTTTTATCATCAGCATTTGAAGTGGTGCTTATTTCAGGCTCAAGTGTATCACTTGAATTTTCGGATGATGCTTGTGCCAATTTCTTTGCCTTAGCTTTTGCTACTGCAGCAGCGACGCGGGCCTTTTTATCATCAGCATTTGAAGTGGTGCTTGTTTCAGGCTCAAGTGTATCGTTCGAATCTTCAGATGATGTTTGTGCCAATTTCTTTGCCTTGGCTTTAGCTACAGCAGCCGCAACGCGGGCCTTTTTATCATCAGCATTTGAAGTGGTACTTGTTTCAGGCTCTTGTGTATCACTTGAATTTTCAGATGATGCTTGTGCCAATTTCTTTGCCTTGGCTTTAGCTACAGCAGCCGCAACGCGGGCCTTTTTATCATCAGCATTTGAAGTGGTACTTGTTTCAGGCTCAAGTGTATCACTTGAATTTTCAGATGATGCTTGTGCTTTAGCCAATTTTTTCGCTTTAGCTCTGGCTACAGCTGCGGCTACCTTAGCTTTTGCGTCATCAACAGGTTCTGAACTTTGTTCACTTTGAATTTGTGGTTCAGATGTCTTATTGGCTTTTTTGGCTTTAGCACGGGCGATAGCGGCGGCAACTTGAGACTTTTTATCTTCAGCGCTATTGATATCTGTTGTCTTAACGTCTTCTTTAGAAGCTTTTTTCGCTTTAGCTCGAGCTATAGCTGCAGCGACTTGAGACTGCTTATCTTGAGAACCCGTTTCACTATTCTGACTTTCAGCGGCTTTTTTTGCTTGAACGCGAGCAAGGGCTGCAGCGACAGCATCTTGGTTGGCTGAAGACATTGATGACTTGCGACGTTCAGCGGCTTGGCGAGAACGTTCTTCTCTAGCTTGCTTTTCTTTCTCTAAGCGTTCAAGTCTGGCATCAAAGCGTTTCTTGGCTTCTTCAGCCGCTATTTTATTCTGCTCTTCAATCTTGATTGCTGATTTAGCGATACGATAATACTCGACTAGAGGAATATCAGAAGGGCAAACATAGCTACAACATCCACACTCAATGCAGTCTTTCAGGTTATAACTAGCGGCCTTGTCGTATTCTTCAGCTTTTGAGTGCCAAAATAGCTGTTGAGGTAGTAGGCTTGCTGGGCATACAACAGAGCACTCTCCACAACGGATACATGATTTTTCTTCGGCCTCTGTGTTAAATTCAGCTTTACTTGGCGCAATGATACAGTTTGTGCCTTTTAATACTGGTGCCCTTGCATCGCGTAAGGCATGTCCCATCATTGGGCCACCAATAATGAACTGCTGGTGGCTTGTATCTTTTAAACCACATGTTTGGAGAATATGCTCTATTGGAGTACCAATTGGGACCCAATAGTTGCCTGGGTGTTCGAAATTATCTCCGGTTAGGGTTACGACACGTTCGATAAGTGGCTTGGCTTCGTCTACTGCTTGAGATATAGCAAAAGCTGTTCCCACGTTTTGAACAACCATTCCTAGTGATGCGGGAATACTGCCTGATGGAACTTCTTTACCCGTTAAAATTTGGATGAGTTGCTTCTCACCTCCAGAAGGATACTGCGTTGGTATGCTTGTAACTCGAGCCATTTGCGCTAGATAATTATTACTCGCTAACGCCGATTCCATAGCAGAAATAGCTTCGGGTTTGTTATCTTCAATGGCAATGATAATCCGCATCGGATCAATGAGCTTGCGGATGACTTCAACACCACGAATAATGCCGTGAGCATTTTCTCTCATTAAGCGGTCATCAGAAGTAATATAAGGCTCACACTCAACACCATTGATGATCAATAATTCAATATCACTAGTTGGATTTAATTTGATGTGTGTAGGGAACGCAGCACCGCCCATTCCCGCAATTCCAGCTTCTTTAACAACGGCTAACAATTGTTGTTCATTTAAATCATTTGACCGATTAGTTGAATCATTCTGTAGACCAGTATCATGGCCATCGGCATCAATAATTACACTTAATACAGGCAGTGCAGATGCGTGATTACTCGGCATTGTTTGAATCGCTGACACTATGCCTGAAGTTGGGGCGTGACAAGGTAAATGGTTTTGGCCTTTTGTAAGAGGCTGGCCCTTAAATACTTCATCTCCAATTGATACTGAAAGCGTAGCGTTTTCCCCAACACTTGGAATTGGAATGACAAACTGCTTTGCCAAAGGTAAACGCCGAATTGATGCCTCATTTGACAAATGTTTTACTTGTGGTGGGTGAATACCACCGGTTAAAGGCCAAAGTGTGCCTTTATCAATTTGCTCTAAAAGGGTTAGCACTGTGATTCCTCATGTAGCATCTTCACAGGAATCGCATTGACACGCCAATCCCAGTTCTTCAGGTTGGTTTCTTCAGGTATCATATCAATACAGTCAACAGGGCAGGGCTCAACGCAGAGATCACAACCTGTACAGTTTTTAGTGATAACCGTATGCATCAATTTACCTGCACCAACGATGGCATCGACAGGGCAAGCCTGAATACACTTAGTGCACCCAATACATTCTTCTTCTCGAATGTAAGCGACTTTCTTCACTTGTGAGTCTTCAGATACGTTTAAAGGCTCTGGTTCAACGCCCATTATATCTGCAAGTTTTTCCATGGTGGCAGAGCCGCCAGGAGGGCACTTATTGATTTTTTCACCATTTGAAATAGCTTCGGCATAAGGGCGGCAACCGGGATAACCACATTGACCACATTGAGTTTGAGGTAAGGTTGACTCTAGCTGGTCGACAACAGGGTTGCCTTCTACCTTGAACCGTTGAGCTGCATATCCAAGAAGAGCACCAAAAATAAGTGCCAATGCCGATAACAAAACAATGGCAGTAACAATATCGATAATCATTATTTAACTAGCCCTGTAAAGCCCATAAAGGCCAATGACATTAATCCTGCAGTGATCATAGCGATTGCTCCTCCTCTGAATGGAAGAGGGATATCAGCTGCGGCTAAGCGCTCTCGCATTGCCGAAAATAAAATCAATACTAATGAAAAGCCAACGGCTGCACCAAAGCCATAAATGGCCGATTCTAAAAAGTTATGTTTTTCATTGATGTTTAATAAAGCTACGCCCAAAACAGCACAGTTGGTGGTGATGAGTGGAAGATAAATGCCTAAAGTTCGATATAAGGAGGCACTCGTTTTTTGCACTACCATCTCAGTAAATTGCACGACAACCGCAATAACTAAAATAAAGCTGATGGTTCTTAAGTAAGCTAAATCAAATGGAATAAGTAGGTATAAGTTAACGAGATAACTTAAAACTGACGCAAGTGTTAATACAAACGTGGTGGCCATAGACATGCCAATGGCTGATTCAAGCTTGCTTGAAACGCCCATGAATGGGCAAAGTCCGAGGAATTTGACCAATACAAAGTTATTGACAAGTACGGTACCGATTAGCAGGAGAAGATATTCGGTCATTACCAAAAATTGTTTTAAACATTAATCTGACTATTATCGGTGTTTCTTACTTCAGAAACAATCCTTTGAGCTTAAACTACTGCGAACATGAGTGAAATTTTATCAAAAATTTATAAATGGTCTGTAAAGCAGCTCTGACTTATTTGATGCCATTAATAATTTTTGAACAGAAGCTCAGTTTATGCTGATCGCAAAATTTTGGGTGACGATATAAAGAATCCCTGTAAACCATCAACCAGTAACTGTTCAAATTCAATTTTTTCAGCTTGGCTTTCAATATTTGTTGCTATAACAGGTATGCCTAAGCGTTTGGAGATATCAACAAGCATACGGACGATAAAGCGGTTATCTTCATTAAAATGGATATCCTTAGTAAAACTACTATCAAGTTTTATGAAGTCAGGTCTTACTTCCTTTAAGAATTTAAAGGCAGTAAATCCAGTTCCAAATTTTTCAAAACAAACTCGAGCACTTGATTTATGAACCGTTTTGACAAAATTAGCCGCCGCAGTTGTGTTTACTTGCATGCCTAGTTCACCAACTTCAAACACTAACTTTGAAGCAATGTTTGCATGTTGTTTTAATTGATTATGAAGCCAAGCTTGAAAACTTTTATTTAAAGCCGATGCTGCACTGATATTAATACCAATTGAACTGCGTAATGTAGGCTTTGAAATCAGCAATCTCATTGCTTTTGTGATGACCATTTTATCAAGCTCAGTGACTACGTCGAGCCGCTCCGCCATTGTTATAACCGCAGATGTTGGTAATACTCTAGAGTCTACATTCTGGAAGCGAGTTAGGAACTCTTGGTAAAAGGTGGTTTGAGAGTTACAAGACTGTATGGGTTGATGGTAAAAATTTGCGCCCCCATTTTTTAAAATGTAGTTAAGTGTTTGCCTCCAGTGCCCATCACCGATTTTATCGGAATCAGTTTCTTTATCCATTGCATAAAAACTGTTTGAACCCAAAGTCTCAGCCACACTAAGAGAGGCTTCGAGCATTTCTATTGTCGTTACAGACGGCATTTGGTTTTTATATGGAATTAACCCAATGTGAGCAACAGAAGGTGTTTTTAATAACGGTTGGTACTCATCCAATAATGATTTTAACTTTGGTAGTAAGGTTTGTGCACCTTGAAAGCTCACTTCAGGCAAAACAATTGCAAAATCTGCACTTGAAATGCGGTAATGGCTGGAATTTGGAGTGGTTTTTGTAATTGAAAGAAGTAACTTAGTGATTTTTGTTAGGTAGGCATCACCCGCATTACGTCCTTTAATTTGATTGATATACCCAAGCTCGCTCGCGCGCAATACAATAATAGAACCATTTATTTTATTATCACTTTTAGCGGCGTCTTCTAGCTTTTTATAAAAAATTAACCGAGTGAGTAATCCAGTAAGTTGATCTTGTCTCGCTTCTTTATTGAGTTGCTGGTTTTCAACAAATATCTGACTAACTCTTTCTGTATAAAGCTTTTTAGTCTGTAAGATCGCATTTTCGACGAGCTTAAACTGCTTAGGAAATGAGGTTGTCGAGTATATGGTAGATTTGCGATTTGGTATTTGCTCTATTAATTCAATTAATTGATTAAGATAATAGTTTACACGGCTAAAGCAAAGTAGGGCACAGAGTGCAATAAGGGCATAACTACATATAAGTACAATAGCAATATTAGTAAAGTCTGAAACAATCGCTTGATTTGCTTTAGTTACATCTAATTTGACTTGTATTCTGCCAGAATCAGTTTGTTGGTAGCTGCCAACATTATTTGGAAATAATTGGTTAATAATATTGGACTTATCGTTAACTAATTGGCCTGTGGTGTAGTTGTTCGCTGTGTCTTCTTTATCGATATACTGAAAAAAACGAATAGGCGTGACGGCTTTGAAGATCTGATAAATATCCACACCATCCTTAGGCCAGTTTTCAATTTCTGAAATCTGTTTTTGATAGATACTTAATTGCTCATGGTTAGTTTGCTGAAACTTCTCAAGTTGAAATTGGTATAAAAGCACTAATCCTGTGCCGAAAATGCTAAATAAAAAGATATGAAAAAACTTTGAAGTAAACATATTCATCCGGTCCATCAGACTTGTTTGCTAACTAAAATCAACAGTCCTAATTAATATCAATATATCGATAAATGCCAATATGAACTCAGAATATCTGATTTATGGCTTAGGAGTAATAACAAAGGCATTTGAGGCAAAGGCAAAAATTAGCCAGTTGATGTATACCTTAGTTTGGGTTGCTTTTAAACTTCCGTTTATGGTTACAACCTTACTCATATTCAAATTTTTCTCAGAAACTAAATCACAATGAATTTGCACATTTTTGTTTACGAAGACAACTAATATGATTTGTACGCTATTTTAAACATTTTTTTAGAAAAAGAAATGATAGATTTGCTTTTTAATGATGGCTCCCCAGACTGGACTCGAACCAGTGACATACGGATTAACAGTCCGCCGTTCTACCAACTGAACTACAGGGGAGTAGAAGATATGAATTAAATTTGGCTCCCCAGACTGGACTCGAACCAGTGACATACGGATTAACAGTCCGCCGTTCTACCAACTGAACTACAGGGGAATCGAAATTTAATTTTTAAATGTGGCTCCCCAGACTGGACTCGAACCAGTGACATACGGATTAACAGTCCGCCGTTCTACCAACTGAACTACAGGGGAATTGTACATTTAATTTTTGAATGTTGGCTCCCCAGACTGGACTCGAACCAGTGACATACGGATTAACAGTCCGCCGTTCTACCAACTGAACTACAGGGGAACATTCAAAATTTGTTTCAATGTGAAGAAGTTGGCTCCCCAGACTGGACTCGAACCAGTGACATACGGATTAACAGTCCGCCGTTCTACCAACTGAACTACAGGGGATTTGTTTACTTCTTCTCGTTGAGAACGGGACGCATAGTAAAGCGGTCTTATAAATGAGTCAACTCGACTTTTAAAAAAAAGTGTAATTATGCTGTTAAGTGGTCATCTAGTGTTCACAATGTTGGTTTTCTAGATAGATAACGGTAATTTCTTAAACAAGTGATTATCGAAGTAATATTCAACCTTTAAACATCAGTTAGGCGCTCACTAAGTTAATATCTATTTGAGTTAGCTATAATTTCAACGCTTGCATCATTCACCAAATTGATGAAACGCTCTACGCCCACAAGCTTGCTAAAATGCTCGATAGCGGCGTTGTAACTTTTGCATGTTTCTGAGTATGTTCAGTCAATAAAAAAGGCCATCGTGAGATGACCTTTAATGCAAGAACGGATTTGGTTAGAAGTTCGCGCTTCTTGGTGCTCTTGGGAATGGGATCACGTCACGAATGTTAGAAACACCAGTTACGTAAGAAACCAATCGCTCAAAGCCCAGACCAAAACCTGAATGAGGTACAGTGCCGTAACGGCGAAGATCACGATACCACCAGAAATCTTCTTTTTCTAAGCCCATTTCTTCAAGACGCATATCCAGTACTTCTAGACGTTCTTCACGTTGCGAACCACCGATGATCTCACCTATGCCGGGAGCCAATACGTCCATAGCCGCAACGGTTTTACCGTCATCATTTAAGCGCATGTAGAATGCTTTAATGTCTTTCGGGTAGTTTTTAACCACTACTGGTGCTTTAAAGTGTTCTTCAGCTAAATAACGCTCATGTTCAGAGCTTAAATCGATTCCCCACTCAACATCGAATTCAAACTTCTTACCGCTTTCGATTAGAATGTTAACGGCATCGGTGTAATCAACTTGAGCAAAGTCAGAGTTTACGAATGCTTCTAAACGCTCAATAGCGGTTTTCTCAACACGTTGTGCGAAAAATTCTAGGTCTTCACGACATTCAGTAAGCGCAGCGTTGAATGCATACTTCAACATATCTTCAGCAAGACCCGCTACGTCATCTAAATCTGCGAACGCAACTTCTGGTTCAACCATCCAGAATTCAGCTAAGTGACGAGAAGTATTTGAGTTCTCTGCGCGGAAAGTAGGACCGAAAGTATAAACTTTAGATAAAGCGCAAGCATAAGTCTCAGCGTTTAACTGACCAGATACGGTTAAGAAGGCTTCTTTACCGAAGAAATCTTTGTCGTAATCCACTTCGCCTTTATCTGTCATAGGAAGGTTCTGCATATCAAGCGTTGATACGCGGAACATTTCACCAGCACCTTCACAGTCAGAAGCTGTGATGAGTGGCGTAGAAGCCCATAAGAAGCCACGCTCGTGATAGAAGCGATGGATAGCTTGAGACAAACAGTTACGCACACGCATTACCGCACCGATAATGTTAGTGCGAGGGCGTAAGTGCGCTAGCTCACGTAAATGCTCGATTGAATGACGTTTAGCCGCCATTGGGTAAGTATCAGGATCATCAACCCAACCCACAACTTTTACATCGGTGACTTGAAGCTCAAAGGTTTGACCTTTACCTTGAGACTCAACAACTTCACCCGTCATTTCAACTGAACAACCAGCAGTGAGTTTTAAAATTTCGTCTTGGTAATTGTTTAAATTGTTGGGTACGACGCCTTGAATAGGATTGAAGCAAGAGCCATCGTAAACGGCTAAGAAAGAGATGCCTGCTTTGGAATCTCGACGAGTTCTAATCCAGCCACGAACGGTGACTTGTGAACCCACTGAATGCTCTCCATTAAATACAGAGACGACGGTTGCAATACTCATTGTTGCTTGTTTCTCCAACAAAAGGGGTAAATATTTTTAGAGGTTGACTATATTACCTTTATGCAGACTTTTCTCAAGCGTAATAAGCGGATTCACACAAACAATTGTTAAATTACTTTAACTGGGTGAAATGGTTAGATATGTTAGTGTTAGATTGTGTTCTATTTTTACAGACTTTCTTATGACTAGTGATAAAATAAGCGGAGACATTCATCTAATTTGGGATTGTTTGAACTATGATGCAACCAAAAAGATACGAGCTAATGATTGCCCAGACTGTCTCAGAGGTTGGAACGAGAATAAAGATAAATGGCTGCAATATAGTCATCTAACGGTGTATTTTTCGCGTAAGGATTCAGATTTGTTTTTAGAAATGGAACCTGTTGTATTTGCAGTTGAGAGAGGGAGTGATAAACCACTTTTACAGGCAACCAAACAATTTTTTGAACGAATAATCTCATTTAATGTGGAGCTTTGTGAACAACTGCTTATAACCAAGTACTCTTGTAATTCCTAAATTCCCACTTTTTGACTAAGTGTATAAAGCATTGAGGCAGTCACTCCCCAAATAAATCTTTGATCGGAATTAATCATTAAAACTTCAATATCGATATTACGCCGCTTAACCTTAATACTTTGCTGATTATTTGGATGTGATAATTGGGTCAGTGGAACGGTGAAGTAGTCTGCAACTTCATTTGAATCTACTATTAAATTATCAAGGTTATCGAGCACACCTACAACAGGTGTTATTTGAAATTGAGTATAGGTATGCTGAATAGGCAACTGGCCTAAAACTTCAATTCGCTCAGGTTTTATTCCCATTTCTTCATGCAATTCTCGCAGTGCGGTATCTTCTGGAGTTATATCACCCTCTGCTACCTTTCCGCCGGGAAAGCAAATTTGACTTGGGTGATGTTTCAAATAAAAAGGCCGCTGTGTCAACAAAACCTCTAATTGGTTATTGATTTCAACTAATGGAATTAAAACAGCTGAGGCACGATACTCTATTGTTGAAGCAACTTGTCTAGGCACACAGAAACGATCTGCATTTTGAGGTTGTGGGCTTAAATTAAATCGTTCCTTGAACTGTGCCAAATCCATATTAATCTTCCAATGTTGGTAATATCTTGCTTACTTTATCAAAGGTTTCTTGATATTCAGCATCTACTTGAGAGTCAGCGACAATCCCGCCACCAGCCCAGCAATAAATTTTATTATTTTCAGTTAACAAGGTTCTAATCGTAATACTAGTATCCATTTTCCCGTCTTGGCTTAAATAACCGATTGAGCCGCAATAGATGCTCCGACGGCTAGGTTCTAGCTCTTCAATGATTTGCATAGCTCGAATTTTTGGTGCTCCAGTAATCGAGCCTCCCGGAAACGTTGCTTCAAGCAAGTCTGTTGCATCATACAGTTTATCAAGCTCAGCGGTAACCGTACTGACTAGGTGGTGGACTGCTGGAAAGCTCTCAATATCAAATAACTTTGGAACGCGTACCGTTCCTGCACTGGCGACTTTACCTAAATCATTTCGCAGTAAATCGGTTATCATTAGGTTTTCAGCACGATCTTTTTTTGATTGCTGTAATTGATTTGCCAATTGATCATCAATGATTGGATTCTTGCTTCTTGGCAAAGTACCTTTGATAGGCTTTGTTTGAATATGGCGATTGTTTAACTGAATGAACCTTTCAGGCGATATCGAAATAATTGAATGGTGTTCAAGTTTTATAAATGCGGAAAAAGGCGCTTTATTGCTTTGCCTTAGTTTTTGATAAGCTTGCCATTCATCTCCTTTGTAACTAGAGGAGAAGCGTTGAGTTAAATTTATTTGATAGCAATCGCCGCTCAATAAATATTCATGTACGCGATTGAATTTTTCTTGATATTGCTGTTTTTCAATTTGAGTATGCCATTGACTTGTTAGCATGAATGATTCATTTAGCTCTGCTTTTTTTGCTATCTTATCTAGCAATGGTCGTTTTACTTTCTCTAAGGCTAGTTCACCTAAATAATGTAACAAGAACCACGATTGCTGCTGATAATCGAAAATCAAACTCCAATCGTAAAAGCCCACACACATTTCAGGCAAAGATAAGTCATTTTTAGCAATAGTGGGTAAGTGTTCTACTCGACGACCCAAGTCATAACTGAAACTTCCCAGTATCCCACCATTAAAAGGAAATTCACTACTTAGCTGTTTAGGGTACAGCTGATTAAGATAGTGCTTTAATAGAGAGAATGGGCTTTCGCTTGATATATTGTTGGATAAATCAATACAGCGCTCAGAATCATAAATTGAAAACTGGCTTTGTTCTTCTTGTGTTGTTAGCGTTGCAATTGGATCAAAACTGATGATGTCATATCGTGCATCAGAGTGTTGTGCATCTGCCGAGTCTAAAAGAATCGCCCAAGGTTTGTCGGCAAAATGAGAGAAGACCTCAGTGGTGGTTAATTCGATGTCAAGTTTGCAAATAGCTAGGCTATCTGACTTCCGTGAAACCATTTAATGACCTTATTTATAATGCTTTTATGGCTCAATCAATCGTAAGATAGTATCATAAAATAAAATCATAAATAATAAACGATTAGGTGTGTGAACATGACTTCTACCTCTCACGGTTCGGAACCGACAATCATCAAACAAGCCGATTTTATTGAAAGTATTGCCGATTCACTGCAATACATTTCTTATTACCATCCTAAAGACTTTGTAGATGCAATGGCTGATGCTTATGAGCGTGAACAAAGCCCAGCTGCAAAAGATGCGATTGCTCAGATCTTGATCAATTCTCGTATGTCAGCTGAAGGCAAGCGTCCACTGTGTCAAGATACAGGCATCGTAACGACCTTTGTGAAGGTTGGTATGGACGTACGTTGGGACAAGTCAGACATGACAGTCCAAGAAATGGTGGACGAAGGTGTTCGTCGCGCTTATACCAATCCAGATAACCCATTGCGAGCTTCGATCGTCGCCGATCCAGCAGGTGCTCGTAAAAATACTCGCGATAACACGCCTTCAGTAGTACACATGGAAATCGTTAAAGGTAACCATGTAGAAGTCGCTATTGCAGCTAAAGGTGGTGGCAGCGAGAACAAAACCAAGATGATCATGTTGAATCCATCAGACGACGTGGCGGCATGGGTTGAGAAAACGCTACCAACAATGGGAGCAGGTTGGTGCCCGCCAGGTATGTTAGGTATCGGTATTGGTGGTACCGCTGAAAAAGCGGCCGTTATGGCAAAAGAAGCTTTGATGGAAAGCGTAGACATCCATGAGCTTAAAGCCAAAGGTGCTGAAACTACTGAGGAGAAGCTGCGTTTAGATATATTCGACCGTGCAAATAACTTGGGTATTGGCGCTCAAGGCTTGGGTGGTTTAACCACTGTACTTGATGTGAAAATCAAAACAGCGCCGACACATGCTGCTTCAAAGCCTGTTGTTATGATCCCAAACTGCGCTGCAACTCGCCATGTTCATTTCCATCTAGATGGAACAGGCCCAGCTGACTTAGCCACACCAAAATTGGAAGATTGGCCTGAAATCACTCGCGAGCAAGGTGAAAACGTTAAGCGCGTGAACCTTGATACCGTAACTCAAGAAGAAGTTGAATCATGGAAGAGTGGTGATACTTTGCTACTTAACGGCAAAATGCTGACAGGTCGTGATGCCGCTCATAAACGTATTCAAACTATGATTGAGTCTGGTGAAGGTTTACCAGAAGGCGTGGACTTAAAAGGTAAATTTATTTATTACGTGGGTCCAGTAGACCCTGTAGGTAATGAAGTTGTAGGCCCAGCAGGTCCAACAACCGCTACTCGTATGGATAAGTTCACAGACTTAATGCTAGAGAAAACAGGCATTATGGGCATGATAGGTAAAGCTGAGCGTGGTCCTGCAACGGTAGAATCTATTAAAAAACACAAATCTGTTTATCTTATGGCCGTTGGCGGCGCTGCGTACCTAGTTGCTAAAGCGATTAAAAAATCTCGTGTGGTTGCTTTTGAAGATCTTGGAATGGAAGCGATTTACGAATTTGACGTACAAGATATGCCTGTGACAGTTGCTGTTGACTCAGAAGGCGTTAACGCTCACGAAACGGGACCAGCGATTTGGAAAGTTAATATCGCTAATGCGAAATAAGCTTTTTAAACCATAACGCCATCATATAGATGGCGTTTTACTTGCTACGAACCAATCATTTAGTTAATTTAACAACCGAAATTATTTATACAAAGAGTCAGTCATGTTAAAGACCTCCTTTACCAGTGCAGCTATTGCATTTGCGCTAAGTACTTCAGCGTTTGCTAATACAGCGGCTAAGCCTTTTACGGTTCAAGATCTTGTTAACCTAAATAAGTTACACAGCTATGCTATTTCATCTGATGGGAATACCTTAGTTTATGGGGTAACAAAGAAAGATAACAAAGGTGACAAATCATCCGATCTTTATTTATTAAATTTGTCCAAAGCGAATGCTAAGCCGATGCAATTAACCAGTGCCAAAGGTACTGAGCATAATGTGCAATTTGCTAAAGACAATAAATCTATCTACTTCCTAGCTGCAAGAAACGGTTCTAGTCAACTTTACAATTTACCATTAACTGGCGGTGAAGCTCGTCAAGTTTCTCATTTAGTATTAGGCGTCGACGACTACAAGCTATCTGCTGATACCAAGCAAGTTGCTATGAGTATTCGTGTATTCCCAGATTGCGACACTTTAGCTTGCTCAAAGGAGAAGTTTGAAAAAGCTAAAAACAGCAAGCAAACAGGGCGTCACTATGATCAATTAATGGTTCGTCATTGGGATACTTGGTTTGATCATGCTCGTAACCACTTATTTGTAGCAAGAATTGAGGGGCATCAATTAAGCAAAGCGGTCGATGTGACAAAAGGTATTGATACGGAAACACCTCCCAAGCCTTTTTCTGGTATGGAAGAAGTCAGTTTTACGCCAGATGGAAAATATGTTGTTTATAGTGCTAAAGCACCAAGTAAAGACCAGTCGTGGACAACGAACTACGATTTATGGAAAGTGTCTGTAACAGGTGGAAAAACTGAAAACTTAACTGCTGACAATAAAGCGTGGGATGCACAACCTACTTTTTCAAGTGATGGCAGATATATGGCTTATTTAGCCATGAATCGCCCAGGCTTTGAAGCCGACCGTTACGCAATCATGCTTACAGATACCGTTACTGGCCAAACGAAAGAGGTTGCTCCACTTTGGGACCGTAGCCCGAGTTCAATCCAATTTGGTGATAATAACCAAACTTTATATGTCACTGCCCAAGATGTCGGTCAAGTAAGTATTTTCGAAGTTAACACTCAGTTTGGTGATGTTCGAAAAGTTTATGGTTCTGGTTATAACAGCCTAATCGGTATCCATAATGGTAAAGCCTACTTCTCCCATACTAGCCTAAGTCAACCAAGAGATATTTGGAGTATCAACCTCGACGGTGATCAATTAACTCAATTGACTCATGTTAACCAACAGAAGCTTAAAAAAATTAAGTTTGGTGAATATCAGCAATTCAAGTTTAAAGGTTGGAGTGATGAGGAAGTTCATGGTTATTGGATTAAACCTGCTAACTACAAAGAAGGTGAAAAATATCCTGTAGCGTTCCTCGTACATGGTGGGCCTCAAGGCTCGTTTGGAAATGGCTTTAGCGGCCGTTGGAATGCTCAATTATGGGCTGGAGCTGGGTATGGTGTCGTAATGGTCGACTTCCATGGCTCTACTGGATATGGTCAAAAATTTACTGACTCTATCACTAAAGATTGGGGCGGTAAGCCACTGGTTGACTTGAAGAAAGGTCTAAAAGCAGTGGGGCAGCAACAGCCTTGGTTGGATGTAAACAATGCCTGTGCATTGGGTGGTTCATACGGTGGATACATGATGAACTGGATTGAAGGCAAATGGAGCGATGGCTTCAAATGTCTCGTAAACCATGCTGGTTTGTTTGACATGCGTTCAATGTACTATGTTACTGAAGAATTGTGGTTTCCTGAGCATGAATTTGGTGGTCAATATAAAGACAATAAAGCACTGTATGAGAAGTTTAATCCAGCGAATTATGTTGAAAACTGGAAAACGCCAATGTTAGTGATTCACGGCGAAAAAGATTTCCGTGTTCCTTATGGTCAAGGTTTAGCTGCATTTTCTTATTTGCAGCGTAATAATATTCCGTCAGAATTATTAATCTTCCCTGATGAGAATCACTGGATCTTAAACCCTAATAACTTAGAGCAATGGTACGCTCACGTATTGGGTTGGTTAGATCGCTGGACTCAAAAATAAATTCGTAAGCAATTAACCCAAAGGCTCTCAATTCATGAGAGCCTTTTTTATGCGTATATGAGTGAGAAACTTGCTATGGTAGATGTAATACATATCCTCGAATTCATGAATTGATCAGCTTAAAGACAGGTTAAGAAACTATAATTAGATATATCAATATTTTATATGAGTTCATAGTGATAGTCTTTAGTCGACCGACACCTGTTAGAAATGTTAATTTGTCAGCTTACAAGCCGGTAAAAACGGCAAAAAGAGGCAAAGCAAAATTCAGCAACTTTGATTACAAAGTAGAAGAAATAAACCCTGAATCAGGCATTGGCAAATACATGGAACCGTTTGATAACTCTCGAACAATATTAAGGCGTCTGGCTATTTGGATTAGAAGTTCTACAAAATACTTTTATCGTCGAATTCCTGAGGAAATGGCATTAGAAATCGCAACAAAGTTATTGAATCAATGTGATACTGCTAGTGATTCTTTATTATTAAGTTTTAATGATAGTGAGTATTCAGCCATTATTGTACGCACTAAAGTTGGCTATAACTTTATCTCTTACGCAAAACGAAACAAACTGAAACAAACAAGCCCGAATCGACGGAATTTCTCATCTGATGGCCATATCTATAGCGATAATTCTATCTATCTTCGAAACCAATTATTAAAATATATCGATTATTTCGATAGCAAAAGTAACTGGGTGACTCTACTAAAATGGCAAGCGATTCAAAATGGTGAGGAGTTCGATGAAGAGGCGGTTAAAGCATCTCTCGATTTAGATGAAATTGGGGCTTGCGAGCTTGCTCTTTTGTTCATAAAAGTTGGTCTTGGGCACAAAGTGCAAGAAACAGAAAAAATCAGACGTCGTTTCTTTTATGTTCCACTGGATTACCACAAAAACGCTCAATTCAATCATTAGATTCTAGATTCTAGATTCTAGATTCTAGATTCTAGATTCTGCATGGTTATTTCGAATGTTTAGGAGCGCATAGTAAGCAATTAATAGATAACCAGGGAATAAAATAGCGTAAGCATATTGAGGTGAGATCAGATTACCTACCAGACCATAAAAATACGGCAATATTGCCCCGCCAGATATTGCCATTATCAACATAGCTGAACCGGTATTAACGTACTTCCCCAGCCCTCGTAGTGCCAGTGGCCAAATGGATGGCCAGACTAAAGCATTAGCTAATCCTAGTAAGCCAACCATCAAAATGACGTCGGGAACAGGGTTTGCGAATCCTATATGTTTTAGAAAAGGTGAAAAAATATGGGAGTGATTTGACATACAAAGAATGATAAAGGTGACTATCAACCCTAGTATACCGGAACCCATTAATGCTTTTTCTTGGCTTAGCACTCTGGGTATAAAAACCATACCCAAAATATAACCAGTGACCATAAAAAACATGGTAAAAGCGGTAAACTCTGTATAATTAGCAAGGCCAAGCTGTTTACCAAAAAGCCCAATAGTATCTCCAGCAATCACTTCAGCACCGACATAGAAAAATAAGGTAATAATGCCTAGAGTTAGTTGAGGGTGTTTGAGCGCTTTTTTCCAATCGACCCTTATATTTGAATTTTGACTATGTGATTCAATTTCAGGCAGTGGTGAAATTGAAATGGATAGTGCCAGCGCAAATAAAATGGCTGCCATTACAGAATATAAATCGATTAGTTTTGAAGAGAGAACGCTCAATTCAGAAAGCTTTTCTGCTAACGGGATAGAGTTTAGGTGCTCCGTGTTAGTAGAGTTGATTCCACTGAATACAATGGTTGTAAAAAGAATCGGGGCAAGTATGCCTGCACCTTTGTTTAATAATCCCATTAAACTGATTCTAACGGCAGCAGATTTTTCGGAACCATTTAACACTATGTAGGGGTTTGCCGCAGTTTGCAGCAGTGTAAGCCCAGTACCCATCACAAATAATGCAAATAAGAAAAGAGGGTAAGTACGGGTATGTGCCGCAGGGATAAATAGAGCAGAACCAACGGCCATAATGAAAAGACCAAGTGACATGCCACGTTTATAGCCGGTCTTATTTAAAACGGAAGAAACTGGTATAGCGGTAATAGTATATGCAATATAAAACGTGACAGTTACCAAATAAGCTTGAGGAGCGGTTAACTGACATACAGTTTGTAATAAAGGGATTAAAGCGCCATTTAACCAAGTCACAAAACCGAAAATAAAAAATAAACCCGCGATGATTCCAATTGAAACTAAATTGGATTTATTGTTAATACTGATATTATTCATATACTTCAAACAACCATGGGCGATTGCTTGATGCTACTATAAGAAATCATATTAATGGGGTTTATGAATATTAATTCATCTTTTATCAATTCTGAATTGATAGCTAAGTAAAAGAAACATTGCTCAGTGAGGCGGTAGCATTCTCACCCAATTAGAACCAAAACTGAAATTTAATTGCATGTGGTAAGTATCATGCTGAATTTAAAAGAATATTTAGCTCATCGGCTTTATAATAAATCTGCGTTCTTTGTTCAACAAGAATTACCTTTATTCATCTATATAATATAACCAACTATTTTTGCACCGATACGGTTTAGTACGGATCCTATGGCGCGTATCAATTCCTTTTTACTATGGTTACAGGAGTAGCATGCAGTACAGCGCTTTCTCAAAAACTTTCTTAGCCATCGGATTGGCTCTTTTTTTGCCCACGCAATAATTTAAGTCAGGACAAAACTCCAAATTCAACGAATGGACACTATATTGTTGTCTTAAAATCGCCTAATAGAAGTGTAGGGATGACTACAGAGGAGCTAGATAACAGCTCGTTATAGAGACAATGTATAACGAGCTGTTTAGTTAACATGAGCAGTGCTTATAAACAATGAATCGAATTGCTTCATCGATATAATCGTCAGCCACAGAATCTACCGTGGCGTTCTATTCAATATTAACGATACTGTTTAGTCTTACTTGTAGTTAAACCATCGTTATCTGTGACGGTTAACTCAACCTCAGTAGCAAAACCTCTAAAGCGGAATACTCCCCAACCATTGTATTGGCGACCATCATCGAACTGCCATTGATGACTGCTGATCCATCCATCTTCATCGTAACTGGCTGAAATAAATACATCAAACAGCCAACCTCCTAGATGATAGAATCGAGCATGTGGCTTTTTTCGTTTGTCTTCAATGGTCACCGTTTGGGTGATTTGATGTGAAGCACCTTGGTCATCGGTAACTGTGAGGGTTACTGGGTATTCACCAAACTGCTCATACTCATGGCTGACTGTTTCACCTGTAGCGGTAGTTCCGTCACCTAACTCCCATTGGTGTGAGACAATTTCACCATCTTCATCCATTGATTGTGAAGTGAGTACGACTTCATTTCCATTCACGCTCACATTAAAATTCGCAACTGGAGCGATGTTTTCAACTTCGAGCAACAATGAAACAATTACAGGATCATGATCCGAAGAGCGGTAAGCGTCATTAGCGTAAAGCTGCTCAAGTTGAGATGGCGTTTTGTTTTCCTCGTTATAATCCAGAACCTTTGGCTCATCTGCGTTAATGTGCCAATCTGTTACATCCACAACCTTAGAAGCCATTGTTTCATTCGCTATAGCATGGTCTAAGCTACCGCTTTCTCCACGGAAAATGTACGAGTAAGACGTGGGTTTATCAAGGTGATGGAATAGCTCAACATAGCCGTTGCTTGTTAATTCAGTAATCGGATTTTCTTTGGCGTAAGCATTTAAATCACCAATAACAAGTTGATCTTGTTCTGGATATTCAGCCTGAAGCCATAAAGCAATAGCTTTGGCGGCGCGAGTACGAGTGATATTACAGTTGCCTTGGCCATCTCCCGTATCAGGATCGCCCAATGAATTACAATTTGCGCCTTTCGATTTTAAATGGTTTACAGCCACAACGAACTCTTGTTCTGTCTCAATGTGTTTGAATAATTGAGTTAGCATAGGGCGGTTTTTACCATCATTGAATAAGGCGTTACCATCTTCATCCAACGGCGAATTTGCGCTGCGCAAGACTTTTGCTTCACCAATTGGCTGAACTTGAGATGATTGATACAACAAACCAACGCTAATTTGATCATCGCCTAAATTCTGCTGAGGCTGAACATAGGCATAGGTTTGAGTATCAGTATTCAGTGAATTTGCCAATTGAGCAATGGCTGAATTACTATCAAATCCATCATTCTCTATCTCCATAACGCCGACAACACTTGCATTCATTGCTGTGATCGCAGCCACAATTTTAGCTGATTGGTTGTCAAACTCAGCTACTGTGTCAGCACCACGAGGTGTTGGGAAGCCGTTACCTTGTCCATCACCATTGAAGTAATTCAATACATTAAAGCTGGCTACAGTGACGTTTGCTGTTTCAGGTAGTATAGGCTCATCGGTACGTTGATTAGATTGAACAAAGCTAGGTTCAGCTGTTGGCATGACGCGATATTGACCGAAAGCGAATGACATCACACCTGTTAAATTGGTAACGGTGTTGCCTGCACGAAGCGTGTTTTCTGCGGTTAACTCTGGTGCAGGGTAGCGAATGATTTCAGGGTTACGCTGTGTCGTGGCGTCATCTAACAAAATGCTGTCGAGTTTGTTAGCATCAGAAATTGCTTTAGCAGCCTCACCGGGAGCAGCTACTTGAGTTCCAACATAATGACGCTGACTACCTAATACTACTTCACCATACTGGCCTAAATTTGATACCCCGTTAACCACAAGTGATTGAGGGAAGATAACGCTCATACCTTCAAAAGCTTCAAGCTGGTCGGTAGACGTAAATGGCAAACTGATGCTTGTTGCGGCTGGTAAATCAGATTGACCACATTTTTTATGGGCAACAATTTGGCTTAGTTGAGTTTGGCCTCTAAACTCTACCACCTTGGCTTGTAAACGGATGACGTCACCGATTTGGTAATCTAAAGGTGTATTCGCGGTATACACAAAAATACCTTCAGAGGTTAAAGAATTTTCGTCGTACAAAGCTTGTGGCATTTGTAAGTTCATGCCTTTTAAGCCTTGGAAGTTCGCCGTTACAATGGCTTCAACAGATACCGTTTGTCCCGCTAAAGGTGACGTTTCCGCTGTTCCCTGAATAGTGCTGATTGATGTGGCGGGTGCATTACATACTAATTCATCAGGAACGGGGTTTGGGTCCGGATCAGGATCTGGCGGAGTACCATCAGAATTGAATCGGCCTAAATCGCTAAAATCATCTTTTGGAAAGCCTTGCCAAGTTGGGGATAACTCCACTTCATCATTTGCATCCAGATCAGGAGTAAGCTGATCACTGGCACGCCTGATAGTATTGTCTTTGGTTGATAGATCACCAGAGCCCCATTCAGAACCGGGGTCAACACCAATTTGTCCAATGCTATCTACTACAACATCGTTTTGTGTCAGAGTTATGGCATCATCACCATTAAAAAAACTTTTATTACTCAATAACTGGGCTTTTGATGTAATGTCACTGCTGGCATTATCGTCAGCAATTACATAAACTCCTTGTGGTGCTATGGTGCCTTCTAGTGAAATTCTAGTACTAGCATTCGTTCTTCCATTGAAATAAAAATTCAGTTTGTACTGGCTCAAATCAATAGTGGTTGCTCCAGAGTTGTATAGCTCTATGGCTTTATTGTTACTGCTTCCCTCAATATATTCTGAAATTAGCAGCCCATCATTGGCATAAGCCGAAGACAGACAAACCCCAGTCGCTAGCGTCAGGCCGATTAACTTACCGTGCATGATATTTCCTTGTTTTGATTGATCTTAAGGTGTTATCACCTTTAAATTCGTTTGAACTTAATACTGCAGGGTGTAAAGCGAAGTTGAAGATAGCATGATTGGATTACATTTGGGTTTCTGAGATTTTAAACTTTTTAAAATTAACCTGCTCATTTCCTCTGAGGTTTGCTTTTTGATACAACTAAAACAGAAGAGTACTGTTTGCTCGGTTGGATACCTTTTGTTCTGGTCTAATGGAATAGGACACTTCAATGAGAAACAATTAACAGTCAAACATTAAGGTGTTTCAATGACAGCAAGAAGAAATTACAAAACTCACCCTATAGAGTTTAAAGAATAAGTCTTTGCCCTTGTCTTGGAACAAGGCTACTAAGTTCCGGAGGCTGCTAAATCACTGGAATAACAGCTGGCTTCTTCCTTATTTATGAGTGTCGCAACTATTATCCGAAAGTGGGTTTATCTAAAGGAATATCTAGATAGACAAGTTCAAAATCATTCTCTATGTAGGGGAGTATTTTTGACCATAGCTTTTCGTTGCACATGGTGCCGGGAATTAGATGTAACTCTATTTTTGATTTGGTTTTTGTCATTGCTTTTGTTTATGAAAGCTTGGTTAATTCTGGGACTATTTGATACTAACGTTAACTAGCCAAAGATTGGAACGACTCTGACTTTCAACAGCAACGGCGTACCCGGCACAGTACACACCTTGTGTTATCCATGCCCAATGGCACCGAACCCAAGAACGTTAAACAAGCTGTACGTTCCTTTGCTAAAAAGACATTCTCAGAAAACCACCAATATGTTTTTGCTTTGCACACTGATACCGACAGTCCACACGTTCACTTAACCATCAAAAACCTAGGATTTGATGGCAGAAGATTGCATGTAAGAAAAGGCTTGCCACAAGTCTGGCGAGAGAAGTTCGCTGAAGAGTTGGAAAAGCTAGGCGTAGCAGCTGAGGCTACGCCTAGTTTGAAGAAACTCTTAAACGTTGAAGAAAAGGTTTCAGGGAGTTTGCATGAAAATACTTTGCCGTCAGTTGAGCGTTGAACGCGAATATTTTAAATAGTCTTTTTACAATTTAATCTCAATTACTTGAGCATTTGGGAATAGTTGTTTTGCTCTTTCGAATATAGGTAAGGCTATTTCATTACTTGGTAGCATGACATCTATGGCATTTTCACTTTCATTGAAGAAAGTAACGATCTGATCTGCAACTTGGATTTTATGAACAAAAGTTTTCGGCACTTTTCTTCTAGTAGCTTTACTAAACCTAGATCGTGGAAAATCCATGATAAACAAGTAATCACCATCTTCTCGGAGAACTTCTTTTGGTAAATAGTGTTCCTTTCGATGCATGTATAGTTATAAAACGACGGATAATATAATGGCTAAAATTATGTACCAATCCATTGTCATTGCCTCTTTGAAGGTTTGACTTGTTCAAATAATAACGCCATCCCTGCAGCAAAAATGAACAAAAAACCAAGATAAAAAATTGACTTTATAGCTATTTGGAACCAGTGATCACCAAAAGAATGATTATTCAGCAGAAAGGTCGTAGGCAGCATACTAAATACAAGTGATTTTCCACTTCGATCTGTAATACTTATCAATCGCTCTCGCATTTTTTGACTGAAAAATATCAATAAAATAGCGATCATTATTAAATAAAAAAGAAGTTCCCTATCCAAAAATTCAATCATCCTTTTACTCCATTAAATGATTCATTCAAAGCAAAATTAGCTTCAGCGAGGCGATAAATAAGGTGTAACTCATCAAGATTACTGACTTCCTCCGCCGTTGAGGAAGCAGCTCAGAAACCTTTAACTCCTCTGCTTGATATAAGCGAGAGCGCCAAAAGATTATCCAAACAATTTTTATATAAAATTCGTGACCATCAACTTGAAACCTGATCTTTCTATACGGCGCAAAATACAAATAGCGTATTTGTATTAGTTCATCGTTAAAGTTGATTTCTAGTTTTGTCGAAAAACGATGATAGTTGAGCGTTAGCTTATTGCCATCTATGTCGTGCGATTCAGATTCTATTATCTTGAATGCCATGAACTAGGACTTCTTTTTCCAGCCTAAGAATATTTTCATGAATAAGCCAAAAACAGCACCGCCTACAAAATTGACCAAAGCATAATACGGTATGTTTTGCGGATTTAACTCACCAGTTGAGCCCTTCATCATTAAGGTAAACAAAAACATCAAAAAACCAAAAAGAACACCTGTCTTAATCCATAACTTAGGCTCAGCCTTTACTTTAGGTTGTTGGTCTGCGTGTAGTAGACGTTGCTTTTCATATTTGAGCCATTTAGCTTGACCAAAATGTTTTATAGGCATCCAAATTGGGAAGGTTAAAGCTAAAATTACAAGGCTGGTAAAATTCCATAAACACGGAATTATTCCGTCACATTTGGGACAAACATAGCCAAACCAATGACCAAAAGCATTCGATTTAGCCCATAGCCTAGCGTCATTCATTGATTCGCAGTGAGGGCATGGAATGTACTGTCGCTCTAGTAATGGAGCATCACTAGTTTTATCGATTAAGGTAATTTTTGGTAAGCGTTGCCCTAGAATGAGTTCATTAATAGCAAGGGCTGGGTTAATGATCCAGTGTATCAATAGTAAATTCGGCAACTTCCATATTGTGTATTTGTCTTTATCAAATTCCATTTGAACCTCTGTTAAGCTTTGTTCTCAATGAAATCATTCACCGCTTTTTGAGCATCGAACAAGCTAGCTCCGGTATGACTTCGGTACAATCGTATCGCTTTTATTTTTTGTCGATTTTTCAGAGCTTCATGTACTTCAACTGGAATAAACTCTTCGCCATTGGCAGCGATGCCTTGCTTTTCGAGAAGCACATCAAGCTTTCTTTCAACCAGTTGGAGCTTTTTCCTATTTGCAGACACTTCAGAGTAAATGATCAGAAAAAGGCCAAATAAGCCAAACCAAAATAGATCTGGTAGTAGTAATTCCATTATTTAAATCCTTTTTTAAAATTTTCCATAGAATCAGGCTTATTTATTACTTTTAAATAACTTCAAAACCAAAGCTAAACCGATAAGGGTGAAAACAGATACTCCGATGAAGTCTTGAGTGGCAACATTGAAAGCAATTCCCAAAACACAAAGGGCTAAGCCAATATAATTAATTTTTTTGTTCATTTATTTTCAGCCAGTAAGTGAAGATAACAACCAAAAGAAACCGCCCATTGCAATTAACCCAATGAACACCATTGCAGTGAGTGTTTTTGACTCCCTCATGGATTGAAGAAGAGCGAAGTTAGTGAGCATACCAGTTAGCATTAATCCAGAGACAGCGAGATCGCCATCTTTAAGTTCCTTTTTCATATTAAATCATTATAACAAACCCATAACACTTCCATGCTATCAACAAATATAATTCTCTGATATATCCAATAAACTGATTGCTAGTTTTTTGTACTGCTATCAAGTTTTTCTTCTTTTCTATCCTTCTAAGAAGCCAAATTGTCTCAAAGTTGATAATGCTCACGTCAAATTATCCATGTTAACTTTTTGTAACAAAATTCAGTTGAATAAATTGATCTTTATAATGAAAATGCGTTTTGCTATATGAAAGTAGCATCAAAACAATACATGGAATTAGAGAAGTAAATATGGAACAAAAATCTGGTGACACTAAGGCACTCTGGAAATTACTCGCTCCTCACAAACCTAAAAACTTAACTTTCGTTTCTCTCGCTATACTCACTATTATCGCTACAGCTCTTGAATTGGTTTTACCCCTATACTCTAGTCACTTAGTGGACTCTATTAGCCAAGAGGGGATAGACAAGCTTTTGATAGTAGGCTTAATCGTTATTGTATTAATTAGCGCAATATTTGAAGCAATTCTCAGTTGGTTTGGTGGCAAAGTTGGTCACCGTATCAATTTTAATCTCAGATATAGTTTGATCGGCCGATTGCTGCATGGTCATACTGAGAATCTAGAAAAAGAACACAGTGCAGAGTTAAGTGCTCACGTAATAAATGATTCGAATATTGTTAAATCAGTACTAGCAGGTGACTTAATAGGTGATGCGCCCCAGAAATAGTGGACACCAGATTAAGTGAGTATAAACACTAATCGAGGTGACCAATGACAACAACAAAAAAGAACCGAAAAACTTATTCAATCGAATTTAAAACAGAAGCTTTAGCTCTTGCTGAAAGATTCGGTGTTTCCACAGCTGCCAAACAACTTGGTGTTTATGAATCACAGCTTTATGGCTGGCGTAGCGCATCACAAAATAAAGCAAAAATGACTCAACGAAAAGTCGAGTTAGAAGCCGAAGTTGCCAAGTTAAAACGTCAACTCGCTGAACAAACAGAGGATTTAGCCATCTTAAAAAAGGCGGCTACCTACTTCGCCAAAAATCAAAAATAGCCCGTTTCGAATTTATGCTGGAGCATCAACATCAGTTTAAGCTCCAGCGTATGGCTATCACTTTAAATGTGTCACGAAGTGGGTATTACATATGGCGCAAAACAGATAAAGAGCCTAGCTCTCGCAAGCAACGGCGCTTGGTTATCGATAAACACGTCAAAGAAGCTTTTATTAAAAGTAAACAACGAGATGGAGCAAGGCAAATACAGAAAGAACTTGAAGATAATGGTGAGCGGGTTAACGTAAAAACAGTATAAGCCAGCATGAAACGGCAAGGGTTAATTGCTAAAGCAGCCAAGAAGTTTAAAGTCACAACAGACAGCAAGCACTCTATGCCAATAGCACCTAACTTATTAAAGCAAGACTTTACGGAGACAGCACCTAACCAAAAATGGGCTGGAGACATCACATATTTGTGGACGAGTGAAGGCTGGCTCTACTTAGTGGTGATAATTGATTTGTACTCACGCTCAGTGATTGGCTGGTCAATGCAAAAAACAATGACTGCGGATTTGGTTTCAGATGCGCTAACAATGGCATTGTTTAGGCGTGGTCGTCCAAAAGGCGTTATCGGCACAGTGATCGTGGAAGTCAGTATTGCTCCAAACAATACCGGAGCTTGATTGAAAAACATCAGCTTCAGCAAAGCATGAGCCGTAAAGGCAATTGTTGGGATAATGCTTGTGTCGAAAGCTTCTTTCACTCACTGAAAGTTGAAGCCGTTCACTATGAGCCAATTATGACTCGTAAAGAAATGAGACAAGCTGTTTTTGAATACATAGAAGTTGACTATAACAAGACAAGAAGGCACAGTGCGTTGGGTTATCTTAGCCCAGAAAATTATGAACTTAGAAACAGTGCTTAATTTTGTGTCCACTATCGACGGAGCAGATCACCAAGGGTTTACTAATTTCATTAAGGGTTCGATGGCATCACTAGCATATATACTTTTTACATGAAAACTCCAAGAGACATAAAACATTCCAATGTGATAAAAAATAAGTATGCCAAATACGATAACCCTCAACCAATCTAAATCATATCTCCTACCTGCATCAATCCTATGCTCCATCACCAAGCTCCATTTTAGGTGTTTTAATTTTTATTCTTGGCTTTTATTAAACTGTATTTATCTATAAATAAAAATGGTTATACATGATTTGTAACACATTCCGGAGCCGATCCAAGTTAGCCAATGTTCAGAAGTTAAATAGATTGAACATTTTTGTTGGTTTTTCTGGTCAGTAAAAGGAAGTAATTTTAAAGGGTTTATAAACAATGAATTTTAAGGTACTGGCACTATCAATTGCAGCATTCTCAGTAGTTGCTTCGACTCAAGTTTTTGCTACAGAACAGCAAGCGACTAACAAAGTGATGACACAAGGGCTAAATCATTTAGGTTTAACGGTAAAGAACCTTAAGCGTTCATCCGAGTTCTTCATTGAAACTTTGGGCTGGAGAAAGGCTGGGGGTTATCCTGATTATCCTTCAATTTTTGTAACAGATGGTTCTATCTTTCTTACATTATGGAAAACTCAAAATGAAGCTAAAATTGTTGAGTTTGATCGAAAGAACAATGTTGGCCTTCACCATTTAGCTTTATCTGTTGCAAGCCTTGAAGATTTGAATCAACTACACGAAACTCTTAAGTCCATCAAAGATGTGGTGATTGAGTTTGCTCCGCAACCAAATGGCAATAGCAAAACAATCCACATGATGATCAGAGAGCCGAGCGGTAATCGTCTAGAGTTTGCATATAATCCCCCTCGTAAATAACTTAATTGAAGCTATGAGTTTAACTGTAGAAAATAACCAATTTACAAATAGTTAAGCTCAGTTTAGTCTTGTCGGTACTTTTTATTCAAAAGATACCTAAGTCTTTAAGTTTCATTTCAAGGTTGGAAGTAGATGTACAAAGGAAGTTGTCTCTGCGGCAAAGTTAAGTTCGAAATCAAATCACCCATAACAGATATTATTCATTGTCATTGCTCACTTTGCCGCAAATCTAGCGGAACTGCTTATGCAACAAACGGCTTTGTGGATAGTAAAGCCTTTAAGGTTTTAGTAGGGAGTGACAGTCTAACTTACTTTGAAATGAAACCCGGTAAAAAGCGACATTTTTGTTCCATTTGTGCTTCTCCAATCTATAGCTCTAACGACTCAGATTTATCAAGAATTAGAATCAGGCTTGGTGCTATTGATAGCGATGTTAACGAAAGACCCATTTCACATAACTTCGTGACTTCGAAAGCAAGTTGGGAAGACCTTGATGCTCATTTGCCTAGATATGAAGCGCATGAGCCGAGTAGACAAAAGGTTACTTGATAGTATCTCTATTTTTAAAAGGAAATAATCATGTATTTAGAGACATGGCTGTCATTTATCGCTGCTTCTATTATCTTGTGTTTTACCCCAGGTCCAACCGTTTTCTTAATTATGGGGCAGGCGCTTAATCATGGAAAAAAATCAACGTTACCATTAATCACCGGAGTACTTACAGGTGACCTGATAGCGCTTAGCTTATCTCTGCTGGGTGTTGGTACTTTGTTGTCTGCATCATCAGAGCTATTTTCTATAGTCAAATGGCTTGGGGCTGGTTATTTATAGTATATCTAGGGCTAAAAACTTTGATGGCTAATACGCCAAAGAGTACCCAAAATACTGATAATACAGGTTCAATGAATAGCCATAAGGTATTTACGGATTCAATGCTTGTTACAGCGTTAAACCCGAAAGGGATAGTCTTTTTCATGGCATTCTTTCCATTATTCATAAATCCTGAACAGCCGTTATTCTCACAAATGGGTATCCTTTCTGTGACATTTTTGGGTATCTCAGTGATGAGCGCAACTTTCTATACCTGCTTCGCAGATGCGATTAGAGATAAATTTACTTCTGAAGACGTAAAAAGCAGATTCAATAAAATCAGCGGCGGGATGCTGTGTAGTGCAGGTGTTGTAACTGCGGCTATCGAAAAATAAGCAGAATATTTTCAGGGACTTTTAATAATGAAAGAAATAACAAGGAATGTGATTAATGCTCAAAAAAACTAAGGCTTCATTTTCCATTGCCATATTTAGTTACCTGTCATATTTACCTTTGGGGTATGCAAAGGAAAGTTTAGAGACAAAAGACAGCACTCAAGTGGACTACCAATTGATATTGAATGAACTGGTAAGCTCAGAGCACATTCCCGGAGCTGTGTTATTAGTAGATGCACCTGATAAGCGTTTTTTAGGCAGTGCAGGGTATTCGAATACTGATAAAAAAATCAAAATGCCAACGACTGCCGTTATGCCTAATGGTAGTGCAGGCAAAAAGTTAACAGCTCTGTTCGTAGCAATGTTGCACAATGAAGGAAAGGTAAATTTAGACGCTCCAATTAAACACTATCTTGATGAAGCTTTGCTTAAACAGATTGAATACTCAGAGAAAATGACGTTAAGAATGTTACTCAATCATACTAGTGGTATTTTTGAATACAATGACGTTGGTGAATACGATTTTTACAAAGCGCAATTTTCACAACAACAAAAAGTCACGACAGATATCTTTCCATTAAAGTTTGCTTTAAACCAACCCGCTGAATTTGCACCCGGCTATCGTTTTGGTTACACCAATACTGGTTATGCACTTACTGGAGTAATTTTAGAGAAAGTATTAGGTGAACATCCAGCGAAAGAAATAAGAAAACGAATTTTGAAGCCACTTAACATGAACTCAAGCTTCATTAAGGGGGTTGAAAAACATTCCTCTGAGTTGATATCAGGCTATTTTATCAATACCTATGAACCAAGCTTTCCTTCACCAATGAATGTATGGATAGATACAAAAAACATTATTGGCACAACAGGTACTATGGATGGCCCATTAGCCGCAAATGTCGAAGATATGGCGAAGTTACTAAAAGCCATAATTATGGATAATGACGTAGTTGATACTAATGTTCGTAAGCAAATGATCGGCGATAAGAATCTGGTCAAGTCTTGGGGTGCAAGGTTTTATAGAACGTCAGATTTTTATTATGGTCTAGGTATTTGGAAGGAAGTTGTGGATGGTAAAACTTTTTATCATCATGGTGGAACCGAGTTCGGTTACTTTACTCAGAATATTTATATTCCAGAAAAAGACGTTAGTATCACAGCATTTGCAAATTGTGGAGTGAACGACCATTGCGAAGATGAATTTCAAAATTTCACTTTTGAAGTGCTTGATTCAGTATTAGAGATTCGAAAAGACAAATGATTTTCAGAGAAGCAAGATTACTAGACTTAGGTGTACTGCGTTCACTAGAACAAGCTGTTGTAGAAGTTGAGCGGCCTTATAATGATTCAATTAAAAGTAAAGGTGCCGTTTATTATGACATTGAGCACTTGATTATTGATCATGATTCATTCTTACTCATTGCCGAAGAAGCAGGGCAAATTATTGCAACAGGTTATGGTCAACTACGAGATTCAAAGCTGTCCCTCATCCATAGTAAGCATTGTTACCTTGGTTTTATGTATGTTTTACCTGAATATCGAGGGCAGGGTATTAATAAATTGATGCTGGATAAAATCATCTCTTGGAGTAAAGAGCGTGGTGTCTCTGATTTTTATCTTGATGTCTACTCGGTAAACGATTCAGCAATCAAAGCTTATGAAAAAGCAGGGTTCAAACCATCACTGTTAGAAATGAAATTGAATTCATAGATTCATTAGCGAATTAAATAATAAATAGTGAAGGAGTCACTAATGATTCGAAATTTTCTCGATGTAGAAAAACAAACCCAAAGCTCCGCCCATGGTGGTCTTGGAACAGTTAACCTTTTTGAAATCTTTGGTAGAGATGATTTTACAAGTAACTGTGAGTTTATCGACCGTCAAATTATTCCACCAAACTCAACAGTTGGTTACCACAAGCATGGAAATAATGAAGAACTATATATCATCTTGAACGGTACAGGGATGATGACTGTTGATGGTTTTTCTAAACAAGTTGTTAAGGGTGATATTATTAAAAACAAGCCTTATGGAGAGCATGGGTTGATAAACGATTCTATGGAAGATCTTGAACTCTTAATTATTCAAATTGGGATTAAATAACTGTGGAAATTAGAATCGGAGATGTTAGGGATGATGCTATTTTTTCACTAATCCAAGAACATCATGAAGATATGCAGAAACATTCACCACCCGAGAGTATACATGCATTAGATATATCCGCTTTAGAACAACCCAATATTACGTTTTATAGCCTATGGATTGATGATGAACTTGCTGGCGTTGGAGCATTAAAGCATCTCGATGACCACCATGGCGAAATAAAATCCATGAGGACGTCCTCTAAACATCTCCGCAAAGGAGTTGCAGAAACAATTTTAAGATGCATGTTGGAAGTAGCCCAAAGCCGATCTTATGAGAGAGTGAGCTTAGAAACTGGTACTGCAAAGGCATTTATTGCTGCTCATAAGTTATATCAACGGAATGGTTTTACTCTATGTGAGCCTTTTGGGGATTATCAAATAGATCCTAATAGCATGTATATGAGCTTGGATTTAAATTAATTGCATGACTTTGTTAGTCCAGAATAAGTGAAGCCCCTCCTATGGCTTTATTGGGGTAACTTTGGTGATCTCTCACTTGAAACCTAGATAACTTATTGATTGAGCAACATAAAAGCCGTTACCCCAAAACGGTGATCAAAAGTGACCACTAAGGTAATGTTATTGATTAATAAACAATTTATATTTTGAGAATATTAATTTTTATAGGGTAATCTGGATACCCCTATATTACCCTAAGATTGCCTTTTCTATGCTCTATATCTTGAAGTTATTTAGATGAATAAAACAGTAGGTTAAGCTCTTTTACTTAACCCAGTTACTGTGGTTACCCAGTTTAGGCATTCAGAAGGTATCAACTCAATAGAACATATACTAGAGAAAACGCTATAAAAAATGATTGTGTTGGTATGTATTTGACATAATTGTGTTTTTAGTAATAGGTTAGTCTTAATTACTAAAATTATTCAAAAGGAAACGTTACATGGAATGTAAAGGCTTATCTCAGTATAGATGTACTTCTATTATCAAAAAGTTACTCATAATGTCGATAATAGTTGTAACTTTCGGGTGTAGTAATAGCTCAATGAGTAAAAAAACTGTTTCAGAGAATGCTTCAAAATTAAATTATCAGTTGTATATGAGATATGGTCAACTGTGTGTAAAAGGTTCAGATTTTAATGAATGTTACAGAAGAGGTCTTTCCAAAAAAAATGGATATATCAGGATCAATAAGCACCATACAAACATTAGAATTCGTTGTGAAACTTTAACCTGGGAACAAGATCATAAATGTCGATCCTCAGTTCAAACTGTCGGTTCGTTAGATCTATCACACCTTACGCTTAATGATTCAAGTTTGAGTTGGTCAAAAGAAAAGTGTGTTCTGCTAAAGGCTAATGGCGACAGTGCCTCTTGCTCAGAAGTAAATAAGTTTATGGCAAGCTACAAAATTGGGATTGAAAAAGAAAGACAAGATTATTTGATGGAGAGAAAGCGTAAGCAAGAGCTAAAAGAAAAACGTATTAAACAGTGCCGTGAAGACACTGATAATTTAATTAGAAATGTTCAAGAGGGTGATTACACCCGAATCGGCTTAGTGGTCGAAGTTAAAGATAGGCTTGTTTTAATACAAGGAAGCCAAGATTTACGTTGGTATAATAGAGCCTCAATCCAAGCACCTTCCTGTTCATTTTATTAATAAAATATTATGCCGAGTTTGGTGATAGGGGCGCTCACATTTTAGACATATTTAGGTAATTATCAAACTGAAAGCAATTTTCCTTTTTTTAAATCGGTTTTTTCTGAGTCGATATATCTAAAAAATGATTGATGCTTACGGATAAAAAAGAAGGTCTAAAAGTTAGGAGGCAATCAAAAGGTTTTGCGGGAGTTTTGCGAGTATTTTGCGACCGTTAATGTTTGTTAAGAAATTTAACAGAAATAATTTAATAAAATCATGAAGATAATGGTACAACCGAGTGGATTCGAACCACCGACCCCCACCATGTCAAGATAATGCTCTATCGCTAGTTAACCTATTGTATTTCAGATGAAAATACTAGTTTTTTGCGCTGAAAAATTTACTGAAAACACTGAATTTACTGAATTTGCAGTGTATATTAATCAATAAGTTACACTATAGTTTTGCGAGTGATTTTCGAGGATTTATAAGCTTTGAGCAAGTTAATTTTGGAGTTTTCTGAAGGGGATTATGCTTTGTTAAGATATGCACAAAGGCAAATGCAAATGAAAAGAAGTAGAGCAGGAGTTTATCAACTGTGTATAACTATATCTAGGCATAGACACCTCCTTATAATGATAAGGAAGTGTCAATTAAATTGAGCAACTGTATTGCCCGACTTAGATGTTTTATTAGGCGCATCAGGCTATACCAGATTTACCAGATGATTAAGAATGCGCCTGATTATATTGTGTAAAATAGCCAATAAATTTAGCAATTTTGCTGGAACTTTTAAAACAACTAGAAACAGCAATGAATAGGGAAGATTCATGGTTGATCTACAACAGCAAATTTTAAACTGTGTTGTGCTGATAAAAGCTTTGCAATTGTGAGTGATATAGTAGATCTATAAAGACCTTTTGATTTCATGTGGAGATCTTATAACAACTTGCTCCGGATTACCTAACTGAAGATATTTTAAACATTCTGGAAGGACCAACTCATCATCAATAATCCTTTGTACTTCTTCTGGGCTAACACTAATTTCATTAGATATTAACGAAACAATTTCAGAATGAAAATTTTCGCTTATTGGGTCTACCATCATTCCGCATCTATTAATAAGATAATATTTTCTTTCTGATTCTATTACTTCTTTCGATACAAAAAAATCAATCAATTCAGTATAGAATGTCCTTCTTATCATACCTGACATAAACGTAGACCATCGAAGGCTATTTTGTTCTTTATTGATAACAATTGGTAAGAATTCTTTCACCCTTATCATCAAGCGAGCAATAAAAGTAGAAGCCTCCTTACTCAAAATAGGCAAAGCGCTTGCAAGGACTGTTTTTGCCCCTCCTGACAAAAAACCGTTGGCTACAGAGAAATGATTTCTATCGATAGGACTTGTGTCACAAGAACTAAGCACCACAATAGGTGGAATTTTGGCATCTTGAACTAGCTCATAGATAGATACTGCTTCATTTTTTAAATAAATAAGACCCTCGTCGCTTTCTTGATGACCACCGTGAAGATCAAATACAACCATTGGACTATGGGAATCGTTTAAAACTGAAACCAATTCTCTGTAAGTAGAAGGCCTAGTCAATTTCGCTCGTACATCAAAACCACTTTGAGTCCCAAGAGTTGCCTGCTTGTTATTATTAAAATCCTCAAGTTTGGAATAAAGATGATCTTTTATTAAATCGTCATCTTTAAAAGAGCTAATTACTAAAATATCACTAAACGCTTCCATATCAATAAATATATTTTTAGTATCTATCAATAACTTGGTTGTTATCCAGCCTGGCGAAACAGGTAAACGACTGATATTATGCGCTAGCATAAGAGGAAGTCCATTATGAGAAGACCATTCAATTGGTAAGTTCGATACTATTTTAACTTCTGAAGGTCGACATTGATTCAAGTACTCGAATGATTCTGATGTCTTTTTATTAATATAATCTCTAAATTTTTTGAATTTATTTTTTAAACTTTTTTGATTATCTCTTCTATCATTAATGCCAATATCTTTAAGAAAACCATACAAGTCGCTATTAGATAAATTAATCTTGGCACTTGGAATTACGCTGGAGCATGAATACAAACCAATTAATGTTTCCACAAGCAACCTTTCGCTGTATGCTTCATTAAAATATTTGTTTTTTTCAGTCCTTTCGTCAAATCCATTTCTTAAAACCAACTTAATCGCCTTTTCTAGCGACCTAGGATCTTCAACTCCTGTGTTCTTTATGGCATTCTGTGAATAATTTTTTTTATTTATTTGAAAGTCAAGGTTAGCAGAGAAGTCCGATAAGACTATCTGAATTGCTGGTAGTGCTAAATTTAGTTTTAAATTGTCAGCAATTTCGTTTCTAATATAATTAATTAGGTTTATTGTCTGGAAAATATCTTCGTCATTACACTCATATCTGAACACCTCATAACTCACATCTAGTTTTGTAGACTTTAGAACTAAAATATTAGCTTCAGTAGATATTGACCTATTCAGCTCGTAATCAGTTTCAATATATTCATTAGACTTATCGTTAAAGTAGTTTTCCTTTAATTCTGTTACAATATTCTTTTCCTCTAAATTAAATCTAGGAGAAAGCTTATTTAAATAGGAAAGAAAAACACCTTTCTTAAGATCATTCAAGCATACGCAATCTATATCATCTAGCGCATTCAAAGAGCCAGAGACGTAAATTGCTTCAGGAAAATCTATGTCTTGAAAATCTCGACCATCCCAAAATACAACTTTTATTGCAGCTTCTACCTCTTCTATCTCAGAAAGGTCTCCACAAAATATTACTCTGTAACCATCAAAAAAACCTGTCATTCTATGCTGTATCAATACTTCTTTTTTGCAAAAAAGCTCACATAGATCTTTAGGTAATTCGGCAATTTTTCTAAAAATATCAATTTTCTTTAACAAGCTTGACGAATAATGATTAAAGTAAGTAAAGCTATCATCACTTTTATTTATCATTACGATGTACGCAATACTTAAAAAATTATTTTGATTTACTCTCAAACTTTTACTCCATCACAATGATTACAAGCCCAGGAAACGAAAATTTCTAAAGATCCCCACATAACTCATTATTCTTTCAAAGACTAGGTGAGTTTGGGCATTATACTAATACGCAAAATTTACAAATTTCTATGAGAGAACGAAATTATGAGTGGCTCCCATCGGATAACGGGCTAATTTAGCTTGGCTAAATAGAGTCACGAAGTGACAAAAGCCAAGATTTAGTTGTAATTATTAACGCGCTTGTTGCATTCAATACTCTCCAAGCCCATAGAATATCCAATTGTTTTTTTCTTTTAATTTTTCAGCTTCTTTACTATATCCGATAGATATTAGAGACAATGGAATACTTACTAATGGTGGCAGCCCCATTAAAAATTCGATAGTGCCAGCAGATAAACTTATATAACTGGTTGTATTTCCAGCGCTTTTATATTGGCTGGATTTTTTAAACAGCTTTTTGGATTTATTTATATCGTTTATGATTTCTAGAGCAATACTTTTTTCGTTAATACCTCCTCTGAGCATTTCTTCATACAAATTTAGCTGTTTTTTATAGCTATTCCATGAAGAATGATTTCTTACTTTTAAAGCTTCTTTAATGCTTACAATATTGGGTGATATATTTAGGTGCTTTGATAACTGTGCTGAAACCAAAGAATTTGCATCTTCTCTAAAGTGGTTATTTATGTTGGTTTTATTTAAGTTTGTGGTGTTTATATGGCTTGAATACGCTCCGTTAATCAATTTTTTGGGATCAGTAATACTGTTTGATCTAATCGGTGACGAATATTTTAATGCGATGTCTATTTCTGCACATGGGAGCCAAAGCTTATTTATTGCATGAGTAAATGCATCGGTAATTATAGGGCTTGCACCACATGATATGGTATCAATTAACAGGTTTTCCCCCTCTCCGAAGCTATAGTAACTTTTTCCTTCGTAATAAAGAGGCGAAACAAAGAAGTCTTGTAGAAACATTCTTAGTTCATGATTATTAATACAGCTAAGTGCAGCTGTAGGTGATTTCGTTGCTGAAACCAATAAGAAATCAAATAAATCTAGAACGATGTTATTGAATGACTCAAGATCCGGTATATCATCAACTTGTTCAGCTAGTCCTATAAGCCCAAAATCATCTTCTTCAGAGTCAAAAGATTCCCTAATTAAACCCTGTAAAAGCAAAGGCTTAAGCTCAATCGCATGCTTTAGAACTCCTTCTTTAAACAATCGGCTTGAGTCAAATGCCCCTAATACGTTTGGGTCTTCATTTATTTTTTGTAACTTTACTACTTCATGAATATCAGGATCTAATTGGTTATAAAACTCTACAAGATTATCGTCATGATAAGGAATGATAATTTCATCGTATAAAACCATATCGGAAAGAATCTTATGCTTGGTGTACTCAATCCAATTATTCCAACTTTCGCTAGAAATTATCCTCTCTGTGTCATAAGAGAGTCCATCTAATTGCGCTAGATGAGTTAAACCTATGCCATATGAAAAATCATATATGATTCTGTTCACACCAATTCCTTTTTTGTATGTATATCGCCCTGTTAATGGGCAAGTGGTGTTTGGCTAAATTTTTGGAGCGTAGCGACAAAAGCCAAACAGTATTTGTCCCAGTTGAACAGTTTGTATATATTTATTTCTGATGTAATAGAGATAAACGAGAATGTAGCTCATTGATTATTAGAGCTTGCCATATGCTGTATGACCCTAGAAAATAGTAACAGCTTATCATGCGGAAAGCCCTTATATTATCGGACACGCTACCGCTAGCTAATTAAAATTTAATTTTGTAGCAAGGTATCTGCTTAAATAAATAAAATCAATAGGTTTTGGTTTGCTAGCCTAATAATTAACCTGCTAATTATTTCGTGATATAAGGAAAAGTCCCTTATTTTGTGAAAAGGAGGGAATTCCGTGGCTCGATACAATAAAGCAGTGCCGTTTTGCTTTTAACAAGATAAATTATTGATGCCTATTTTAGCTAATCTTCACCTCAGCATACGGCACTTCAACCCATTCGATGTGGTTCTTCATATAAATCTTGGTGCTCTTGGCATCTGTGTGCGCCATACGTGATTGCGGATCGATGCCTTGCCTTCCCAAAAGGTGAGCGGCGAGGGCACGTATTTCGTGGAAGGTTGGGCGTTGTTCTTTAGGTAAATGATTACAGCAGCCGACTTCGTCACGTACTTTCGAGAATGTACGACTGATGTAGTTTGGTGCGAGTTGGGTTAAATGAGATACGTCTTTGCCAAGAACGCTTGGACATTTATCTGGTAGGCGGTGGACAACATAGTTACTGACGAGGTTATCTCTGCTTCGTTCAATGATTGCTTTGAGGCTTTCACCAATAGGAATGGCTACATTAGCGGCTTCTTTCTTTGCCACTTTTTGACGGTGAATATACAAAGTACCGTAGATTTTTCCTAGGGGTGTAAATTCGGGTTCTTTGAACCATAAGCAGCCACAGATTTTGTTGCTTGAGTCTTTGATGCTGTAACGAATTCTAGAGATCTCTAATCTTGCATGCGTGGTTTGTAATGATAAGTCCATTGCCGTTTGCAGCCAAAGTGGGGCAGCTGCGTGGATCTCTTGATACCATTCTTGTTTTAGACGTTGCCTCTTCTTAGCGTCTAGCCGTTTGGTTTTCTTTAAGGCCGCAGGGTTTGACTCCATAAGACTTTCATCAATTGCGTAGGAAAATATCTTCTTCAACCAGCCTACTTTACGATTTGTGACCTCTGCTGTGGCATCGGGATGAAGTTCATTCAAATAGTCATTCACATGATGCAGCGTGATATCACCTCCCGGAATATTTTTGAAAAACTCTTTTGTTCTCTTTGCGTCGTTTCTCATTGCTTGAGCTACACGAGCAGATGGTTGCTCTTCGTGCAAAATTCGAGTTAGCAGTGAATCTACATAAATGCTAAATGGTTTTTCATCTGGCATATAACCAGATTCAAGTAAGCTTTCCACGGCAATAGCGACTTTGGGACGAGCGATACGGTTATATTCTTTTGCGATAGATATAGCCACTTCTCGCTCATTGCCAAGAGAACGAAATCGACCATCAATTAGCCTTATTCGGTAAAAGCCCCGACGAGGGTCATAATAGACATGTTCAGGCAAATTGATGTTTTTCTTTTTTCTAGGTCTTGCAGCCATTATGCACTCAATAAATTCTTAACAACTTCCGAAACGTCGGTATCCAACCCGGCATGCTCACTATCAAAAACATAAGTTTTACCATCAACAATCCGACCTTTAATGACGCCACGTTCAACCCAACGCTTTAATGTCATACCATCAGGAATAGAGTCTTTACAAAATTCACGCTTTGCCCAATTGCTTGCTCGCATTAACTTATTCATGGTTAGCTCCTATTATCTTGAAGTTGACTGGAAAACCCAACATTTAACGGTAGAGGGTTTACTAAGGGAAGGGTGAGACTTATTCAACCTGTCATTAACAGCACTGTTTACTGACTTTCGACCTACGAACTTATGAGTTCTGCAATCCTTCAATAAGGCTTTAAGTTCACTTAATAGAGGAAGTTTCTGCTTTCTGACTGTAGCTTCTTCAGCAAATTGGTTGAGATTGATGGCAATGAAGTTTGGATCTCTGGAGTGATTTACTATCTTCTCGTTATCGCCTTCTAAAAATTCATAGACTTCCCAAAACTCTTGAACAATCGGGTTGTCAGTGCCACAGGTATGCTCACGTTCAATCGCCATAGATTTAATGAGTTCGTGAGCATGAGCAATTTGACTAGGAGTTATGTCGACGACAAAAGCCAATGCCTCAACCAGTGAACAGATCTGAGCATGATTTAGAATTATTCGCTCTTTTCTAATTTGAGGTTCTTTCTTTAACCATTGCTCGTGTTGTAATTGTCGACTTTTAAGCAGAGACAGTATCTCTTGTTCTTTGCCGACCGCTTTAATCATAAAGCCAGAAAGCTCATCTATTGAGTATTGCTTCAATTTATCAACCGCTGCGCGAGAGTGCGAAGTGTGATTACTACGGCTATTGAAGATATGAATGATCCGCTCTAATGTGGCTTCTTCAGCTGCAATGCTTTTGTTTTGACTAATGACCAAAGCGCCTCTAAACAAAGGTTCTTTGGTATCGTTTTGGTTGTTTTTGATGCCTATTGAACGGATAGGTCTACCATTGTAAGCCGTCTTGAATTGATCCCAATCAAAGCTACTACGGGCAGCATTATCACCATGATCGGCTTCAATAAATACAACAGGTAAGTTAGCCACTTGAGCAAGATTGCGGCTGATCCCAGCTGGTGTGGATTTAACTGGGTCAAAACCTTCATAATTAGTTCGACCTGACAATTTCCACAAGAACTCCAGTAATGTTGATTTACCTGAACCGGGTTCACCGATTAATTCAAGAAAAGGGTATGAATCAAAAATATCACGACATTGCTCTGCAAAGTAACTGCCCAGCCAGTAGGCAAGGATCACAACTCCTTTGGCTGAGAACGCCTCATAGAAGTATTGAAAGAAATCAGGTTTAAATTTGGTGAGATCATAATTGGGTTTGATTTGTGCTGGATTAAGGCTTTTGATGCAATGCTGTTTAACCTCAAAATAGTCTTCTTCATTGATTTGATAAAGCACACCGTTTTGCACAGCAATATTATTGAATACATAGGATTTGTGCTCTTTGCTGTAGCCTACAAAATCGATAACTTTAACTTGTTTGATGCTGTAAAGATGCTCCCTAAACCAACGATTAAGTTGCAGCGTCGAGCCTTCAAAAATGGCACCACCACCAATACTGGATAAACGTTTTTTAAATTCATTGCTAGAGCTGATCTGAGCACCAGTAAATGTTTTTTTTACCATAAGTCCATGTGGGAAATCTATTTGAAAGTAGTACCAGCATTCATCGGCATTAGGGCTGTCCTGAAAATACAACGCATGAGGATAGCAAAGGCAAAGTAATTGGACGCTTGAAGCTTCTTGTAATGCTTGCGTTGGATCATCTTGTGTATTTTCAATTTTATTGAATTTGTCAGAGTGAAACTTAAACCAATACATTGAAAGCCTAAATTCGAACGGAAATTCATGTTGTCCTGTTTTTTGGTACATCAAGATGCCTTTGGTCTTTGCGTCAGGAGCCGTTAGCAGTTGCCCGTTATATCGATAGTCTTGTAAATCATCTAAGCTCAAGCGTTCCCGTTGCAGTAAATCATTCCAATCCAGCTTGGCTTTACTTTCAGGAGGGAGGGCAGCTGTAGCTTGCCAACCGAGTTGTTTAGCTCGTTTAATAAATTTCAAAGCAAAAGATTCACCAGCTTTACCTCTGTCAAAAGCAAATACCAATGTTGGTGCTTGTCGGTCTGATAGCTTCTTTCTAAGTTCTCTAAGATCGTGCTCAGGAAAGTTATTACAGCTCATCAAACTCACGGCAGGTATACCGATTTGAAGCAGTGATAGCGCATCAAAAATACCTTCCGTTAGCCACAGTTCATTGGTTTCAGCAAGCGAGTTAATATCAAAATTAGGTGGTTGCCACCAATGGCCTTGATACTTACCAGAGAAATAAGCTTTCATTTGCCCAAAGCGATCAGGCTTATCGATAAATCGCTCCCAAGTTGTGCCGTTGCTTAATGTGAATTTGATGGTTGCCGTACCAATTTGACGTTTGCCGCAATAGTAAGAGCCTTGTTGATACCAGCCTTTAATCAGAGAAGTTTTTAAACCTCGACCAAGTTGTAAGTAAGCGTCTGCCGCAGAATTGGGATTGGTGAGTAAACCCGTTGATGGATCTTGCTTACTAGGAAATCGGTCACTCCAAGAATCAAATAAGTCAGGGTAAACCTCTTTTAGATGAAGTTCGTTGCCACAGTTGTTTAACCGTCCACATCGAAGAACCCAAGGTTTATGTTTGTAGGTATAGAGCTCTCGATGATTACACCTTGGGCAAATGCCTTGTTGTAGGAAGCTGTCGTTTTGATTTTTGAAATCGAAATCTCGTTCAAATCGACGCATCACTTCGGCATGAAACTCTGGCTGCATGGCTTACTCCTTCACATTTCTGATTAGAGGAAGTAAGTGCTATTGCTTGATTTGCATTTTATGAAGAAATCGTTCGATTTTCCGAATATCGTAGCGACCAGTACATAGGTCTTTTAGCTCCAACAAAGGGAAGTTTTTGTGCTTTTCCCAGCGTTTGAGCGTGTTGTAGGTTATCCCAAAGTGCTTACATAAATCAGCTTTGGTATACCAAACTTGTAGTACTTCTTGTTGCAGTTGACGCTGAATTTTAAGTTGCTCTAGAGCATCGATAATATCTTGAGTGTAGGCAGTACGCATTTTAGACATCTCCGAATTGGACTAAGAATGTTTAATAATCCTTCTAAATTTACAATAGAAGTATCACGAAAGAATCTTGCTTGCATCTCGGGTTTGTAGTGTTCTGGTTAAAAATAGGTGATATTTAGGATTAGTTATTGAATTGTATGGAAAAGATAATTGGTTTTCTGTCAGGGCTCATTCAATTTCAATAGAATTAATTTACGGTAAATGAAGATGCGAGATTTGATATGTAAAAATATTTCTACGTTGCTCTTTTAACTAGTTTAAATGCTTTGAGTTAATGAAAATAAATTGATGATATTTTGTTGTCTCTTAAACGCAAATGGATGTGTAACTAAATGAGAAAGTTATTAATTTTTCTATTGAGCTTTAGCTTTTACTCTGTTGCAGATGAACACAAATACAGTTTTGTCGAAGTCGACGGCAGTAAAATAGCGTATCTATGTAAAGGACAAGGTGAACTGACAGTTTTGATGATTGCTGGTATGGGCTTAGATGCTCACGGAACTTATAAAAATACATTTCACAACTCAAAACCTAAAAATTACAAACTGTGCATCTTTGATAGAGCTGGTAGCGGACAAAGTACATTCCACAATAAAAGAGTAAGGAAATTATCCGAACTTGTGGTTGAAATGGAAGGTTTTGTAAATAAAGTTGGTTTTAAAAAACTCATTTTAGTTCCACATTCCTTTGGCGGTCTAATTGCGAGAGCTTATACGAAACGAAATCCTGAAAAAGTTAATGGAATCATTTTTGTTGATGCAGTACATGAATCTTGGTATTCAGACATGAAATCAAAAATGTCCAAAAGTGCTTGGATGACAATGGAGTGGATTATGGATTGGGAGAAAACAACCAATTCATTTGAGGACTTTGCAGAGGCTTCGAGTCAGTCTGATATTTATCGAATTGATCCAAATACTCCTGTTATTGTTTTATCGAGAGGGATCCCACACGTATCTTTAAGAACCACAGGAATGGCTTACAAGGATATCGATATTTATACCGATTCATGGAATCGAGGACAGGAGAAATTGAAAAAGATTAGCAAGAATGTTTCTTCTGAGACAATGAAATACGCATCTCACTTGTTTGACCAAACTGACCCTTGGGTTGTCCTTAAACATATTGATAAAATGTCGAATAGTGTTAAATAACCTGCTTCAGTATCTCCAGTGCTTCAGCGGTGTTCTTACATCGCTGAATATGCTCAAACAGCTCATGAAAATCCACCAAGGTTTGCTCACCGTTTGGGTAGTGTAATAAGAACTTATCCCCAACCATCATCTTTTGAGGTTTCTGCTGCAGATTTCTATAAAGTATCTGTAATAGCTTGATCAATTCTGCGTCTGTACCTGAAAACCTTTGTGGATCTGCTTCGGTAATTAAAAAGTCTAAAGAGTCGTAAGCTGAATAATTGTGTAACCGTTGCTGCCATATTTTTGATGCTTTTATGTGCAGTGTGCTACCTTGTTGATATATATCCGTTATTCGGAGTGCATCATTAAAATGAAAGTAATTGTTACGGGACATGCTAGCGGCATAGGCTTTTATACGGCTCAACAACTTCATCTTTTAGGTCACGAGGTTTATGGGCTTGATATTAGAGTAAATAACATTTTAGCCAATGAAATCAAACAGAAAAGGTGTGATCTCAGGCTAGCACCTGTTACTGAAAGCGCATATTCAGAAATAGGGGACTTTGATATAGGAATAAACTGCGCTGGCGTAGCTGCTGTTCGTAAGCCGTTAGCAGAGTTTACATTGAAAGAATATCAAGAGTCTTTTAATGATGTGTTTAGCCCATTATTCAACTCATTAACCAATCAAATCAAGATCGTTCAAGCTAGTGAAAACAAACGAAGACGGATCATCAATATTGCCAGCGTTACCGCCAACTTTGGTGCAAAAAATATGGCAGCTTACAGTGCAGCAAAGGCGGCGGTAATAAATCTAACCAAGGTTGCAGCAGTTGAAAACGCACCACAACTTCTTGTAAATGCTATATCACCAGCCAGTATTGATACACCAATGATTAGAGCTAAACACAAAGGCACATTACCTGATTACAGCCAAACCTATCTCACGGGAGATTGTGGGCAAGATGCTGATGTGTTCTCAGTTATTGAAATGCTGATGAAAAACGACTTTATAACAGGACAGAATATTGTGGTTGATGGTGGATATTCCTCGGAATTCTCTCTGAAAACCTAGCTAGTCATCGTCTTGAGTACTTTCTTCGTAAACAAGAATATCACCGGGCTGGCAACCTAAGTGCTTACAAATCTCGTTAAGAGTAGAAAAGCGAATGGCTTTCGCTCTTCCAGCTCTAAGAACAGATAAGTTCTGTGGAGTTATTCCGACTAATTTTGCCAGTTCAGCAGATTTCATTTTTTTTATTGCCAACTGAACATCAAGATCAATTCTAATTGCCATTAAATTGTTAACTCTTGTTCTTCTTTCAGAGATTGCCCAATACTCATTACATGACCTATGACTGTGATAATACATCCAATAAGGAAAGCCGTTATATTCTCATCGTTGATTCTGATTATTTTGGTGATTTCTGCATCTGGATATAATTGCGATAGCACAATAAGAAGTGTAAAAGGATAAAATACAGTTACGAACACTTTGGCGATTACAGTCCACCCAATCCAACGAATGTAATTTGTATTGCTTCGAGCAAAAATCACTCCGTTATAGTAAAGCCAAAATAGCCGAATAAGAAAAAAGTTTATTAATAGCGTTAAAGCCAAATTGGGCAGAGACAACCATTTGATTGCCGATAGTCCAACTTGTTCGATCTGCTTGCCTACCTCTTGAAAATGTTCAGTTAGTAAAACACCAACCCAAGCACTCATGCCGTTATCTAAATTGAGTGAAATTTCATTTTCTGTATTAAAAACAGATGCGACAGTAATAATCTGTGCTAATAAGCAAAAGACTAATAGAAGTAAAATTCCTGCACTTAACGATTTTATTCTTTTCAAAGCTTACTCCTTGCGCTGAACAACGGTTTTCACGAACTTAGCAAAGGAATCTTTAAACTGTTCTGAGTCCGTTGCATTTCCGTGGCCTTTACCTCCTACAATTACTAATTCTTTATTTTGAGAGCTAGAAGCTTCAAAGAGTTTTTCAGATAAGGCTACTGGTGTTTGATAATCTTTTTCGCCAACAATTACCATCAAGGGCATACTGCGGCTTGCAAGAATTTTAGCATTATCAATTGCAGACAATTTTTCATCTAATTCTATAGATAAAAAAGGTTTGATGATCCAAGGTATGTTTTCATCAAACATATCTGAAACTGTTGTTGCTGAACCTTCTAAAATTAATCCATCAATATTTCGATTGTTAGCGAGTTCTGCTGCAATCATGCTGCCCAAAGATAATCCATGTACAATTATTGGCTTATTACCGAATTCTGGATGTGTCTTTATGTAATCGAAAATAGCAACAGCATCAGTCTTCAGATTACTAATTTTCGGCTTTCCCGAACTGAGGCCATAGCCTCGATGATCAAAAACGACAAGATTGTTCTCGAAACCAGTTAAGTGTTCGACCACTGATTTTCCTTGCTGATTTATTCGACTTTGATTACCACCAAAATACAGTGTTGTGAATTGAGCATTTGGCTGAACAACAGCAATTCCACCTAGCTGTGTACCATCAGACATTAGTCTCAAAGGAACTAATATTTGCTGCTTGCCTCGGTCATCTAATGCTTCTTGAGTAACTGGATTGTCTGGAAACAAAAATTGTTGCTCAGTTACTTTAACGCTTTGGCAAGCAGATATAAACATCATGAAGCATAAAGGGAACAGCTTAATCATCCGTGAAAGCATGGAAAATATCCTTAAAAAGAAATCAACAGGTTCACAATAAATTAACAATAAAGTTATCGATAAACAATAACTATTTAATGTTATTTATTATGTTTTGGCTTCTTCATGAGAAATACGATCCAAATCATTTACTGAGATTTTCACAGAGATAACCGTAGAAAGAATCAAAGTAGCCAGCACCTTGTATCCAACAATAAACCCGATGGAGAGCATTTCGTTTGAGTTGAGGTGGTTCTTATACATCATCATTGGAATTGAGATAAAACTGACGCTGCATTCTGCGACTAAGCAAGCTGCGAAGAAGCTGAAGAAGGGCGGTACTTTGCCGTCCATAATTGAGAATAGTTTGAAATTAATACCGTTACTGAGCCAAACGAAAAAGAAAGTCATGGCCATAATGGTTGGAATTTGATTATAAACACTCAAGTAATCTTGTCGTTCTCCAATATGGCTTAGTAGCCACGCCAGCATTACAAACAATAGATCACCTAAGAATCCGTATCTAACGGCTGTGTTGGCAAACAATACACCGTAACGATACTGCATTAGGTTAGACAAGCTGAAGGTGACAGGGAAAAAGAGTAACCCGACTGATAAATGTAATGGGTAGCCAAAGACATCTATGGTTCGGTAATCAAAAAAGAAGAAAGTGGTTGAAGTTAAGAAAATAGTGAAAGCGATTGGATAAATAAATTTCCAATGGTCATCTTGAGTTTTACCAAAGAGCTTATCTAACATGGTTAGCAAAACCTGAAGACAAGGTAATGACAATCGGTATGATTTTGTCATTAGTGGTTAGTGAGACAGATTTACCTTGGTTGCACTTCAACGTTCCATCACTCTCCATTCTTACAATCGCAGTATCAGAACCAACCAAAATATAGAAGTTACCTTTAATCCTTTTTGCTGTGGTATTAAAGAAAATGGTGTCGGTTGCAGTGATAAATGGCTCGTAATCAATACCGCTTGAAACAACGCAATAGGTATGTTCAACCGATTGTATGTTCTCCAAAATGAAGTCAGGTAGGCTTATGGTGACTCTAGCCGATACTGGGAGTGGGGCGTTTTCAGATAAGGCTGTAATCTGTGAGAGCTTAAGTTCAGGTACAAAGTAGCAGTTAAGCGATTCGTCGAATTTGGTAAGAGGCAAACTGTAGGGAGCATTATCAAACAAGTAAGAAACGTCGACACCAAAACGATCTGCAATTGTTAGTCTCTTTCCTCTTGGTGGTCGTTTGTCAGAATAGAGCCAATTCTTAATGGTTGTTTTTTTCTCACCACTGATCTCAACAAGACTATCCTCTTTGTTTATTAAGTCAGGTAGGCGCTGCTCTGCGATAGCCAATGCCTTAGTTCGAAAGTCGTGTTGTGACAAATTAAATCCTCAAAATGAAATAATGACTATTTTTGTATTCAAGTCTCTAAATTCGGTCTAGATTTGATGCACTTAATGGAGATTCTAGCCTTTATTTGCTTTCTAAAGCTTGAATAAGCAGCAATTTGTTTTCTATTTAAGTAACAAATTGTCCAGTACTTGAATACATGATTTTTTGATTAGGTCTTTCTCTACCTGCAGTGCTGCACGAAACGGAAGGCTTATTAGGATCAAGCGATAGCTCACCAATATCTATCGTAACTTTATGAATAGTGTCCCTTAATGGTAGGAAGAACAACTGTAGCTGATTATATTTTTTAAATAGCCTTTTACTCGTGCTAGTCACATACCCCTGATGTGTAACTAGTTGAGGAGTAAAAAACTCGATATCCTTTAGATGGTGCTTACACATAATATTGAGATTGTGTTGTGACAACTTGGGAAATTGGTCAGCATAGAAGTCGAATTGATAATTTGATAGTCGCTCTTCAACGCTAAAGAGTCCTTTATCGAATAGAAAATCTACAGAATATTGAGGGGTAGCATAATAGTCCTTAATAACCCTTAGTTGTTTATCTAACTTATGCCCCTTTTTATTTTTCCATTGGATCACATCAGAATCGTCAAGATAAATAGTGGGAGTTTTATTGCTGTTTCTTAAGTTCATTTGTTGATTAAAGCTCAGCTCAGCTAAAGCGACCGTTAAATCAAGTAGAGAGGCTTGTTCATCCATCATAACTTGCTGGTAATCTTTGGGGCTAGCATTAGCTGTAATTGCAAATGTAACTAAAAAAAGTGAACTAAGTTTGAGGTGCATAGTCAATTTTCCAGATATGATGACTCTAGTCTTATAACCTCTATTGGCGACCTTCACAAGTTTATATCGGTGTTTGCTTTTATCGGATGAACACTTAAATTGCTCAATAAACTTTGAAGTAAAAACAACGCTTAATTAACTAATGCAGGATTCGCAACTTGCCAGCAATCAAACCCATATCTGCTGGCAAATAGTCCTATTGTTGCCAGCAAGTTGTACCTTTAGTCGCAATTCAAAACTATATTACTCTCACTCCAACTCAGGCACTGGTAATCATAGGAAAAAGATGAAATAACAGATTTGTAGTAGCTAAAGAGCAGGGGAGTTAACTATGGTAAAGCACACAGTAAAAACCAGCTTGGATCATGAAGACAAAGAGAAGTGGCAACACTTCTGTCATCTAAACGGTATGACTGAATCAGGAATGGTTCGCATGATGATCAATCAAGTCCTTCCTGACATAGCTTGTAATGATGAATTCAATCATGCCAAAAGCAATAAAGTTACCATTCGTTTATCTGATCACGATATGCAAAAACTCACTACTCAGGCTCAGCAAGAAGGTTATATTCACCGTACCAGCTGGGTAACTGCTTGTGTTCAATCAAATCTGACTCGCTCACCAGTGCTAACCAAAGAAGAAATTAAAGCGCTTAGAGAATCAAACCGACAATTAGCCGCTGTAGGCCGAAACTTAAACCAAATAGCAAGAGTGCTTAATATCGACTTTCGACATAGTGACAAAATCACCAGAGAAATGATTGAAGTGTTGGATAACAAAATCAATGAACATAAAGCGATGGTCAATACCCTTATTAACCAAAACAGTAAAAGATGGGATCTGAACAATGAGTAATGATTCTATATCGGGATTACTGAGTGGTGATGTTAGAACCAAGTCCAATCGCGTCAAAGCAGGCCATCGTCATTCTAAAAAGCCGCCAGAAGTGATGGTTAAAGTTAGCGGCTTTGGTTATAGCAGTTGCCACACGGCTAACCATTTTGATTATATTAGCCGTAACGGAAAGCTGGAGTTAGAAGACGAAACAAGCTTTGTTTATCAAGAACAACAAGCAATTCATCAACTAGCCAAAGATTGGAACGACTCTGACTTTCAACAGCAACGGCGTACCCGGCACAGTACACACCTTGTGTTATCTATGCCCAATGGCACTGAACCCAAATATGTTAAACAAGCGGTACGATCCTTTGCTAAAAAAACCTTCTCAGAAAACCACCAATATGTTTTTGCGCTACACACTGATACCGACAGCCCACACGTACACCTAACCATCAAAAACCTAGGATTTGATGGCAGACGCTTGCATGTCAGAAAAGGATTACCACAAATATGGCGAGAGCAATTTGCTGAAGAGTTGGAAAGGCTAGGCGTAGCAGCTGAAGCTACGCCTAGTTTAAAGAAGATAGCATTGGCTAAAAGCATGAGTGATTATAAAGGTGGCTTCGAACATTTATAGCTATTTACCGAAGTAACGGGTTAAAAGTCAGAATATTCTATAAAAGCTTGTCTAGCTTGAGCAGGATTACTGAATTTTCTCAATGGAATATAGCCTTTGGATTCTAATTCTAGCCAAAGACCTAGAGCTGCTCTGTAACCGAAGTTATTTTCCTCTGGGTCAATACCTTTGAGGTATATGGATGGGGTTTCAATAAATTCATCAACATACCAGTTTTTAGTGGAGTTGAACTTATAACCCTTGTTTGAAAAATTGTATAGAGGAAGTAAATTTCCTTGCGCAAAATCTTGCAGCCATTCTTTTTCACATGTACGCCCATGTAGCCATATATTAGAATCAAGAAATAGTGAAGCGCAAGATGTTAAATAGCCTCGGCACCTCCAGTATTCAAAAGTCCACCCACCTAAAATATACAGCCTTTCTATTGCCTTATCACCAATTGTTCCAATTTCTTCACAAATGATAATTGCTGCATCGAGGGCATTTCTATTCGAGGTTGTGTCAGGTATAGCTAAGTAACCATGTTTAGTTGTTTGTTTTTGGTTTAAGGTTTTAATAAGTTTAATGCATGCCTCAGGTTGTTTATAAAAATTATGAGTGCTGTAAACCTGTTCTGAAGCCCCTTGAAGCCAGTCAACCTTTATTGCAAACAATTCTGCAGCATCTTTTAGGATTTCATTAGTTAACTTGGGTAATAACTTCTCTTTTGAAGAACAATCAATTAGCTTAAGTCCATGATCAAAAAAATATGGAATTTGGTTACGGTGAACTCCATGTGATTCAAATAATTGGATAAATCGACCAGCTACGCATTGCTCTTCGCTACCTTCATCCGTTTTCTTGTATTTTTTGTATAATTTGTCTAGTGCTGGTTTTATAGCAACTATGCCTGCTGCAATCCCAACGACTAAATTTAAAAATGTTAACCAATCCATATAGATTACTTCAAGTTATGTTTTGAAAAGATTCGAAAATGTTGAGCGAGACTTTGTGCTAGCTTTATTGGATCAATATCACTAGGGAAATTCATTGATTTACCATTTAGATATTGATATTGCACAGAAAGAGTGGGTGATACATGAATACGTGCAGATTCAGGATCTATAGAAATCAGATATAGATCAAAAAGCGTGTGAATATCTGCCCTTAAAATTACTCCGTTCCACAAATCATAGTTTTGATTTTCTGAGTATGGAATAATATGTGCAGCCTCAAGTACAGCGTCATCTGAACATTGCGAAATAGCACAATGTTCACCATAACTGGCTAATAGGTTATTTCGAAAAGCTTTTTGACCTCTTCTTTCCAAAATGGAAGACATTGTTTTAGGATCTTCTATTGGGATAACAGCTTCATCCTTTTCATTCAATAAGAGACTAAGGTTGTCGATAGCTATTTCTAGTTCCGATTCACTAACTATAGCTAGACGATCCCAAAAATTTGGTGATTTCTGTTTTGCACTGTTTTTTAGCAATGCATTTATTCTGTCATACCAAGTTGTTAGATTTTGATTGGTATGCTTATAGTAATTACAGATATTACTAAAGCCTAAAGCAAGCTCTACACCGTTTACATTTTCTTTATCAAGCCTGTTATGATAAAGCGAAAAAATAGTGAGACTGTCAAAGTTTTTAAATTCAGAGCCATTTTTAGAGTCTTGTATAAGATATTCTTCTAGGTTAATTTTCGAAGCAAAATTTCTAATTTTTTCGTATGCCACACATTGAAGACTGCTCTTCATATCTAAAATCCCTTTCGATAAACCGATATTTCGTTAACATCTTGATAGCTTTATGGTTAAAAATCAAAAATAATACAAAACGTATTCATTTTAAGCACTCAAAAAGAAGGGGATTTTTCTTTCTTGTTAATTCCTCAATTTTCCCATATTCTCCTATTAGGCATTGTTAGAGAAAAACGATGAACGAAAGAATACTGACCCTTAAAGAAGTAGCAGAATATCTAGTATTGACTGAAAAAACAGCCTATCGATTAGCTGCGAACAAAAAATTACCCGGTTTTAAAGTCGGTGGCAGTTGGCGATTCAAAATGTCTGACCTAGATCATTGGATTGAAAAACAAAAGGTGTGCAGCTGAAAAAACAGTTAGGCACACTACTTCCGAGCTCTGTTCTAGATATGAAAAAACGAGCTAAAGGAAACGATCTTTCTTCTACTTTGGAATGAGTGAATGGCGATAGAAAAAAATATTGAGAAAAACTTCATCGGTAAGCTTGAAGATCTGAAATACATATACCGTAGAGATATTAAGGATAGAGCTTCTTTAGAAAAAAACTTCCGAGAAAAATTTGAAGCGCTTAATCGTGTAAGACTTACTGACTCTGAATTCTCAAGATTAAAAGAAGACATCATCACTGCAGATGTATATAGAGCATCAAAAACTCTTCGTGAAGAAAACTACTTTCAACGTGAAGATGGTACGCCTTTATATTACACCTTAGTAAATATTAGAGATTGGTGTAAAAATGAGTTCGAAGTGATCAATCAACTTCGTATCAACACAGAAAATAGCTTTCATCGTTACGATGTAATTATTTTGATCAATGGTGTTCCGGTTGTACAAATCGAGCTTAAAGATCATGAAATTGTTACACGTAGAGCAATGGAGCAGATTGTTGAATATAAAAACGATGTAGGGAATGGCTACACCAATACATTGCTTTGTTTCATGCAGTTATTCATCGTAAGCAATGAATACAATACATTTTATTTTGCGAACAACCATGCTAAGCATTTCAGCTTCAATGCTGACGAGCGTTTTTTACCTATTTATCAACTAGCGGATGAAGGCAATAATAAAATTGCTGATTTGCATAAATTTGCAAAGAAGTTTTTAGCGAAGTGCACATTAGGACAAATGATTAGCCGATATATGGTATTAGTCGCATGCGAGCAGAAACTGATAATCATGCGACCTTATCAAATTTATGCAGTTAAGGCGATTGTAGATAGTATCCATGAAAATCGTGGTAACGGTTTTATTTGGCATACAACGGGCAGTGGGAAAACTCTAACTTCTTTTAAAGCATCAACATTATTAAAAGATAATCCAGATATTGAAAAGTGTTTATTTGTTGTTGACCGTAAAGATTTGGATCGCCAGACAAGAGAAGAGTTCAATAAATTTCAAGAAGGTTGTGTAGAGGAAAACACTAATACAGAAACATTGGTTCGAAGACTGCTTTCTGAAGATAAAGCGGACAAAGTCATTGTAACCACCATTCAAAAGCTTGGACTTGCTTTAGATGAGAACAACAAAAGAGCACTGCAGCATCGAGAAAAGGGGAAGCAAACCTATAAAGAACGTTTAGATTCACTTAGGGAAAAACGCATTGTAATCATCTTCGATGAATGCCATCGTTCACAGTTTGGCGACAACCACGAAGCAATAAAAGAGTTTTTCCCAAATGCTCAACTCTTCGGTTTTACTGGTACACCAATTTTTGACAAAAATTCATCTTATAAAAAAATTGATGGAACGATTGGTACTAATGTAACGACTGAACATGTTTTTAACCAAGAATTACATCAATACACTATTGCTGACGCAATTGAAGACCGTAATGTCTTAAGTTTTCACATTGATTATTATGGCAAAAGTAGTGGTGAAGAAGACAAAAATCAAAAATCGGTCAAAAAAACTAAGCCACCTAAAGAAGCCGTAGTTAGAGCAATTATTGACAAACATGATCAAGCAACATATGACAGACGTTTTAACGCTATTTTGGCAACAGCATCTATCAATGATGCTATTGAATATGTAGGCAAGTTCAAAGAAATACAAGAAGAACTTCAGTGTCAAGATAAGTCCTATAAATCATTAAATATAGTTTGCGTATTCTCTCCGCCAGCAAAAGCACTATCACAACAAAATGGTAGCGATAAAAATGTTAAAGACATAAAGCAATTACAAGATGATTTAGAGCAAGAGAAAGAAGACAATAAAGTTGAACCAGAAGCGAAGAAAGCGGCGCTAATAACTATTATTGATGACTATAATCAACAATTTGGTACTAATCACAGCATTAATGAATTTGATCTTTATTATCAAGACATACAACAGCGGATCAAGGATCAACAGTACAATAATGTAGACTACCCACATAAAAACAAGATTGATATTGTCATTGTGGTCGATATGTTGCTTACAGGGTTTGATTCTAAATATCTCAACACCTTATATGTTGATAAAAAAATGAGGTTTCACGGTTTAATACAAGCTTTTTCCCGCACAAATCGAGTCCTTAATGACACAAAGCCATGGGGAAATATTCTGGATTTTAGAGCTCAAGAAGATGCTGTTAATGAAGCCATTTCGTTATTTTCTGGTAAGGATGATGAAACCGATAAAGAGATCTGGTTAGTCGACCCAGCTCCAGTAGTGGTAGAAAAATATAAAGAAGCTGTAGAAACCTTGCAGAGCTTTATGAAAAACAAAGGGCTTGAATGCTCTCCTGCCGAAGTGGTTAATTTGAAAGGTGACTCAGCTAAAACGGAATTTATTAATCATTTTAAAGAAGTGCAAAAACTTAAAACTAAACTAGATCAATACACAGATCTCAGTGTTCACCATCAAGAAGTAGTCGAAGAGCTTTTACCAAAAGAAACACTGCGTGGTTTTAAGGGCTCTTATCTAGAGACTGCTCAAGAATTAAAGCGTAAACAAGGCAATACTAACGAAGAAAACAATGAAGTTGAGCAGCTTGATTTTGAGTTTGTACTTTTTAACTCAGCGCTCATTGACTATGACTATATCATTCAACTGCTCTCTAATTCGACTCAAGCAAACACTAAGCAGAACATGACAAGACAAGAAGTCATTGATTTAATTTGCTCTAATTCTAATTTCATGGAAGAAAGAGATGATTTTATATCATATATCAATGATCTACCTGCAGGTACAAGCTTAAGTGTTAACGATATACATATAGGTTTTCAAGAATTTAAAAATGCAAAAAATACTGAAGATTTAACAGCAATGGCAATTAAACATGGATTAACAAAAGAAGCACTGCAAAACTTTGTAGATACCATTATGGCAAGAATGATTTTTGATGGCGAAAAACTGAGTGATTTATTTGCTCCGCTTGAACTTGGTTGGAAAGCTCGTGGTAAAGCAGAAAAAGCACTAATGATTGAGTTAGTACCATATCTTAAAAAATTGGCACATAATCGTGAAATATCAGGGCTGGCTGCGTATGAGTAAAGAAAATCAAGCGAAGTTAATCCCCGATTATAGATTTCCTGAGTTTATCGATAAAAAACATTGGGATTCAAAAAAATTAGGTGACTCAGAAATTGCTGTATTTGTAAAAGATAAAGTTTCGGCAGAAGATCTCCATATTGATACATATGTAAGTACAGAAAATTTATTACCAAATTTCGCTGGTGTAGGATATGCAACAAAGCTGCCTCCTTCAGGCAGTTTTACCAGTTACAAAAAAGGAGATATTTTAGTATCTAATATAAGACCTTATCTGAAAAAAGTTTGGCTAGCAGAGCATGGCGGAGCTGCATCAAATGATGTAATTGTTATTAGGGCAGTTAATAAAATATCGAATGAATTTTTATCATGTGTTCTTAAAAATGAATATTTTATTAGCTATGTAATGGCAACAGCTAAAGGCGTGAAAATGCCTAGAGGGGATATATCTTCAATAAAAAAATTCCCTGTTTTTTTTCCTTGTTCAGTTGAACAAAAAAAAATTGCAGACTGTATCAAGTCAATAGATGAGCTTATTAATGCTGAAACTAAAAAGCTTAAAAGTTTAAAAAGGCATAAAGACGGTTTAATGCAAAAGCTTTTCCCCGAAGATGGTGAAACAATACCAAAACGACGCTTCCCTAAATTTGAAAAAGATGGTGACTGGAAACAAAAGTATTTTGCTGAGTTATTTGAAATAGGAAGTGGTAAAGATTACAAAAACCTTGGTAGTGGAAAGGTACCTGTATATGGTTCTGGTGGGTATATGCTTTCTATTAATGACTATCTATACGATGGAGAAAGTGCGTGTATTGGTAGGAAAGGGACTATTAATAAACCAATTTTTCTTACAGGAAAGTTTTGGACAGTGGATACACTTTTTTATACGCATTCATTTAAAGATTGTTTACCAAAGTTTGTATTTCATCTTTTTGAGAATGTTAATTGGCTTAATCACAACGAAGCTGGAGGTGTTCCTAGCTTATCAAAGGTCATTATCAAAAAAATTCAAGCTTATATTCCTCCAACTTTGGAAGAGCAGAAAAAAATTATCGATTGCTTAAGTTCGTTATCTGAAGGAATAGAAACTCAATCTCAGAAAATTGCGCTACTGAATAAGCAAAAAAATGGATTAATTCAAAATTTGTTTCTTTTTGAATAGCAGTTAAAGGAAAATCAATATGAATGCGGTTAATATTGCAGAAGAATTAAAAGACCTTGAAGAAAATATTGCATTGGTATATGCATTTAATGGCACAGGTAAGACAAGGCTGTCAGTTGAATATAAAAATGCAACAAAAGTCCCTGAAGACAATAGTCATACGGGAGTTTACTACAATGCTTTTAGTGAAGATTTATTCATTTGGGAAAATGACGAAGAAAATGATGGTGACAACATTCACCTGCTTATTAGAGAAAGTACGTTAAATCAATTTCACAGCTTATTAGATGAAGAAGCGATAAGAGAAAAATTAACGCCATACAACCCAAAATATAATTTTTTTTTCAATCAGCATGATGATGTTGAAAAGGGTATACATTCTATTTCGTTTTTTCTTGGAGATGATCAAGAATCGAAGATCAAAATATCCCGAGGTGAAGAAAGAATATTTGTTTGGAGCTTCTTTTTAACACTGTTCGAAGTAGATGATTGGGCTGGTGCCCAAAATGCGCATATTTTTATTGATGATCCTGTTTCGAGCCTAGATGAGCATAATATTTTTATCACAGCGACAACAATATACGATTTACTGGAAAAAAATGTTGATAAGAAAAAAATAATTTTGACAACACATCATTTTGGTATTTTCTCAATTTTGTCTGATTGGATTAGCAAAGGGGCAAATCAAGATAAGTTCAAAACTAAAAGAGGGAAGAAAAAATATAAGCAATATATTTTAAGCCGAGATGATGAAGACCTTGTTTTAGAAAACGTAAATAATGATGTGTTTTTATATCACTTAAGGTTGTTAAAAATATTAGAAGAAGCAAAAGGTTCAAAACTTTACACCTATCATTTCGGTCTTTTAAGACAGTTGCTTGAAAATATTGCTTCATTTTTAGGGGTAGGACGGTTTTCTTATGTACTTGAGCAAATCGGTATTCAAGATGAAGCAAGAATAGCGAGCATTGTTAATGCACTCTCACATAAGAAAATTTATAATTTGCAGTCAGATGTTTTAGTTCCAGATAATAAAGAAATATTTTTAGAAGTTTTAGATGGCGTAAAAAATAAGTATCAATTTGTATTGTAGGGTAAAAAATGACACAAAATACTTTAAATGAACTTGGTGATACTCTTTGGAGGATAGCAAATAGCCTTCGTGGAGCTATGAACGCCGATGATTTCCGTGACTATATGTTGTCATTTCTGTTCTTACGCTATTTATCAGGTAACTATGAAGAGGCTGCAAAAAAAGAGCTTGGTATTGATTACCCTAATCTTAAAGATCATGATAGACGCACACCGTTAACCGTGTGGTATGAAAATAATCCTGACGATATTGAAGAATTTGAAAAGCATATGCGCCGTAAAGTCCATTATGTCATTCAACCTCAGTATCTTTGGCAGAGTGTTGCTGAATTGGCTCGTTTACAGAAAGGTGAGCTATTAAAAACTTTAGCCAACGGTTTTGAATATATTGAAAACCAAAGTTTTGACAGCACATTTCAAGGTTTATTTTCGGAAATTAATCTAAATTCAGATAAGTTAGGGAAAGACCACACGCTTCGTAATGCCAAGTTATGTACCATAATCCAGAAAATATCAGAAGGTATTGCTGGTATCTCGACGGATAGCGATGTTCTTGGCGATGCGTACGAGTACCTAATTGGTGAGTTTGCGGCTGGTTCGGGGAAAAAAGCCGGTGAATTCTACACACCTCAAAGAACCTCTGATATTTTATCAGCGATTGTTTCTTTAGACAGTCAGGAACCAGCAACAGGCAATAGAGAACACCTAGATTCAATAATGGATTTTGCTTGTGGCTCTGGTTCCTTATTGTTAAATGTTAGAAAGCGTCTTGGCAAGCAAGGTGTTGGCAAGATTTACGGACAAGAGAAGAACATCACAACTTATAACCTTGCACGTATGAACATGTTACTGCATGGTGTCAAGGATTCCGAATTCGAAATTCATCATGGTGATTCATTGGTCAATGATTGGGACATACTAAATGAAATGAACCCGGCTAAAAAAATGCAATTTGATGCTGTAGTTGCTAATCCTCCTTTTAGTTATCGTTGGGAACCTAATGAAGCATTAAGTGATGATTTCCGCTTCAAATCTCATGGACTTGCACCTAAGTCTGCTGCTGATTTTGCTTTCTTATTACATGGTTTCCATTTTTTAAGTGAGCAAGGCACTATGGCAATTATTTTGCCTCATGGTGTTTTATTCCGTGGTGGAGCTGAAAACCGCATTCGTACCAAGCTTCTAAAAGACGGTCATATTGATACTGTGATCGGTTTGCCTGCTAATTTGTTTTTTTCAACAGGTATTCCTGTTTGTATTCTTGTTCTTAAAAAATGCAAAAAATACGATGATGTATTGTTTATCAATGCCAGTGAATATTTTAAAAAAGGTAAGCGCCAGAATTTCTTGTTAAATACGGATGAGATGCCTGATGGTGAAATCGGTCATATAGAAAAAATCGTCGAAACTTATCAGTATCGTAGAGAAGAGCCAAGATACTCTCGTAGAGTTTCTATGAAGGAAATCGAGAAGCACGATTTTAACCTCAATATTTCTCGTTATGTGAGTATCGAAAAAGAAGTAGAGCCGATTAGTCTTGAAGAAGTTAACAAGGACTTAATTGCCATTGAAGAATCAGCCACGGTAGCCCTTAAAACACATAATGCATTTTTAAGGGAGTTAGGTTTAGATGTATTGCCGGGTGAGGTTGAAGTTTAACCCACTTTAAACCTAGTTGACAGCTAAGATGAACCTGCTGCTTTTCGTTGTATTAGCAAACGGTTATCTTGGCTGTATTAGTTTGTTGTAGTTAAGGAATTGAAATGGAAATCACCTTTAATATTGATACTCAAGAGTTTGAGAAAGAACAAAAAGAGTTAATAAAGAAAACCCTAAAAATAGAAGATGCAGATATTCCAAGTGCTCTGAATAAGATCGCAAAAGCAGCACTGACTGAATATTTAACTATGTTAGTTGAAGGTGGAATGCCTAATCGTGCTGATGAAGCAAAACAAGATAGACTACTTTATCTGATACAAAATTATTTTGGTGAAAGCCTGCCAACAGAGTCGCAAATCTCAACGATATTTCAGCTTACTCAAAGTCAAAGCAAGACATTACTGAAAAATACCGTTTCTCGTTTTAGACATAAATTGGATGACGCTCTTCTCAATACTATGAAATCCGTAATCGAAACAGCCGAATACACAAATGAAATGTATTTAGTCGTTATCAATTCTGATGTAGTCAAAGATGAGTTAAATATGCTGATTACGCAAAATGAGCCAACATATAAGCCTATTACCAAACGAAAAGGTAGTGCTGGGCAATTTGAAATCAGCGAAGATTCTCATGATCTACTTTGTCGGGAGTTGGGACTAAATGAAGTTGAGTGATATTGTCGCAATATCGGGTTTATTACTAACAATCATAACCTTTCTTTTTAATCTGGCTTGGCCTCAGATAAGTAGTGCTTTTAATCAAGATGAGACTACTGCTGGAGATAAAGCAAGAAAGCGTTGTCGTGATGAAGTTAATAAGGTTCTATACAAGATAGTCTTACCTATTTTCATTGCGTTCTTTGTCTTATTTTATGTAAACCTTCCTACTGCTATAAAGGTAATTTCAACAAGTAAACTTGACCTTTGGAACTTCGATGTCAGCTTAACCCTATATGTAATGGTGGTTTATGCGCTGGCAGTGTTTGTCTGTGTCAACGCTTACTTATTCTATAAACTTTTAAAAAAACAATTTAAATTCTCTCCAATGACCAAAAAAACTCAACCCAATAATCCAATCTCACATCAAGAATATGAAGATTTATTTAAGAAAAATAAGGATATTCATGAGCAAGCTCTGAAACAGGCTTATGAAATCAGAAAATTCGAGATTGAGCTTTACTGGAAAAGAGCCACTTATTTTTGGACTTTCATAGGTGCTACATTTGTTGGCTACGCAGCTTATTACAATTCGAAGTCTAGCAATGTTCAAACACCTGATAATGAGTTTATGCTCCTGCTTATATGCTCTATCGGGGTAATCTTTTCAGTTGCTTGGTTCTTAGTAAATAAAGGTAGTAAATTTTGGCAGGAGAACTGGGAAAATCATGTTGAGTTATTGGAAGATGAGATTTTCGGTCCTCTGTATAAAACCCTAACAGAAAGACCTAGGGCAGATGTACCACAAGGGTTTTATGAATGTACAAAAACAAAATTAGATAATTTTATTGTTACTCCTAAGGCTTACTCTGTTTCTAAAATCAATCAGATTGTTAGTGCATTTGTAGCTTTTATTTGGTGTAGTTTGTTTTTTAAAACACTATTTTCGAATCTTGATTTTGATATCTATAGGCTAATTTTAGTGTGTGTAACAATATTTTTCTGTGGTTTATTTTATGTCTTAGGAAAAAGTCACAATGGGTCGCATAATCCAAAGATCACCTTGAGAAAAACGAAGGTGACAGCACCCGATATTGATACATAAAATATTGTTCGCTACATCGAAGTTTAATTCTGGTATAAAACGGATTAGCTAATCATTTCTTCTAATTTGTTTGTGGGAATGATTTCAAAGAGCTGAACTTTATATCATTGGTATAATTAAATTTTATTTATATGTCCTGTTCTTTTTTCTGTTTTTGCTAACTTTACTAAATGCATTGCACAATTTGTTTAGTTAAATATGACAGAGCAGATTAAAGACACCATTATTTTTGATAACCAGCTACGGGATGTCGATGATAATTTCAATGACTTGTGCCTCTATGTACCTAAAATGGTAGCTTTCGGTCTTAAACCAGCTTTATCTTCGACGTCCAATTGGAGCAGAACTCGAAACCATTTGTTTGTTTCAGATAACGAGCTTTACTTATTTAAGATTGAACTAAGCCTTAGTGATGTCGAAGTTCAAAAAATTCCTAAAGGCTTGAGGCATGAGAAACGCATTCGGTATGAGCCTATGTATACTTTTAGGGATGGTGATGAGTTTATTGAAGTTAACGAATACGTCGATTATTTCTTGGTCTTTGATAATTACAAACTTGATTACACAGGTGATATTATTATTTCTCAGCCTGCAGGTGATTTATGGGAACATCCAGTACCTGAAAAAGTTTTTGAACCTGCTTCGAAAGAAGATATTAGATTGCTAGAGCTATCATTTGAAGATGGTTGTTTGGTGTAGTTAAAAAATTATTCTAATTCTGCCATCTCTTGTTTATCGTAATGCTCTAATGAGATAACTGGATTAGGAATAGTTTTCTGAGTGACTCGTTCACTTGAAGCTTGGTTATTTTGCTCAAACCCCAAAACAAAATCCTGTATTTTTTCAGCATCCCTTGAAGCCCTCATAATTTCCCTTGGATCATCTTTCAAAACTTGTATCCATGCATCGATGTAGGCGGCGTGTTGCCAGAATGAGTGACCGATTTGGAGTTCGTCGCCTAACATAAGTGAGCCGATTTCGGCTCTGAGTTCTTCTTTGGCGTAAGATTCATCACCGAACCGACCTGATAGATCTCGGTTGAGTCTGTCTTTTGAACCTGAGCTATGGCAAAGCTCATGGAGTACGCTGGCGTAATAATTATCAGCGGTTTCAAATTGGTTTTTGGCAGGTAGGTGAATTCTGTCGGTGGCAGGACAGTAGTATGCGTTTTCGTATTGATCATGGTGAATAGGTACGCCTGAATTGTTGAGGATCTTTTCTGCTCTTTCGTGTCGTTGCCATTCGGGTAATGGGTTTGCTTCTAGTTCGGGTAAGCCGTCGATTTGTTCTGCGTTGAACACTACAGAGCTGAATACTCTTGGCTGATCGAGTTTGATGTTTATTTTGATTGGTTTACCATCTGCGCCTACGATTTTTTTGCCGTTGCTATCAGTTTTATCTATTTTGTCGAACAACTTCCAATACTGAACCAGAGTACCATGTTGTCCTTTGCGAACTTGAGCATCAATGCTGTTGGCTTGTTTGTAAGTCATCCAGCGTGGGTCGGTTCTTGCTTGCATACTAAGCCAAATGGCGTTGCAGCCCTTGTATCTTGTGCCGCTGATTGGGTTATGTGGCAGTTTGGGGACTCCGGGTTTCCAAGGAATTTGCCACGGGGCGGTGCCTTCCTCTAATTGTTTGATGAGTTTGGCGGCAACTTGCACATGATAAGGTGGCTTTTTGTTGTCAGTACCCATTAGTGATCCTCCGATTCTTTATTGGCCTCAAGTGCATCGGTCTCATCTATGGCATCTTCTTCAAATGCGCCTAGTTCTTCAGCTTCTGCTTGCGTCACTTCGATGGCGATTCCGGGAATGTTTAGGTCATTTAGTTTGTTGTCTAAGTCATCATTCAAATTGGTGTTCGAGTGATTGTTCATGTTGAGGCTCCTTGATGGTGTGGTGGTTTTGCTGTGAATGTGATTGATTTAGTAGGCCATCTAGCTTTTGTTTTACCTTTTGCATAAAACGCTGTTGGATCTTTGGCTTGAGGTTTTGGCTATAACTTTGGGCAGATTGCAAAGTGTCTTTTGGATTATTGTTAGTAGGAGTATTAGCAATTTCGTTGACGGTAGATTTTGGTTGGTGAGGCTGTTCCTTTTTACCATTAGTGGTTTGCAAAGCTTTGAGCTGTTTGAGGTCGTTAGTATCAGGGCGGTAGCCTCGAACAGTCATGTTCTGCAGTGAGGCTTGTAACCATGCTTGGCGTTTAAAAGCTTTGGTGCCTGATAGTTTTATGGATTGCCAATTGCGTTGCTGAGCAATTGTAAGTAAATCACCAACGATTTGAGCATGGCTCAATTTGGTTTGCAGCTTATTGCCTTTATCGATAAAGGCGAGGCTAGAAGGGCGGTTTGAGAAGTAATACTTATTGTTAACCGCCAGATAAGTTTTATTGATCCTATCAGGTATAACACTTTGAATTGAAGCAGTGGTTGTTGGTGCCGATTTAGGCTTTGGCTCTTGTGGTAGTTGTTCATCGTTAGCCGCTGTTTTTATGAGTCTGGTTAATGGCTCAAATTGCTGTTTCAGTATGGAGTTAGCTGGCTTTATCTGAGCTTGTTTCTCGCTTTGTTCAAGGGTAGCTTCAATTGTATTCAATATGGCAGGTCTTGGTTTATCCAAATATGGCCAACAGCGTTGAATGTGGTTTTCAATTTGTAGCTTTAGCACTGCTAAACCTCGACTGACATGAAGATCGTTAAAGTCTGTCATGCCATATTCGATTTCATCACTGATGAAGTTGGGGCTAAGCCAATGTCCTTGAGTGATTTCTGCTGATTGTCGGGCTTTCTCTAATCCTTTGTTGGTTTTGTTTTTCCGATCATCATCAGCCAAAAATAGATGTTGGCTGTTTGGGTAATGGGCTTTGAGCTTTTCAGCCACTTTGGGCATGTTGCCAGCGTCAACAGTCATTACCACGCTGCGATTGGTGGCTTCGGCTATACTGGCGGCAGTAGCGTAACCTTCAGCATAAAGTATGGGTTCGCCATTTTTTAACGGTTTGTAGCCGACTACAAAGAAGTGTGCGGTTTTTTGTGCGCCTTTCTTTAAACATTTAAAACCGTTAGGGCTGATCCTTTGTAGCGAATGAACCTTATGATGTTCGTCCATCAGTGGGATCACTAATCGACCTTTTTTATCTTGCATCACATCTGGAAAAGGCTGGACGTTTTTCTTCAATAAATAGGGATGATTTAGATTAGCTGGTGGCATCAACTGAAAAGCTTGGCTACATCGAGTGGCATAATGTTGATAGCGTTTGGCTGCGGTGATTTCTCGCAGTGTTCTTTGGTTTGCTTGATGCGCTTTGATATGCAGCTTGGCAAGAGGATCTGTTTGAGTAAAGCTGGCATGCCATTTTTGCGGTTCGCTGTGATTACGATGATCTTGATACCAACCAGCAGGATGACCATCCCCATAGGCACAATACACACCGCTTTTTTGTCCTCGTTTGTCATCTATGGTTGCGACACGATGCTTTTGCCCGTCAAACAGTGGTGGTTCATTTAATACAAAGCCTGATGACTCCAAAACCTGTGCAAACTCAAAGTTCGGATCTTGATGTGTCGGTGTGTTAAAGAGATTGGGATTAGGTAGCCAAGGTTCGGCCTTACTCAATCGAGTACCTTTTCTTGCAAACCATAAACCGTTTTCTGGATCAAAGCTGATGGCGTTTCGACCATTATCCAATTGACCAAGTTGCTGTATAGCTTTATCTCTTTGCTCATAAGGAACCGCTAAATAGGTTTGCTGTTCCAGTACGGGTTCATCATTCATTTGGCTGTCTCCTCTGTTTGGCTTACGTTTGTAGGTTTATTCAGCTGGCTAAAGTAGTCTTCGACTATGGCATTGACTTCAGCTTCTTCAACTTCATTTAAGTTGATAGGTTCTTCTGGTTCGCTTGCGGCAGGTTGTTCAGGTTTTGTAGGGATTTGAGAATTAGTACCTGTATCATCTGTAGCGAGTTTGATTGGTGCTGATTGAATGTTTTTTTTGATCAAAGGCTTCACCACAATCTTGTTAATATTTGGAGTTGCCCAATGTTGGTGTTGGCGGTCATTACCTCTTGGCTGTAGCAGTTTGTCTTGATACCAGCGGATTTTGCAGCACTTTATCGGTGAGCAATTTTCTAACAGTAAGATGGATTGCTGTATGCCTAAGCGCATCAATTCTTGTGGAAGCATTAACGCTCGGCTGTGATCGCTGGTGTTTTCACTACGCCCACCTCTGCCTGATAGTTGCTTGCTGCAACTTCTATTTTTGATGGTTTGATTACCTAGGCTGTCGGATAGCTCTCTGGCAATTTTGATGTTCTTAGGTGCAAATACGATTTGTAAGGCGTGGTTGTCGATTAAGGTTTCTGCGCCATCGTGCCCGTAGATTTCCCGAAGCTGAGAAGGGGATTGAATGATGGTTAGTAAGCGAATGCCATAACCTGCAATGTAACTGATCCCACGGCTTAAAATACCAATTTTGCCGATAGCGGCAAATTCATCCATCAATAATAAAAGTTGATACTTCAAACTTGGATCATGCTCTGGCAGTTCACGGGTATTAAGATCAATAAGCTGTTGGAAAAATAAGTTGATCAGAGGTGCGAGTCTTTGTAAGTCATCTGGCGTGACACCAATATAAATAGAAATCCTTTGTTGTCGAAGTGTTCGTAAGTCAAAGTCATTGCCTGCGGTGACGACATCAATTACCGGGTTGTAAAATAGCTCTAAGGCTGAGGTAAAACTTTTGCGAATTGAGCCTCGTGTGCGCTCTGGCGTTTCAAGGTATTCTCTGAGGGAAGCATGACATTGGTTTGATAGCGGTTGTTGGCTTTGCATTCGCTCATTGATTTTCTCAATCAATTGACTGTCACCTTTATTGAGTAAGCGCAGCACTTCGCCCAAGGTTACAGGTAGCGGTGGTGTCTCCAAAAGATATAAAACTAATCCAAGCCATAGTGAACGAGCTGAGGCTTGCCAGATTGGTGATTCACTGTCGATATTGGGAAACAACATCTGACCAATTTTTTGAATGTCATTGATTCGAAAACTTGGATCGTTGGATATGTAATACAGTGGGTTCCAGCGGTGGCTGAGATAATCTCGTGGAGCAAGATTGAGAAGATAGCATTGTTGTCCATGCGCTTTTCGAAATCCTGCGCTGATGTTCCAGTTTTCTTGTTTAATATCGAGTACGACTACTGAATCTCGCCAGTTGAGCAAATTAGGTATGACGACACCAACACCTTTACCACTACGAGTTGGTGCTGACATTAGTACATGTTGTTGTCCAGCAAACTGTAAATATTGATGCTTAAACAGCGATTGTAGTTTACCAACTATGATGCCGTGGCTTGCGAGTAATCCAGCTTGTTGGATCTCTTTATGAGTGGCAAATTGTGCATCGCCATACAAGGATGGTCTTTTAGGTTTAAATTTTAATGCGATAGGAAAGCCTAAAGGCAGAAAACCAATCACACAGGAGAGAATCAACCAAAATTGGGTGCGCTTATCATGCCCAAATCTGTAAGCGTATTGAGCAATGGTTAATGGCGAAGCGTGGCTAACGGGAAGATGGCCGAAATACAGGAATAGCGCACCACTGAGCCATAAGCTGATGAGCACTGCTATGAGTAATAAGGCTAAATAATGCCAAATAGATAAGGAAGTTCTGTTGATCACAACTCGGCTTCCTCTGTGCTTGTGATACCGTAGCGATTCCAATACAAATCACTCACATATCGTCGACCATTTTCATGCTTGAGTTGAACGGTGACATCAACACACAGATTGATCAGCTGTTTGATTTCCTCTTTTGACAGAGTTGAACCTGCTTGGCTTTCTTTTAGCAATAACACCAATTGTTCGATAGCGAGTTGAGGGCTACCTGCATGCATGGTAGTGATACTGCCGGGATGACCTGAATTGATATTACGAAGAAAGTAAAAGGCTTCATCACCTCGTATGAGTTCAGCAAGAAAGACTCTATCGGGCTTCATTCTTAGGCTTGATTCTAAAAGCTGTTTTTGAGTAACAGGGGCGATACCTTGATTACCAGCCGAATAGAACAGACTGACAGTGTTATCGTGAGTCCGATACAACTGTAATTCATCAACATTCTCAATGCTTATCAATCGCTCATCTTGTGGGATCTCCTGCAGCAATGAACGAAAAAAAGTGGTTTTGCCAGATCCTGTTGCACCAGAAACGATGATGTTTTTTCTTTCACCGATAGCCCACTGTAAAAAATCGACATAGCGACCTTGTTGATATAAGACATCAAGCTTGTGTTCAATCTGCTGTTTTAGTTGAATTTCTGGAAGTCGAAAATAACCTTGTTGCTGATAATCATCGAGGGTAAAAGACACACAAGATAGTTTACGGATCGTGAAGCTAATACGTCCGATTAAGGTCACGGGTGGAATAGCGATTTGCACCCGTTCTCCAGAGGGCAATGTTGCCGATAGCATAGGATGGCTAGTATCCAGTTTTTGCCCTGAATAAGTAGCGATAAGCTTGGCGAGTCGTTGGCAGTAATCTTCACTGATGGCTTCAACGATAACTTCGCTCCAACCGTGGCAATTTTCAATAAAGGCTTGTTTGGGTTGATTGATAACTACTTCAGTTACGCTGTCCATATCAAACAGTGGCTTAAGCACCTTTAAATGTTCTAACAGGGCAATGGCTCGACAGTTATCAATGGTGTTAGTTGCTAAGTTGTAAGTCATAGACGCTCCTGAAATTGAGATCCCGAGCGACCATGACGTTAATATGCTCGCCCTGATTTTTGAGTAGAGTCGGTTTGATACGAATAGAATCTTGAAGCGCTATTGAAGCCAGATCTTTTGTGCCGCTGATGGTATTGCCAAATTGAATTTGATTTTTGTTACCACTGTTGGCTTTGTTTGCCGCATATTGCCCAGCGTCACCAATCAAACTGAGTAAAATGGCACTGCCAAAGCGTTGTTTGAAATGACCATCAACAAATCCAGAATGACCGCTGCGACCTAATGGATCGGTTCCCGGTGAATCTAAATCAATGATAATGCCGTTGGGCGTTTCAATCCTGTCCCATAACACAAAGATACGAGCGACACCTTGCTGTAATCCGCTTTGATATTCACCAACAATATGACTGCCTTTTTCGAGTAGTAAGACTTTGCCATTGGTTGAGTAAATATCTCGGCTGAGCTGGCAGCGAGTCATACCCGGCACATCTGAACTGATCGCCGTTTCTAATATGCAATCAAGAAATGCGCCCTTAGTGATGAACAAGTTTGGATCAAGGATACGACTGGCGATACTGCCTTTAATGCTTGTAGCTTGAAGTTGTGCGGCTAATGCCTTTGGTTGCTCGGGAATTACGTTGCTGCTATCTGTTCGGCTTGTGGTTAACTGCCTATCAGCTATTTGCGATTGTTGGTTTACCACCAAAATATCATCGAGTTGCTTACGCTGCTTTGGTGTCCATTGATGCTGCTGGGTAGAGGTTGGAAACTGAGGGTTGGAGTCTGAGCCAGCTAAATCTACTAAGCCAGTATGTAACAGTCCGTGTTTGTCTGAACCACTGTTTTGTTGTTTTGGTTGTGTTGAAGTCACTTTTGGTAATTCTGGCGGTTTGCCTAAATGGTTACCAATTTCTTGATGCTTTAAAGGTACAGAGTCTGTTTGTTCATGGCTGAAGCCGCCATTGACCCAAACTAATAGCAGTATCAACAACAGACAACCAATGATCATCACGGGTTTAGAAAGTGCTGAACGGTTAGGGTGATTACCTGTAAGTTCGGGCACTGCTTGAGTATCAAGAGTAGGATCGTTTGCTGGTGATTCAGCCATGGTGTTCTCCCTTAATTACTCGTTTTACATGGTTGATGTTGCTGGCTTGATAACTGGCAGGCGCTTCTTGTTTGAATCCTTGATTAAACAGGCACACGACTTTATTGCCTTGGCGTAGCACCAATTGCCTAACCACTTTTCGGATGATCAGGGTTTGTGGGTAATGAGGGTTAACGTTACTGTTGACGACACTTTCCGAGTTATCAGCATTCACGATATAGACCGCAGGAAAATCTTGTTTGGGGTTAAAAGTTAGATAAGTAAAACGGCCGTCATCGAAGGCATGAACGGGTTTTATGCTGGCATCACCTTTATAAGCATAATTACTGTTTGCTATTTGCGGTGTTTGATCGCTATTGAGCGCTTTTCGTAAAGCTAGATGTTGCTGCTGTTGATGAATTTGAGTGTTAAATTGATCGGGGTAGAGAAAATCGATAGCGAACATCATGTCATTGGGAATAGGGTGAGCGCCATGTTGTGACCAGTGCGCTGACAGTTCGAAGTGATACACTCGTTTATTGGTGAGGATAGTCATATTGGTAATGGCTTTTTGTGCTTTGGGCTTGATAAACAAATGATTGGCAACGGGTGTTACTGACCATGCTTCACTGTCTCCCATGGCAATTTGCTTAACGGTTTCATCATTATCAAAGGCAATGTCAGTGGTAAAACCGTAATGACCGACCAATTTAATCACTTGTTCGGCTTGGTAATTGATATGGCGAACTCGTTTATCTAGTAGACCGAAGTGGGGAATTTCGAGGGCGTTTGCCATACAAGGTAATAAAACTAACATCATGCCAGCGAAGACAGTCATCCAGAAACTTTTCTGTATAAAGTATTTTAAAATGCGACCGAATAAAGGAAGTAATAGAAGCATATTAATTCCCTCCAATGGCTTGGTCGTTGCGGTAACTCAGTACCTGAAATCCCAAAGGATTCAAACGTCGATCTGCTAATTTCATCGGAGAATTGCGATAGGTAAAAGTGATGGTGGCAATCCAATGGGTGGTTGGATGCTGTTCGCCTTGTTGTAATTCTTGCTTGCTGTATCTAACTAAAGCGGTTTTATGTTGCTCACCATTGACCTTGTTACTGGCGATAAAACTGATGGCTTGAATGTTTACCCTGACTTGAGCAGATTGTTGGTATAACTTGATTGGAGCTTGCGAGTTCGTCTTTGGGTCGGTCGCAGCAGCATATTCTTGTTGGACTGGCTCTGATGACATGATCCCAACCACATTGCGATCATAAGGCCGTGTATCCCACTGATAGCTTTCTCTATGCTCTAGATATTGAGTCAACCAATATTTGTCCATTACTTCTTGTGCTTTGAGTTTGACTTGCCCTTGGCTAGCAAGGGTTGATACCACATCAACCAAACCAGTATTGTTATCCACTCGGATCACAAATGGCTCGATGGTTTTTAACGGCAGTAAACACAACAAACCAATGCCTTGCATAATGGCAATTAGAGTTAATAAAGCACAGCAACGCCATGCTCTTTGCTCTGACTTTTTGGTAGCAACGTTGGTTTCGGCATCCCAGCTTTTGGCTTCTTTGAAATATTGCTTTGCCAGTTGTTTGTGAGATAAAGGGGCGGCTAGTGTTTCACTCAGCATTCATCGCCTCCTTTATCACAATGGGTGTGGTGTTGACGGGTTGCAGTCCTTTGCCATTATCTGAGCAATGAGGTGGTTTTGGCGCACTGGCGCAATGGGTTAATAGCAAACACAAACTGATACAGATAAATCGTTTCATTGTTCTGATCTCCCCGAAATACTGTTGCCACCAAAATGTTGTTGGTAGGCGTGATAACTGGCGCCCACTGGTTTGAGTGGTGCAGCGATGGCTTGCCCTGTGTAATTCAAATCTCGTCGTAAGGTTCGGTATTGATGGCGTAAGCTGGTTGGGCGCAAAGCATGTAGGCTGTGTGCAATGGCTCCGTTTGCGGCAATTGCGACACCGCCACCTAAAGCCGCTGCCATTGCAGGGATTTGCTTCATCACCAATATGCACAGTCCAAGCACAATACACAGCATGGAGCTGTCGCTTAACGTAGAAACGGTAGAATGGTTTTGAGCGATTTGTGCGAGATAATCAGCCGCAACCGAAGTCATCAATTGCCCTGAAGTAACACCCAGCAACAAGATGAAACCGAAATTGAGTACCATACCCAGCCAACTTTCAAAGAAACGTTGGGTTGCAGGGAACAACAACAGCACAAAGAAAGCAGGTCCGATAGCAAGTAAAATACTGACCATGACCTTACTCAATAGAATAAAGAATGCTACAAGCAAGGTCAGACAGCTTCCAATCAACACCACGGCAATGGCTAAAAAGTACATTCCGACATTACCGTTCATCACACCACCTTGTCGCCATGAGGTATCGGCAAGGCCAAAAACCTGACTGAACAATTTATCCAGCAGTCCTGCGGCGTTTTGGCTTGATGAACCCGTAACAATTGAGGCTAACAGTTGCGGTGTTTCGCTAAGGAATGTCACCACAGTTTGATTGTAACGGCTGGCTGTTAACCCCAAGGCTAAAATGAAACCGACTCGCAAGATGCGAAAGAATCCATCTTGTAATGGTGCTTCACTTCTACCAGACATCAAACTGTAGCCCCAAACTGCAATCCAGATGATCATCAAACTACTGAATAACGGTAGCAGGTAGTGGATCATCCTAACGGCACCTTGATTGATGTAGTTGTTTAAGGCGTGATCCACCATATGGAAAATGCTTTGGTATAAGGTACTTTGCCCAGCCATGACGTTTTCCTAATTCCAACCGTGATGTTTAGGCAATTTGCTAACATCAATGTGCACTGGTTGTAACTCGCCAGCACTTCTTTGATTAGCAGCTTGAAGTGCATTAATGCATTCAGGATTGTTTTTATATCGAGCAGGATCATCAGCGCATTGTTTTAAGATGCTACCCAACAACTTGTCATGTGCCAGAAACCAGCTGACATTATGGTGAGCTTGTAGACTGTCATTGTTGCTGTGTTTACCATCAAAACAGGCACTCAGGGCTAGTGAGCCAATGGCTAAAATAGGTAAATGTTGTAGTTTCATCGGGATCTCCAGATCCCATCCTTGGGTCAAATTAATAGTTCAAATGAATAGGGTGAAGCTCGCCAGCAGATTCCACTGCCATTTGGGTAATACGTTGCTGTGTTAACGCATCACTCGCTTTGGCTTGTGCTTGCAACAACTGTAGTTTGGCTTGCTCATTGGTGAGCATCACACCTTCGGCATCGATTCGAGCTTGTAAGTCTTCGATGTCTTTTTGTTGTGGTGCGTTATCAATTTTTTGTATCAACCTCATAAGTTGTTGGTAACGTGCCTGGGTTTGTTGCAGTGATATTTGTGTTTGTCCCATCCACTGACCTCGATAACGATTTACATCGTCATAAAGTTCGGCAACATCACCGCCTAATTGCAGCCACTGGCTGTTGTGTAACCCTTGGTTTTTTAAGGTTAGGTTTGGGTCAACTTTCACTGCCACGTCATACACGCTATCGATGGCATTACCCATGTGACGTATACCGTTAATGCTGCTGAGTTGAGATTTAGCGGTTTTGACTTGCTGCTTCAGGGTGTCGATTTCTTCTAGTAAATGTTTCACCTGAATGATGTTTTGATGCAGGTTCGCTATATCAATGACAGGAAAAGCAAAAACCGATTGCGATAACAAGCATAAGACAAACAGCCGTTTCATTGCTGACCTCGCTTGTCTTTTAATGCTTGGTAATAAGCTGGAAGCCAATCTGTTGGATCTCTGCCGACTTCTCTGATCAGTTTACGAAGGAGTTTGACCTTATCAGTGGTGCCAGAGATTACTGCCAGTTCTTCATCAAAGCCTTGTAAGTTGAGCCCTGTAACTATGCTTATGGAATTGGTTTTAACGAGGAACTTACGAGAACTTGGTGAAAGCTGAGTTTTGATTAGCTCAAATTCACGTTCGGTAAGATGAAGGCCATCAATGTAGTCCTCTCGTCGTGCTTTGGGATTTGGCATTAATATGAGGGTGGCGCACTGTTCGACAAGGGTATGAGCAATTGGTGAGTTGAGGACGTCTTTCACTGATTGAGTGGCGTACATCATTAATCCATTCTGCTTACGAATGACTTTTTGTTTGTTGTTGGCTAAATCCTGAAAATACTCATCAAGCAGTAATTTCCAAAACTCATCCATGATGATTTGTAAGCGGCGTCCATCAATCAGTTGTTCAATGCGATGAAATAAATACATCACAATCGGTGTGCGCACTTGTGGGTGATCCAAAAACTCTGAAACATCAAATGCCATCAGCATTTGGTTACTGACATTAAGTTCATCTGCCGGATTATCAAGTACCCAAGCTAGTTCACCTCCTTGGCACCATTGCTTAAGGCGAGCATGGCAACCATCGCCATCAACAGGATCTAGAAATTCTAAACAACGGCTTAATCTTCTAAGTGGTTTGAATAATGCCATTACGCCATTGACCGCTTCGGCAACTTGCTGTTGCTCTGTGTGAGTAAGAGAGCCACCAATTAGTTTGGCAACCAAAGCCGTTAAGAACAGGCGGTTTTCAGCAGTATCATCAATTTGAAATGGATTAAAACCCGTAGGTTTACCCATTTTCAATGGCAGGTACAAACCACGGCATGCTCGAACGTAAACCTCTAAGCCTCTGTCTTTATCAAAAATAATTTGTGTGGGTTTGTACTTCTTACTTTGTGAAATCAAAAAGCCTTGCAGTACTGTTTTACCAGAGCCAGATGCACCGATAATGAGCGTATTACCTAAAGCATGGTGCTCATCCTTGAGAGTGGCATCCCTGTTAGGTTCAGAGTGCTTATCCTCCTCTTGGTCAATGTCTAAGTGTTGGGACGTAGCACTTTGTTGCCGATACTCGGTGGAATTCTGTTCATGAAAGTTGAAGTAATAAGGCGAACCAGCGGCGGTTTGAAAAACCGTTACCGCTGCGCCCCATTGGTTGCCATCAATCTTACCTAAAGGGTAGTTATGAAAACTACAAAACCCGGCAAAGTTTCGAGAAGAGATTGGAGCAGGTCGAGGTCGATATTTATGATTCGCTGGTAGCTGTGACCAATAAGCGGCAGCCAATGCAGTGTCTTCACGAACAGGAATGATGGATAAATCTGCCAGTTGAGATTTGATACTCGCCAGATGGTTTTCAAGCTGATTGGGTGAATCAGCCAATAGAGTCAAGGTAAGGTGGTGTTCGCCATACACAATTCGATTGGAGGTGAGTTCATCTAAAGCTAGGCTGATGGCGGCAACTTGTGATTGTGCTAAGTCTCCCGTGGTATTGAGGCGGTTTTGTTGTTTGATCAATAATTGTGTCGCTAACGGTTTAGATAAAAACTGGAAACTTTGGCTGAGGATAAAACGACAAGGCGCCGAAAGTAGGGCATTTAACAAACCAGCTTCGGTATGCTCTGGGTATTCGGCAATGCCAATGCAAGCAGCATATTGTTTATCAGAGATCCCTTGTAGCGCAATGGTGTTGTGAGGGAAAAAAGGGCGCTTGCGCGACAATACGTTGCTAATATCACTGCTTGGGCAAGTACGAACTTGCCAATCACCGTTTATCAGAAAATCAAGAAACGTCAGAGTCTCGGAGTAGAATTTTTTGCCTTTAAAATAAACACCCAGCCGTTCGGGTTGGTAATCATGCAATGAAGCATGAACAGTATCAACCACCTCATCTAACGCTTTCATGGCTGAGAGTTGTTGTGCAATCGCTTGCTCTTGAGTCTGAGTTTTCTTAAAAAGGTTGAGGGAGTCAGTAACTCCATCACGGTAGATTATGGTGAGATACAGCTCATTGATGAATAGTGAGCTTTGGCAGATCTGCTCAGCGTATTTTTGATTAAGTTTTCTATCAAACTCACAATCAAATTCACCTTCTGGAAACACCTGATGTTCACGACGGATCAGATGCGACCATAAACACACTTTAGGACTGGCAATGTTGCGGAGTAAAAGATTGATTTGTTCTTTGAATATCTCAATCTGCTCAGGATCTTGTGTCTCATGAGCAATACCTTGTAACTTCAAAACTTGCAGGTATTCACCATTACTGGTTTTAATCGTATGAGTATCACATAACGTCTGATAGGGAATGTGTTCGCTCGCCGTGTTTTCACGTTGCCACAAGGTAGGCAATTTGCTTAAGGTCATTACGCCATCCTCCAACTGCCAATCTCATAAGTCGTGTGTCGAGTAGACACTAAAGGCGCAGCACTTGCCGCACCAAACTGACGCCAGCCCAAAGACTTGGCTTTAGTCAGTAACCTAAGGTGTAACAAGCGAAAGCTGCGAGGATCACGTAAGCAAATGCCGTACATCAACCCATGCAAAGGAAAATACACCAGTAAGACAAAGGGATTTTTGGCTGCAATCATCAATACCGCCACAAAAGCCGCAGCGACGATAATGCCATCTAAAGTGACGCCCCATTTCATCGCAGGACGAGTCACAGCAACAAACAAGGGATCTTGATAACGATGAGACATAACAAGCTCCTACTTAACGGCTGAAATGATCAGGTCAACAATGGTTGAACCACCAAATACCAGAACAATCCCTGCAATATATTTGCCGCAGGTTTCACCCGTTATCCTTCCGAACCATGCCAAGTAACCAAGAATGGCAATACCGATAATTGCAGCACTGCGAGCAATGCCATTGGTGAGTAAATTCATCACCCAATCGACGCCTTCTGAAATAGGATCAGCGAAAGCCAATTCAGGAATAAGCATCAGGATTAAGGCTAAAAAAAGATGGGCGACTAGCGCCCTAAGTGCCTTCTCAGAGTCGGAGTGTAGTGGTTGTTTTGCTGTGTTCATTGTCATTTCCTACTAAGTCTTATCAGTATGAAAGACACTCACATCCATGAAAGCATCAAGCTGAAATTGTCTGATGCACAAAAAATTACACGGCAAACAAGGGCTGTAAACACTTAAGAAAACAAATAATTTGGGATTGCGAAAAGCTATCTCAAATTGCGAATTTTTGATTCAAATTGATGGTGGTTTGATGAAGGGGAGTTAATGGAATTGGGTATTTAATACTTGATAATATTCATGACGAAGAGGAGAATTAAATAAGCACACTTATTCAGCTCTTATTGTTGATGTATTTTTTTATAATTAGCATAGGGTAAAAGATGAACAAAGCGCATAGACTAAGGTAAACCGCAATAATACCAACCCCTTCTGATAGCAGAGATTTTTCGAAAATACCTCGATATACTAGATACCCGCCTAATATGATACTTACAATTGAAAAAAGGCAAACAAAATATTTTGAGAATGCGGTAAACAGTCGTTTCTTTTTACGTTCTCTCAGTGAAACGATCAAAAAACCTATCGCTAAAGCTGGGTAGAATATCGTAATAGCGAATTCTACTAAAATATTAGATGTTTCCTTATCAAGAAAATAAAAGACGATAGTAAGAAATGCATAACAGCTAGCAATTAACCATAATGCTCTATAAGTAACTCTTGAGTTTGAGTGCATTTTTCATTACCTTGAGGTTAAACTTTTTAACGATGAAATAATTTTATCTATGCAAAGGTGAGGCTCTGTTTTCCACAGTCCGTAACTGATAGGAATAATAGGTATACCAGCTCTTCCTAAAACCTTATATGTATCTAATTCAAAGAAATCCTCCCATTCACCGGGGTAGCCAATAAGGTCTATAGCTAAGTAATTAGCATTTAATCGGCACAAAAGATCAATTTCAACACCTGCCATATTATAGCCAGCCCAAGTTTCAACGCCTTTTTCGTTTAACTCTTCTATCAGTGCATGCTGGAATTCGTCAATGTTATCATTGGCTGAATGTTCAGCGTTAAATAGTTGTATAGATTGAATATACTCTCGTAGTAGGCTGTGATGAGGCAAGACTGATTCATCAATTGATAGAAGGACAACTTGCTTTTGTCTTGACCTTGTTATTGAAACGTTGAATACATCGGCTTTGTTTAAGTACGCAGCAGCTCTTGCTGAGTTATTATCGACAGAAAATGAAATTAACATAATATCTCTTTCCTCACCCTGAAAGCCGAATGCCGTAGCTGAGTAGAGTTTGTGCTTTTCTATCTCGGATGATGTGAAATTACCAACTATTTGTTTAGCAATAAATTCAGCTTGCTTTCTAAATGGTGATAAAACACCTATTGAATGGTAGATACCTTGTTGATTGTCTAGATCAATTTGTAATCTAATCTCTTCAATTGCTTTATCAGCTTCAGCAATATTAACTCCCATTGTGTTTCTATTGCCATTGACTCTATACAAATGCAAATGACCATTACTTGTACATGGTCGATGCTGCATTACTTTTAATTGATTGTTGTAAAATTTTTTGTTACTGAAGTTAATTAACTCTGGCTTGCTTCTGAAATGTTCGTCGAGAAAATTTATCTGGCTATGATTATTTATCGACAATAAAGCTTTGTCTAAAATTGACAATGTTCTATATCCAGTATGTTCAAGCTGGTCTACAATTTTATTGATTTTGAGTAATTGTTTTTCTTTGTCTTTTGAAAGGAATGAGTAGTGCCTGAGTTGTTTGGTGTCACCTACAATGACAGCCTTTTTGGCTCTATATAGTGCTGGTAAGCAACTAGAAATATTACATTGAGATGCTTCATCTATGATGACTAAATCAAACAGCTCTCGATGCATAGGCAGCACTCTATGCAGACTCCCTAAACTTGCTAACCAAATTGGAAATGCCAAAAGCACATTTGAAAAATCAATGTCTTCAAAAAGTTCAAATTGTCGTTTGGAAGTGCGACTTCTAACAGCTTGATTAAATGTTCGTAAATCATTTCTGTGATTTTTTACTAAATTCTGAAGATTATGATGTTTCAGAGAATTTAGATATTTACTTGCAAGCTTTTCTCTGTGTTCATGTTTAGTATCAATATCTTCAAGAGTTTCCCATTGATTAATGAGTTGCTTGATACGGCTTGCAAAAATAAAATTATATATTTTCAATAAACGGTCACTCTGCATATCTTCTAATTTTTTGATATGTTGCCCACGTTTTATTGACTTTTTACAGAACCGAACAAAACTCTTTTCAAGCTTGGTAAGGACTCCATTAAGATCCTGCAATTCAGGTTCATGGCTAATAACTTCTGGTCGCAATAAGTTATCAAAATTACCTGATAGTAAATCATTCAGATAACTTTTAAGTTGCTTTAGATATTGGTTTTGTCCCGCTCTGATAGCAATGTCATTTAAATGAAAGTTTTCTTCTAGTTTAGCTGCAATGACATTTAAGGCAGTATCATTTGCTGCAACGATAAGAACTGTCTTTCCTCTAGCCATGTTTTCAGCAGCGGTTGCAGCAATTGTATAGCTCTTTCCTGTACCGGGTGGTCCAGAAACACAACTTACTCCGAAGCTTGCCGCACTCTCTATTATTGATTTTTGAGGAGTAGATAATAGTCCGGGTAAATAATCATACTTGAGTGAATTCTTATAACTTGTAGTGCATTCCCCCTTGAATAAATCATTTATAGGAGTAGACCACTTATCTGCATTAACCATAGCCTCCAATTCATGGAGAATACCTCTACTTGCTATAGAGCGCTCAACAAAAATAAGCATTGAAGCAGGTAAAACCTTAAGTCCTTTATCGTTTTTATCTAGATCTTTTGCTGATTGTAATCGAGGGAAATTCAATAACTGTAGAGCATCAATATCTAACTGGCTATTCTTGAAAAATGACGTCCAATAAGCAGGTAATGTTATTTCTTCTTCATTAAGCTTGTAGTTGTACTCTTCTGGCATGAGCAATTTGATCAAAGGCTCGTTAGCTACATGTTTTTGACTCGCAGAGCTAAAGTAAAAGTCTCCTTTATCATTTTCTAAATCAGCTTCAGTGTAAATTAATGGAGAAAAAACATTCTTTTTCTCACCGTTAATTTCTAAGTTTCCTGAAACGATAAAATTAACATAGAGTAAAACTCTTTCTCTTGCATAGATTTCTACACGTTTTGAAAGGGGAGTCGCAAAATCACTAGGAATAGGTAGTCTAAGGACGGTGTTAGATAGCAGCTCATCGTGACCAGTTAGCATGAAGCGATCTTCACTTTTAAGTTTATTTAGGTTCCAGAGGTTTAAATCAGCACTATCTTCATTAAAGCAGTCCTTGTAAAACTTAAGTAATTTTTTAATGTTCAAAAATACACCCTAACATACAGCTTTAGTTTTAGTGGCTAACTAAGCTCTGCTTTTTTATTTTCACAGCTTCCCAAATGTAGCCAACAAATTTATAACAAAAAAAACTTATTGCAAACTAATACTCAAGCATTATCAAGTTTTTACAATGTTGAATTTACTAAGTGTGATTATTATTGCCAATACATACTGTGTAAATAAACAGTATTACGTAAATATGAGAGTAATTCCACTTTTTGCCCAAGCAGGGATCTCAGGTTTTGAGTCTCCAGCAGCAGAATATTCACAGCTTGCATTAAGTTTGGATCAGTTATTGATTGAGCATCCAAGCGCAACCTTCATTGGTCAGGCAATGGGTGACAGTATGCAAGGTGTTGGTATTTTTGATAATGATATTTTGATTGTTGATCGACATGTCACGCTTCAAGAAATGGATGTGATTGTTGCTAATCTAAACGGCGAATTTGTATGTAAGATCATTGACCCAATAAGAAGGCAACTACTTTCGGCAAATGAAAAGTACCAAGCTGTTCCTATTAATCAATATGATGTATTTAGTATTGAAGGTGTAGTTGTGCGTTCAATTCGCTGTCATCGTCCTAGCAATCTGATCCAGAGAATGCAGTGTTTGCATTAGTTGATGCTAATAGCTTTTATTGTTCTGCAGAAGCGGTGTTTCGTCCTGATTGGCGAGACAAACCGATTATTGTATTGAGTAACAATGATGGTTGTATTGTTGCTGCAAACCGCAGAGCAAAAGAAGCTGGGATCAAAAAATTCATTCCATACTTTCAAGCTCGGCATTTGTGTGAGCAAAAGGGCGTTATAGTCTGCTCATCAAACTATGAGTTGTATGCAGACCTGTCAGCAAAATTGATGCAAGTGATAGGTCAGTTTGCACCAGAACAACATGTATATTCGATAGATGAGACGTTTCTATCTTTCAAAAATATTGATAAGACTATTCCTGATTTAGTTTCACACGGTCAATTAATCAGAAAAACGGTATGGAAAGAAACTCGTTTACCTGTGTGCGTTGGTGTTGGGGAAACCTTGACGCTTGCCAAGTTAGCTAATCATACAGCCAAAAATGAAAGAGACTATCAAGGCGTTTGTGTCCTCGACTCAGCCAATAAAACTGCTGAAATATTGATGAATACGCCTGTTGAAGAAATATGGGGCATAGGAAGAAAGCTTTCTGCAAAATTGCATCTGATGAAAATCCATACCGCTTATGAGTTAGCTCGTATGCCTCCTAAGTTAGCAAGAAAGCAGTTCAACGTTGAAGTTGAGCGCACAATTAATGAACTGAATGGCATTGCATGTAAAACGTGGGATGAAGTTAGAGCTGATATGAAGCAAATATTTTCTACCCGAAGTATGGGCAACCGGATAACAATAGAAAATGAGTTACAACAAGCCTTGTGTAAGCACATTGGGATTGCTGCTGCCAAAGCTCGTAAACAAAACTCAGCGTGTACGCACGTATTAGTTTTTGTTCACAGCTCCCCCCATGATGATAATCAAAGATACTTTAAAAGATTGGTGAAGTTTGCAAGACCAACCAACTGCACTTTAGAGTTAAGTAAAGGCGTTTCAGAAGTGGTTAATGAGCTATTTGTGATGGGCGTTCGTTATTACAAAGTCGGTGTAGGGTTATTAGATCTAACTGACGCAAAGCATCAGCAACTCGATATGTTTGATAAACCAATGAGTAAACCAGAGTTGATGCAAACCATCGATAAATTGAACCACAGATATGGTCGAGATACCGTTTTCGTTTCAGCGCAGGGCACAGAAGTTAAATGGGGCATGCGCCGAGCCTTCTTAACACCGCAATACACAACCGATTGGAAAAACATACCTGCCATACGGTGTTGAGCATTTCTTGTTGCTTATTACACCTAATTGACTTTACATAGTTTATTTGCAGCTTAATTGAGAGCGCACTCTAGATTTGCCATAAATAATTTATCAAGTTAATTCGAATCATTGTCTAAGATTCTGTTTATTTGTGCGGCAATATCCCATCTGGGTACTTCATCTGCGTTCGTTAGAATAATGATCCCACGCTGAGTATCAGGATATGCGATCAGCAAAGCTTTAACGCCTTTAAATGATCCTGCATGTCGAATCACTCTGCCATATTTGTTGTTATACACTTGCCAACCCAAACCCATTTTGATCTTACCCCATGTTGTAGCCTTTCTTGGTGAAATCATTTTTTGAAAAGTTTTTTGTGTAATTAATGGTATTTCATTGGACAGTGTGGCTGCTAACCATGTTAATAGGTCAGTGGTATTTGTAATTAAACCCTCGCTTGGAGCGAAAGACGGATCAAATGGTCGCATTGATGCTTTTCTCAAAGGCCAGCTATTGATATAAGCTTCAACATCGGGAGTATACGAGTTATCTAAATTCTTGAAGCCAGTATTAACGAGGTTTAAGGGCTTTATAATATGATCGTAGATGTAGCGAGGGTATGGTTTTTTGCTAACTTTAGAAATAATTGCTCCGAGCACATTGTAGTTTAAATCAGCATATTCAAATGATTTTTGCTGTTGATTCTGTGCCTTGATTGAGAGTTTTAAATATTGATTAATAGAGCGCTGCTTACTAACTTTTTCGGGCTTTAACGCGTCTTGCAAACCAGAGTGATGAGTCATTAGTTCGAGTATCGAGATATTTTTACCAACGAGTTCAGGTAAATATTTACCAATGTCATCATTGAGGCTTACCTTTTCTTGCTCGACCAATTGCATCACAGCTTGTGAAGTGAATAACTTTGTTATTGAAGCGACCCTGAACTTAGTTGTATGAGTCACATTTTGACTAGTCGATGTTTTGCCAAAGCCTTTTTGATAAATAATTTTTCCACTATCAAGAACCCCAATCGCCATCGCAGGTATATTATTATCACTTCTTATTTTTTCTAAGCTGTTGTCCAACTTTTGATTTATAGAATTAGCAAATGCTGAACATGAAGCAACGGCATAATATAAAGCTAAAAGTGTCAATATTAGATTTTTCATAACATTCCAATGTCTGGTTATTCCTGATCTTGTGTACATTACTATATATGCATTAAAGCAAAGGCCTGAACATGAAACATGGCAAAACTAACTTTTTCATTCGACCATATATTCCTTGAAAATTAATTGTCCAATTTCTGCGATTACTTGATTACGCTCTCTAAGTGATAAGTTGGTTTCAGTGAGATAAATACTCATAATGATAGGTGGATGATCCTGTTTCCATATAGAAGCGACGATACCTCGTGAACCATTGCTCCCAGCGCCAGTTCTATCAGCTATTTTCCAATTGGTGGGTAGTACAGAGCGGAGTAGTGAGTCAGAAATGATATTTTTCTGCATCCAAGATCTGAGCTGAGTTTTAGATTCAGAATCTAAATCATCACCATAAATAAGACGGTGAAATGTTCTCACCATAGCGATTGGAGTTGTAGTGTCTCTGTGATCACCGACTTCTGCCATATTCAGATCAGGCTCAATTCGGTCGAGTCTTGTCGTGCTGTCACCATGATTTCGCAAAAATTGAGTCAAAGCAGCTGAATCACCAATGTGCTCTAAAACTATATTAGCGGCAGTGTTGTCGCTGGTTAGCATTGTTGCCTTACAAGCATCGAAAACACTAATCTTTTTGTTAACAAGCTTTTTGGTTACTGGTGACCAAGTAATTAAATCTTCCCTCTTTATTGAGGAACTATCTTTTCTGGATATTATCTCTTTGTTTATATCGTCGAACATCTTGGCACAAGCCAATACTTTAAACGTACTCATAAGAGGAAAACGATCATCTCCTTTATAGCTGAATGTTTTTCCGCTTTTCGTGTCTAAGAGAGCAATACCAAGCCGGCCAGAGGTTTTTGTTTCTATTGCACTCAAATCTTTCTTTAGCGAATGCCTCTTTCCTTTGGCTAGTCGGCAATCAGAGTCACAATCAAATGCCGAGGATACGTTTGAAGTGAAAATCAGAACCAATGGAATAAGTTTTGTTATCAAGCTCATGACTAATCCGCTGCATGATTTTGCTATGTTGGCTACAGATTAAACATAACAATCAATGCTGTAAAAAATTTAAAGTAACATATTGTTAACTGGATTGAACATTTTTGTTGGTTTCTCTGGTCAGTAAAAGGAAGTAAATTTAAAGGGCTTATAAATAATGAATTTCAAAGTACTGGCACTATCAATTGCAGCATTGTCTGCTGGGGCTTTAACTCAAGTTTTCGCAGCAGATCAACAACCGTCTAAAAGAGTGATGACTCAAGGGTTAAATCATTTAGGTTTAACGGTAAAGAACCTTAAGCGTTCATCTGAGTTCTTCATTGAAACTTTGGGCTGGAGAAAGGCTGGGGGTTATCCTGATTATCCGTCTATTTTTGTAACTGATGGTTCTATTTTTCTGACATTATGGAAAACTCAAAATGAAACTAAAATTGTTGAGTTTGATCGAAAGAATAATGTCGGTCTTCACCATTTAGCGTTATCTGTAGCGAGCCTTGAAGACTTGAATCAACTTCACGAAACTTTTAAGTCCATCAAAGATGTGGTTATTGAGTTTGCTCCGCAGCCGAATGGTAATAGCAAAACAATCCATATGATGATCAGAGAACCCAGCGGAAATCGACTAGAGTTTGCATACAACCCTTCTCGTAAGTGAATCAGGACAAAACGCCATCATGAAACAAACAAAAATCAATATCACAGAAAAGCTGACTAAGTTTTCAGAACATTGGTCTCCAAAGGTTGTCGCTGAAATGAATGACTATCAGTTTAAATTGGCAAAATTTAAAGATGAATTCACATGGCACAAACACGATGATACTGATGAGGTGTTTCTCGTGATTGAAGGTAATATGACCATCGAGTTTGAAGATGGGCATGTTGAATTAGCCACTGGTGAGATGTGCGTCGTACCAAAAGGCGTTTTACACAAACCATCAACAAAGAATGAGTGCTCAGTAATGCTTATCGAACCAAGAGGTGTGATCAATACAGGAGAAGAAGGGGAGTTAACTGCTCCTAATGATGTTTGGATATAGGCACGATTTGGCTCAGGGGTAACAAAGGTGATCTCTCACTAGAATTCTAGATAACCTATTGATTAAAAATCATAAAAGCCGTTACCCCTAAAAGGTGATCAAAAGTTACCACTAAGGTAATGTTATTGATTAATAAACAATTTATATTTTGAGAATATTAATTTTTATAGGGTAATCTGGTTACCCCTATATTACCCTAGAGATCACCCTTGAAAGAATAGAATTAACTTTTGAAATATTCATTGTTTACAATAGATTGTGGTTAATGAAGTGAATTGATCACCTTCGTTACCCTGAAATTGTTTATTGCAATGCTAGACAGAACACAAAGACCAATTAGCCTGATTAATAGATGTATAGGTATTTTGGTGCATTCAAGAAAGTTGTGCTGCAAAACTGTTCTAAATATCTTTTCCTCAATTTAGCCATATTCAAACGTTAAGCTAGTAAAACTACTTTATAGAACAGAGAGTATTTAAGACAAATTTGCTTAATAAAGGGCAGGGGTTTTGCGCGAGTTTTGCGCCGATTTTGCGCATTGAAATATTTGTTAAAAATTCTAACAGAAAAACTTGAATTGAATCAGTAAGATAATGGTACAACCGAGTGGATTCGAACCACCGACCCCCACCATGTCAAGGTGGTGCTCTAACCAACTGAGCTACGGTTGTATTTTGAAATGGGACATGATGTCCGATGGCGCTTATCTTAGGTTGAAGCAGTGATAAGCGCAAGTCCGAATTTACGATTACTAACTTGTTCGCTGGTTTTATATGCGACTTGCTTAATAATTAATAGTTTTAATTTGATGCGCCGCTCTATTTTGAGTGAAATGTAAACGCCAAAAGAATAATATAGCTGCTGTCGTTAACCCTGCAATGAGCCCTATCCAAAAACCTTTGGCTCCCATAGGAGTTACAATAAGACTCGTTTTACCTAGAATATATCCGAGCGTCACTCCTACCCCCCAGTAAGATGCTAAGGTAATGAAAAAAGTGACAGTATTGTCTTTGTAACCACGCAAAGCGCCTGCTGCGACAACTTGGATAGCATCTGAAATTTGATACATGGCAGCAAGGCCCATCAGTGCGACAGCCATTTGTACAACAATAGGATTATCGTTGTAGATCAAAGCGATTTGTTCTTTAAATAAGAGGGTAAAGATAGCTGTAACTACGGCCATAATCAATCCGACGGCTAATCCAACCTTGGTAGCAGTTTTTGATAAACTAATATTTCCACGTCCAACGTAATATCCTACTCGAATTGAAACAGCCATTCCAATGGATAATGGAAGCATAAATACCAGTGATGAAAAATTTAGTGCTATCTGATGACTTGCTACAACATTTGATCCTAGTGGTGCAAGCATGAGAGCAATAACTGAAAATAAGCTGACCTCAAATAAAACGGATAAACCTATTGGTAAGCCTAATATGATTAATGATTTTATTACTGATAAATCTGGTTTGTATAATTTATTAAATAACTTTATTTGTTTGAATTTTGGATGGAAATGTATATATATAGCCATGCTAAATAGCGTGCACCACATTACAAGTGCTGTTGCCACACCACAACCAGCACCACCCATTTCAGGCGCTCCAAAATATCCATGGATAAATATATAGTTTGCAGGAATATTAATTAGTAAACCAATAAACCCAATCACCATGGTCGGCAAAGTATAAGAAATTCCTTCACTACATCCCCTTAGCGTTTGATAAAGCATAAAAGCTGGCGCTCCCCATAAAACAGCATCAATATAGCCTTTTGCCAATTCAGCTAACTTGGGTTCTAGGGACATTTTTGAGAGAATGAGTGAAGAAAAACTCAGTGCTAGCATAACTAAAATTGCCCCGATTAAGGCAATGTAAGCAGCTTGATGAATAAGAGGTCGAATTTTTTCTGTGCTATTGGCACCATGATGCCCAGATACCACTGGTGTGTATGCCATCAATATGCCCAAAATAAATAGAAATGGCGGAAACCATAAACTGGTACCGATGGCTACGGCAGCCATATCAGTAGCACTAATTTGACCTGCCATAACCGTATCAGTAAATCCCATCAATGTTTGGGTTATTTGCGCGATAAATATCGGGGCTGCGAGCTGAAATAAACGTTTAGCTTGATACCCGAAATGATTCATTCATACACCTTTATAACTGAAGAGAATAATTAAATGTTCACAGGAATTGTACAAACAACAGCTGAAGTAGTTTCAATTAATAAACAGCACGGCCTAAAGCAATTTGGGATCGCTATTAAAGCTGAGTTTTGTAAAAACTTAGTAAGTGGTGCAAGCGTTGCTGTTAACGGCGTGTGTTTGACAGTTACTGAGCAACGAGATGATAAGGTGTTTTTTGATGTAATGGAAGAAACATTAAGGGTTACAAATCTAGATGTTGTTAGCCAGGGGCATCAAGTAAATATTGAAAGATCATTGTCATTTGGAGATGAGATCGGAGGGCATCTTGTTTCAGGGCATATTCATACCCAAGCAAAAGTCGTCTCAGTTAAGAATACTGACGATTACTTCAACTTGAAACTAGAGGTTGCTCCTACATGGATGAAATATATATTGTATAAGGGTTTTATTGCTGTAAACGGTTGTAGCTTAACAATAGGAAAAGTGGAGAATAATACTTTTGAGCTTTATTTAATCCCTGAAACACTTAAGTTAACGAACTTAAGTGAAGCGGGATCGGGTACATTTCTTAATATTGAAATTGATGCTCAGACACAGTCAATTGTGGATACAGTTGAACGTGTACTTAAAACCAAAGAATTAATTTAATATTCTATAGGTTTGTTTTGGTCATCAACTTTTTTGATTTTTGGAAAGCTTACTTTTTGAATGTCTAAGCCTTGGTCAAAAAAATCTTCTTTACGGATTCTGTCTAACATTTGTAAATGCTGTGTTTTCAGTCCTTGCTCTATGTCTTTTAGTAAAAGGGCTTTTGATTGTGGGGTTTCTAAATGATTTTCAAGTTCTACTTCTATTTTTGGCAAGCTATACATCGAAATATTCATTGATGATATCGCTGCAAATACTACAATTTTTAACATCCTTGTACCTCAGTATTTACGTGAATCAATACCCAAAGGGAATTTAATAATAGAACAGATTTTGAACTTGTCTAAGTCTCAAAATTAAATTCAAAAAAATTTAATCTTTGTTTGCGGTCGTTAATAGCAATCACGTATTATATGGCTTCAATCAATTGGGGAATAATTAGACTCTGGTATAGGCTAACCCTCTAATTGAATTTCAAACTACTACCCAAGTGGCCCTTCGTATGGGTCACCACTGGAAAGGAAATTTTATGCCTGTTATTACACTTCCTGATGGAAGCAAACGCGAGTTTGCACAACCTGTCTCTACATATGATGTTGCCGCTGATATCGGTCCCGGTCTTGCAAAAGCTTGTATCGCTGGTCGAGTTAATGGTGAACTAAAAGATGCATGTGACATTATCGAAACTGATTCTGAGCTTTCAATCATTACTGCAAAAGATGATGAAGGAGTAGAGATCCTGCGTCATTCTTGTGCTCATTTATTAGGTCATGCCATTAAGCAATTGTGGCCAGATGTCAAAATGGCAATTGGGCCAGTGATCGACAATGGCTTCTATTACGATGTTGATCTTGATCATAAACTGACTCAAGAAGATATTGATGCTCTAGAAAAGCGCATGCTTCAACTAGCCAAAACTAACTATAACGTAGTTAAAAAAGTTGGCAGTTGGCAAACGGCTAGAGACACGTTTGAAGCTCGTGGGGAAACCTATAAGATACAAATCCTTGACGAAAATATCAGTCAAGACTCAACGCCTGCTTTGTACCATCACGAAGAATACATCGACATGTGTCGTGGTCCCCACGTACCAAACATGAAGTTTTGCCAGCACTTTAAGCTTATGAGTGTTGCAGGAGCATACTGGCGTGGTGATTCAAATAATAAAATGCTGCAGCGTATCTACGGTACAGCTTGGGCTGATAAAAAAGCATTAAAAGCTTACTTAAATCGCCTAGAAGAAGCGGCAAAACGCGATCATCGTAAAATTGGTAAACAGCTTGACCTATATCATATGCAAGAAGAAGCACCGGGCATGGTGTTTTGGCATAACGATGGTTGGAGTATTTTCCGTGAGCTAGAAACGTTTGTTCGTACTAAGTTAGTTGATTATGACTACGATGAAGTTAAAGGTCCTATGATCATGGATCGCGTACTATGGGAGCGTTCTGGTCACTGGGATAAATACTCAGAAGCCATGTTCACTACGCATAGTGAAGCTCGTGATTACGCACTTAAGCCGATGAACTGCCCTGGTCACGTTCAAATTTTCAATCAAGGTTTAAAGTCATACCGTGATTTACCACTGCGTATGGCTGAGTTTGGTTGTTGTCATCGTAATGAACCATCAGGTTCGCTTCATGGTCTAATGCGCGTACGTGGTTTTACTCAAGATGATGCGCACGTATTTTGTACTGATGATCAAGTTCAACAAGAAGTGAGTAAATGTATCAAGATGGTTTATGATACATACTCAACTTTCGGCTTTGAAGATATTGTTGTTAAGCTTTCTACTCGACCAGAAAAACGTATCGGTGATGATGATATGTGGGATAGAGCAGAAGAAGCATTAAAGCAAGCTTTAGCTAACAACAATATTGAGTACAGTATTCTTGAAGGCGAGGGCGCATTTTACGGCCCTAAGATCGAGTTCACACTTCATGACTGTTTAGATCGTGCTTGGCAGTGTGGTACTGTACAATTAGATTACGCGTTACCATCTCGTTTAGGTGCAACTTATGTAGCAGAAGATGGAAGTCGTCAAACTCCAGTAATGATCCACCGTGCCATTTTAGGTTCATTGGAGCGTTTCATCGGTATTCTGATTGAAGAATACGCTGGTCGTTTCCCAACTTGGTTAGCACCATCACAAGTTGTTGTGATGAATATCACTGATAAACAAGCTGATTATGTACAAGAAGTAGTCGGATTATTTAAAAAGCAAGATATTCGTGCATCAAGTGACTTGAGAAACGAGAAGATAGGCTTTAAAATACGCGAGCACACGTTACGACGTGTTCCTTATTTGCTGGTCGTAGGTGACCAAGAAATGGAAAATAGGGAAGTCGCGGTGCGAACCCGAGACGGAAAAGATTTAGGTAAGTTGAGTATTGACTCCTTTGCCGCTAAAATCCGTGAACAAATTTCGCTCCGTAGTCTAAATCTTTTGGAGGAATAAGTCATAAAGACTAAGAGAACAGGCGGACGCAAAGACGCTGCCAATAGAATCAATGATGAAATTACTGGTGTAACTGAAGTTAGATTAAGTGGTGCTGAAGGTGAGCAGCCAAGTATCATGAACATCAGAGACGCTCAGAGTAAAGCTGATGAAGCAGGGCTAGACCTTGTAGAGATTAGTCCAAATGCTGAGCCTCCAGTATGTCGCATCATGGACTACGGAAAATTCTTGTTCGATAAAGCTAAGGCTCAAAAAGAACAGAAGAAAAAGCAAAAGCAGGTTCAGGTTAAGGAAGTTAAATTCCGTCCTGGAACTGATGAAAACGATTATCAGGTAAAACTACGCAACCTGAATCGTTTTCTAAGCGATGGTGACAAAGCGAAAGTTACGCTGCGTTTCCGTGGCCGTGAAATGGCACACCAAAGCATTGGTATGGCTCTTTTGAACCGTATTAAAGCTGATTTGGAAGAAATTGCAGTAGTGGAGTCTTTCCCGAAAATGGAAGGTCGCCAAGCTGTAATGGTGCTAGCGCCTAAAAAGAAATAAGTAGGGCAATTATTTAAAAGTAAATGAGGCTTTTAGGAGTCTCATTTCGCCTTGCTATTTATTAACATTCCCAATGCGGAGTAGTATACAATGCCTAAGATGAAAACCGATAAGGGTGTTGCTAAGCGTTTTAAGAAAACTGCTAATGGTTTTAAACGTAAGCAAGCTCACCTTCGTCACATTTTGACTAAGAAAAGCACTAAGCGTAAACGTCATTTGCGTGCTAAGTGTCTTGTTGCTAAGTCTGACGTTCCAGCAATCGCGCGTCAATTACCATACGCTTAATTTAGGAGATTAGAAAATGCCAAGAGTTAAGCGTGGTGTAACCGCTCGTGCTCGTCACAAGAAAGTACTGAAACTTGCCAAAGGTTATTACGGTGCTCGTTCACGCGTTTATCGCGTAGCAGTACAAGCTGTAACTAAAGCTGGTCAATATGCTTACCGTGACCGTCGTCAAAAGAAACGTCAATTCCGTCAACTATGGATTGCACGTATCAATGCAGCGTCTCGTCAAAATGGTCTATCTTATAGCCGTTTCATCAACGGTCTTAAGAAGGCGTCTATCGAAATCGATCGTAAGATTTTGGCAGACATCGCAGTATACGACAAAGTTGTTTTCGCAACTTTAGTTGAAAAAGCAAAAGAAGCATTAAACTAAGTAATTAGTTCAACTTCAATTTGTTTTTTGTTTCAAAGCCTCAGTTTTTCTGGGGCTTTGTTCGTTGTGAACTTTGCAAACCGTGTCTCATGTATTGCTGAACCTTACTTTCCTTACTTAGTTTTTTACTCTCGCCGCTCACCTGTTGGTTCGCAGAGCTTTGCTTATCTTTACTCTTTAGCTCAACACTCCACTTTTGTAGACCGTAAATTACACTGCGGGTTTCTGCAGATTGAGACAGCACACTTTTATAATTTGAACTAAATCTAGCTTGGTTTGAGGCTTCAGAAAAGTTATTTAGGCTAGAGGAATGAAAGTGTTTAGCCTTGTCTGCTAGAGAAAGAGGGGGTCTATGTTCTTTGGCGGGAGTGAGTGAGGACGAACTATAAAGTTTAGAGACGATACTAACTTCTTTAGTGTCGTCTTCATCGCTAGAAAGATCCTCTAAGTTGATATCATCTGTACACAAGGTAATCATGGATTGACATGATTCTAAAGGATCTTCAAGCGCCATAGCTGGTTTGTAACTATATGAAGCAATTTGTGAAGTAGCTATATCATGCATTGAGATAGGACTCTATTAATTTTTGAAATAGCTACTGTTCGATACAGTATATTTTAAGGTCTGTTACTAACTGTTTAAACCTTTAAGCCTACTAATAACTGATCTAGAGTCTCCGCTGTTGCATGTAACTCATCGCAACCTGATACTGCATTGTTGGCTGAGTTTTCAACGTCGTGAGACTGATTTCTAATCTCCATTAAGTTGCTGGCTACTTCATTTACGGTAGCTGATTGTTCTTCTGCTGAACTAGCAATTAAGACACTCATATCAAGAACTCTATCGCTCTTATTTGAAATGGAGCTTAAGTCTTCACCAGTTTTTATGATGCATTGCTTACCTTGCTCAGCTTGCTCGACCGTTCTGGCCATGATTTGTGTTAGGGCACTTGCGCCTTGTTGAAGCGATTCAATCATAGATTTAATTTCAACTGTCGCTGATTGTGTGCGACCTGCAAGTGTTCGAACTTCATCTGCTACTACTGCAAAGCCGCGTCCCTGTTCACCAGCTCGTGCTGCTTCAATTGCGGCATTAAGTGCAAGTAAATTTGTTTGTTCTGAGATGGCATTAATCGTAGTTACCACTTCATCAATTCTAGAAGCATTATCATTGAGCTCATGAACAGCTTCAGAAGCGTTGGTAATGTCATGGGCTAAATCACCAACAACAGAAACAGTGCTTGAAATATCTTCAGAACCTGTTGTGATTTGATGGTTGGTTTCTTGTGTTTCTGCTGCAGATTGCTCAGCATTTCTTGAAACCTCTTTGACAGCAGCTGTCATTTCTTCCATTGCCGTAGCTAAAGAGTCCAAGTGCTGACGCTGCTCAACAGCTAAGCTTTGACCTTGAGATGCACTTGCACGGAAATCAATCACAACGTCACGGATCTTAGTCGTGGCGGTCATTAATTGCTGAACTAAGTTATGTTGGCGTTCAACTAATGAATCAATACTTACTGCTAATACACTGAATTCATCAGGTACTATCTGGAAGTTTAGACGCTGAGTTAAATCTCCGTTTGCTGCATTATCAAGAGCCTGAACTGTTGTATATAATGCACCACGAATGAAGGTTGAAACGTAATATATCGCAATTGCTACAAATAATACGCAAATCGCCGCGATTAAATAGATGTAGCTTATATGATCAAATAAATTTTGTCCTTCTAAATCAAGGTTTTTTATCAGTGCCTTTTGATTGGTTGAAACTTGACTTATTGCCTTATTTCCAAGAACACCACCACCAGATAGAGCAATCCCTTTTTGCTCAGAAGGCAATTTTGCTATATCTGTTAATTGTCCTTCTATGTTTAATTGAGATAGAGCATCATGCTCCATCGTTTGAATTATCTTGATTTGTTGATTCAGCGAATCAACTTGGCTTTCAAGATACTGCTCAATATGAGCTTGATTGACCTGTGCACTCATGACATAAGTTAGTGCAATCAATGGCAATATTGCAAAAGTAGCTAAAGCTATGAATTTTTGCTTTATGGTCATTTGAATTAACAATCCGTCAATCCAGCGAAATTTTACTTCTTTCATAGGGTTTTTATCCGCGATAAATACATGGGATTAGTGGCTAGACACATAGTTTAATCGGCACTCGTTGCAAAACCTTAAACAACATTTTCAAAATTGTGATTTAAGTGGCAAATATGTGTTCAATATGCTCATTTGGTTATATTTATCCTACAAATTGAGCTGCGGTTTCAGCTAAGTGGCAACGATTAATTTTATCTAGTGTGATTTGATTTTTCACTCTTGTTATACCTAATTAACATTATCTTTTAGATTCCGCTTATTTAAAGAAGAAAAACAAGAATAGCCCCTAGTCAAAAACGCTGCGATAACGTAAAATTTTCCTTTTTTCATATCCGTCAAAATGTATGTTTTCACTAGGATTAGAATCTTTTTCTAATCTTAGTTTTGGTATGCAGTGGAACCTACAATGCAACAACTTACAGACATCGTATCTAAAGCCTTAGAAGTGATAGAGCAAACCAACGATTTGAAAGCGTTGGACGACATTAGAGTTGATTTTTTAGGTAAGAAAGGTCAGATAACCGCAATGATGCGAATGATGGCTACTTTATCACCTGAAGAAAAGCCAGCTTTTGGTCAAGCTGTCAATGACGCTAAACAAAGTGTCCAGCGTGCTTTAAATACAAAAATTGAAAACATTAAAGCTGAATTGTTAGCAGAAAAGCTAAAGACAGAAAGCATTGATGTAACTTTACCTGGTCGCGGTCTTGAACTTGGTGGCTTGCATCCAGTAACTCGAACTATTGAAAGAATCGAAACTTTCTTTGGGGAGTTAGGCTTTAGTGTAAAACAAGGTCCAGAGATTGAAGATGACTTTCATAACTTTGATGCATTGAATATCCCTGCACATCACCCAGCTCGTGCTGATCACGATACTTTCTACTTTAACCCTAAGTTAGTGCTACGTACTCAAACTTCAGGTGTTCAGATCCGAACTATGGAGCAAGAGCAACCGCCATTGCGTATCATTTCTCCAGGTCGTGTTTATCGTAATGATTATGATCAAACCCACACACCGATGTTCCACCAGGTAGAAGGTTTGATGGTAGATGAGCATGCCACTTTTGCTGAATTGAAAGGTATTTTGCACGATTTTTTACGTAACTTCTTCGAAGATGATTTAGAAGTGCGTTTCCGTCCATCTTACTTCCCGTTCACAGAGCCTTCAGCGGAAGTAGATGTTAAAGGTAAGAATGGCTGGTTAGAAGTACTTGGCTGCGGAATGGTACATCCAAATGTATTAAGAAGCGTTGGTATCGACCCAGAAAAATACTCTGGTTTCGCATTCGGTATGGGCGTAGAGCGTCTTACTATGCTGCGTTATGGCGTGAACGATTTACGTTCATTCTTTGAAAACGATTTACGTTTCTTAAAGCAATACAAATAACGGAGCAAATTTAAAATGAAATTTAGTGAATCATGGCTTCGTGAGTGGGTTAATCCTGCTATTGATAGTGAAGCATTATCAGAACAAATCACCATGGCTGGCCTAGAAGTTGATGGTGTAGATCCCGTTGCTGAAGAATTCAGTGGTGTAATCGTTGGTGAAGTGGTTGAATGTGGTCAGCACCCTGATGCTGACAAACTGCGCGTAACCAAGATCAACGTTGGTGAAGAAGAACTGATTGATATCGTTTGTGGTGCACCCAACTGCCGTTTAGGTTTGAAAGTTGCTGTTGCAATGGTAGGTGCCAAACTGCCTGGTGACTTCAAAATAAAGAAAGCAAAACTGCGTGGTCAACCATCTTTCGGTATGCTGTGCTCGTACACTGAACTAGGCATTGATATTGAAAGTGATGGTATCATTGAACTACCACTGGATGCACCTATTGGCAAAGATATCCGTGAATATTTAGATCTTAACGATAAAATTATCGATGTTGATTTAACCGCGAACCGTGCAGATTGTCTTGGTATGGTTGGTCTAGCCCGTGAAGTTGCAGTACTTAACCGTACCACAGCGACAGAGCCAACTTGGGAAGCCGTCACTGCGACAGCTTCAGATAAGCCAAACGTCAATGTAATTGAAGGTGCTGCTTGTCCACGTTACTTAGCTCGTACTGTTAAAGGTATTGACGTTAAAGCTGAAACACCGCTTTGGATGCAAGAGAAATTGCGCCGCAGTGGCATTCGTTCAATCGATCCAATTGTTGACGTGACTAACTATGTATTGATTGAGTTTGGTCAACCAATGCACGCATTTGATGCCGCTAAAATAGTAGGTGATATTCAAGTTCGTTTCGGTAACGGTGAAGAAAAACTTACCTTATTGGACGGTAATGAAATTACTGTTGCGAATGATGTTCTTGCTATTGCTGACGATAATGGCGTTGTAGCATTAGGCGGTATCTTTGGAGGTGAATCTTCAGGAGTAACCTCTGAAACTCAAGATATCATCCTTGAATGTGCGTTTTTTGCTCCGAGTGCGATTCGTGGAAAAGCGCGTCAGTATGGCTTGCACACTGATGCTTCTCATCGTTTCGAGCGTGGTGTTGACCCGCAAATTCAGCGTAAAGTGATGGATCGAGCAACTCGTCTTATTTTAGACATTTGCGGTGGTGAAGCTGGTGAGGTTGTTGAAGCCGTTGCTGATCAAGAACTTCCAACTGAAAATATCATTACACTTCGTCGCGCTCGTCTTGATAGTCGATTAGGTCATCACATTGGTGATACTGATGTTGTAGAGATTCTAGAGCTTTTAGGTTTCGCCGTTGAAGTGAAAGAAAGTAGCTGGCAAGTGACTACTCGTACCTATCGTTTTGATATGGCTATCGAAGATGATTTGATTGAAGAAGTTGCTCGTATTTATGGTTATAACAATATACCAAACACTGCACCACAAGCTCGTTTGGTTATGTCTGATCATAAAGAGGCAAACTTACCACTTCGCAAAGTGCGTCAAACGTTAATCACTCGTGGTTTCCAAGAAGCAATTACTTATAGTTTTGTTGATCCTAAACTACAGCAGCTGGTTCATCCAGAAGCAAAAGTTATGGAATTGCCAAATCCAATTTCCAGCGAAATGTCAGTTATGCGTTTGTCTATGTTCACAGGTCTTTTGACTACTGTGGCATACAACCAAAAACGTCAGCAAGGTCGTGTACGCTTGTTTGAAACAGGTTTGCGTTTTGTACCGGACGAAAATGCAGAATCTGGTGTTCGCCAACAGCAAATGATCGGAGCCGTCATTACGGGTAATAATGCGGACGAACATTGGTCAATGGAAAGCAAAGCTGTTGATTTCTTCGATCTTAAAGGTGATTTAGAGGCGATTATTGGCTTGACAGCAGACGCTTCTGAATTTACTTTTAAAGCCTGTCAGCATTCTGCGCTGCATCCAGGGCAATCTGCTGAAATACTAAGAAATGATCGAGTAATTGGTTATATCGGTGTAATCCATCCAAACTTGGAAAAGCCTTTTGGCTTGAATGGCAAGACAATTGTTTTCGAAGTCGAATTAGACGCTTTGTTGCAACAGAAGATCCCTTCAGCACAGGCAGTTTCTAAATTCCCTGCGAACCGACGTGATATTGCAGTTGTTGTAGATGACTCTATCGCAGCTGGAAATATTGTTGATGCAATTCAAAAAGTAAGCGATAATCAGTTAGTTGGAGTGAACTTGTTTGACGTTTACCAAGGTAAAGGTATTGAGGAAGGCAAGAAAAGTTTAGCTATTGCACTGATATTACAAGACACTACTCGTACACTGGAAGAAAAAGAAATTACAGAGCAAGTTGACTCTATAGTTTCTGTTCTTAAAAAAGAGTTCAACGCATCGTTGAGGGATTAAAGTATGGCACTTACCAAAGCCGAAATGGCAGAACATCTTTTTGAAGAGCTTGGCATTAACAAGCGCCTAGCCAAAGAGATTGTTGAGATGTTCTTTGAAGAAATTCGTGGGGCACTCGAAAATGGTGAGCAGGTCAAGCTATCTGGCTTTGGCAATTTTGACCTTAGGGATAAGAATCAAAGACCGGGAAGGAATCCAAAAACGGGTGAAGATATTCCAATTTCAGCACGCAGGGTAGTTACTTTCCGCCCTGGGCAAAAATTGAAAAGCCGTGTAGAAAAATCTAACATGGTTAAATAATAAACTTTACCAAGACCAACTATTAAGTGGTCTGAAATTAAAGTCAAACCCCAATATTTTAGGATATTGGGGTTTATTTTTAGTTTTTTACAGATTGGCAAAGTCTGGGGAAGCATAACTGTTGGTTCTTGAGCTGGCTTGACTTACCCAAATCCTAGTTTAAGAACTTGGGCTTCATCAGCAAACAGAAGTGAGCTTGGAGGATTAACCTTTGAGGTGATTTAAAACAACTTGGTGGTGTTCTTTAGTTTTAAATTTATTAAAAACATGCTCGATAGTGCCATCTTGAGCGATTAGAAAGCTTAAACGGTGGATTCCATCGTACACTTTTCCCATGAACTTCTTTTCTCCCCAAACACCAAAGGCATCCGCAATAGCGTGGTCTTCATCACTCAATAGGGTAAAATTCAATTCTTGCTTATCACTAAATCGTGTTAGCTTAGCAACCGGATCAGGGCTTAACCCAAATACCGTAATATTAAGATCATCTAGTTCGACTTTTGAATCTCGTAATCCACATGCTTGTACTGTACAACCTGGTGTGCTTGCTTTGGGATAAAAATATACTAATACTCTCCCTGTCTTTAATGCTGATTCTAAAGAATGTGTTTCACCTTTTTGATCTTGCAAATTGAATAAAGGTGCTTTATCGCCTGCTTGTAGGGTATTCATAAATTATTCATCCTGAGAAATTTTGGAAAGTTGTTTTATAGAACATTCTAATCCAAGCTGTTGCGCCATTTCCATAATTTGCGGGGTTATTTCATTAGGAGAGATTGATTCAGGAATATTAACAATCACCTGAATTTGTTGTGTGTGGTTGCCATCATCACCAGATTCAGCATGGGATTTAACACTTGCTAAGTCTAACTGTTTATCTGCAAGAAAACGGGTAATGGTTGCCATAGTACCTTGCTGGTTTGTGCCAGAAAAATTAACTTCTAACCTAGAGATAAAGTTAGTAAGCGTATGTTTTGATGTCCGCTTAACCACGGTTAATAAATCCAACTCTGCACTCAAGCTTGGGATAGTTGTTTCTATTTTTGCGATTGATGTCCAAGAGCCTGAAAGCATCATAATCATGGTAAATTCACTTCCAAAAATTGCCATTCTGCTATCGACAATATCGCAATCACAATCCCTAGCGAGCATTGCAAGGCGGCTTACAATACCGGAGCGGTCTGCTCCCATAGCCGTAAGTACTAAATAATTGGTCATTAATTTACCTCTTTGGAAAAGCGAAAATTGACTGCAATAAACCACAGAACTCAATTGGGAGGAAGATGTTACCAAATTTATCCTCTTGTTTGTACTTGTCATTATTGCTGAGCGTAAGTAACATAGCGTGGCTCAAGTGATACTTGAGAATTTTTCTTAGTTGAGGGGATAACAAATGTTTAAGGGAAGTTTTGTTGCCTTAGTCACGCCCTTGGAGCTTGATGGTAGTATTGATTACCCAAGCTTAAATAGGCTGATTGAATTTCATATCGAAAATGGCACTGATGGGATTGTTGCTGTTGGTACAACTGGCGAGTCCGCAACTCTTACTACAACTGAATATGTTGATGTAGTTAAACATGTTGTAACAGTCGTAGACGGTAGAGTGCATGTCATTGCTGGAAATGGTTCGAACTCCACGGCACATGCTGTTGAGCTTACCCAAGCGCTCTCACCACTTGGTATAGATGCAATGCTTTGCGTCACTCCTTATTACAATAAACCATCTCCCAAAGGTTTAATTGCACACTTTACACAAGTAGCTAACAGCACAGATGTCCCTCAGATTTTATATAACGTTCCCGGCAGAACAGCTGTAGACATGCAGCCAGAAGTTGTTGCTCAGCTTGCTAAATTATCTAATGTTGTTGGTATAAAAGAAGCTACCGGTGATGTTAATAGAGTCGAAATTTTGCGTGAACTTTGCGGTGAAGATTTTGCAATTTTAAGTGGGGATGATGCCACTTGCCGTGAGTTTATGTTGCTCGGTGGAGATGGGGTTATTTCTGTGGTGAATAACATCGCCCCAAAAAAATTCAAACACCTTTGTGATCTTGCTTTAGCTGGTAACACAGATCTTTCTCAACAAGTTGATGAAAGCTTATCTGGTCTTTATGATGCTTTATTTGTAGAAGCAAATCCTATCCCTGTAAAATGGGCTTCATACCATCTTGATTTAATTGCTAATCCAACAATGAGACTACCTTTGACTGAACTTTCTTCTAGTCACCATGGTCTGTTAATAGACGCAATGAAAAAAGCCCAACTAGAGGTTAAATAATTACATGCTAAAAAAAGTTTCACCATTGGTCTTGATTATGACCGTTGCAGCTTGTTCTACTCCAACAGACCGTCGTCAAGCTAACGGTTCGGATAATTACACCAAACAAAAAACAGAACCATCACTTATTATTCCCAATGGTTTGAAGCCGATCACCTATAAGTCAGAATTTGATTTGCCTAAACTAAGTAATGATGCGCCAAAGCAAGTTGGAGCCTCCCTAGATATTCGTCCCCCTTTGCAAGTGTTGGCATTGGCTGAAGGAACTCGGGTTGAGGATAATAGTAAGGGTGTAAAAGTACTTGTTGAATCAGTAAATAATAAAATAAATCTTAAGAACGAGATAATTGCAACGCTTAAAGCGTTTCTTAAGAGCCGTAACATCTCAATATTGAAACAAACCGATAATCCTTTGAAAATACAAACTGATTGGGTTGATACCACTAAAGTTATTGATTCAAGTATTATCGGCAGCGATACCAGTTACACTTTGCGTCAACGTTATGAATTTGATGTGAACATAAAACCCCACGGACGTACTGGAGAAATCGCAGTTAAATTACTTGATCACCAAGAGCAATATAATGGTGATATGCAAGGAATGAAGCTTACCGATACAGATATGCATCGCTATACAGTTGATATGTTAAATTCAGCCATTTCTTATTTAAGAATTGAGCGAAATAAAGCGATTAAAGCTGAACGTGTAGAGCGTAGCCTAGGCATGAAAGTTGAGTTTAAAACGGACTCGGAGTCCGGTTACTGGATAGTTAACTCTGCTCATAACAAAGTTTGGGAACGATTACGCATCGTTTTACCAGAACTAGGTTTTGAAATTGTTGACAAAGATTTAAGTAAAAACCTGTACTTCGTAGATTATAAAAATGATACCGGTTTTTGGAGCTCATTGTGGGGTGACAGCAATAAGATTGATCTTAAAGAAGGATCGTATCGTTTAACTGTTGAACCACAAGATAACTCATCAGTTAAAATCACTCTTCATGATATTGAAGATAAAGCACTCCCTCTTGAGCAATTAAAGACGTTAAGTAAGCCATTGATTACTCAAATGGCTGAAAAGCGTAAGTAATCTATTGCTCCTGGCAAGTGGGGTTAATCCCACTTGCTATTTTGCCTATGCTTATGCTCTAATCGCGATTTCTGTCCTTTTCATGCGTTAGCAATCTAACCTTTCAATTTGTAGTAACACTATGCCTAAAACTAACCCAATTATTCTTGCCGTTGATACTTGCACAGAAGCCTGCTCCGCAGCATTGTATGTAAATGGCCAAATATTCTTTGAATCAGCCAATGCGCCAAGAGAGCACAGTCAAAGACTGTTAGGAATGGTTGATTTATTACTGTCTAAAGCGGATGTTTCACTTAGTGATGTAGATGGAATTGCTTATGGCCGTGGTCCCGGAAGCTTTACAGGGATTAGAATTTGCACAAGCATGACACAAGGCTTGGCTTTAGGGCACAATATTCCTGTTTATGGTGTATCAACTTTAGAAACCATGGCTCAAGTCGCTAAAGAACATGGAGCAAAGCAAATCATTTGTGCCATTGATGCTCGAATGAATGAGATTTACACAGCACAATATAGAATCGAAGAAGACAAATGTATTGCAGTTTCTGATGAACAAGTCTGTGCACCAAAAAGCATCAGCATTTCTTTAGATAATGCAATGAAAGTTACTGGCTGCGGAACGGGATTTTCTGCTTATCCTGATTTAGCTGAAAATTTTGCCGATTTAGAAATTCAGCCCCTCGCAGAGCTTCCTTCAGCCAAAGCAATGCTCTCGATTGCAATTGAAGCATGGCAAAAAGGGCTATATACGTCGGTAGATGATCTTTCTCCTGTTTACTTGCGCGATACAGTCACATGGAAAAAATTACCGGGCAGAGGATAATCTCTGCCTTTATCTCTTAAAAATCTCATTTCTTTACCCCATAAGCTTTTCATAAGCTTTTTATGTCAACAATAAAATCCGCATAGCAGTGAAAAATCCTCATTAATTAAGCTGTTCTTTGTATTTTTCATATGTTACAAATATGTTTATAAATATGGAGGTTTTTGTATGCGTATTTTGTTAGTTGAAGACGATATGAATTTAGCTGATGTAAATCGTCGTTTATTAATTCGAGAAGGGTATGTAGTCGATGTAGCGCCTTCTCTTGCGATCGCTAAGGCTGCTGTCGTAGATATCAAATATGACATAATCTTATTAGACCGGATGCTTCCTGACGGGGAAGGCCTTGAATTGATTAAGTTCTCTCAACATAAACATATCCCAAATCGTTTTCTTGTACTAAGTGCGCTCAATGAGGTAGGAGATAAGATTCAAGGACTGGATCTCGGGGCTGATGACTATATTCCCAAACCATTTGAACCAGATGAATTGCTTGCAAGAATTCGTGCAGCTATGAGGCACGGATTAGAGGAAGTAACCAAAGAAGTCAAATGTGGTCAATTGGTTTTTGATTGCGTTGGGCGTAGCTTTCAACTTAATGGTGACGCGTTTGTTTTACCTAGACGTGAAATGGTCGTACTTGAAACGCTTATTCAGCGTGTAGGTAGGGTAACAACACGTGAGACTATAGAATCTGAGATGTATGGTTACGACGACGAAATTCTATCTAATTCATTAGAATCTCATGTTTCGAAGTTAAGAAAAAACCTTAAAGAAAATGAAATTAATGCCTCAATCCATACTGTGAGAGGTGTGGGCTATATTTTAAAAGAGATAACAGATGATTAAGAACTTTTCATTTCTTTTTCGCTCCATGTTAGGGCAAATGTTATCTTTAACTTTTGCTTTTCTCGTAACGGTATTGCTTGCAATTGTTGTGATACCGATATTAAAGGTGCATAAGGGTGATGATCCTATAAAAAATACCATCCATTATTCACTAGCTGATGTCACCAAATTTGTTTTTGGACCAAGTGAAGAAAATACACTTAATGATTTAACAAGATCAGAAAAGATAAAGCACGTAAAAAAATATAATCCAAACTTTGAATATTATTTAAAAATCAATGATGACGTTTATAGTTCAACTAGCAATAAAGTTGCCCGTTGGGCAAAACTTTTTGATTTGCCCAACGTAACACAAATGGAACGTAAGTTAACAGATGTTGATGACTGTGCCAATGTCAGTTTAAGAATGTACAAAAAGACGGACAATGGAATGGGATATGTGTTTTCCAGCCTTTGTGGAAGTAAGGAAATTTATTATGAAGTGTCGGGGATAACGACACCGATCCCTGAATACCAAGGATGGTTTACTAGTGATTTACAAGACTGGCTTTGGTATAGAAGTAAAAATTATGTCTACACGACACTAGGCATCATGGTTATTGCATTTTTAGTCGTACTAATTACAACTAAATCTATACGGCGAGTCGCTAAAGTTGCACAATCTTTTGACCCAGATTCTCTTGATCATGAGCTTCCAGAAAAAGGTCTTCCATCAGAAGTGCTGCCGTTGGTGCGTGCGATAAATCAAATGATAGTAAAAATTGACGAATCAAAAGAGCAGCAAAATTTCTTTTTATCTACAGCTGCTCATGAAATGCGAACCCCTCTAGCGATTTTAAGAACCAGAATTGAAGAAATTGAAGATAGTGAAGTTAAAAACGAATTAAAAAATGATATTCATCGTTTAACTAAACTGATAAATGATTTGCTTAAGTTGATGCGTATAAAAACGCCAGAACAGTTTACAAAGGAAATAGAATTAGTGTCTCTTATAAAGGGTGTAATTGCTGAAAGAGCACCCAATGCTATAACTAATAGCGTTGAATTGGAGTTTGACACTGAATTTGATGATTATGTGATTATTGGAGATAAGGGGCTTTTTGAAGTAGCTATAGCAAATCTAATTGATAACGCTGTTTCTTTTTCACCAAAAAATGGAAAGGTATCGGTAATAATTTCTGAAGAAGGTTGTATTCAAGTCAAAGATCAAGGACAAGGCATTAATCCTACAGTTTTACCAAGGCTATTTGAACCTTTCGCTAAGTCTCCACCAAATAGAGACGGTCATGGTTTAGGGTTAGCTATTGTAAAATCCATTATCAGTTTACATAAAGGAAAAATTACCGCTTCCAACTTAGAAAATAGTGGAGCATGTTTCTCTATCAATTTTTCTTAATATTTCTTCACGCAATCAATTCCGATATAACTTTTGGGGATATCTTGTTTGTTTGATATCGAAAACAATTCATTTGACCTTTTACCAAAAATTTAATTTTCTTATATGTAAAATTAATGTAAAACAATAAGGTTGTCGTAAGGTTCACGTAAGGTAAGTTATTGAATATGGATTTCGGTAACTGGTAAGAACAATCAACATCGTAAAGAGGTAGTTAGTTGATTTAAATAATAACTATATCGCTATATTCCTTCCGGGAGAGAGGACAAGGACAATAGCCTAGCTCAGGAACCTTATCTATGAATAAGTACTGCCTTACGTCAAAAAAATTATTGCCATTGGCAATAATCTCTTCATTGTCTACTTCGGCGTTCGCTGAAGAAGATAATAAAGTAAATAAAAAAGAAGAAATCGAATCTTTTGAAGTTACCGGCTCACGTCTTAAAGTTGGTGATCCATCTGTTCGTGTTGAATCTATAACGGTGCAAGACATCAGAGCGCGAGGCTTAGTTTCTGCAGAAGATGTCATACGTACTATCCCTCAGAACCTGTCTACGCTTAATTCTACGACCAACTTGGATATTGGTGGTGCACTAGATACAAATCTAGGTGCACTTGGCTCTGGCACTGCAACAGCCAATTTACGTGGACTTGGCTCACAATACACCTTAGTGTTACTTAATGGTAAACGTATGGCAGGTGCTGCTGGTCAACAGAATTTTTTTGCCAATTTAAAAACAATTCCAGCAGATGCGATTGAAAGAGTTGACATCATGCTTGATGGTGGTTCAGCTGTTTACGGAACCGATGCAATTGCAGGTGTAATTAATATCATTACTCGTAAAGATTACAATGGCGGAAATCTAAACATTCAGCGAGATTCAGCAAGCAACGGTGGTGGATTTACTAAAATTAGTGGTTCTTATGGAACAAATTGGGACTCAGGGAGTTTAACTGCAACTTTAGGGTATAGTGAAAGTACTCCAATCAGTACTCAAAAAGCAGGTTTTGTAACACGAGATCATAGTGCAAGGTTTGGTGGCAACCAAGCCTATAATTATAAAACAGATCGTGATTTAAATAGGCCCGGTATTATTGTTGTTCCTCCAAACCTACCACCTCGATTTGCTAGCTTTCGTCCTTTTGATTTTATAGTGCCGAGTGGGAACGGTATTGGGTTAACCCCTGATGATTTAAAAGCACCAACTCAAGCTGAATGGTCAGAAAATATTGCTCCTGATGCAGGAGGCAAAACATCTGATACTTCTGTTACTTTTAATTTCCAGCAAGACCTTACAGACAAATTGTCTATAGATACTACCTTGCTTGCAACACGTTCAAGAACGAAAACATCTGCAGCTCCTTTGTCAGGAGGTAAGTTTTTGGTGCACGCTAGCAATGCTTTCAGCCCTTACCACAATTTGCCGAAAGACCAACAGCGTAGTGTTTGGGTAAGTTATGATCCGGTCTATGAGCGAGATAATGGGTTGATAGGAAACTTTAATCAAACAAATGAAAGCACACTAATTCAATTTGATTTGGGCTTACAATATGACTTTAATGATGATAATAGTATTAGCTTAGAGTATACAAATTCAGAGTCTTCTAGTGATACAACACAGTATGACTATGGGCAAACAACAGAGCGAAATCCAAGGTATCGAAATCTAGCGCAAGAGCAAAAGATACGAGAATTATTAGATTCAAGTGATCCGAAGGTTGCTATTAATTTATTTGGAGATGGTACAGCACAAAACTCCACAATTGCTGAGTTGTTAGTTCCTATTTCAACCAATGAAGATATTTCCACGAATGAAAGCATTAACTTATATTTTTCGGGAGAATTCGGAAGTCTACCAGCAGGCGCGATTAATTATGTCATTGGTACTGAGTATCGTGTAGAAGGTCTTGATAATAAAGACGAGGATGACCTTTTTGACAGACATGGGACTTTAAACCCAAACAGAAAATTAAATGCCTATTATGCTGAGGCACGAATTCCTTTGATTGGGGAGAATAATAAATTTCCATATATAGAGGGCTTAACTTTATCCTTACAAGCAAGATACGATAAATACGATATGCAAGGGGCAGCAGGGCGCGAAATTGTAACCCAAATTGTTGATGGCAATGAAGTACCAGTGCCAGATCCTGATAATTTCGGCAGGCCCAAAGAAGTAAAAGATCCTGTAACAGGTCGAATAGTACCAATTCTTATTCATTCAAAGTTTAGCAACCTAAGTCCTCGTATTGGCTTAACTTGGAATGTGAATAAAGACCTTACAATTAGAACCAGTTGGACTGAGGCATTTAAAGCACCAAGTTTTTCAGATTTATTTTCTACAAGAAACTCTGATAGAAGAATGTCAAATTTTGTGTTTGATCCATTAGTTGATGGCTTTCCATTCGTTCCAGCTTTTAGTACATTTGGTCCAAATCCAGATCTAAAACCTGAAACTTCTCAGATAACTAGTATAGGGTTCAGTTATGAGCCAAGTTGGAGTGAAAACACAAAACTAGACGTCACCTATTCAGATATCGAACTAAAAAACCGCATTTCTTCTAGTGGGCAATTAATGGATCTTTTGCCAAAAGAAGTTTATGGCAATCTCAATCAATTTTTTATTCGAGATGACAGTGGGAAATTGATCGAGTATATAGGGCGACCCATAAATATATCTGAAAGAACATCAAAGAATCTTGATATTGAATTAACATCAATTTTCGATACTGACTTTGGGCAATTCTCACCAAGAATTTATTATACAAGGGTAATTAGTCAGTTTGACCGAGCAACACCAGAATCAGAAAAAAAGTCTTTTGTTGGGCTATTTAACGGAGTTGATAGATATAAGATAGTTTCAAGTGTTGGATGGAATTATGATAAGTGGTCTGGTGAGGTAATTGGTAAGTATACCCCTAGTTACGTAAACGACTCTCAAGATTTAAAAGGAAAAGATCTACCTTTTATGAATGTTGACTCTTATACAACTTTTGATCTTAACTTAAAATATGAATTTACCAACGGCCTTGCAGTACGTGTTGGTGGAAGAAATATCTTTGATGCAGATTTTCCATTTGCGTTGAACGGATTCGGAAAACCCTATGATGCTAAACGTGTTGATTTGAAAGGTCGAGTTATATATGGCGAAGTTTCATATAGCTTTTGATGTTATTGAGTAATTATAAAATAAAAGCACTACTAATCAGTCGTGCTTGTTTTTGTATGTGCGATTTAACATCAGAAAAACTATTGTTGATAAAGCAGTAGCGTAAGGCTTTTGTAAGCTTGAGGGGGGATTATCAATTAGAGCGATGAAATTAGTTCTCCCTGGGTAAAGCACTGCAAATGAAGTTTAAATTGCAGTGCTTTTTTTATGGATGTAATTTTCAATTGTAAAATTTTATGTTCGATAAGGTTGCGATAATGTATATTTCGCTTAATTGGAATTGAAATTATAAAAAGGAAGCGATCAATTATGGCAACAATGAAAAAAATAGCCGCCGCAGTTATTTTAGCTTGTGCTACCAGTAGTGTAACTATGTTACCTGCAACAGCAGAAGCGAAATCTAGCATTGTGGATCAGGTTAAAGTTAACTATCAAAAAATCACACTAGATAATGGCTTAAGAGTCATTGTTCATTCAGATCATTCAACACCAAGTGTTTTCGTCGGCGTATGGTATGGAGTTGGTTCTAAAGATGAACCAGCTGGAAAATCTGGTTTTGCTCACCTATTTGAACATTTAATGTTCCAAGGTACTGAAAATCGTGAAGGTGAGTATTTCTTACCATTCACTAAAGCAGGTGCGGTTGGAATGAACGGTACAACCAGCCAAGATAGAACTAACTATTATGCAACAGTTCCTAGTTCAGCCGTAGATATGGCGCTTTGGATGGAATCTGACCGTATGAGTAATCTACTTGGCGCTGTTACCAAAGAGGCACTGGATGAACAGCGTGCAGTAGTTAAAAACGAAAAGCGTCAAGGCGAAAACAGACCATACGGTCGCGCTTATGAAAGGATCCTTAAAGGAGTTTACCCTAAAGGGCATCCATATCAACACACAGTGATTGGCTCAATGGATGACCTTAATAATGCTGCAATGGAAGATGTTCACCAATGGTACAAAGACTACTATGGTGCTGCCAATGCTGTTGTTGTTCTATCTGGTGATATAACAGCCGAAGAAGCGAAAAAGAAAGTTGAGCATTATTTTGGCAGCGTGCGTCCAGGCAAGCAACTTAATCAAATGGTTGAGTGGCAACCTGACATTAATACTGTTAAGCAAGAAGTTTTATACGACAAAGTAGGCGCAGCTCGCTTAATGCGTGTTTGGTCTACTCCAAACAACCAATCAAAAGATTCAGCATTACTATACATCGCAGGAGAAGCATTGGCTGGAGGGAAAAACTCACCTCTATATAAAAAGCTTGTCGATGAATTAAAACTTGCTACAAGTGTAAGTGCTTCTGCAAATGCACAAATACTATCAGGATTATTTTCTGTAACAGTTAATGTCCGCCCTGGTGTAGATGTAGCTGAAGTCGAAAAAGTTCTGGATCAAGAGTTAGCTAAATTCCTTAAAAAAGGTCCTGACAGCGATTTAATTGAAAATACAGTATATGGCGTAAATAGTTATTTTGTATCTTCGATGGAAAGTACAGGTAGTATTGGGCGCTTTTTAGTTGAAGGTGAGTTGTATCACAACGATCCATTGCATTTTAAAACCTCGCAAAAATGGTACAACAGTGCCAATACCAAAAATATTAAAACAGTAGCTAACAAGTGGTTATCAAAGCCTTATTATGAACTTCAAATTTTACCTTCATCGCAAAATACGGCAAAAACCAATAAAGTTGATCGCAGTAAGATCCCTGCAGTCGGTTCTGTTGGTAATGTCAAGTTCCCTGACATTGAAACTGCTTTATTAGATAACGGTATTAAGCTTGTTGTTGCTAAGCGTGATAAGTTGCCGTTAGTTTCAGTTGGTATCGAGTTTAAAACAGGCAGTGCTGCAGACCATGGCTACCGTACAAATACAGCGGCTACTGTATTTAGTCAGCTAAATAAAGGTAGTGATAAATATGACGCAAATGAGCTTGTTGCTGAATTTGATAAAATTGCCATGTCGCCCCAGATTCGAAGTGGTACTGAGTCATCGACATTCTCTTATGGTATTTTATCTCAAAAACTAGAAGAGTCTCTAGAGCTTGCAGCAGAAACAATCATTAACCCTTCTTTCCCTGCGGATGAATTAAAGAAATACAAAGATAATGCAGAAGGCTATTTCATTAATTTAGAGCGTAACCCTGGAAGTGCAGATCGTAGCTTGTTCAGTCGTGCAATTTATGGCGCAGATTCACCTCTAGGAACAATTTGGACTCGTGAAAATCTTAATGCACTCACTCGTCAAGATTTGATTAATTTCCATCAAAATGAAATTACACCACAAAATACTACTATCTACCTAGTTGGTGATATTAATATAAAGCAAGCTAAAAAATTGGTTGGTGATGCATTTGAAGACTGGGATAACACTGGCAACTCAAAACTTAAGGCTGTTGGAAGTGCTAAACCTAATAAAGCTCGCGTTATTTTAGTAGATAACCCGAATGCTATTCAATCAAATATCAGAGTCGGTCACTCTATTCCTGGTTATAACCATAAAACAGCTGAAACTCTTGAATTGATGAATGCTGCTTTAGGTGGTGGTTTTAATGGACGTATCAACATGAATCTTCGTGAAGATAAAGGTTGGACATACGGTGCATATTCAGGTATTGGTTACAACAACAGCGGTGATATGTTCATTTCTGCTGGCGGTGGTTTTCAAACTGATAAAACCATTGAAAGTATTAAAGAGCTTAAGCGTGAATTTAATGACTATGTAACATCACGCCCTATATCAAAAGAGGAGATGGGCAGAGATGTAGCGAATAAAACACGCTCAATTCCTTCAAGATATAGTTCAAACTCTGGTTATTTAAGTAGTATGCTACGAGCTGCTAAATATGGTCTGCCATTCAATGATGATGAGCGCCGCTCTTCCAAGTTGCAAGCTGTATCGATTGAAGATGTTAAAAAGTTAGCACAAAAAACCATTAAGCCAAATGCTTTGACTTGGGTTATTGTTGGCGATTTAGATAAAATTGAAAAAGAAGTTCGTGCTCTTAAACTTGGAGACGTAGAAGTATGGGATGCTTACGGAAATAAAGTACGTCATTAATCCCGATAAACCACCACGATCATTATGATCGTGGTGGCGTTTATAACAACAAGAGGGTCAATAATGATCTCGTTAGCAAGAGCAAATTTAATTCACGATTGGAAGCGACATGCGACAGCGATTGTTGTGTTAGTTTTAGCTGGTTTGCTGATGACAATTCAACTTGGTTTTGTTTTTGGTTTTTCTAAATCTTATAGTGAATTACAAAGTCAACTTCGTGCCGATCTGGTCGTAGTTAAAAATAATGGTAATAACCGCTTTCAATTTTTTAATGGCCAATTAGATACCCGATTTCAAGATTTGATCTGGATGAATCCAAATGTAGAAGCTGTAGAACCATGGTCAAGTTATGGCTTTAATAGTCGCTGGGAAAATATTAATCAAGACTCTGAAAAACAAATAACCGATCAAAATAGTGGTTTTAGTTTCGGTAACTATGTCAGTATTTATTCTATCGACCCGCGGCCTGAATCACTCGACTTTCCAAGATATTTTTCTGATGAATTGAGAACAATTCTTGAAACTCCAGGTGTTGTTATATTACCTCGCGCTTCGGCAAATCAACTAAATACCGGAATAGGTCAAAAGGCTAGAATTGGCAATGTAGAAGTTACAGTCGGTGGCTTGGTAAATGGTTTAGCTGGTGGCTATGAAGCCAAAGTATTTGCTTCGCCTCAAACAGTTCAATTGATCGGTGGAAACCCAACAAATAATGCTTCATTATTTTTAATCAAACTAAAACCATCCGCCGATAAACTAGTAGTTCAATCGCAACTCAATCAGATGCTACTTGCACATGATTTGAAAGCCACTACTGTCGAAAATTCTGCTTCTAATGCTGGCTTTTCTCAGGTATTAAGGGGTAATGGGCGAATGCTCATAGGTTCTGCTGCATTTGCTTTGTTAGTCGGTTGTGCAATTGCAAGTCAAACGCTACGTGGAGCATTTTTAGCACAAATAAAAGAATTTGGTTCACTTAGGGCGCTTGGAGTGAAAAGGCGAATTCTTGCTTATATTGCGATGGAACAAGCCTTCTGGACTGGCGTTGTCAGTATTCCTATTGCTGCAATTACAGCACATATTTTGAGGCTCATTATGGGGATATTTGATATCACGATTCATATCCCATTTTTCTTATTAGCTGCAAGTTCGGCTTTATTATTGCTTGTCGCTCTTATCGCAGGCTTAGTTTCTCTTACGGCTGTATTTAAAGCCCAACCAGCGGAGTTATTACGATAATGAATAAAGTAGTTGTCGCTAAAGATGTGGTTAAAACCTTTGGACAGGGGGATACCCTTATAACAGCCATGGATCATTTAAGTTTAGAACTTTATTCTGGAGAGATGACTTTAGTTAAGGGCCCATCAGGTTCTGGTAAGTCAACTTTGATATCAAGTCTGGGGGGACTTCAAAGACCAAACTCTGGTGAAGTGAACGTTTTAGATGAAAATATTTGGTCTAAAAAAGAAGGAAAATTAGACGAGTTTAGAGCTAAGCATTGTGGTTTTGTATTTCAAAGTATGGGACTGTTTGCTTCTTTAACTGCACATGAACAAATAGTACTCCCGCTGCAATACATGGGAGCAAATTTTAAAGAGGCTTCTAAAATTGCTGATGAACTTTTGGATGAAGTAGGGCTATCCCACCGAAGAAATAATCGACCTGCGCAAATGTCAGGTGGAGAAAATCAAAGAGTCGCTATTGCACGAATGTTAGCTAAAAATCCTAAAATCATTTTTGCTGATGAACCAACTTCAGCATTAGATAGTAAGAATGGACTAATAGTAGCAGACCTCCTTCATCGGTCCGCTAAATTGCACGATGCAATGGTGCTTTGCGTAACCCATGATGACCGCCTAACCGGACATGCAGACCGCATTCTAACAATAGAAGATGGTAAGATTTATAGCGATACAAGGCCAGCGAAAAGCAATAATTAATGGACAGTATTATGATAATTAAGTCAAAAAAATTTTGGTTGTTAATTTTAATTGTATTAGGTTTGATCTGGTTATTCAAAAAAGATCTAGGTCTAGAACCCAAGACATATGATTATCAAATGGTTTCAATCCCCGCTCCTAATTACAGTGCTGTCGCACAAGGTAAAATAGATATTGAGGGTGGGGTTATAGAAATATCAGCGCGACAAGGTGGTACTTACCGCGAGGTTTTGGTTAAAGAAGGGGATGTTGTTGATCAAGGGCAGGTACTTGCTGTACAAGAAGATGACGAAGAGCGAATAGGCTTGAAGACTGCACAAGCTTCGTTACGTAGTGCCATGGCTCAGCTTAAATCTCAACAACTTTCATTAAAAATCAAAAAGCGTGAGCTTGCTCGGCTCATGCCATTAGTTGAAGTTGATGCTTCATCGCAATTAGAGCTGGATCGTGCCAAAGATGAAATTGAATCGTTAAATATTCAGCTCGAACAACAGTACGCGGCAATTGAACAAGCTGAAGCGAGTCTTGAGTCGGCTAAATTCAGATTAGATCAACGAACCATACGTGCACCAAGACCAGGCCGAATCATTGAAGTTAAAGCAAGACCTGGTATGGGAGCATCAACATTAAATGTATCTACCGCATTTACTTTAATGCCAAATGCCCAAAAGATTGTAAGAACTGATCTAGGTCAGGAGTTTGTTGGCAAGGTTAGGGTCGGACAACTTGCCACCATAATTCCTAATTCTGATAAGACCGCGACTTATTCAGGTAAAGTGATTCGAGTAGGTGAAATATTTGGCCGTAATTCTTCATCAGGTAGTCAAGGAGTTGGCGGAGGTGCAGGTAACGATTCAATGATAGAAGTTGTTGTCGCTGCGGGTAATATTCCATTGTTAATTGGTCAAAAGGTATTGGTGCGGTTTGAAAAATCATCTTCAGAAGCGCCGAATAGATCTGTAGCAAAGCTAGGAGGTGACAATGCTTCGACTAAGTCTTACTAAATCGAATTTTGCTATCACCTTTAGCGTTATTCTAGCTGGTTGCTCTTCTGTAAATTTAGAGCATGTTGATGTTGTGAACAATAACGTTCCAGAACAATGGCTTGAACAGCAGCAAAATATTCCTAATGCTGAAATTGGTTGGGAGAATTTACATAATCGATTATTAAAAAAATTGATTGCTAATGGCTTAAACAATAATCCTGATTTCAACTCCGCTTCGCTCGCATTGAAGTTAGCTAAATTACAGTTTGAAGATACAGATAGCCAGCAAGGAATAAATTATTCAGTAAATACTAGTGCTGGTTATTCCAAGCGAAAAGATGTCAGTGGAAATCAAACCTTTGGTTTAAATGGACAAGCTAGCTATGAAGTTGATTTGTGGGGGAAAAAAGAAAAACAGTTAGACATTGCGCAATTAAGCTTATTTAATTCAAAGGTAAATCTTGAAATTGCACATATTACTCTGGTAGCCACTATTGTAGATGTTTATTACGATATCGTGGTTCAAGATCAACGTCTAACGTTATTAAGTGATACTTTACACAATAATGCAAAACAGCTGAATATGTTGGAGGCAAGGCACAAAGCTGGAATGATCACCAGCCTTGATGTAGCTAATAAATCTGTTGAAATTGAAAGTATTAAAGCACGAATTGAAGACTTGAGGGCTGATCGGCAAAGTAATGTAACTCGATTGGCAAATTTGCAAGGAATTCCGGCTCAAAAATTTGAACTTATTGATCAATCTCATACAAAGCTGCCTGAAGTGCTTTTAACTGCAAAAACGCCACTAGAAGTATTAAGGCATAGACCTGATATTCAAATTGCGGAAGCTAATTTAAAGTCAAGCTATCTAAATTTTGATCTGGCGAAAGACAGTATTTTTCCTAATTTGAAACTAGACATTAATACTGGAGTATCAAGTAATAAACTCTCTGATTTTATTAAAGGCGATATTTTTAGTTGGGGAACTGCAGCAAACGTTGCAGTATTGTTGCTCGATAATGGGACTAGAGAAAGAAGTATTAAACGGGCAAAGCTCGATGCTGAGCAACAAATAATATCTTTTCGACGATCAATACTTAATGCTCTTAAAGAGGTAGAAGATGCACTGAGTGCTCAGTCTTCAGGCCAAAGACAATTAAAGATAGCTACTGCACAGCTAAGTTCGCAACAAAGGTTAACTCGGGAGACGAATCTAAAATATCAATTAGGAACGGTTTCGGCTTTTGATAAAATTAGTCAAGAGCGAGCTTTAGTTAACCAACAGGAAGCAATATTGCAGCAAAAACTAAGTAATTTAAAAACTACCATTGCGCTGATTAGAGCACTAGGGATTCACCCTTCTAGATAATCTATTACTCCAATTCCTTAAATCAAGTCGAAACGCAGCTATTCTAATACTTAGCTGCGTTTTTTTATCAATATTTCTAATAAAATAGTCCGTAAAACAATCAAATGTTTTTAAAAGGTTAAATCGTAAGGTTGCCATAAGTTAAAGCCAGTTAAATAAAGTGAGCCAATACCAATTACACTTTAAGGCAATGATTATGGACTGGGATAACCTGACTAAACACATCGCACGAATACGGCATGTTGTACTACTGGCAATGTTATGTTTGTTGGCAAGTCAGTATGCAGTTGCGAACGAACAAGGTGGATCTGTAAAAATTAAGATCTTGGGTGATCACATACTAATTCCTGTGACTTTAAAAACAGCTGGCCTCACCAAACAAACTCACATCATACTTGATTACGGCAACCACGAAGCATTCGGTTTGCATGAAAGCGTATATGATAGCCTGGGAGGTCGACTGGGAAAGAATGAAACGACCCTCAAGATTAATTTTGAAAGCTTTGGGATTGAAGTGCCTATAGCTGAAATCACTAAAAAATCATCGGGCTCGACATCTATGGACGCTTTGACGGCAAGATATGATGTTGAATTACAGAATATTGATATTGCAGCAATAATCGGTTACCCGATTTTAAAAAGTTACAGCATCAAACTAAATTTGAATAATAAAGAAATTCATTTTACACCTTCTTCAATAGTTCATGCCGCTAAAGTACAGCAAAGTGCTGATGTTTATTTACCTTCTTTAACCGTTTACCAAAATAATGTGTATGTTCCTGTTCATGCCAACGGAAAAGATATCGGCTTAATGGAACTTAATACCGCAGGATATCACACCATCATCAAGCCCGAAGTTGGAAATAAGTTAATCATTGCTAAAGACATCAAATTTGGTAAGTCCGAGACGAATGCAATGTTGTCTGAAATGGTTGCCATTAGAAAGCAAGCACTGCCTAAAGCCTTCATTGTTGAGCAGCCGTCACAAAAACAAGGCGAAATGCCAACAATTATCTACCAACAAGAGTTCCCTAAAGATCGTGTTATGAAGGCTGGTTTGAGTTTATGGAGCGGCTATGAAGTTGAATTTGACTCACAAGTAGGTTTCCTCGCACTTACTCGAGTGGTTGATAGCCAATATTCTGATGCCGATGCCGCTTTTTACGAAGCTTCGTATCAGCAAAATTGGAACAACTTAAAGGCTTATATTGACGCCTATCCCAAAGATCGTAATGTTGAAGAAGCTGTAACTGAGATGGCGAAAATTGGTTTAGCTACAAATGTAGCACATGACGAATTTGTTCGGACTATTGAACAAGGTGCTGCAACCCAAAAGACTCGTGCTATTGCTAGTTATTACAGTAGATTTGCTTGGCTAGCTAACCAAGATAAGTATGAAAAAAAGCATAATGAAATCGTCATAACACTAGGTCAAAAAGCTCTTAATTACATTGCTCGCTCTCAGTCGCCTAAAGACCGTGAACCTGTACAACGCATGCTGGGTGAAGCTTACTTACATAAAAATGATCCTCACACGGCATGGAAATATTTCCTATCTGCATCGTTTAATGGTGACCCACAACAAGAAATTCCTACACGAATGGGACTTGCTAAAACATATGCTGCCTTAAAGCGCTATCGACGTGCTTATTCCAATTATCAACGTGTTGCTAAGTTAATTCCTTCGGAATTCCATGAACAAGCAGGACTTACTAAAGCAATGGCAGATGTGCGAAAGCATTTAAAACTTAACGACCCGCTATTGGAGAAAGATAATGACTGATTCGACAGCAATGAAGTTAAAACAACAATTAAATGAGCTGGCGAAAAAGGGTACTAAACATCTATCACAGCTTAGACATCGCCATGCGCTTGAGCAAGGTTGGAAAGTCGCTATATATAGTGTGTGGTTTTATCCTGCAATTTTATTTATTGCTGCTTTGGTTGATGTAACAGAACTTGTGCAACTTGAATTGAATCTGTTTTATTACATTGGCCTCGTACTTATTCCGTTAGTGGCTTTTGTTATTCGATACTTTCAAGCTTCGAGTCAGTATCAAATAGACAGAAGGCTTGCTTTAGCGCTTTATGACCATCATTTAGCTATCAAAGATCGTCTACAAACAGCTGATGAATTTCTAAATATCGAAAATCCATCTGATTTTGAGTTAGCCGCTATTGAAGATTCAAAAAAATTCATCAATGAAGCTATTGTCACTAATCTACCTAAAAAAGAGTTATCTGCTCCAGTGCTTTCATTTGCCAAATGGCGCAGTTTAGCCACTGCGGTATCTTTGACTGTATTAGCTGTTTTATTACCCTTTATCAATTTTGGTTTTGATACCAATGTTGCTGAAAAACAAGTAGAAACAACTCAGTTGCTATCGGCAATAAAAACGACACAAGACTCTGAGCATGTTGAGTCTAAACTTGAGGTGAATAAAAAAACTTCAGGAATAAAGAACAGCTCATCTCAATCTGATTCAGCATCTGAGATGGGTGAGGAACAATCTCAGTTAAAAGCCAAGCAAAGCCAGCCTAAGGCAGCCTCAAATGCATCGAGTCAAAATAGTGATGCAAAGCAGAATCAATCTGAAACGGCTGGTAGTGGTGCTTCTTCACAAAGTTCGTCTTCCAAGCAAAAGCAGAAAAAGAAGGAAAAACCAGCGACCAAGAAAAAGACCAATAAGCAAACAAAGCAAGATGGTGAAAAAAAACAGAAAAATAGCCCTTCTGCTGGCGTAGCCAACGGCAAGGGAAGCACTTCTGGTCAGCAGCCAGCTAATTCAGATAAAGCTGCCGCTGAAAACAAGGCTCGTCAAGAAGATGAAACTGACAATGCGGATGAAGCTGAAGAAGAGGAAGACGAAGAACAAAAAGCAAATTCTTCATCAGGGCCGAAAAAAAACAAACGTAAAGCGCCAGCTGATCGCAAGCTCAGTATATCTGGAGAGTCAGATCAAGAAAATGAGGATGCTAACGGTCGTGGTGGCCCTGGCGGATTAAAGAAAACTCGTGGAGTGGCTGCAATGTTATTAGGTGTACCTATGCCAGATAGATTGCAAGGAACCCCAAATCCAGGGCGAACAAAGTCCATACAAGAACAATCTCAACCTGAACAGCAGCAAGTTGCTCAAACGAATAGTGAAGACCACGGTGCTCGAACTGGTGCGGTAGGTGAGGTGCCAGAAAAACCTTTACTGCCTTGGATCAAGAAAGTCATTACTCAATATTTTGTCGCACAACGTTCAGACGAAAAAACTAAACAATAATTTACCAACTAAGAAGGTTAGCGTTATGGAACAACATTCAATCAATGTAAATGAACAAGCTGAAAAGTTTAAACATACGTTCACTCAAATTAAGACCGAAATTAGCAATATGATGGTCGGTCAAGACGATATTATCGAAGGAGTACTCACTGCATTATTAGCTGGTGGTCATGTTTTACTAGAAGGTGTTCCTGGTCTAGGTAAAACTATGTTGGTTAGTTCACTGAGTAAAGCTGTTAGCCTAGAGTTCTCTCGTATTCAGTTTACTCCTGATATGATGCCAGCCGACATACAAGGTACGACAGTACTAACCGAAACTGAAAGTGGTGGTCATGAATTGACCTTCCAAGAAGGACCAATCATTTCTAATCTAGTGCTTGCTGATGAAATTAACCGAGCAACGCCTAAGACTCAGTCTGCATTACTTGAGGTCATGCAAGAGAAGCAAGTTACCGTAGGTCGTCGTACCATTAAAATGGATGAGCCTTACTGTGTAATGGCAACTCAAAACCCTGTTGAACAAGAAGGTACATATCCATTACCTGAAGCACAGCTTGACCGTTTCTTATTCAAACTTGTTGTTGGCTATCCAACCGAACAAGACTATCACACGATTATTGACCGCACGACTAGTGGCGAAAAAGTTGAAATTACACCTGTTACGGATGCCGCGACTCTCCGTGAAATGCGTGACATTGTCCGTGCCGTTCCTGTACCTGAAGCTGCTAAATCTTACGCAATTCGCCTCGTTATGGGAACACAGCCACAAAGCCAATATGCGCCTGAATCAGTTAATGCTTATGCTGCTCTAGGTTCATCGCCTCGTGGTATTCAAGGCCTTATGTTAGCGGCTAAAGTGCAAGCATTGTTAAGTGGTCGATTTGCTGTAAGTTGTGATGACATTAAATCTATTGCTACACCCGTACTTCGCCACCGATTAGTACTGAACTTTCATGCTCAAGCTAATGGTGTTAGTGCAGATTCTTTAATTACTGATGTACTAAACCATGTACAAGTGCCAAATACAGTCTCATAAATAATTTATGGCCCTGGCGATGACTGGGGTAATAACAATAAGAGTACGTAATTGACAAGGTAACTATCATGGCATCACAAACTTTAACATTTAATGAGCTATTCGATGCTGATTTTTTGTCTGCACTTCAGCACTTTTCGTTGAGAGTGGCACAGGTGCAGAAGGGCGGACGTTTGGCAGAGCAAAAAACAGCGGCCAGAGGACAAGGTTTAGAATTTGCGGATTTCAAACCTTATGTAGCAGGTGATGATTTACGCGCCATCGACTGGAACATTTATCGTAGACTTGGTCGTGTGTTTGTTCGAATTTTCGAAGAGCAGCAAGATATGCCGGTCTACTTCTTAATCGATGTGTCGGCTAGTATGTTTTTAGAGAATACTCCAAGGATTAATGCCGCTCTACAAACTAGTTTAGCATTGTCTTCTATTAGTTTAAGTCAGCATGACAGTGTTGGTTTATTCCCATTTGCTGATGAAATGCAGGTAAAGGTTAAATCCTCATCGGGTAAGCGAAATGTAATGAAAATCGCAAAGCATTTATCTGAATTAGAGCCTCAAAATCAAACTAATTTATCAACCAGTATCCATCACCTAGCAAATTTAAATTTACGAAAAGGTTTGGTTGTTGTGATTTCTGACTTCTTTGATGATTCAGGTATAGAAAAGATAGTGGATTCATTGAAATTATTACGCCACAAGTTACTTCTTGTTCAATTAACTAAGGCGAGTGATGCAGACCCAAGTTTAAGTGATGATTTTTATGGTGATATAAAGCTGCAAGATTGTGAGACTAACGGATCTGCTGAGATCACTATTACGCCAGCTTTACTCGAAAAATACAAAGAAATCTACCAATCATTCAACCAACGATTATTGGATTTTACTAATCAATACGGTGCTGGCTTTGTTCAGATTGATACTGATGAAGATGTATTAGAACAGTTGTCTAGCTTATTCGAGTCCGGAGGTTTGGTTCTATGAACTTCATCAATTTAAGTCCCAGTTTTGTTGTGGCTGGCCTATTAGCTATTGCTGGCTTGTTGTTTGCACTTCAACAGTTACGTACAAGATATCGTACGCTGATTGTGCCAACATCTATGTTTTGGCAACAAGCGGCACGAGATGCGCCTGTACGCGTCTTTAGACAAAAATTTAAGCATATATTGGCTTACTTATTAACCTTGCTGATTGCCAGTTTACTTTGGCTTGGCTTTTCTGAGCCAGAAGTGAATAAAGAAGCAAGTAACGAATATTATGTCCTGTATTTGGATGGCAGTGCTGCCATGACACAAGGTGAACACTTTGAAAAAGCGGTGACTGCTTTAGAAGCCGATATTTCAAGCTTACCTGAGAATCGTAGAGAAGTGATATTCGGTGGTGAATTTCACACAAAGATCTTAAGTCAAAGTGAACAACTAGCAGTATTCGAGCAACGTTTAACTAAAATTTTCCCGCAAGCGGTGCCTGATTCATTTGCAGAACAATTAACGCTTTTATCCCAAAGATTTAATGATAATACGCAAGTTAATGTGATTGTATATGGCAAGTCTAAATTGCCTGTTTCTATACCAGACAATATCACGGTTTCTCATGCCACTTCATTTAAAACAGCTGAAAATAATGCTGGATTAGTAAACTTAGGTATTAGCCTTGCCGCTTCTGGTAAAGCAAATCTAATTGATATCTTGGTTGAGGCTAAAACGAATGCTACAACTAAGGTTAAGCTAGCTGATTTAGAGTTCTTATTAGACGATGCATTTTTTACACCAGATCAAATCCAAAAGTTAGGTGAAGGTAAATTCGTATTACGTGATGTGCCTCTTGCTGGTGAGCAGTTTACTGCACGTCTTAAAAATAGTGATGCGTTTGCCATCGATGATAGTGCAAGTGTTGTTTTACCCAAAAATTCAATTGTTAATGTTGCTGTTTCATCAACAGTACATAACTCAGTTTTCGCAGTAGTCAATTCCGATCCAAGTGTACGTTTGGTTGGAGCTGAGGATGCAGATGTCGTGATTCGCCAAGTTGGTGAAAATTTTGGCAGCCAGTTACCCGCGCTAGAATTTTCTCAAATGTCGAATCAAACGCCAGCGTTTAACCTCTTTTATCAAGGTGATAAGAGTACGGAACAAGCGTTAGCGGACAGCTTGCATGAATTAGCACTCGATCAAATAGATGCTAATGGGTTGGCTACTGCATCTTCTCAACCTATCAGTGTTGAACTTAGTCATGCAGATACACCAAGTGTTCAGGTGTGGAATGCTTTGCTTCAGCCTGAATTTAACTTTACCCAGTCAAAATCCTATCCTGTGTTTGTCGCTCAATCAATTCGATGGTTAAGCGGTAATAATGGCTGGCAGCCATACTTGAGTGCTGGTCAAGAGTTATATCATCAAGACAGTTTATATGGTCTATCAAATATTCAAGACCGTTTTGAACAAAGCTTAAATGGTAGCTTGTATCTGGGTAAAGCAGGTGGCATTGAGTTAGCTGGTAAAAAGGCTCATGTATCTTTAACTAATAGCGATGTGACCACAGCTATTACCGATAGCACAGAATATAACGTTGCCTCGGTAAATTCGGTACTCAGTGACTTTAGTGAGTTTGTCACACTATTGATCAGTTTGATTTTGTTATTGCTAATTGCTGAGTGGGTTATCTATCAACGTGGCCTAATGCCGTAGAGAGGTTGTTATGGAATTATCATTTTTACACGCCTATTTTGGCATATTACTTTTCGGATTGCCTGTGCTTTGGTTGCTATGGAAAAAACGTGGCGATAATAATCACAAATTAATCCGTGCAGCTGTTTTTACTTGTGTGATAGTGGCATTGACACAACCAGTATTGATTAATTCAAGTAATAAGGCTCATCATGTCATTATTGTAGATCAATCGGATAGCCTTTCTGCAGAAGCACAACAAAATGCTCAATCAATCTTTAATGAACTCTCAGCTAATGTATCGGCAGATGATGAATTAATTTTGGTACAGCTAGGTGGTCAAAAGCACAGTTTTGATGCTGAAAACCATTTGTTGATCAGTAATACATTAAATACTTCATCGTTGTCACAAGCTTTAGCTCATGCAATTCAAACCATTCCATTAGGTGTGAATAGTTCAGTATCACTGATTACAGATGGTTTAGCTACAGACCAAAATTGGAGCAAAGTCATCGCTCAATATCAAGATCGAGGTATTCCAGTTCATACTTACGAGCTTGACCGTGATTATTCTGATCTTTACGTTGCTGATATTAAAGCTCGAACTGTACGTGTTGGTGAAAAAGCAAATGTATCAGTTGAGGTCGCAGGTAATGCAGAGTCCGTAATTGTCAACTTATTCAGTAATGACACCCTACTGGCAAAATCTTCATCATTTACTGTCAATGGCCAGGCTCACATCGAATTAAGCTTTGAAGCGGAAAATGCTGGGTTTTATCCATTACGTGCACAACTTGAGGTTATCTCTGGTGATGAGTCGGATGCATCTAATAATCAACTTTCTACTGTACTGGCTGTTCAAGATGGTATTAACGTTTTGTATTTAGGCGATCGCCAGATTAATGCGGAACAGCATTTCGGTAAGTTATTGGGCACGGGCTTTAATATTGAGTCGGTAGATGCTGCTGAGCTCACTACTGATTTTGATTTTTCTGAATATGATGTTGTAATCCAAGATGACCTTCCTTCAAATCAAATCTCGAAAGCCATTCAAGAAAAGCTGGTTACTGCGGTTCAGAATAAAGGTGTCGGTTTGCTACATTCTGGTGGTGAATCAGCCTTTGCCGGTGGCGGTTATTTTGACACCCCAATTGCTGATGCTTTGCCTGTTCAGTTGCAACAGAAAGACGATAAAAATGATCCAAGTGTTGGTCTAGCTATCATTATCGATACTTCTGGTTCTATGGCTGGGACACGGATCGAGTTGGCAAAACAAATGGCGCGTATTGCTGTTCGACGCTTACAACCACATGATCGTATAGGTATTGTTGAGTTTTATGGTGCTAAGCACTGGGCTATTCCAATGCAGCCAGCATCTAATAAAATTGAAGTTGACCGTGCAATTGGCCGTATGAAAGCTATTGGTGGAACCGTTTTATTCCCTGCCATACAAGAAGCTTATTACGGTTTAAAAAACATCAATACACGCTTCAAACATATTATCATGATTACAGATGCAGGTATTGAGGATGATGACTACGAAGGTATGTTACGTCGTATTGCCAAAGACAATATTAACGTATCAACTATTTTGGTTGGTCAGGGTGGCCATAACTTAATTATGTCTGATATGGCCAATTGGGGTAAAGGGCGTTTCTATTCTGTAGGAAATGAATTCAACCTTGTTGAAATGATCCTCAAGCAACCATCTACTAAGAAACTTCCAACCTATAAACGTGGTGCTTTCTCAATGACAGCGCAAGGCGGAACGGGTTGGTGGGGGGATGTAAAAAAAGACAACCTTCCTCAACTTGCTGGTTATGTACAAGTAGGCCGTAAACCTGCCGCTGAAGTATTACTTGAAGAGTCGGTTGGTAAATATCCAGTCTTGTCCACTTGGCAATATGGTTTAGGTCGTGTTACGGCCTTGATGACAGAGCCTTTAGGTCATGGTACTCAAAATTTCGTTGATTGGGAGCAATATGGTCAATGGTTAGGTCGCATAATTCGAAAAACAGCAAGTAATCAGAATGAGTTCCATTTAACGGTTGATCGTAAGCATGATCAGTTATCGATCGCTGCTCAACGTCTTTCACATGATTTAGAGTTAACGCCAAGTGTTCGAATTTTGGATTGGGATGGTGCGAGTAACAGTCAGAAAATCCGCTTTGATGAAAAAGCCCCAGGTCTATTTGTAGCTAATATTGATTTCCCTGTTGGGCAAGATGCTTTAGTCGAAGTTAAAGGTAGCCGTAACTGGCAACGTAATGCATTACGTTCATATTCAGATATCGCTAAAGAAAATCAGGTAAGCCCATCGAAGCTACTGGATTTTGCAAAGCTATCTGAATTAACCCAAGGACAGTTCCTAAATGAGATCGCAACAAGTGATTGGCAGTTAAAAAGCAAGCAAGGTGATATGGCATTTATCGTTACCAAGCTTTGGCCTTACTTACTGTTATTAGCTTTATTGTTTTATATCGCAGAACTTGTGTATCGCCGCTGGCCAAAGAGCACTCGCCGTTAATTATCGATAAAAGATTGGACTTAATGTAAGGCTTCTATAAGCATTTAAGTTCAGTCTTGAGATTAGTGTTCCATGAAACACACGGATGTGTATCCCAAATATCAAAAAGAATTAAGGGTTTTGAGACTATGTTTAATGTTAAAAAGACGTTGCTGGCGACCACTATTTCAGCGGCCCTATGTTTTCCTGTGTATGCTGCTGTATCTACTGGTGACATTGCTTCTGTAGTTAAGGATGTAAGCGGTGTTGAAAATAAAGGTATTCATGATCTTTATAATAAGTCCATTTTGGAAGATAAAGACATTAGCCAATCCATTACCAAACTTAATCAATTCTCAAAGAATAAAAAAAATAATTTATCTGAAAGAGCTAATGCTCAATTGACTATTGGTCATTTGTATTGGCGACATGGCGATTCTATTAATGCTCAAAAAGCGGTGGATGCAGGACTTAAGCTGGCAAAAACCTCAGATGGTTTTTTGCTTAAAGCTCGTTTGCTTGACGCACAAGGAAAACCAGAACAAGCCATAAATTGGTATCAAAAAGCCATTGATTTGACAAAAAGTAAAGTGGAAAAAGAATTTATACTGATCCGCTTAACCATGATAAATGCAACTGATAATACAGATGCATTAGTTGAATTGGCAAATACTCGTGAGCAAGCTTTCAAAAACCGTGCAGCTGTCGTGTTAGCTATTATGGGCTATCAAAAGAAAGCACTGGATTTATACAAAGTTGAAGAACAAGCCGGTAAACCTTTTCAGCAATATATCCGCTTAGCTGGCTGGGCGATTAAATCTAAAGATTACAAAACTGCTCAAAAAAATGCATGGGCTGCCTTTGAGAACGCAGGAGCTAAATACGATTTACGCTATGCGCTTTCTATTCTGATTGAGTCCTACCGTGATGCCGACGAATTAGCATCAGTACTGCCACTTTTAGAAACCTATCCAAACGATTTAGATCTTCAGCAAGCTCGTGTTGATGTTTTAGTAGAGTTAAGTCGTTATGACGAGGCTATTGATTTATTCAAAACGACGTCAGCTGATGAACTTGATCTGGGACAGAGACAAAGATTAATTAAATTGTATCTTTCTGCAGATCGCTCTCAAGATATGATTAATGAATATAACAATCAGATCAAAAAAGAGCCTGATGTTATCGCTTGGTATGATGGTCTCGCCTCCCACTATATGAACATAGGGAAAACTGAGAAGGCCTTAAATGTATGGAAGGAAATGGCTTCGCATAATGAGAAAAATATTTTTTCTCTGGTTGATGGCGCTGAAAGCATGGTCAAAATGGGGTTTGTTGATGAAGCGATTTCTTTTGTTACCAAGCATGCAACTAATAAAGGGTTTGCAGCTCCCGCCAATTTCTTTTTATTCGAAACTTACTTAAATAGTGGTCAAGAGCAACAAGCAACACAGGCTTTAGAGCGTTTAGAAACTCTCTTATCTGAAACAGCAGGAGAACATAAAGATATCGCTGATGCTTATGAGCGATTATCTCGTGCTGACAAAGCATTAGCCATCTATCAACGCCTTGATCAGCAAGGCGAGGGCCTTGGTTATGACGAGCGCATGCGCCTTGCTTGGCTATACAGTATTAACGGTCAAAAACAACAAGCCCTAGATCTTTGGCAGGATATTTGGACTGGTGTTAAAAGTCCGGCTCGACGTAGTTTCTCTGAAGCTCAATTGATGTTATTAGCTGCTGAATTAAATAAATTGGCTGACATCGTTGTAGATATTGAAGAAAAGCTCATTCTGAATAAAGCCAACGAAAACGAAATCAATCTACTGGTTCGTATTTACGTTGAAGTCGGTGATCAGTTATCAGCAATTGAAGTTATTGAAGAATTTGCTCGCCGCAGCAATATGAACGAAGTCGAGAAGCTTAATCAATTAAGTAAAGTCTACTTAATGCTGGAAGATCCTGAATCATACGATAAAGTCTTACGGAAACTTCTTGTCGCTGAACCCGATTTCAAGACGGAGCATGTTCGCAACATAATTTTGAATATGCTAACTAATGAATTAGAGCAAGATAAAGACAAGCGGTTGGCTGAAGTTAATAACTTACTTAACAGTTTGAAAGCAGATAATGCCGCTCAAGTCGCAGGTGAGTTTGAAGCTGGTATTATGACAATGGGTGGATTCCCTGAGCGAGCGATTGAAAGTTATCGTCGCTCAATTGCAGAAACACCAACCATGTCTGACAATCTACTATTAATGTCCGATCTAATGAAAGATCACGGGCGACGTGATGAAGCCGTAGCGATCTTACAATACGTAGCTGAACATGCTGACGGAGATAACGAATTCGTTGTCGCTATTGACGGCATCATAAATATGATCGGTGCTCGTCGCTTCGGCGAGGAGTTAACGCCCAAAATTCAAAGCACATTCCGTTGGGTTCATCGTCTCATTCTTGAACGTATCACATCTAGAGCGGATAAGTTTTATCTTTACACGCTTTTATCTGAAATTTCTCAAGAAACTAATGATAAACAAGGGGAGTTTACTGCAGTAGAAAACTCATTAGCGCAGGCTGGGATTCGCCGTGCGAGTATTTTGCGTGAGCTTATCACCTTATCTACTGCGGCACACGGAATAACAGGCCTTAGACTCGGTGATGAACAACGTAAATTGACTTACGGTCGACGTCTTATTGGATTAAAACAAGAGCTTCCTCCTGAAATATATATCGATTTAAGTAAAACATTACTCAGTAAAGGCAATGTGCTAGAGGCAGAAAAGTCTTTTGATATGATCACGGATATCACAGGTTTAATAGATGTTGACAAAACAAAGGCGCAAATGTTCCTTGATGCAGGTTATGTAGAAAAAGCGTTGAGTTTCTTCAATAAAGCACTAAGCCGTAACCGTTCAGATCTTGGCTTACTTAAAAGTACAGCGTTGTTACGGGAAGAAATTGGGCAAGATGACATTGCAAATGCATGGTACTGGAATGCATTACAAGGGCTTATTCAACAACAGCCAGCAGCGCTTCGTAATGGCGTTCCAAAAGAAAAAAGATCAAACTTTTGGGAGCCCCCGGTTGATACCACGGTAAGCCGTTCATTTCGTAATCATTTTGAATCGCTTGCAGAGGGGTTCATTGTAACTTGGCCAACAGACTCGAAATTAGTCAAAACTAGACTGCAAGAATTACTCTCATTGTTTAATTCTGAACTGGTGAATGTTAAAAAACTTCAATTACAAGAAGAGCCGTTACCTTTAAATCAATACTCAAGGTTGAATCAAACATCAAAATTGGTCAGACGTGTTGCCACTTCAACCGACAATAGTGATATTGCTTTGCAAATTGATACAAAGTTACTTTCATTGTTTAAGGATGATGAGTTACTCCATACCGATATTGCACAGCATTACCATAGAGTTGGAAATTTTAAGGAATTAGCAGAGTTAGAAGCTAGTGCCGATAAAAAACATCAAATTTTTGTAAGTGATCCGGTTAATACATCGGTTTTATCAAATGCATTAAGTTATGCAGAGTACCAAAATGATATTGAAACACAGTTTCAATTGCTGAGTGCATCTAACGACAGAGCTAAAATCTCAGCATTATTCAATCGATTGATTCAGAAGCAAGAATTTGTAGAGGTTTTTGCTCGAGGGTTATCTTTATTATCACTAGAACAGTTTAAATCTGTTGTTGGTGCTAAATTGATTAATGATGGCTCAATGGACCAAGGTTATTTTAATACGGCGATTACCAATTTAGACCTCTATCGTAATGTAGAGAAAGCTCTAGGAAGAAAATTGTTATCTGCAGAGACAATGGCTGAATATATTGATAATTATGATCCCAAGTTAGATCCAAGAACATCGTTTATAGCCTCAAAAAATATTAATTCTATCCTTGCTGAATCATTATCTATTTCAGAGCAAATTGACTATGCTCGAAAACAAATTGCAAAAGCGACAGCAGGCTACGCTGTTTTGTCACACTTCGACCTTGTTAAAAAGGGTTTGAAGCAACAGCTTTCTGATAAGGAAAAACAAAAATTTGACTTACTAATTAAAGAGATATTAGAGCGTGCTGACTTCAAAAATGCTTTTGATATACCACAGTTGGCAGTGGGTTTTATTGTTCCTGGTGCAAATAAGTCTCATAAAGAATTACTATCTAAAGCAATTGGTTATATTGGAAGTAAAGCAAAATTAGGCTCATCTTATACTGATTTAGCTGAATTAATATTCAATGGCTCCGATGAAGAACTACTGTTTAAAATATTTGAGTTTAAAGCTAAGAATCCAACAATTGGGTATCAGCTCAACACCTTAGTTGTCGATAACTTCTCATCTATTGTAGATGAATATTTATCTGGTGTTGATGGTGATATCAAACTACCTCTTGATATAGTCAAAGCCTTTTACGATGCTAAATATCGTTTCAGTTTTTATGAGTTAAGCTCTCAGGAATATACACAACAATTATCTTTATTAAAGAAATTAATAAAGAACTACCCAGCAGAAAAAACGTTCAGACTGGCTGAAATGGATGTAGCTCTAAAGCTGGATGATAAGATTCAGTTCGAGCAAAGTTTGCTCAATTATTATCAGCATGATCCTAAAGAACCCTTTGTACGTGCAGCTTTATATGAGCAGTTGATTAGTGAGCATAAATACACTAAGGCGTTGACGTTACTGCAAGATGGCGGAGAGGATCTTCGTTTACCTGAAGTGAAGGAAAAACTAAGCCAACAGGCATTGACGGATACAAAAATCTCGCTTTCTAGTGCTCGTTTGTACAAGGTAGTGGCTAAGATTGACGCATCTAATATTCCTAGTGGTGGTCAGACCCAAAATGCTAGCTTACGTTATATCGACGGGTTAGTTGCGAGTGTTGAAGCAAAAGATAGCCTAAAAGTTCAAGCCAATCTTAGAGCTCTATGGAGGCATGTTCTTTCTGGCTCAACCAAAACTAGAAATTTCGGTCCTGGTATTTCATACAATGATGCATTACAGTGGGATATGGGCGTTTCTGAGAAAAGTGTGACTAACAGAAATAGAGTTGTAAAATCATCGACTTCAAATGATCTAATTTCACGACTTGATACGACGGCAGAAATTAAGCAAAATCTTTTTGATGTAATTGCCGAATACAAATTTGCTTCCGTTGAATTTGATAAATTTATACGTGCTCTTCCTTACAAAAAGCAAGGGGAAGTGGGTAAGTTCTATTCACTCATTGCTGATTCTATCATTCACAATAATGGTGTTGATAAAAAATTAATACAGTTAGAGAGAAGATTACTCAAAGGTACAATTTCATCACATGACTTAAGTTTATACTTAACTCTAGTTGATAAGCAGTCTATAGAAGTTTCCGACAAAGTAATTGGTGTTCTAAAAAATATTTCTAATAATCAATTTGCTTCTAGTCATTGGCAAACAGCTAAGTCAGCTGATTTACTTGCAAGGCATGGTGAGTTTTCAGTTGCAAGTGAGCAGTACCTATTATTAGCAGCGCAATTAGTACAATATGATGAATTTTCAACTGCTCCAAATTTTGACGCTATTAATGCCATTCCGGCTGTTACGGTTTTAGAAATAGTTAAGAGAATTAAGAGCTATTATCAACCATCCCAGGCACAATCGTTGTTCAGACAAATAGCAAATATAGTAAAACGTGCTGATAATAAAGCAGCTGTTGATAGTTATTATAATGCATTTGTATTAAAGGCGAGTCTTTTAGTTGCTCCTGAAAATCCCATTGCACTTGCTCGCTCTATTTCGAAAAATGCTGTTAGTGAAGATCCTAAATTGAAGTTTCAGTCTCCTCAACGCATAGCTCTTATCGAAGCTTATAAACAAATTGGGGACTTTGATAAAGCCTATGAATTATTGAGCCAATACTCAGTAACAAATAGCATTTTTGAGCAGGATTTAGATGAATCTGAATCATATCGAGTTATATCAAATGTGCAGCAAACAGCTAAAGTGTTGGGGGTAACTGCTGCTCTCACTACAAACCGGTTTAGTCGTAAACTATTAACACCATGGCAACAAATCTTCTTTAATTCAGAATCTCTATTTCAGAAAGAAGATAGAGAATGGTTATCTTTTGTTAGTAACAAATTATCCAATGCTTTGAGTGATGCTACATTTGAGTCTGGCAAAGTAGTTGAACTAGCATTTTTGGTTAATGCTCAAATAGGAAAAATAAGCCCAATACTAGCTTCCGATAATGTGACTCAAATTATCGGATTTATGGAAGCCAACCCTGATCGCTTCACAGGTCGCAACTGGGAACAGGTGATTGCTATTAGCAATAACCTTGATATAGCGTTATCAGCTTCGGTAACACAATTACTTGCTGAAAGCGGGATGCTATCCTCTGAAGACGAAGCGAGAGTAATACAACGGTTGAGTAAAGGAAAACCAAGTGAAAGTCAGTATCGTCAAGCTAAATTATTTGCTGAAGATACAGATAAGCTTAATGTGATGGAAGCGCTTTTGTCCATGGCTGAGAGCTTAAATAAGACAGAACCTGAATTAACAAAGAAAGTAATCGTTGAACGAGAAGCTAGAGCTCAATTTAAGTTTTAAAGCTTAAGCTACAAGTATAAGATCCAGTCCTTATAGCTGGGTCTTATCTATAATTTGCTAGCCACCAATCAATACTGTTGGCCAACCTAAAATGATGGTTCCTCCGTGTGCTGTGATATCCAGCATTCGGGCTGCTGGCTGATTACTTAGCAATACTGTCATACTTCCTTTCACAATACTGTCTGGTGGCCCCACGCAAACGCAGGGTTGCCCCATGGTTGCAGCTGGTAGATTCCCGATAAGTACCATATTTGGTAAGGGGAGAATTGGACCGCCAACGTGAGGAATTGGCACTATTGCAGGCGTTTGCATTGGACACACATGCATATCTGTTGCTCTTGCTGCGGGAAAACTCATAATCTATTACCTATTTTTCTATTTTACCATTGCCTCCCATGGCGATGTTTAAACCGATATCAATAAATTCGTTGTATCTTTGTTCTGCATTTTCACCATAGGGTAATACGGCTGTGAGTGTAATGCAGCCTGACACTGCTTGTGCGTATAAATAAGCTGGAGGTAACACTTCCGGTGAATCAGGATCAATCATACTGCCACCGCTCCAGAATGCTGACTGAGCAGCCCAACCAGCTCCTGACTCTAATCCTGCTTGTTTCGCCATGTCTTCTGCATATCTTCTGTTTGCTTCATTTGGTGCGTGAACCCAAGCTCTTGATGCTTGGATGGCATTTAGTTCAGGTTCATTCCAATCAGTACGCTTTGATGCGCAGCATACTGCCCACCATACGGCTTCTCTTATTGGTAAACCATGTGCAAGAAAGCTAATTACATGGCTAAAGTTCTCATTGGTGCGAGAGTTTTGAATCAATTCATAAGGGGTAGGGTATGGCTCTGCAAAAATTATGTAATCTGCATTTGGTTGGTAAACGCTGAATAGCTGTTGTGGTGTCTCGTAAGGGATTTTTAATAATTTCATTAGTTGATTTTGGCAATTGCCCCTTGAAGTTGAACCATGGCTCCAGCCTTTAGTTGCGTCATAGCTGTTCCTTCTACACTTACAAGCGCTCCTTTTAGATCCGCTTTACCTTGTCCCTCTACTGTAACCATTGCCGCTTTCAATTCAGCTTTTGCTTTACCTTCAATTTCAACTTGTGGGCCTGAGATTTTTATTCCGCTTGGACTTAGTTCAATTGAGCAGCCTCCCACTGATAGCGCTATTTTAGTTTTGCCACTAAGCTCAATGCTTTGGCCATCCACGGTTACTGAAGAGTTCGCTTTCGCTTCTAGGCTAGAACTTGCTTGTAATGAAACGTCTTTATCAGCGGTAGCGCTAAATGTACCTTTGGTAGTAGCTGTGAAATCTTTGTCAGTTGAAGCTGTCCAAGCTTCTTTGCAAGTCATTTCGATTGCTTTCTCTACCGTTGTTGTTTGATTACCTTTTATGGTTGAAATGCAATCATTTTCAATGCTTGTATTTGAATCATTGGCAATAGTGGTAATGACGTCATTCTTTACATCAAGAAGTAAATCTTTTTCACCGTGGAGGTATATTTGCTCGTTATCTTCTTTATCATCAAATACGAGTTCATTAGCCCTGTCACTGCTGCCATTTGGAGATGTGCGAGTTTTTATGCCTGATTGAGTGAGAACATCGTAAGGGATTTGGTTGTTAGTATTATAAATAGAGCCGACTACAACTGGCCGATCCGGATTTCCGTCAATATATTGCACCAGTACTTCGTCACCAATTCGTGGCATAAATACCGCACCAAAACCATTGCTTGCGAAGATTTGTGAAACTGGAAGCCAGCATGAAGTATTTTCGTCACTCTGACCATTGGTATCCCAATGAAATTGAACTTTAACTTGTCCTTTTTTATCTGAATAAATTTCATCACCACTTGGCCCTGTAACGGTTGCTGTGTGTAGTCCTTGTACTAGTGGTTTAGGTTCCAGTTTAGGTCTAAAAGGTACTGCGGCAGGAATGCATTGAAAGCTGTTCTGGTACTGTAACTGAGACCCCGATTCTGCATGGTCAATAATATGATTGATTTGGGTGATCAGGTATTCTTGGTTAACATCCGAAACAGGGTGATTCGATAATTTAAACGTTGTACCCGCGAACATAGCAATAATGTTTGAAACTGAATTAATTTGTGTTCTTTCAGTATCTAATGCCTCCATTTGCAATTTTGCAAAGTCACGTATAACACTCTTATCATCTGAACCTTGCCCGTAATGGTAAGCATTTAAACCATTGAAGTTGTTATCAAGGTTACTTTTACGTTCATCACTTGAAAAGACTTCGGCAAGCTCTTGAGTGTGATCTGATAAAGATAAGCTGGCAGTGCCTATTGATGTTTTAAACTGCCATTGTGTTATTACTCGATCAGGATCGTTTGATGGATCCTTATAGCTCACAGAGTTATTGCTGATTGAATTAAAGTTACTATTGGAATCAGAAATTACTACTGTTGGCTTTGAGGCAGAGTGATCTAAGTAATAATACCACCCCTCAATAGACATCAATCGTTTGAAAAAATCCAGATCTGTTTCACCCATTTGGGTGCAATATTCATGCTCTCTTCCTGAACCAACTAACGACAATTTCGTAAAAGCTTTAATTTCTGAATCTTCAAGAATTTGTTCTAAAATTCGCTTGCTCGCCATACTTTGAAACAGCTGCTGGTTACTTCTAAATTGGAGTAAAGTAATAGGATCAACAGCGTTAACTCGATAAAAATAAATGTTTTTTTCTAGGCTGTACTCTTCTATCGCAATCGAAGAAATTAACCCTGAGAATTGACGAATTTCACCTTTGTATTTCACTTCAACACTTAATTCCTTACCAAGAACTTGAGCAGAAATTTCAGTGTTACTGATAACAGTTAAATCTATCTGAGTTCCTTCTGATATAGCCTCACTGCAACGAAGCTGTGTAGCAATGTAAGGTCCTTTACCATTTAACTTAGCGGTCATCGGACGAACTGATACTTCAAATTCTGTGACTGCCATAAGGTACGAAATCCTCTAAAGCCGAACATATCAAAGAGGCTCTACTCTAGCGAAATTATTTGGTATTGGCATGACGAAAGATGAATATGTAATCTCTTTTTCGTATTGAACTCGATTTTAATTAGCAGTACAAAGTACATTCCTTTAATGGTCACTGTCAGAGTGATATAGGTGTTGCTATGAAAAACAGATTTATAAATCATAGTTTGTATCTACCTAAGTCCCTAATTATGAATTCAGCGCAATTAATCATTGGTGCTGAATTTATCATTATCAGAACTTCATTTGAGTATAAGCCTAAACATTTAAAGATAAGTTTTTGCCCCTTAAACACTTTCGTTTCTTAGCTCGTTTTGCCCTTAATCATTTTTACGCAATGTTGTAGTGGAGTATGAGACATGCAATTCAAAGTATTTAAACGAAAAATGAAAGACAAAATGTTCGGTAACACTGCAGATACATCAGCAGCATTCCAATTAAAAGATATGGAAGATGCACGTTTTGGTGCCATGTATTTCTTAGCAAATACCGAAGTAAAGAAAAACTTTGGTCTTTCTAAGGATTGGTTTGGCGGGAATGTTATCAGTACAGAGCCTTTAGATGATATCAAAACAGTTTCAACATATTTGCTAAATAAGACCAAAGTGGGAAGAAAAGTTACGGGTGCAATTACTGTGGTCGGTGATGCTCTTTCTGCGCTTGTAGACAAAATTAAAGGCATGATCCAAGCATTCTTTGAACGTCTTATTGGTAAGGTTCGATCTGTCTACGGCGTAATGTTATACGGAGCTGAATGGATCACTGAAATGGGTGTCTGGTTAGCACAAACTTTTAGTAAGAGTTTAGCCGATGTTATTCCTGGATTAGGCTATGCTAGCTCTGTATTAGATATTTATTCAGGCGTGAAACAAGCCATTTTAAAGTCGATTGATTTTGGAACTCAGCTTTACGCTGGGCGTGGTGTAGAGCTACTTGGAGGGCATCCATCAATAATAGCAAATGCATTGGCTAGACATTCAGCAGTGGGTATAGCTGGAGGTGTAAAGTCCATTGCTTATGGTGCAACCAGTATAGGCCTTGAGGCCGCTGCGGATTCAGTTGGTGGTGCAGGCATGATTGTCAGTATCGTTACAGGCTTATTAGATCGAATCACGGAATTAGTCGATCGCCTAGTTCAGATTTCAGTACTCAATTATGTCATCAGAAAAGCGAGAAAAGAATGGGATAATCGCGGTTCAACCACTTCAATGCTTCATAATCATAAAGAATTTTCTGAATGGTTCCAAAATACCACAATTACAACTCCTGTAGTTGCAGCTCTGGTTATGGGCTCAGGATTTGTTGCCCATAGTAACAAGTTTTTGCAGTTACTTGATGAAAATGCCGAGATAAAAACTCAAAAGCAATTTGATAAAGGCATTGCCTATATTGAAAAACTTAAATCACTTTCGGGTAAATATGTTCAAGAATATATTGATGGATATGGTGTTAACTTTACGAGCGCTGATGGTGTTGTAAAAGCAAGATTAGCCGAGTTGACAGATGGTAAAGCTCTTCTCGACGGTTATGAATTCACAGTGCAACCCATTTCCCCTAGTGTTAGCGCTATTGGTGCAATGGCAACCGGAGCACTGAATCAAACTAATGCTCAATCGTAAGCAATACGAGGATTAATTAAATTGTTTACAGAGCAACTTAAGCAAGAGTTAACGCAGCCTATTAGTCCCGAAAAGTATTGCGGTGAATACATAAAGCTTGATAGGGCGACGTTCCGACCTTTAAGAAATTCTTTTAATTTAGCTCAAACTTCTTTGAGGAAGCTAAGCCAAAACCCTGATGGTGCAGAGCTAGAAACATTACAAGATGAAAACATTAATAATTGGAATGAACTATCTCAAGAGCTAATAACGATATTCAAGCAATCCAGTAGAGATATTGAATTAATAGGCTGGTTTCTTTCGGCACAACTTATTCTAGATAATTCATTAGTAAGCTTTGCAAATACTCTTGAGTGGTTCGCAGAACTGGTCAATGAGCAATGGGATAATTTAAATCCAGTATTGCCTGAAAGTAAGTTAAAAAGTGAAGATGACACTGGCAGGTTAAAAGAGCAATCGGAAGCAAAGTCTAAAGCTTTCTTTCAGTTATTGGGAGATAGTGAAGAAGGAAGTTTGCTTTATGGCCCATTCTTGATGCTTCCTTTATTGAATGAAATCAGTTTTTTTCATTACCAAAGTCAAGAAAGAAAAGGTGAAGTTAGTATCTTAAAACAAGAGGCCTCTGCGTACGTAAATAGTGAAAAAAAGCTAATAATAGCAAAGCTGGAAAGCCTTGAGCGTGCAAAAGTAGCCATTGAAAGTTTATCGAAATCTAGCTTTGAACACTGTCAAAAATCGAATGTTACAGCACCAAATTTTAATTTTGTTAAATCTATTATCAAAAAAATTGAATCGGCAATTATCTATTTAACAAATATAAAGGTTAATAAACCGATTGATTCATCCCTTGCATCAGAAAGTAATGATAACTCAGTATCGCATGCAGTTGGGGAAGATGCATATATGACTCAAAGTCATAATGATTCACTCCCTAGTAATAATGAACAAGCAATAGTTATGCTCAGTAAATCTTCTCAATCATTAGCTCAAGTAGCTGTAAATAATAGTTTAAATAGAAACATTGCTTTACATCAATTAAGAGAACTTTCTGATTATTTTAGACAGAGTGAGCCACATAGCCCAGTTTCATTCTTATTAGAAAAAGCCATTCGATGGGGGTGCATGCCATTACCAGAAGTGATTAAAGAAATGATGACTGAGCCAGAGGGGGGATTCGTAGACAAAATATTTGATAGCACAGGCTTAGATCGCCTTGAGCAGGTGGTGCTGCCTGAAATTGACGAGGCTCGTCCAGCAACAGCAAATCAAGTCAGTTCTGCTAACCGAAGCGGTGTTTCAGAACAGCAAATGCAGCAAGCACAACAAGAAATTCAACCATCAGAACCTACTGGGGCTGATGCGAGATCCAGTCAACCACCAAAATCAGACGGAGCAACAAAGAATACGGCACTCAGTTGGTAGTTGAGCAGTAATCATTCATAAGTAAGGAATTTACTATGGCAAGTATCTATATGCGTATTGATGGCGTCGATGTTCAAGGCGGCGCAACGGTAGAAGGTTTAGAAGGCACTGGTTGGTTTGCTTTGAGATCTTATAGTTGGGGAGGTGTTAGAAATGTCGCCATGGATATAGGTAATGGCAATAATGCTGACTCCGGTATGGTTGCAATGACAGAAGTGAATATATCTAAACAGGTAGATGGTGCATCTGAAGATTTACTTTCTTATCTATTTAATCCTGGTAAAGAAGGTAAAACAGTCGAAATTGCGTTTACCAAGCCAGAGGCGGATGGTTCTGGAGCAAAACTGTATTTCCAAGTCAAACTTAGCCAAGCTCGTTTAGTTTCATATAACGTGAGTGGTAGTGATGGTTCGCAGCCTAATGAGAATATCGCTTTATCATATGTAGAAATTTCTCAAAAACATAACTACGAAATGGAAGGTGGTGAAGTTAAAGAAGGCGGCATTGTTACATACAACTTACCACAGGGCAAAATGCTTTCAGGTGCTTAATCAGATCAACTTCTGGAACCTTGTAATGGTGTTGCAAGGTTCTGTTCATTATTTGTGTCAATTTATTCTAGGTAACTGTTATGGCATTAAATGCACAACATAAACGAGTGAGTAAAAATCGCGTAAGCATAACCTATGATGTCGAAACAAACGGTGCTGTGGAAACCAAAGAGTTACCGTTTGTTGTTGGTGTTATTGGAGACTTTTCAGGTCATAAACCTGACTCTGATAAGGTTGATTTGGAAGAGCGCGAATTTGTCGGGGTTGATAAAGATAATTTTGATACCGTTATGGGGCAGATTAATCCAACTCTAAGCTATAAGGTCGATAACAAATTAGCAGAAGATGACAGTCAATTTGAGGTCAGCCTTGAATTTCGCTCAATGAAAGATTTCCAGCCCGAAAAAGTCGTTGAGCAGATCGACCCACTAAAAAAACTGGTTGAAACTCGTAACCAATTGAAAGTCTTGCTCAGTAAAGCTGATCGTTCAAGAGATCTCGAACGTCTACTAAAAGAAGTACTACAGAGCACCGATGCAATCCAAGGATTAGCAGAAGAGCTCGGAGTGGGTAAAGACGGAGGAGAAGAATAATGTCCGAAGAACAACAAGCCACCGAATCGGCTGCGGGCGAAGTCGAACAACAAAGTTTACTTGAACGCGCTATATCAGCCACGACTCAAACGCCAGTTGATACTACAAAGGAGTTACTGAGCATTCTCACCAGCCAAGCGTTAGACGGAACCGTTACTTGGGATAAAAATCTTACACTGACGATTCAAAAAGCTATTTCAGCAATTGATAGTAAAATTTCTCAGCAGCTGTCTGGTGTCATGCGTAATTCGGATTTTCAGAAACTAGAGGGCACTTGGTTAGGTTTACAAAAGTTGGTTAAAAATAGCGAGCTTGGACCCGATTTAAAAATCAAGCTTGCGGATTACACCAAAGATGAGTTGCTCGAACAATTCGAAGATGCTCCAGCCATAGATCGCAGCCGTTTTTTTACCATGGTTTACCAAGAAGAGTTTGGAACGGCAGGTGGCCAACCTTACGGCGCATTGATCGGTGATTTTGAGTTTGGGTACGGTGATGAAGATGTTGCTTTATTGCGCTATATGGCCGAAGTAGCTGCAGCCTCACATTCTCCATTTGTTACGGCTACCAATGCCAGCATGTTTGATTACGATAACTTTACTAAATTCTCTGAAGGTAAACCTGTTGCAGCTGGTTTTGACTCTCCTGCGTATGCTAGTTGGAATGCATTTAGAGCCAGTGATGACTCAAGGTATGTTGCTTTAACCTTGCCAAAAACGTTAGCGCGGCTGCCTTATGGTTCTGCGACTATTCCAGTTAAATCTTTTGAGTATGAAGAATTACAAACTCGCCCTGACGGTTCGCAAATTGTAGAGTCTGATGCTGATTTTGTTTGGAGCAATGCCGCGTATGACTACGGTTTACTTCTCACTCAAGCATTTACTCAATTTGGCTGGTGTACAGCCATTCGCGGTACCGAAAATGGTGGTAAAGTAGAGAATCTACCAAATTTCACTTATTACTCTGATTCTGGAGATTTACTACAGCAATGTCCTTCAGAAGTAAATTTAACCGATGAAAGAGAAAAAGAACTTAGTGATCTAGGTTTTTTACCTTTAGTTCACTACAAGAACACGAGTTACGCTGTTTTCATGGGCGCTCAAACTGCTCATAAACCAAAAACTTATACAGATCCAGATGCAACTGCAAACGCTGCGATTTCTGCGCGCTTACCTTATACCATGGCCAGTAGTCGGATTGCTCAATATCTAAAAGTAATGGGGCGAGACCGAATTGGCTCCCACCTTGAACCAAATGATGTAGAAAAAGAACTTAATACTTGGATTCACCAATACGTTAATCCAAATGCAATTGGTAATGAAGCCAAAGCAAGACATCCGCTGGTAGAAGCAAAAGTGACTGTTGAAGAACAAGCGGGTAGGCCGGGAGCATACTCTGCTGTTGCCTATTTAAGACCATGGTTACAGATGGAAGAACTAACCACATCATTACGTATGGTCGCAAATATTCCAAGCTAGGTATAAGAATGTCGCAATCATCTAAAAATATGACTCACAAAATACCCCAAACGGCTAAGTTATGGGCTGAACTTGATGGGCTTTCAAGTTTAAATGATAGCGACCATTTAAAAGTGGTAGTGACGAAACTGATCGCGCAATTAGATAAAGTGATCAGCGCTCAACTATCCGAAGTTATACAGCATCCCCATTTTAAGGCGCTTGAAGCGGGCTGGCTTGGGCTAAAGAGTCTTTTATTACTGAATGTGTCCCAACGACGAGTCAAGGTTAGGCTACTTGACTTAAGTTGGGAACAAGTTTCAGCCGACATGAACTTAAGCTTTGATATAAGGCACACGGCTTTGTATCGAAAGATATATTCGCAAGAACTTGATACTGCTGGCGGAACGCCTTACGGAATTTTGTTGATTGACCACCTCGTTAAGCCGGATTATGTAACAATATCTGATTATGATGATCTGTATACACTGCAGTTGCTATCAGAGCTTGGGGAACAAGCGCTATGTCCTATTCTTTTGGGGCTAGATGAGTTCTTTTTTGGTGACGATCCTAAGCGTCAAATGCAAGATTCTGCCCGAATCGGCCGTATTCTAGAAAGCCCAGACTATCAATCTTGGCATTTACTTAGAAATAACAATTCATCACGTTTTTTGCATTTAGTTATGCCAGAGTTCTTCCTTAGAGCACCCTATCAAAACCATAATTCTGGATTCATATTTTCTGAAGTCAACAGCGCTAAAAATTCATTGTGGGGTAATTGCTCCTTTATGTTAGTAGCAAATGTCATCAAAGAATTTGATAGAATTAGTTGGTTTGGCTTTTTGCGATCCTATAATTCGGACGGTGCTAGTGGTGCTTTAGCTACAACTGTTAATGATGAACCCGTGGTTACCAAAATTGATCTTCATAGTGAAGAAGATGGTTTTTGGGCAGAACATGGCTTTGTTTCATTAAGCAGTCTTTATCTGACTGATCAAAAGGGTTTTTTCAGCAACCAGTCGGTATGGAATGCAAAATCTGATGCTGAGCGAATTTTGGGTATGCTGCAAACAAACCTAATGGCATGTCGTTTTGGTCATTATATTAAAACCCAAACTCGCGATCAGGTAGGGGGATATGACAGTGTCCACGACTGCCAAAAACGTATTGAACGCTGGTTACAAAAATACATTAGTGGCCTTGATTACGGTGAAGATTCGGTGATGGCCCGTTATCCATTGAAGTCTTGTGAAGTCAAAATAGAAGCTGACCCGCTAGATAAAACCCGCTATTTTTGCCAAATTCGCCTACAACCTCAGTATCAATATGAGTTGATGGATGTAGAAGTCCTGTTGAGTACCACCTTATCTAACCAAGACGTTGGGGAAGCAGCATGAGTATGATGGCTAAATTGACGCAGAAGTGGGGCAACAACATTGACTCTATGAGAGACACAATTATAGAGAATGTCTGTTCTTTAATATCTTGTCGTGCCCCTCTCTGGGAAGAAAAATTAAAAACCGAACATTTAAAAGGCACCATTGTGCATTATGGGATTCGTCATGCGACTCGGTCACAGAGTAAAGCTAACATTGAGGTGATTTTAGCTGATATAACTGAAGTGATTCAGTTATATGAGCCCAGACTTCAACATGTACTTATTGAACCGAGCGAAGATGAGAAACTTACTAACAACCTAAAGTTTCGCATTTCAGCTGTTTTAGATACTGAGCTTGGTTCTGAAACAATGGTTTTTGATTCGGTATTGGATTTCAGTTTCAACCAGCTTGATGTGAGGAATTCAAACCTTGTCTGAGACAATGTTAACTTACTTTGAACAAGAGCTTCAGTTCATTCGGCGTGATGGTGCTATGTTTGCCATTCAGCATCCTGGTGCTGCAAACGCATTAGGAATAAGCAAGGAGGGAGTGGATGATCCGCAAATATCACGCCTTATAGAAAGTATCGCTTTATTAAATGGTCGGCTACAGCAGCGGTTGGATGGTAGTTTTCCCGAACTTACCGAAAGTCTTATTCAGTTACTATTCCCACATTACCTCAGACCGATTCCTTCATATTCAATTTTAAACTTTGCGATCGATGATTCAGCCAATTCGAGCCATTTAATACCAGCACTCACTGAGTTTGATGTAAAAAGTGGTAATCAGACTTCGTGCATTTTTAGAACGACAGAAGACATTACACTTTATCCAATTAAACTCAGTAAGGTTCGAGTGGGTTTTGCGCCTTTTGATGTTCCGAAACCTAAAGGTGCTGAGCAAGCTAAGGCACTAATTGAAATTGATATTGAGACCATTGATGAAACGATTCTGTTTTCAGATTTAGATATTAAAGAATTAAATTTATATTTGAAAGGTGAAGCCAATGCCGCGTTGAGATTGTATGACATTTTATTTCAAAAGACACTTGAGATATGTATTGCGACTGGAGATAAAAATTACGTTTTAGGTCGCAATCGTATGAACTCAGTTGGCTTTGAGCTAGAAGAAAGTCTACTTCCCTATAACGTATCTTCATTCGCTGGTTTTCGGCTTCTTGCTGAATTTTTTACCTTTCCAGAGAGATTTAATGCGTTTAGCTTTGATCTGCATGAATGTCTAAAGCAGGTAGATTCTAATCGTATCTGTTTACGACTTTTCCTTAGTGAGTTAAGTGTTGATATGGCCAGAGGTCTCTCAAGCAATAATTTTTGTTTGTTCTGCGTACCAATTGTTAACTTGCATACTATGACCGCTGATCCGGTTTCAATAGACTTTTTGAAGCGGCAATATCCGTTGATATTAGATTCTGGTCAAATCGAGGGGATAGAGGTTTTTTCTGTCGATCAAGTCTTTGATGTAACAGATGGAGATTTAGTCAAAGTTCCTGCTATCTATAGTGAGAAATACCTAGAAAACCAATGTGGATTAAGATGGCAACTAGTGCAAGAATCACATGAAGATGGTCATATTCAAAGCCATTTAAAAGTTGCTGACCTTAAACATCTTGGAGCAAGCGGTGATAACAGAACGTGGCTGGTTAAAGTCACGGTAACCAACGGCTTGAAAGCGGGTACATTACCTTTATCTAGCGAACTTCGCTGCAGAGATTCACTAACTATTCCGGGGACAATGAGGTTATTACGAAAGCCATCTATTGCACTAAAACGTAGAGATGCGGATGAGGAAATTTGGTCTCTATTGTGTCATTTACACTTTAATTATCAGAGCATTTTAGGTAACGATGACCCCAAGCGAACGCTTAAAGATGTTTTCCATTTGTATAACCATAATCAAAGCACACAAAACACAGCTTATATCGAGTCGATAAACAACATTGAACTTGAACAGATTGTTTCTCCGATTAGAGTCTCAGGAAAAGGATGCTTCGCTTATGGAACTAAGATCATTGTTACCTTAGATGCAAATCAAATTAATGGTGGATTAGTATTATTTAGTTCGCTACTAGATACATTTTTTTCATACTTCGCGAGCTTTAATAGTTTTAATCAACTTGAAATAAAACTAGAAAGTCAGGATGAAGTATTTATTTCGTTTCCGAGGAGATCAGGATGCAAAGGTCTTCTTTAACCGACAAATTATCATCTGTGGATGGCGCAGAATTAGCGAGCGCTTGGCAATTAATTAAACACGAAGCGGCGAGTGATGGTGCGAGGCCTAGAATTAGAATCCGATGCGAATCATTACCTGCTTATTATCATTCTCAGGTCACCAGTGTCAGTCATAACACTCGACAATTTTGGATAATTAAAACCAGTATATCGGCATTATCGGGAAGTCATGGGGTTATGCCTCGCCCAATGTATCGAGCCGCATTAGAAGCGCGATTTGAGTATAGCGATGAAGCAGCAATCGATTTTTTTAATGGCTTTAATAACCGTTACTTAAATTTATTTTGTCAGGTCGAAAACAAGCATCAAATAGTGCGATTAAAAGAAGAAGAAACATTTACATGGCCAACACATGGGACAAACATCAGTGAACTCTTGGCTAAGTTATCTGGTGTTGTAGGGGAATCAAACGTTATTCCACAAAAACACTTTATTCAATATACGGCTTTATTAGGTTTTAAGTTGACCTGCCCAATAGCACTTAGGATGATGCTAGAAGATTATTTTGAGTCAAAATTTGAAATTGACTATTTTGATATGGAGCATCAAGCGCTCACACCATGTTCATTAACGAGAATTGGTCGTAACGGTCAAAACCAAAAACTAGGTAAAACGACACTTATTGGTAAAGTCGCAACAATGGTGGGTCAGAGCCTTAAGATAAAAATATGTCCACGAAATTATCTCCATTATCTAGAAGTTTATAGTGATAAGAAGTTAACGCTTGCAATTGACCATATGGTGAAAACCTATATGGGGATCAATATTAAGTACAAGCTATATATGAAGGTGAATAGCCGATATTTACCTAGAACACGTTTACTATCATCAGCAAGTAACGCGACTAAACTAGGACGTTCAGCTTGGATGGGAAGTCAAAATACATCAAAACAATTTGTTGAAATGCCGCTTGCTATTGATCCGCTTTTACTATGAGTCGGAATAGTTATGATTAATGTCGAATTACAAAGTTTAGTCAAACGCTTAACAACGGAACTTAAAACAACATTGGAAGATGCTGCCGGAGAATGTTTAGCTAGAACTCACTTTAGTATTGAGCTTGAACATTGGTTTTATGTGCTCTTTAGAGCGAAAAAAATGGGATGGTTGGCGGCATGTGAGGCCAGTGGCACTCCTAAAGATATTCTTATCACCAAAGTTAACGAAGAGCTAGCAAGCTTTAGTAAAGGTAATGACTCTTCACCATCGCTATCGTCATATTTAATTGAGCTATTAAAAGATGCGTGGATGCTAGCCACGCTAAATCACTCCCAAATGAAAGTGGATGAATACCATTTATTACTGGTTCTAAAGCAAAGAATCGAGCAGGGAGCATACAATGGCTCATTGAGCATGTGGATTAATAACCTTTCTTCAGAATGGTTGAAAGCTCAATCTTTAAAGACTTCTAAGGTGTCCACCAGCGCCGAAATAGAACACCATGCAGCAACAAAGCAAAGCATTGACAGTAATACACCAGCACTTGATAAATATTCTAAAAACATTACACAAGCGGCAAAAGATGGAAACTTAGATCCAGTTACTGGAAGAACCGTCGAAATTCGAAAGGCCATTGATATTTTATGTCGACGTCGACAAAACAGCCCAATATTGGTTGGCGATCCCGGCGTCGGTAAAACCGCCATTGTAGAAGGACTTGCACAGCAAATTGTCTCTGGGAATGTGCCTTCGTCCTTAGCTAATGTTGAGCTAAGAGCATTAGATCTTTCCTCGATTCAAGCTGGCGCGAGCATAAAAGGGGAATTTGAAAATCGCTTAAAGGACATTATCACTGAGATAAAGCAGTCACCGGTTCCTATTATTATGTTTATTGATGAAGCACATACATTAATTGGTGCTGGTGGCGCAGCTGGTCAAAATGATGCAGCGAATATTCTAAAACCAGCATTAGCTCGTGGTGAATTCCGATCTATTGCCGCGACTACATGGGCTGAATATAAGCAGTATTTTGAATCTGATGCCGCGTTAACACGTCGTTTTCAATTAATTGGTGTAAAAGAACCGGAAGAAGATTCAGCTGTACAGATGCTCGCTGGAATAAAACAAAGCTTAGAAAATCATCATAAAGTCAAAGTTCTGCAAGAAGCGGTCAAAGCTTCAGTTTCAATGTCTATTCGATATTTACCCGAGCGAAAGCTACCCGACAAAGCCATAAGTCTTCTAGATACAGCTTGCTCTCGTATTGCGCTTAGTCAATCAGCTACTCCATTTCAGCTGGAAGCCTTAGCAGAGCAGATTGATTATTTAGAAAAAGAAATAAAAACAGCTACTCATGAAACAAATTTGTGGTCCATTGAAGCTGAACATATTGATAAGGTAAAAGAAAAGCTGTCGCAATTGCAACAAGAGCATGAGCAGATATCACAACAATGGCAGCAAGAAAAAGTCTTAGCCAGTGAAATATTACAACTGCAAACTCAGCTCTGTGATGCGTTACAACATTCTGAAAAGTCAGATTTACAAGCGCAAAAGACCGAGTTAAAGGAAAAAATGGATAAATTGAGTGCGTTACAAGGTGAGCGTCCGTTAGTTCTTCCTCAAGTTAATAAGCAAACCGTCGCTGAAGTGATTTCGTTATGGACAGGTATCCCTGTTGGCAACATGATGAAGCAAGAGGTTGAACGATTAATGAGCCTAGAGTCGCATATTGGTGAACGGGTGATCGGACAGAGCACTCCAGTTGCCGAAATTTCCCAGACGATTCGAATGGCACGAGCAGGGTTAAAAGATAACAGAAAACCTATTGGTGTATTTTTGATGTGTGGCCCAAGTGGCGTAGGAAAGACTGAGACTGCACTGGCTTTGACTGATGAACTCTACGGTGGCGAACAAAACATTATTACGATCAATATGACAGAGTTTAAGGAAGAGCATAAAGTATCAATGTTGTTAGGTTCTCCAGCTGGATATGTTGGCTATGGTAAAGGTGGGGTGCTAACTGAAGCGGTAAGAAAAAATCCCTATTCGGTATTATTACTGGATGAAATGGAAAAAGCCCATCCTGGCGTGCATGACATTTTCTATCAAATCTTCGATAAAGGTAGTATTTCAGACAGTGAAGGGCGCAATATAGATTTTAAAAATACCATTATCATTATGACTTCAAATGCTGCGGACAGTGCAGTGGTTGCCGCTTGTGAGTATGAAAGGCCAGATATTTCATCTTTAACCCAATCAATCTTCCCTGAATTACAAAAATACTTTAAGCCAGCATTTTTAGGTCGGACAATTATAGTGCCGTACTATCCATTAAACGATGCAGAGCTGGCTGATATAACCCGATTGTCATTTAAGCGCATTGAAAAAAATATCACGCAACGCTATGGAGCTAGCTTTAGTTACGACGATGATGTTATTGCGGAAATTGTAAATCAAAATCAATCCCCAGAGACGGGAGCTAGAGCTATTGAGCAAATCATTAACCGAAGTTTGATGCCGAATCTAGCAAATCAATGTATTGAACGAATGATGGAAGGGTTAGTGATAAATAAAATTGATATTAAGCTAGACTCAGGTCAGTTTGATATTGTGATTAACTGATCCTCCGCTCTACTTAATTGAGAAGCAGACATTATGCCGTTGTCGATTCGAATCATTAGCTCACCAGATAATGAGTGTATCTCTGAGTGGAATAAGAGCTTTCCTGAGAATGGTGGGGAAATTGGCCGCTCTCCCGACTCAACAATGACGCTCAATGATGTATCAAGAATAATTTCTAGTCAGCATGCCATCATTCGTAAAACCGCTAAAGGTTATCAAGTGATGGATAACAGCACCAACGGTCTGTTTATCAATGGTGCAGAGCAGCCATTGGGTAGAGGAAATCAAACCAGTTTAAATGATGGTGATATTCTTGGAGTTGGTAACTACAGGTTACTGGTGTCTTGTTTTCTCCCTGAGCAGGCAACGGTAAAAGATTTTGCCAATATGCCGCTTGATGACGAGCTAGATGATGATCCATTCCATCAACAGCAAGATATTGAACAACCAACACAAGATTTATCTAGTCAACAGTTTCAGCCTCATCAGCAAGTTAGCAAAGAACCTAGTACACAAAGAATTGAGCCTGAGATACAAGAATCACAAACTGATTTGATTGAAGATGACCCTTTTGATGATGGGCTTAGCATCAAAGTTAATGATGTTGAAGCAGAAGCAGAAATAGGATTTGTTGACGTTGAAGATGATCCATTTTTCGAAGAGCCATTAACGACAACTGAATTACCATCACCAATAAAAGGTAATGTAGAAAAACAAGAAAAAAGCTATTCCCTTACAAGCTTGATTAGTACCGAAGAGAACTTCAAACAAAAAACCGAAAATGCGATGGAAGAGGCGATATCTAAGCTGCTACTTGAATTGTCACCGTCACACTTACAAAGCATGTTTGACGAACTAGCGGTCCCATCCTTTTTTAGTCGCAAGCCCAAGTATTGGGAAATGTATAAACGTTATTTCAGTCGACAATTGGAAAATAGAACGTGGCAAATTAAATTTCATGCTTATTTTCTAGAAGCGCTCAAGAGACCAAGAAACAATGATGAGAAATGAGATGAAAAGAGCACTAATCATATTCTCTTGTGTTTTATGTTGCAGTGGTTGCAGCACAATAGCTGAGATCTGGCCATTTGGAGATGATATAAAGCCGTCTCCTCAATTGGTGGTGAATGTAACTGCACATAAAAATATCAATCCGAATTTAGCCGGTAAATCATCTCCAGTTGAACTGAGGTTATATCAACTCAATGATAGTGAAGCTTTTACCCAAACGGATTTCATCAGTATGTATTCTGACCCTCAAGGGACACTTAAAGCAGGGTTATTATCCGCTCGAAGGTTACCCAGTATATTTCCTGGGCAAACGAAAAAATTCACTTTTCCACTAAATAAAGAAACCCAATTCATTGGTGTAATTGCTGCTTTTGCGGATTATCGGGAGGCGAAAAACAAAGGTATTTATAAGGTTTTGCTTTCACATGGTGCCATTGTCAATATCAATTTAGATGGCTTAAACCTATCAATTTCTGGCGAAATTGAAGACGAATAGTTACCAAATTACGGGTGACTGTGTATATGTACAGTATATGGACTTACTTTAATTGCAACTCAATAAGGTAAGTGATGGAAACAAAAAAAATAGTTTGGTCTGAGGGGATGTTTTTAAGCCCTCAACACTTTCAACAACAAGAAAGATATTTGGAAAACTACACCAGAGAGTATGCAACTTTGGTAACTCCAAATTGTTTTGGCTTGTATCAATTATCCATGAAAGTGTCTCTTCTTAATATTGGCAAGATACATGTCGAGCATGCTAAAGGTATTTTTCCAGATGGCACTCCTTTTTCATTAATGAATGGGATCACACTGGAAGTGCCAGAAAATTCAGCGAACAAAAAAGTTTATTTGGCTTTACCTATTGCCCGCAGCGGGGTTGTAGAGATAGGTGAAGGTGAAAGAATGAGGAATAGGTTAGCAGAGCACAAAGTATTTGATACTAGTCAAGAATCATCAGAGGCATTAAATATTGAGGTCGGGGTTCCGAACGTAACTTTAAAATTAGAAGGTGAAGACTTAAAAGATTACACGCTTCTGGCAATAGCACAAATTTTAGAATTTAAATCAGAAGGTGAAGTGGTTCTTAATGAAGCCTTTGTGCCTTTTTGTCTACATTTCGGTGTTTCATCTTACCTTAGAGAAAGCATTTCTGACTTGTTTGCTCAAATGCAATACCGAGCAAAAACAATTGCTGAAAGATTGAAAGCTGAGGGCGACAGTCGCAGTTTTCAATCTCTTACAAGAGACTATTTATGGCTACAAGCTCTGGGGGCGTGGATTCCAAAAGTGCGCCATTGGAATGAAAATGGCTATCTTCTAACGCACTTACTGTATTTAGAGTGCGTTTCTATGGCTGGTCAGTTTCAAGGGCTAGAAGGTAAGTTACCAAAAGAGTTTCGCTCTTGGAATCATAATGATTTATACGGCATTTTTTCACGTGTCTTTTCAGAGATACTGGTATTACTTCGCGAGGTTCAAATAGACAATGTCACTACTTTGTCATGGAACAAAAGTTTGTTTGCTACAAGAAGGCTACTCAGAACAATTGTTAAAGATCGAAGCCTTTTTCATGATGGTCAATTCATTTTGGTTGTCAAATCCAGTATCGGTGCTTCTCGTCTATGTGATGAGTTCCCCAAAGCCGCCAAGCTAGCAGGTAATAGTGTTATTGCAGAACTTGTGAGGAATGCGTTATCAGGCGTACCTTTACGTAACTTGCCTTATGCGCCGACTGAGCTCAAATCAAAACATGACGCGGCCTATTTCGAAATCAACACTCAATCGGAACTTTGGCAGGCCATCATTAAAAAAGATGAACCTATTGCTTTGCATATTGATGAATGTATCGAAAATGCAGAAGTCGAATTCCATGTGATCAGGTAATTGTGATGGCAACTATTTTTTCGGATGAACCGACAGTCGTTATTCGTAGAGAGCATACTAATTTTGAAGCTCAAAGTGCAGATGACGATCCAACACCTGATTTAACTGGCACAGAAAAGCTGATTGAACGACTCGTCGCATACAAGAGCCCGCTATTCAATGCCGCAACACAATTGATTGGTATATTGGTAACAATTCCGAGGCAGGGGCAACCCAAAGATATTGATCGTTTTAGGCAACGCTTGCTGGATGCTATTGCTCATTTTAAAAACTTAGGTGTCATGCTTGATTATCACCCCAGTGTTATTCAAAAAAGTTGCTTTGTTCTTTGTGCTGCTTTTGACGAAGCTATTTTATACACCCAGTGGGGTGAACGTTCGCGCTGGGTTAATCACTCTTTGCTAAGCAAGAACTTTAATGAAAGAAATGGCGGGGAAGTTTTCTTTCAGCTTCTTGAAAAGGCATGTTTGCAACCACAAAAATTAGTGGATTTTATTGAACTCCAGTATGTGTTGATGATGCTAGGTTTTCAGGGAAAGTATCGCCATAACGATGAAACAAAATTACATGAAATCAAGTCTCGTACTTTTTCTTTGATACGGAATTTTCGTGAAGAAAGCGTATTACCACCTCCTCAAACACCCAAATTACCTGAAGCATTGAAACCTTGGCGGATGATTAGCTTTAGAAAGGTATTATTGGCTGGTTCGCTCATTTTACTTGTGATTTATATGAGTACTGAATATTGGTATTTCAAAGGCAGTAAGTTTGTACTCGACCAGTTTGTGGCAATGAATGAGAGCATTCCTGTTTCTGATGGGAAAGCGAAATCTGGTACCGAAACTGAAAGTCAGATGTCGCATGAGCAATCAATGCAAAATCAAATGAACGCTGTTAGGTGGGAAGTATTTCTTGGCGTATATACCAACCCTAGTGATGCAACTCAATTAGGTAGTGTTCTTGAAGAGTCCGGTTACCATACTTCGGTAATCGAAACTGAGTATGGCGTTGAGTTGGTTCTGTCACAGACAGGGGATTTGGAAACCATCAGGCAGCTCGCGAATGAACTAAACATACGTTTTGGCTTAAATGCCACCATAAGAAAGGTGCAATAAGCGATGTTTAAAAAATTTATGGTGATTCTAACAGTTTTACTTAGTGTACTTTTTACCGGATTGTTATGGTGGTACATTCCCGCAGATAGTGCTTATCACTGGTTAAAGTACCTAGGAATACTTATTACACTGGTCTTGGGCGGTCTTGCTACTTTCTGGTGGATTAAAAGAGAAAGAAAAAGTAAACAAAAACATCCCGATCGAGATCAATTTCTCTTATTAAAGCAGGATGCTAAGGCGCTTAAAAGGCTTTTCAAACAAGCAGTTAAAAAATTAAAAGGCAGAAGCGGAAGTAAACTTAAAAGCCTTTACGATCAGCCTTGGTATTTGGTTATGGGAGGTGAAAAAGATGCTAAAAGCTCTTTTTTACTTCAAAACAACCTTGAACCATTACTCGACAAATTACTTGATGAGCAGGCCAGTCAGCAGCTAATTCGTTTTTGGCATAATGATCAAATCGTGGCACTTGAAGTTGGCTCGAGAATTTTCGATAACGAAATGCTCGATGATAAACTTTGGAAAATAGTTTCACAGCAATTACTAACACACAGACCGAGACAAGGAGTAAACGGCATAATCTCTATTATCGGTTGTGATCGGTTATTACTGGGAGACAAAAAAATACGCTTATCAATGAGTAGTGTCATCCAAGAAGCCACTCTATCAATGAGCGACTTTCTCAAGCTCAACATTCCGGTTTATTGTGTACTTTCCAAAGCCGATCTCATTTCAGATTTTGTGCATTTTTTTGAGATATTTTCCGGCTGTGATATTGATAACCCATTTGGTATCACCTTTCCAATAACCCAAGAGCGGCGATTTGACGCTGATGACTTTGAAGACCAAATAGAGAGGCTACTTGAGTGTGTTGTTGATCAACAATTTGAGTTGTTTTCAAATATCGATTCAGATAAAGCGGCGTCAATTATTGCCTTACCTTATCAACTTAGGATCTTTTTTAAATTATTAACTGAATTGTTAATCGGTATCGGCAAAGAAAATCGAGTTAGAGATGCTGTGTGGATAAGAGGAGTGTACCTGTTATCGTGCGGACAAAAAGGAAGTCAATTTGACCTATTATCTCAATCTATTGCTGAAACGGCAGAATTTGCAACTAGTGCAAGACGTAAAGCAATACCCGGGAGGCGCAATTATTTCTCATCTCGAATTTTTACAAACATTATCTACCCAGAGAATGAAATTGTTGGTGTCAATCACGTAAGGCACTTTGGCTACATAGTAGGACAAACCCTGCTAATCGCGGGTGTGTGCGCGATAGTTGCTTACACTTCTGTTCTGCTAAAGAATAATTGGGATACAGATGAAATTTGGCGAGCTGAAGCTTTATCTAAATTGAAGATATATCAAGAAGATATAAAAAGACTAAATGCCAAAGATGAAAACTTATCACATTTAGTATCTGTGCTTAGTGAATTACGAAAAGTTGCGGTAACGGGCATTGAAGATGCGCCTTGGTATGAGCGAGTGAGTACACAGCAAGATGATACTGCAAGGCGAATTTATCACATATATCAAAATCAACTTCAAAAAGAGCTGCTTCCTAAACTCGATTATTTAATCAGTAAAGAGCTTTATATCTATGTTAGCTTTGATAACCCTACAAAAATATTTGAAGTTCTTCGTTATTATGAAATGCTGTTTGATAAGCAGAGATTGGATTATGAAGATTTAAAGCAATATGTTTTAAATACACTTCAAGAGCAAAATAATATATCGGTTCATAACCTTACAGGTCTTTCTAACTTACTGTCTGATTTGTTCAAAAGTAAATATTCTCAAACGCTATCTGCGAATCATAAGTTAGTTTCTACCGCGACCAACAGCTTAGATGGTATGTCTCCTGAGCGATTAATTTACACAAGAATAAAAGGGTTACCTAAATATCGAAATCAAGTAGATGTTAGAAATCAGCTTGGAGATAATTTTGATAGTTTATTCAGGTTCACCAGTGGCTATCATGGATACTTGATACCACAAATTTTTACAAAACAGGGGCTAAATGAGTTAGACCTAACGCCTAAATCCAAGTTGCTAAGAGCGCAGTTGGAGGATTACAGAGCGATTAAGGGCAACATGAGTTCAGTATCCATTACAGAGATGAATGATCTCAGTAAGGAAGTTCAAAAACTGTATTTTGCTGATTACATTCAACATTGGAAAGATCTGATCAAAAATATCCATATTAAACAATTTTCTTCCGCTGTAGATCTTTCCTATGCCTTACATAAAGCAAGAGAGCCTGTTACAAGTCCAATTTTGGATGTTCTAGGTGCTATTGTGGTTAACACCCGTTTAGCCGTTGAAGAAAAACCGGATACCAAAGGTAACCAAAAACTGGCCAAACAATTAGGTTTGAAAAGTGCATCTAAAGCACTAGGTAAAGCCAATAGAATAAATCGTGCTTTAGGTAATAAACTGTTGAGCTTACAACCATCATTTGTCGTTAATAAAGCTTTTGAATCATACGCTAACTTTTTAAAGGGTTCTGGGCGAAAAGGCGACAAAGTACCTGTCACTGGCTTTATTGGTTCTCTTGATAATTTAAATACTTACTTTGAGACGGCATTATCAAGCCCAGAGCCTGACAAAATCATGTTTAATTATGCTAAAGAGCATGCAGCAGGCTCACAAGATCCACTTACAAACTATGAGCGTGAAGCTGCAAAGGCACCTGCACAAATAGGTACTTGGGCAACAAATATTGCCGTGCAATCTTGGCACTCTGTCGTGCAAAACGATATTCAATATGTTAATCAGCAATGGTCTGCGAATATCTACTCTTTCTACACGCAAGCGATTTTAGGGCGTTTTCCGTTTACTCAAAATGGGCGTAGTGAAGTCAGCTTAGATGACTTTTCAAAATTCTTTCGACCAGAAGGGCTTGTTGATGACTTTACTAATACATACCTTAAGCCTTTTGTTTCATGGGAACAGGGAAAATTAAAGCTTGAAACAATTGATGGAGCCGTTTTACCGATAAGACAACAAAGTCTAGACAAACTGACCCAAACCAAGCAGCTTAGCAGAATGTTTTTTGGCTCAGGGCAAGAGCTTGCTTTAAACCTCGGCTTTAAGCCTACTGAAATGAGCTCTGATGTTTCAGGGTTCGTATTAAGAGGTGATGAGAATATTTTTAGCTATAACCATGGCCCAAGAGTGTGGACAGATTTAAGTTGGCCCTCTAGTAAGATTAGTGGTTATTTAAGTGCCAGCTTCTTTAATGGTGATAACCGTGTATCCTCCAAAGCTTATCGAGGACAATGGGCATTATTCCGGTTACTCTTTGACGGAAAGGTTAAACAAACACCTTCAAGACTGGTTCGGCGTTTAGACTACGGCATTGATAAGCAAAAATTGACCTTCAGTTATACCTTGAGAAACTCTAACCAAGTGTTAGCACTACATCTGTTTAACCAATTCAAGTTATTACCAAAACTATAATGTACAGTAATGATAATCAAAGTGTGTCGACTGTTGTTGAGATAGGAGACTGTTACTACGTAAAGCATTATTCTGATGTAGAATTTTTGCGTAATGAATGGCGTGCTTTAGAAAAATGTTCAGGAGAATTAGGTAGAGCAAGGCATATTCAAAAAGGCATTGCAATGCAACTTGATAAGCAATTGATTACTCTTGAATACAATGCTAATGCCATACCACTTACAGATTTTACTGAAAATGACATTGAGACATTTTGTGGATTGTTATCTCAATTAATTTCAGTTATTCATCATTGTCATACTAGAGGAATCGTTCATGGTGATATTAAACCATCTAATATTCTCTATGACCGAATGACAGGCAAGCTCACTTTAATAGACTTCGCAGGTAGTTTACCGCTTGGTTCTGCATTACCCTTGAAGTTACTCTCCACAGTGAGTTACAGCTATGTTATGCATGACTCGAACATGCAGCAAGTAACCACGGCACTAGACTGGTGGGGACTTTTTCAAATCATTCAGCAAATCGTTGCTCACAGACGATCAAATGATCTAAATCGAAAAATCTTTAATATCATTAATTCCTATAGATTGGTGTTAGCCGCTGATTTACCATATGATTCCATTATGAGGTCGGTAAATACAGAATTTTAATACCAAAAAGGATTGGTATAAATGGATTGGTTTGAGAGAAAAAGTGTTCAGTTTTGGTTATACCTTGCGATAGCCGCATTGTTAGTTCAAATCCCTTTTCTTGGGCTACCGCTTTTTTGGTTTGCCACCTTTTATCACGAGTTATCCCATGGCATCGCCACTCTGATAACTGGAGGAACTGTGGAAAGGATTCAACTATTTACTGATGGCTCTGGTTATTGCTTTAGTATTGGAGGCATTCACACCATCATCGCTTTCAGTGGATACTTTGGGACGCCATGGTTTGGCACAATGATATACAAAATAGCAGAACCGAAAAAACCTATCATTACTAAGATGTTAGCTGTGACAATGCTTGCCATAGTAGCACTGACAATTATTTTTTACGTTTCCGATCTACTTACATTAGTGATCTTATTAATGATAGCAATATGCTTTATTGCTTCTTTATACATTAAAAGTGTCAGATGGATTCGGCATTTATACAAATTGTTCGGTATGTCACTAATTTTAAATGGATTACTCAGTTCTCTTTCATTGTTTGGCTATACCCATGAGGGGGATGCAGCACATTTAGCTAATTTAACTTGGTTGCCGGGTATATTTTGGGTGGCCTTATGGGTGGTAAATGCAGCAATTGCTTTGTTTTGGATTTATAACTCATCTAAGACCCGATGATTTATTGGTGATAAAAATATGAATAAAGCCAAAGAAATTGTTTACAACCTTCCACATATTCAGCTTGCAGCTCGGCAGTGGGGAGATAAAGAGAAACCGATTATTCTCGCCTTACATGGTTGGTTAGACAATGCAAACAGTTTTGAGCCATTAGCACCTTTTTTTGATGATTATTGTTTAATTGCGATTGATTGGCCGGGGCACGGAAAGTCACAACATCGACAAGAGGGCTATTCTTTACACTTAACTGATTATGTATTTGATTTAGATTCTCTAGTTTTGCATTTGTTCAAGCAATTTTCGATGAGCAAAATACACATCCTCGGACATTCCTTCGGTGGCATTATTGGTGCTATTTATACCAGCTTATTTCCACAGCATGTTGCTAGCTTAAATTTAGTGGAAGCCTTAAGCCCATTATTTGAAAATGAACAACAAACGAAAATGAGACTAAGGCAATCAATTACCCAGCATCGGGACCTGACTAATTCAAGTAAAACGGCTAAAAGTTATTCATCGTTAGAATCTATTGCGAAAACTCGTTATAAATTGACAGGGCTTGATTACCAATTTTGCTTGTCTATTCTATCAAGAAATATCACCCCATCAGATAATGGTGTTTGCTTGAAAACCGATCCAAAACTGAAATTAGGATCTGCGTGGAGATATTCTGAAGCCCAAGTGTTAAATCTAATAGATAGTATTTTAGTCCCTTCATTATTGATATTAGGTGACAATGGTTTTGCAGAGCTTAAATATTCGACTAATAAGTTTGAAGACTGCTTTAGGCAATTAGCTATAGTAATGAGTAAAGGGGGACATCATGTTCATATGGACAATCCTAGGCACGTTGCAGCTCATATTTGCTCTATGATTGAGCAGTCATCACCAGAATAGCTAGGATTTTATGTCCTTTTATGTGAATATGAATACAGTATATTCAAACAAGCGTATAATAACCTGTTTAATAACAATAATAACGATCATACTTTTTTACAGGATGACTTTTATCCTGTCTCTTCGAAAGAACTTAGGAGACAATTGTGAATCAGCCTTGGCTAAATAACTTACCTGAAGGTGTTCCTGCAAACATCAACTCTAATCAATATTCTTCACTTGTTGAGATGTTTGAAAAATCCGTCAATAAATATGCCGATCAACCCGCATTTGTAAGTATGGGGGCCACGGTAACCTATCGTAAATTAGAAGAGCGCAGTAGAGCATTCGCAGCTTATCTACAAAATGAACTTGGTTTGAAAAAAGGTGACCGAGTAGCATTAATGATGCCAAACACTTTACAATATCCAATTGCTTTGTTTGGTGTTCTACGAGCTGGTATGACAGTGGTAAATGTCAATCCACTATATACGCCTAGAGAATTAAAACACCAACTTAATGACTCTGGTGCAAAAACAATTGTTGTTGTAAGTAATTTTGCGAAAACGTTAGAAACAGTAGTTGATGAAACGCCTATCAAAAGTGTGATAATTACTGGTTTAGGTGACTTATTAAGCCCGCCTAAACGCACTATCGTCAATTTTGTAGTTAAATACGTTAAAAAACTAGTACCGAAATACCACCTTCCACAGGCGTTACCATTTAGACAAGTGTTATCTAAAGGACGTCGACAACAATACATAAAACCTGATATCAGTTCAGATGATATTGCATTTTTACAATATACTGGCGGCACTACTGGGTTATCAAAAGGCGGAATGCTATCTCATAGCAATGTAGTATCTAACGTTTTACAAGCGAGCGGGGCATATTCTCCTATCCTAAAAGACGGCAAAGAATTAGTAGTAACCGCTTTACCCCTTTACCACATATTTGCGTTAACAGTGAATTGCTTGTTATTCATTGAAAAAGGTTGTAATAACTTATTAATTACCAACCCTCGTGATATTCCTGCTTTCGTATCTGAACTTTCAAAATATCCTTTTACTGTGCTCACAGGTGTTAATACCTTATTTAATGCACTGGTTAATGATGAAGGATTCAAAAAACTAGATTTCTCTAAGTTAGGTTTGTCTATTGGTGGTGGTATGGCCGTGCAGCGTGCTGTGGCTGAAAAATGGCAGAACATTACTAAAAGCAGGCTATTAGAAGGATATGGTTTAACTGAAGCTTCTCCATTAGTGACTTGTTGCCCTTATAATCTTGATGGCTACAATGGTTCCATCGGTTATCCAGCACCTGGAACCGATATTCAAATTAGAGATGCAGAAGGTCAAGTGTTACCACAAGGTGAGTCAGGTGAGATATACGTTAAAGGCCCACAGGTTATGCAAGGCTATTGGCAAAATGAAGAAGCAACCAAAGATGTCATCGATGAAAATGGATGGTTAGCGACTGGTGATATTGGCTATATGGATGAAAAAGGCTTCTTCTATATTGTCGATCGTAAGAAAGATATGATTTTAGTTTCAGGCTTTAATGTATTTCCAAATGAAATTGAAGATGTCGTCGCACTGCACCCTAAGGTTGTAGAAGTTGCTGCTGTTGGTGTTCCTAATGAAGCCAGCGGTGAAGCGGTTAAAATATTCGTTGTTGCCAATAGTGACAAATTGACAGAAAAAGACTTGATCAAACACTGCCGAGTTCATCTCACTGGATACAAAATTCCTAAATTTGTCGAATTCAGAAAAGAGTTACCCAAAACTAATGTCGGCAAAATCTTACGACGTGAGTTACGTGACGAAGCAAACAAGCAGGTTAGTTAATGTCTACAACGTTGCACAATGATTTAGGTTTCGACTATGTACTCGTCGAAGATCAAAATGCATTTGATAATTTAATGGCGCAGTTTTCACAAAGCGACGTAATCAGTTTAGATACTGAGTTTGTACGAACGAGAACTTATTACGCTAAATTAGGTTTGATACAAATATATGATGGTCAAACATTAGCTTTGGTTGATCCTTTAAAGTGTCAAAACTTATCAGGCTTATGGAATTTACTCGAAAATGAATCCATCACTAAGTTATTGCATGCAGGGAGCGAAGATTTAGATATTTTTGCTCATTATGGCAAAGTTCAGCCTAAGTCATTGTTTGATACCCAATTTGCGGCTTCAATATGTGGTTTTGATCATGGTTTAGGTTATGCTCGGCTGGTGGAGCAATGTCTGAATGTCGTTTTAGATAAAGGTGAGTCTAGAACAGATTGGCTAAAAAGGCCGCTATCTAAGAAGCAACTTGATTACGCCGCAAATGATGTTTTTTATTTGCATCAAATTTTTCCACTACTAAAACAGAAGCTTATCGAATTAGACCGATATGAATGGGTGTTTGAAGAAGGTGAAATTCAAACGGCAGGGCGTACGGATGATCATGACTTTGATAATGCTTATCTAAAAGTAAAGAATGCGTTTCAGCTAACCCCTAAACAGTTGGCGTTGTTGAAACCATTAGCAAGTTGGCGTTTGAAGACTGCGGTTAAAAAAGATACGGCTATTGGCTTCATTCTTAAAGATCATATTTTAATTGCTTTAGCTAAAATGTGGCCTAAAAGTCTTAAGGATTTTAGTAAAGTTCGTGAGATGTCAAACATCGAACGTGGTCGTTATAGCAAACAAGTTTTAACTTGTTTTCAGCAAGCTGATTTTGATAATTTACCAGAACGAATCGATGCCATCGCATACAGAGATGACTACAAAGCCAGTTTCAAATTGGTAAAACAACAGTTAACTCAAGTTGCTGAGCAAAACACATTGCCACCTGAACAAATTGCTTCTAAGAAGATGGTTCATGAATACTTAGGGTGGCTTTGGAAACAGCCTGATAGAGTACCGAAAATTTTGACTTCATGGAGAGGTAGATTGACGGAAGAGAGTCTTTCAAAACTTGAGGTTTAATCAAAAAAAGCAGTTATTTAAAATAGCTGCTTTTTTTGTTCATCGTTTATTTATCTTCAGGCAGAGTAACGTTTAACTCTAGTACTGAGAGATTATCATCATTCTGATCCACATTCACTGATACTTGATCTTCTGAGATAGTGATGTAGCGATTAATAACCTCAATGATTTCCTGTTTCATTTTTGGAAAGTAATCTGGTGTATCTCGCTCAGAACGTTGATGAGCCACAATGATTTGTAACCTTTCCTTTGCTAATGAAGCCGAGGACGGGCTTTTCTTCGATCTAAAATAATCAATAAGTGCCATAAGTTAGCTTCCAAATATCCGTTTTAATAATCCTTTTTTTTCTTCTTCTAAGAAGCGAAGAGGAACACTGTTACCCAGTAAACGTTCTACCGTATCTGAATAAGCGTTACCTGCATCACTTTCAGTATCTAAAATAACAGGAGTACCAGAGTTTGAAGCTTTTAATACAGCTTGAGATTCAGGGATAACACCAACTAAATCGATGGCTAGGATCTCTTTAACATCTTCAACGCTAAGCATTTCACCCGTTGCGACACGCTTAGGAGAATAACGAGTTAACAATAAGTATTCTTGAATAGGTTCGAGATTTTGTTCCGCACGACGTGATTTGCTTTGAAGCATACCAAGAATACGGTCGGAATCTCGTACAGAGCTGACTTCTGGATTGGTGGTAACAATTGCGATGTCAGCAAAATAAAGTGACATCATTGCCCCTTGCTCAATCCCAGCTGGAGAATCACAAATGATGTATTCAAAATCTTTTGCTAGATCAGCAAGAACTTTCCCTACACCTTCTTTAGTGAGAGCATCCTTATCACGAGTTTGAGAAGCGGGTAGGATAAATAGGTCTTTACAGCGCTTATCTTTAATTAGAGCCTGATTTAAGTTAGCTTCACCATTAATAACATTAACAAAGTCGTAAACCACGCGACGTTCACAACCCATAATCAGGTCTAAGTTTCTTAAACCAATGTCAAAATCAATGACTACTGTTTTATGGCCTTTTAAGGCGAGACCAGTTGCAATTGCTGCACTGGATGTTGTTTTTCCTACGCCACCTTTCCCTGAGGTGACTACAATAATTTGTGCCATTATTTTTTCCCTGTATACCTGTTAAAAGGTGAGTGGTTCAAATAGTAATGATTCTTCAGCAAGCCTAATGCAGCATGCTTCATTGGTATCGTGTTCAGCAAGATTCTCGGCAAGCCAATATTGTCCAGCAATACTAATTAATTCGGATTCCATTTTATTAGCGATAATAACTGCGTTGTTATCGCCGGCTGCTCCCGCCATGGCTTTTCCTCTCAATGTTCCATAAATATGTATGCTTCCATCAGCAATGACTTCAGCACCATTGCTTACGGCGCCCACAACAATTAAATCTGCATTTTTGGCATAGACTTGCTGACCAGAACGAATGTTCTTTCTAACAATTTTGGTTGATTTAGGGGCGTTAATTGATTTCGATTCAATTGTCTTACCAGATTTTATTGAGGCAAGTCCAAGAGTCTTTGCAATCTTGAGTTGAGAGTCTGATCCCGCTGTAACACCGACTATAACTAATCCGTGATCGGTCAATAGCTGCTTTAATTTCGATAAATCGATTTGATTTTCAGCTACTGCAGCAAGATTGATAACTAATGGTGCTCCTAAAAAAAATTGCGGAGCAATAGCGAGTTTTTCTTCTAATTCAATTCTTATCTTTTGAAGATCAGCGCTTTTAATATGAAGCACAGATAGCGTAAAAGAAGAACCTTTTAACTCGAGATTAGATTCCAGCATCCCGGCTTTTCTTCCCCTGAAATTCATCAGCATACAGCTGATTCAGATTATATTTGTATTGCATCATGGTATAGTGTGGCACTTTATCTTTCAAGCAGTAAGTAACCGAATATGATATGTGCTGTATATAAAAGTAGTATTAAGCCTGAAACCTATCTTTATATCCCTAAAAAAGGTGATTTTAGTGAAGTTCCTGAACCCTTAATGAAGATGTTTGGCACACCCGTTTTCGTAATGGCTTTGCCATTTATTAAAGTTGAAAACCTGGCTTTAGCTGATATCGAAACAGTAAAAGCGGATATTAATGAAAAGGGGTTTTACCTGCAATTACCTCCACCTACAGAGAACCTTCTTGAGCAACATAGAAAGTCCTTAGGAGTGGAAGATTAGCAAGCTTTTAATTTGAGCACTTGTTGTTTTGAACTGGTGGCGTTAAGCTTGAAACTCTAATAAAGACTGAAGTAATCGCTTTATATTAGACAAACATAATAAGTGCGGTTCAATACAAACTTATATTGCTTATAAATAAAGTAGATACGAGTTTGCAGCAGTGGTAACACAAGGAAAATAGGGCATCTAATGGTTCGTTCATTTGTAAAACAGGCGTCAATATTTTGCATATTAACGCTCAGCATTAATAGCTTTGCTAACGATATCAGTTTTAAAGAGTATGTAAAAAATACACTTTCAACTAAAACAGCAAACTTGTCTCAAGCAGAGATTGATACTTTACTTCCACACATCAAGCAGTTTAAAAAGTTGGGTGTAGCTTCTGAGCCTGAAAAACTCAATGTTTCTTTTGAAAATTATTTAAAACAAGTTGCTCAGAATGATGCTGTAGAACTTTTGTATAGTAAACATCAAGATTACTCTGAGCAACTTAAAGCTATTTCAAAGCACTATTCAGTACAACCTAGATTTATTGTTGCTCTGTGGGGTATTTTATCTAATTTTGGTGAATCAAAACCTGATTATCCCGCGTTATCAGTCTATGCATCAAAAGCTTATAGTGATCCTACTAGCCCATTAAAACAAGAGTTGGTTGCGGCGGTAGCGTCTGTGAAATCTGGCTATGTATCTTTTGAAGAAATCAGTAGTGACTTTCAAGGAAATTTAGGGTTTCTGTCAATCACTCCCAGTTTTTATAACCAATATGCAGTGGATTGGGATAAAGATGGCAAAAAAGACGTTTGGCATAATCATTTAGATAGTTTTGCAACCATTGCAAACTTTCTAAATAAGCATGGCTGGGATCACTCTTCCACTTGGGGAAGGCAAGTTAAGCTTAGTCGAGGCTTGGATAAAAGCTTTGATTATTCGAAAGCTCGAAGTTTTAAATTTTGGTCAGAACTAGGCCTGACCAAGTTTAATGGTCGTCCGCTTCCCAATCGAGCAGATATTCAAGCTAAGCTTTTAAAGGTTTCTAATTCCAAAGGGCGATATTATCTTACATATAAAAATTTTGATGTAATGGAAAAATGGCCACAAATGAACGACTACCGTTTACTTTCAGTTATGTATATGTCAGAGCTTCTCAATAAGAGAATTAAAGGCTTCTGATTTAGAGTTATACCTCTGCAAGGGCTGAAGATTTATAGTAAAATCTTCAGCCTTTTTTATAAGTGGTGTTAAGTATGACTTTTTGGGAGCAAAAATCATTAGCTGACCTATCTCAGCAAGAATGGGAGTCTCTATGTGATGGGTGTGGTAAGTGTTGTTTAAATAAAATCATTGATGATGAAACAGATGAGCTTTATTACACCAACGCGGCTTGTAAATTGCTGGATACTAAACATTGTAATTGTACTCAATACACGACTCGTTTTAATTATGTACCGGACTGTACAGTCGTCACCATTGATAATTTGCCTGAGTTAGATTGGTTACCAGATACTTGTGCATATAAGCGTATGTATAACGGTTTGCCATTACCAAGCTGGCACCCGCTGATTACCGGCAATAAGAAAAAAATGCATAAGCTTGGAATGTCTGCTTCTGGGAAAGTAATTAATGAGGAAAGAGTTCGAGATATTGAGGACCACATCGTAATGTGGCCACTCGACGCTATAGAATAAGGGCTTATTTAAAGCTTAATCCTTTTTTGATTGTTTTACTCAGAGATGGCTGGAAAAATAGCGCGAATGCAGCTAAATAAATGGCAAATACAACTATCATCCATTCAGCCATAGTTACTCCCATAAACATCCATTGTGATTCACCACACATACCCGTAGGCATAAATACTGATGGTAGCCATTCATGTAACGGCATCCAAGAAGGGAAATCAGGAAGGAATGAACAGGTAGAAAATGGGTTATTTTCAACTTGAATCTGTACTAATTCAATGGCTATTTTTAAACCCCAAGAAGCACTAACACCCCAAACAACAATACCAAGGCAACGTAATAATCTCGATTGAGGATTGCTTAAACCAATTATTCCGCCTACCGCAATTCCCAAAATGGCAAGCCTTTGATAAATACACATCACACAAGGATCAAGCTTCATCACATATTGAAAATAAAGTGCACACCCTTCGAGAGCCAAGGCGCTCAGGGTTAACAAGCCCCAAGATAAACGCTGCTGAGTAAATTGTACAAGATGCTTCACTGATAACTCCATAGATAACGTGATTGGCAAAAAAAAGCCCCATAATTGGGGCTTAATTCATTAAAATTAATACCTTAGTATCAGATTAATGAGCAGTAGCGGTTGTGTCCAGTAATTCTTTGACAGAATGATGCATCAAAAGGTGCGTATCATAGAAATGCTGGGTTAAGTTCTCTAACCAACCTAGTTGAATAGCTAATGCACCAACGATTGTAAGCACAATAGTATACGGCAACGCCATCCATACCATACGTCCATATGATAAACGAATAAGTGGGGCGATTGCAGAAGTCAGTAAGAATAAGAAGGCCGCTTGACCGTTTGGAGTCGCTACTGATGGTAAATTTGTACCCGTATTGATTGCTACTGCTAATAAATCAAATTGATCTCGAGTTATTTGCCCATTCAATAAAGCGGCTTTCACTTCATTGATGTAAACCGTACCAACAAATACGTTATCCGATACCATCGAGAGGAATCCATTTGCTAAATAGAAGATAACTAATTGACCATGGCCTTCAAATTCTAATGCCCAATTGATGATAGGCCCGAATAGTTGTTGATCAATAATAACCCCTACAACTGCAAAGAAAACGGCAAGTAAGGCGGTAAATGGTAGCGCCTCTTCAAACGCTTTACCTAGTGCGTGTTCATCAGTTACACCATTGAACGCTGTAGTTAAAATAATCACAGACAAACCGATAAGACCTACGCTAGCTAAATGCAATGCTAAGCCAACAATCAGCCAAATACCGACAACAGCCTGAACGATCAATTTTACTTTTTCTTTATTGGAACGATTCTTATCTTGGTATTGATCATAATCTGAAAGAATTTTATGAACTGCATCAGGTAATTGAACTCCGTAACTAAATACTTTGAATTTCTCTACAAGCATACAAGTTAATAAACCGGCAACAAGAACTGGAACTGTCACTGGCGCCATGCGGATTGCAAACTCTACGAATTCCCAATGCGCTTTATCTGCAATGATCAAGTTTTGTGGTTCACCAACCATTGTACATACGCCACCTAGCGCAGTACCAACACCCGCATGCATCAGCAAATTACGCAAAAATCCGCGAAAATCTTCTAGCTCTTGCTCATTCAAATGGTGGTCTTCACCAGTATGGTCATGGTTGTCGCTAAAGTTTTTTCCAGAGGCAACTTTATGATAAATAGAGTAAAAACCAACAGCGACAGCAATAATTACTGCGATTACGGTTAATGCATCAAGAAATGCAGACAAAAAGGCCGCTGAAGCACAGAACATCAAGGATACTAATATTTTATTTCGAATCTTGGTGATGATCTTGGTAAATAGAAACAGTAATAACTGTTTCATGAAATAAATACCGGCGACCATGAAGACTAATAATAAAATTACCTCAAGGTTGGCTTCGATTTCATGGAGAACTTGGTATGGAGTTGTCATTCCTATGGCTATTGCTTCTAATGCTAATAAACCACCAGGTTGCAGTGGATAACATTTCAGCGCCATAGCTAAAGTGAAAATAAACTCAATAACTAATAACCAACCAGCCACAAATGGGTCAATAAAGTAAAAAACAAGTGGATTGATTATCAAGCATGCAATTATCGCGATTTTGTACCACTTAGGGGAGTTCCCTAAGAAGTTACCAATAAACGCCTGACCGATTGTCACAGGCATAGGTTCCTCTCTAACATTTTTTTCATCTTGGTGAATTTAGGAAATTGACCAAAGCTTATTATTTTTCAGGGGATTCAGTCTAGACGAAACTAAAATCAAATATATCTACTCAGTTCTCAAAAAGAAGAAAAAGAAAGCAGAACTGCAAAATTCTAAGCCTTCCAATTGGAAAATACCATGGCCTTAACAAATTTTCCGATAAAAAAACTACCGTTTCGTAAAAAACATTACACAACAGTTGTTTTCATTTGCTTCGTGTCTGGTATGATCAGTTACTAACAATGCGAATAATTATTGGAAATGTAGGTTGATGATTATCAATGCTAAGGGGCCTGCGAGTTTTGCAGAGAAATATATAGTGCGCTCTATTTGGGAAAATAAATTTCCACCAGGGTCTATTCTACCAGCAGAACGTGAGCTATCAGAATTAATAGGTGTTACTCGCACCACTTTACGAGAGGTGTTGCAGCGCTTAGCAAGAGATGGTTGGTTGACGATTCAACATGGTAAGCCTACTAAAGTAAATAACTTTTGGGAGACTTCTGGATTAAATATTCTAGAAACTATCGCTGACTTAAACCCAGATGGCTTTCCTTTATTGGTTGATCAGCTGTTATCTGCTCGAACAAATATTAGCACCATCTATTTTCGTGCGGCAGTTCGAACCAACCCAGAAATGGTAAAAGAGGTGTTAGCCGACTTATCTGAAATTAATGATGATGCTGAATCTTTTGCTGAATTTGACTTTCACTTACATCATAAATTGGCTTTTTCCTGTGGCAACCCACTTTATGTACTGATTTTGAATGGCTTTAAAGGCTTGTACAGCAGAGTTGGAGGCTATTATTTTACCTCTAACGAAGCTAGAAAGTTGGCTTTAGATTTTTATCATCAATTAAAGGCTGTTGCAGAAACGGGTGATTTTGAAACCGTTCCTCTTTTAATGCGTGAATATGGCATAAAAAGCGGTAAGGTGTGGTCAGAAATTCGAAATGATCTTCCTGCTGAATACGCTCACGACAATAGCTAAAAAGCTTTAATGTTTCATTATGATATAAGCCCTTATATAAGGGCTTTTTAGTGTCAAAGTAAAATCCCTACTATGTAGATGTATCTTCCACATCTTAGTTCGCAGTTACTGCTAAATCTTCACTGTTTTAGATATGAGTGATTGAGTATCTAAATCTCTATGTTAGAATTTGTCATTACTTCAAAATAACTTCTAATTCTAACAATGACTTGTAAACGTTATTTACTTTTAGCAGCTTGCTTATTTATATTGCTTTCTTTTGATAATGCAACTGCAGAAGTTCGAGTTGATGGATTAACAAAAGCACAAATCAATGTTACTTCTCAAAGTAACTCGCAAAAACGAAAAGCGCTTCGAGAAGCTTTTGCGGAAGTTATCTTCAAAAACACAGGTTCTAAAACGGCATTGCAAAATCCGTTGATAAAAGCTGCCTTATCTAGTCCGATGACATACTTACGTCAATATTCTTATTTAAATAATGATGAACAGTTATCCCTTGTCGTTAACTTTGATGAGAAGAAATTGCTGGAACTATTGAGAAACGCAAAAGTTTCTATTTGGGAACGTAATCGTCCCTTGTCATTGCTCTGGACAACCTTTGATACAAATTCAACTCAGCAAATATTAAATGATTCAAGCTCTGAGCAAATAGTAAATAACATAAAAAAAGCAGCAGAGTCTCAAGCATTGCCTCTGATTTTTCCTGTACTTGATCTATCAGAACTTAGTATGATTTCTGAATCAGATATTAAAGGCTATTTCATTGATGCTTTTCCAGAAGTTTCTGATAAATATCAGGTAGATTATCTTGTTTTATCAAACATCCAACAAGTTGCAGACGGTTATACTTATCAACTTCAAGTATATTTAAAAGATCAAGATGGAGTTCGTCGACCTGTGATGGTAAAACAGTCTTCAGTATTCAGCGACTTAGAATCACTATCTGATGATTTAGTAAGTCAGCTTGCATCATATTATTCTGAACAATATTCGATTTCTGTTGAAGATCAGCAACAGCAAGTGTCAATTCAATTCCAGCAAATTATTAACTTGAAACAAATAACTTTGTTGGAACGGTACTTGAGCCAACTCGCCATTGTAAAGTCAGTTAAAGTGGAACAAATAAAAGGTAATAATCTTTGGCTCGAACTGGAACTATACGGCAGCTTGGAAGACTTACAGCGAGTTTTTCAGCGAGATCCTAATATTAGTTTAAATAACGACCAAGATCTGTTTAAAGATGAATCTATTTCTCAAACTTACCTTTGGTTAGGTCAGTGAGAGAATAGATTTTACTAATTGCCATGTTACAATGGATTTGATCTTTCAGCATTAGGATAAACTGAGTGCATCATAGTTCGCCATTACAACTTTCTTTACCTGTCTATCTTCCTGATGACGAGACATTTAATAGTTATTACCCAACCGTTGGTAATGACGAATTGATACATAAGTTACATGATACCGCAATTGGTAATAACCAGTCCGCCTTATATCTCTGGGGGCCAGCCAAATCCGGTCGTACTCATTTACTTCACGCCGCCTGTGCTCATGCAAACGAAAATGAGCGCACTAGCTTTTATGTTCCATTAGGTATACACGCCAGTATTTCACCTGATTTATTTGAAGGTTTAGAGTCAGTTAATTTAGTTTGTATCGATGATATTGATGCTATAGCAGGAAACCCCATTTGGGAAGAAAGTGTATTTGATCTGTTTAACCGAGTAGCAGAATCACAAGACTCGTGTTTAATTGTTAGTGCAAGCAAACCAATTAAAGAAGCTGGTTTCTTACTCCAAGATCTAACTTCCCGTTTACAATGGGGACTAAATTATCAACTTTTGCCTCTAGAAGATTCAGATAAGCTAAGTGCGCTGCAACGTCGAGCAGAAATGCGTGGCTTACAATTGCCAGAAGATGTTGGTAAGTTTTTATTGAACCGCCTACAACGTGACCTAAGAACGTTATTTGATGTACTTGATAAATTGGACAAAGCTTCTATGGTACATCAGCGTAAACTTACCATTCCTTTTATTAAGGAAATGCTTCATCTCTAAAGCTAATCATACCTAGCGTAAAATATCATATTTATCAGTTCTGATAATTTATAAACTGAACCGCAAGATTATCCGTATATATTCTTAGCTCTTGATCTGATGTGCTTGTTTTTGATTCATAAAAGGAATAGATTAAAACAAGCGTTTGAATAATAGTTGAGAAGAATATGTATCCATATAATGCACCTCTAAATGAAATGAATTTTCTGCTCAAGCATGTATTTAAAGCAGAAGAAAATTGGCAGCAATTCCCCTTTATACAAGATAATTTAGACCTTGATACAGCGACGGCAATCCTAGAAGAAGCCAGTAAGTTTTCTTCCGAACAAATCAAACCGATAAATGCGAATGGAGACAAGCAAAGCATTTCTTTCGATAATGGAACGGTTATAACGCCAAATGGCTATAAGGAAGTTTACAAGGACTTTGCAGAAGGTGGCTGGGTTGGTTTTTGTGGTAACCCAGAATATGAAGGCATGGGGATGCCTAAAATGTTGGGAGTGTGTGTCGATGAAATGAATTACAGTGCTTGCAATGCTTTTGCTTTATACAATTCATTGACTGCAGGCGCGGGATTATGCATCAATGCTCATGCGAGTGAAGCTTTAAAACAGAAATACCTTCCAAAACTTTATAGTGGTGAATGGTCTGGCGCAATGGCGATGACTGAAGCTGGAGCAGGTTCAGATTTACGCCACATTCGAACTTATGCCAAACATCTTGATGACGGAAGCTATAGCGTAACAGGTACTAAAATATTTATTACCGCAGGTGAGCATGACTTAACAAGTAATATCATTCACTTAGTCTTAGCCAAAATAAAAAATAGTGATAAGTTATCTTTGTTTTTAGTTCCAAAGCTACTTGTGAATGAGCAAGGAGATATTTCTGAGCCGAATAATGTTGCTGCAATATCTGTAGAGCATAAGATGGGGATTCATGGCTCTGCAACTTGTGTAATGAACTACGATAATTCAGTTGGGTACTTGATAGGGGAAGAAGATAAAGGCTTAGCTTGCATGTTCACCATGATGAATTATGAGCGTTTGTCAATTGGTATACAAGGTCTTGCAAATGGTGAGATGGCTTATCAACTGGCCAGTCAATATGCAAAAGAAAGAGAGCAGGGTAGCACCGTATCGGCAACAGGAGAAAAAGTACCATCTTGTATGATTCTCCAGCACGGTGACATTCGAAGGATGTTACTCACTATTAAAACATTAACTGACGCTGGTAGATCTTTGGCACTATTTACTGGTCTTCAACTTGATCGTGCTCATTACCTCGATGAGCAATCAGGTAAACAATCTGCTAGGTTTTCTCAACTATTAACGCCAGTTACCAAAGCATTCTTTAGCGATCGAGGGTTAGAGTGTAGCATTTTAGGGCAACAAGTTTTCGGTGGTCATGGCTATATTTGGGAGACAGGAGCTGAGCAATTAGTCAGAGATTCGCGTATTGCACAAATATATGAAGGTACTAATGGTATTCAAGCCAACGATTTTTTAAGCCGAAAAATATTAGCTGATGACCTTTCCTGTTTAAAAGAATTCATAGGGGAGTTAAGGACTAACATGTCATCATTCACTAATGTTCCAAACCCTTATGTTTCACAATTAAATACAGGTTTTGATCAGTTGATTAATACTGCAAAGTCAATTCAACAACGTGTAGCTATCCAGCCTGCGGCAATGAGTTCTTGTTCTGTCAATTATCTAGATGCGTTTGGTTATTGTATTTATGGCTACCTTTGGTTAAAAATGCTTCATCACTCCGATGAGGTTTCAGAAGATTTCCGTATAAAGAAAGCGTATTTTTGTGATTTCTATTTCGATCAGTTATTCCCAAAAGCTAATTTCCACTTTCAACAATTGGAAAACCTAGATTCTTCTATGCTAAATATTCCCGAAGACTACTTCTAAGTGAACGAGCCGGTGACTAAATATAACCGGCTTTTAAATTTTTATTGACTCTGTCCTGCATCACATTTATTTTTCGACTTTTAAATATGAAAGAACAAAAATAGAGGAATAAAATTAATGACAGAGCCATCAGCTTTGAGCTTAATTCCACCGCTGGTAGTTTTGGTTTTAGCGATTTGGTTAAGAATGCCAATTCTGGCGCTTATTATTGGTGCTATTTCAGGCCTGATAATTCTTAATCCAGATATTGAAACTATTTTAACGTCGTTTTCTGATATTTCATTAAAAGTGATGCAAGATGAAACCATAGGATGGTTAATTCTAGTTTGTGGTTCGTTCGGTGCTTTGATAGCGCTATTAGTCCGAACTGGCGGCGCAAGCGCCTTTGGCTATTCAGCTTTAAAGCTTGCAAAAGGTCCGAAAAGCTCTTTATTTATGGCATTTATATTAGGAGTGGTCATTTTTATAGATGACTATTTGAACGCGCTTACGGTTGGCGAGTCAATGAAAAGGGTCACCGATAAGTTTAAAGTAAGTCGTGAAATGCTTGCCTATGTGGTTGATTCAACTGCCGCTCCAATCTGCGTGCTAGTGCCATTATCAACTTGGGCTGTATTTTTTGGTGGTCTTCTTGTTGATAATGGGGTAGCAGAATCAGGGCAGGGGATCGCCGTTTATGTTTCTGCTATACCCTATATGCTTTATGCATGGTTATCAGTCGTAGTTGTTCTTTTGGTTATTCTAGGTGTTATTCCAGCATTTGGTCCGATGAAGAAAGCTGAGCTTATGGCAAAGCAAGGTAAGAGTATTGAAGTTGATCCTAATGAAGATGTTCATACTTCTGATGATTATGCTGTAAAAGCAATTGAAGATGAGTTTAAAAATGCCCAACCTAAAGGCAAGCTTCACAACTTCTTAGTACCGATTTTATTATTGATTGGTTTCACTATTTATTTTGATATTGATGTTTGGAAAGGCTTGCTTGCCACATTGTGTGTGACACTACCATATTATGCATTTCAAAAGTTGATGACACTATCTGAAATGTTGGATCAAATGTTTGATGGTTTTAAGAGCATGTTGCCAGCCATCGGAACAGTAGTTGCTGCATTTATATTTAAAGATGTTTGTGATCAATTGTTATTACCACAATTTATAATTGAATCGCTAAGTGATTACATGAGTGCCGATTTGTTGCCTGCAGTGGTATTCGTCTCAATGGCTGTACTCGCATTTGCTACAGGCTCAAGTTGGGGAATATTCGCAGTTACTATTCCAATTGTCATGCCTTTAGCTTATTCATTGGATGCGAATATTCCATTAGTAATAGGAGCTCTCTTATCTGCATCATCTTTTGGTAGCCAAGCTTGTTTTTATTCTGATTCAACGGTTCTTGCAGCACAAGGTTGTGGTTGTAATCTAGTAAGCCATGCTATCACCCAATTACCATATGCTTTGATAGCGGCTACCTTAGCATGTATTGGTTTTTTGATTATTGCTTAAACTCTTAAGGCGCTAACTTTGCCACCTTTGGCTGATTAATTTAAGTTAGCGCCTCTTTTCTAGTCATTTGGACAATCTCCTTTCTTTTATTATTTGTATGATAAAAGCGTCAAGTGTTACACTTTTATGACAGGGTAAAGGTATTATTTTAAAGTTCTCTAAAATAACGCCGATAACTGTCTAAAGGACAGTGTGTGAATAACAACAAGAAGTGATGGAATAAATGAGAGCGAATCAGCCTATTACGGATAATGAATATTTAATAAATGAAAACGAACGTTTAATCTCTTCAACGGACACGCATGGAAACATAATACATTGTAATCAATCCTTCATAGACGTCAGTGGTTTTACCAGAGACGAATTAATTGGACAGCCCCATAACATCATTCGTCATCCCCACATGCCTGAATCGGTTTTTAAAGAAATGTGGACTACCTTAAAGAGCGGTAATGTATGGATGGGACTCGTAAAGAACAGAAGAAAAAATGGAGATTACTACTGGGTTAGCGCATTTGTGACCCCAATTTTCGAAAATAAGAGTGTCGTAGGGTTTGAATCAGTAAGGGTCAATGCAACACCTGAAGAAAAAGCTAGGGCAACAGAAGTATACAATCGATTAAGTACCAATAAGACCCCAGTTAGTATTTTTAAGCAAAGTAAAAGATTTGCTAAACGTACCATGGGGATCACAATACCGTTTGGTATAGCAACTGTATTCTCTGGTCTGCAGTATGATCTAAAATTATCCGCTTTGGTTTTAGCTACTGGAGTGATGTCTTTGATATGGGTCGCCTATCAACGTCAACAAGAATGGCTACAGCTGACAAAATTAGTACCTGGTGTTTACGCTAATACTATTGTTTCTCAGAGCTATTTTGGAGGGGATCCTTCAAGTTCCGCTGGCAAATTAGTGCTTGCTTGCGAGTTTGCTCGCAATCGAACGGCACTTACTCGCATCAACGACTCTGTTATTAAGCTTGATGAACTGACTTCTGTTACAGCGACTAAAGCTACCACAACAGCTAAAGAAGCTTACGAACAAAGACAAGTTACAGAAGAAATTGCGTCTGCAATTGATCAAATGACCCACGCAATTAACGAAGTTTCGGATAAGATCATCCAAAACGCTTCAAGTGCTAATCAAGCTTTAAGCAATGTTAATGAAGGAGAGCAATTAGCTGAGCAATCTTTAAAAGTGATCACTGAATTAAGCCAATCAGTTTCCTCAATCTCAAATACGATTAATAAATTGGCGCAATCTACAAGCCAAATAAGCCAAGCTGCAAATTTAATTAACTCAATTGCTGAGCAAACAAACTTATTAGCACTTAATGCAGCCATCGAAGCGGCTAGAGCTGGCGAGCATGGAAGAGGCTTTAGTGTCGTTGCAGATGAAGTTCGCGCCTTAGCGGCAAAAACTCGTGAGTCTACGCAGCACATCCATGCGGTAGTTGAAGAGTTATCAGTAAACGCAAATAGTGCTGTATCTGCTGCAATTGAAGGAGAGAAAGTTGCCAAAGATGGGGTCGAAGTTGTTCAGCATACCTCGAAGTCATTGGCGGAAATTTCTTCTGAAGTTAAAAATATTACTGATATGTCAATGCAAATGTCAGCAGCAGTTGAAGAGCAGAGTCAAGTTGTCGGGCATATCAATCAACGTATCCAAGAAATATCAAATAGCGCTGAAGAAACTCAGAAATCATCTGATGCATCTAAAGAGGCCTCAACTAAATTGGAACAAACAACAAACGAGGTTCGATCCTTGATAAATCGTTTTTTAGTAAGATAAACAAGAGTATACAGCCACAATTTATTGTGGCTGTATGGCCTTACATAAAATGTTGGAAAGAGGATAAAATGATTCCTCTATTTTTACCAAACACTTTTCTGCTTTTTTGTATAAGTGAATGTCGATAGGCAACTCTGTACTTCTACCATCAATAATTTGACCATTTTCTCTTCTAAAAAAGGGCCTTGAAAGCTTGATACGATTAGAAGAGGTAAATGCATCAACGTTTAATTTAACTTCAGATCTGTTAAGTAGTTTTGCTAATACGATTTCAAGTTGGTCATGATTTTGCTGATCGTGTTCAAGCATTGCCGGTACCATCTTATCCTCTTGCGCTAGCAAGCAAGAGGATAAACACAGAACTGAAATTATTACTATTAAAGTAATATTAAGTTTCATTTTAGTTAGCCATCGGTGTTGTGATTATTTTATTTTGAAGGACTAATCTTAAAAAATCTTTATTAGGATTTTTTACTGCTCGTTTTTCATCGCTTTCATCTAGCTGGATTCCTTGATTTGCATAACCGAAACTACTTGGCAAACTCGGGCATGATTTATCAGCGCGATAATTTAAAGCTGCTTTCAACATCGCTTCATTTTTATCACCAAGAGCATGACTGTAATCATCATCAACTAAACAACCAGCTATTTGAGTACCATTTTGCACGGGAGATTGTTTAGGTTCAAAACCGTCAGCATAGTCCCCAAACCCTTTATGGTTTGAACCTTTAAATTGAATGGTAAAATAGGTTTCACCACAATTGTCCTGAGCATAAAAACCATAAGGTTTACCACAAGTTTTACCACCGATTTGCACCACTTCAATATCGATACCTCTCAGGCCATTTATGAAGGCCTCACTCGCAGAGCAGGTTGAGTCTGTTGTTAAAACAAAAACTCGATCGAGGTTAAGAGAAGGCAGTGGTGTGCCTCTATCAAGTGTTAAACCTACACCAGCATTGGCAAAACCAAGAGGTCTAATCGGGTCACCTGTAACAGGGTTTACTGTGGGGTGTTTATCGTTAAATGTATTTAATTCAAAAGTCTTATTCTGCGTATTTTCACTTCCTGCTACCATATAAGCAAGTTGACTGGCGAGGATTAAAAATCCTCCACCGTTATAGCGTAAATCAACAACTAAGTCTGATACATTTTCATTAGCAAGTTGATCTATTGCAGATTTCAATTGTGATTCAGCGGGCTGAATATGGCCGTTAAAAGTGAAATAACCCACTTTTCCTGACTCTGTTTCAATGGTTTTAACATTCTGCACAGGCGCACTAGTGATTTGGGTTGGCGTCATAGACACTGTGTATTCACTACCATTCACTCGCCGTAATGTGAAATTGTAAGCCGTATCATCTTTGCTTGGAAATAGAGCAGAGTTAAGCAAGTTAAGGTTATCTGAAGTAGCAAAATCAACGCCATTGATAGCGACAATTTCATCTCCTCTGGCTAAACCTTTGTTAGATGCAGGTGTATTTGGCTCTGTAAATGCCACAACAGCTTTACGTGGAGGGCTACGGCGAATCAATGTGATTTCTGCTCCATATCCCAAAGATACACCACCTTGACTCAATCGTTTCCATTCTTCAGTTGATCTAGAAAAATGAAAATTATCTTTTGGATTACCGCTTGGTGTTTGTGCAGTAGTTTTTAGTTGAGCAAAATAATCTTTTACCGAAAAGGGGGCAGGATTTTTATCGGTGACTTCTTTATACCAAAGGTAAGTGTTATCGTTCCAAGAACGAAGCCACATTTTTTCATGCTGCTCAGTACCTTGTTTGTCTGGAAAGTTACCCGTTCTTGGTTTAGCACAATAATCTTTGAAAGTTGATGCTGCTAAGAATTGCCCTTGCTGCCAAGTTAAAGGGGAAGTGTCGTTATTTGATTCACTTTGGGATTCAGAGCTTCCACCCCCACCACATGCAGAAACACTTAATGTCAAAATTGAAATTAAACTGAAATGGCATAGTTTCATTGTAAATACTCTCCTTTTATTTACAACAATTCTACATATTTAAAAACTATTTAAAACATTTAGTTTGATGATTGCATCGGTTTCATTAAAGTTTTGATACTTGCTTAATGAATACTGCTGATAGCTAAGTTTAATGATGAAGGGCAGTGTAGCCCAGTTTCAATATCCGTTAGCGGTTGTAAAATGGTATCCGGAGATATCGAATGTAATGGTGAGTTTTCAACCAAAACATCAATTTTTCTTTGATGCAAATAACGTTCAAGGTACTGCTTTTTTTGCTTAAAAGTTAGGTAGCCGGCAGCGCTTTTCTCTTGAACTACATTATTAACCAAAACCAGTTTAGCCTTTGAAACTGAAATTGCCCTAGAATAATCGTCGACCAAGATACTTGGCATTACACTAGTAAAAAAGCTTCCAGGAGAAAAGACAATTAAATCAGCATCGGCTATTTTTTGTGTTACTTCTTCGAGGCCACTAGCAGGCTTTAATAGAGCTATTGCTGAAGGGAGCATGTTGTTATTGTCAATCTGAACTTCACCGGTTGTCGTTTCCCCGTTAGGATAAACCGCTACTAAATCGTTATCTGAAGTTAGCATCGGAAAAACATTCGCTTTGATATTCAATTTTTGTCTAAAGTAATCAATTGCATGAAGTGGGTTGGTAAGCTGAGAATACTGTTGCAATAATAAATTGCCAATTACATGACCATTAAGAGATTCTGTTTTTGGGAAGCGATAAGAAAAAAACTGTGCCTCATTGGATTTAGGATCCGCTAAGCTGACAAGACAGTTTCGTATATCTCCCCAAGCAATGGTCGAAAATGAATTTCGAATTAGACCGCTCGAACCACCATTATCTGTAGTCGTAACAACAGCTGTAAGGTTGCTTTCAAGATAAGATAAAGCTTTTAAAAGTTGTGCAAGCCCATGTCCACCACCAATAGCAACAACTTTATATTCACTGGGCAACTTCAAATCTAACCGCCTTTCCTTGGTCATTGACTAACTATATACCAATAGTTAATACGTCTAAGAAAAAGATTATAATGGTCACTATCACTTATTTCCATATTTAATATTGAACAAATCAGCTAATTTATTTTTACTACTAGGATTATAATTTTTCAAAACTTTAACTCTATAAACCATTTTGCACATAACTAGACTTGCAATCTAAATGATTCTTTCGAATAGACCAAAAATTTTTTTAATAATGAATATTTCTGTTTTCAAAGTTCAAACTTTAACTTAATTTATTTAAACTTACTCTCACAACTTGATATCACAAGTTACTGTTTTTGTTGTTGTTCTGTTTGATTTTTCATTGTTGAATCTGCTCCAACAATGTGATTATATTGCGCTTCTCTGTGGTTGCTGTCACAGTTGGCCGAATGTTTGTGACTCCAAACCACTTAAAGCTTTTGACTGAATGCATCGTTTATAACTTTTGTAATTAGTCAAAAGGATAATCCTAATTAAGTAGTATCTGGGAGAAACAAAATGCAAGCTAATTCCAAATTAGCCAAAGCTGTGCACCTTGCTTTAATATCTAGCGCAGCCATTGCTACATCAATAATTACTATTTCAGCTAATGCCGCAGATGACGGCAGTGATAATGTCGAACGAATCCAAGTCACAGGCTCTAGAATCCAAAGAACAGATTTAGAAACAGCTAACCCAATTAAAGAATTTTCAGCCGCAGATATAGAAAGAACAGGGGTGTCAACCGTATCAGAGTTCTTACGAACTAATGCTGCAGCTGGAGGTTTTAATGAATCTTCAACACTTAGTCAGGCTGCTGGCGCTTCATCTGTAGGCCTCCGTGGACTTAGCTCTGACTATACTCTGATACTTTTAAACGGGCACCGTTTGCCGAAAAATACTGCAGGTGGAATATTCACTGATGTCAACCAAATACCGATAGCAGCTGTACAGCGTATTGATGTGCTCCCTGATGGTGCGTCTGCAATATATGGCTCAGATGCTGTTGCAGGTGTGATTAATATCATTACTAAAAAAGATATGGAAGGGGTTAAAACATCGATTAAATATGGTGCAGCCAGTGATCACTTCGACGGTAACGAACTGAATGCATCGATTGTTGCCGGTGCCAGTAACGATGATACTAATATCCTCTTTGCAGCAGAAACATTAAAGCGCGATCCTATCGAAGCTTCTGATAGGGAAATGGGCAAAACGGCTTTCATACCTGGAAAAGAAGGTGGAGAAGGGCGTTCAAGTTTTGGTATCCCAGGATTCACTCGGATAAACAAAAAAGAAGATGCGACGATTCCCGGTTTAACTGACGATGATCTCGGTGCAGCTCCTTGGTCAAATTGCGACCCTGCAAATCAAATAAGAGGGGTTTGTAGATTTGATTTTGCTCCTTATTATCAACTCCAACCTAAGTCAAATCGTCAATCCATTTATACCCAAATTACGCATCAAGCCACAGATAACCTTTCGCTCACTGGGGAGTTCCGATTTACTCGAGCTTATACACTCACATCTAATGCACCGGCTCCCGGAATTATAGGCATTACTGCAACTAATCCATTTCTCAGGGATTTTTTAATAAATGATAGGTTTAAAGGAGATGCTGATGCCGCTGCCAAAGCCGATGCTCTCATCAATGCAATGAGAGCTGGAGATGCGACTTTCCAAGTTGGTCGCCGTTACTTGGATTTTCCTAACAGGCAGAAAGATAATACCAATCAAACTTTTGAAGCCGTATTAACTGCAAATTACGACATAAACGACAATTGGGGGGCAGACTGGACAATAGGTCATTCTAGGTTAAGTAATGAACAGGTTGGTGCGGGCGGTCAATTACTAAGAGAGCAATTGGAAAATGCCTTTAATGCACCTGATTCAAAACTAAATCCCTTCATTCAAAATGATTGCAACTCCAGTGCATTAAAATCTATATGTTCCAATCTTCAAGCATCCATTTTCCGTAAAGGCGATTACACCATTGATTTCTCAACCTTGACGGTGAGTGGCCACACTGGATTGGAATTACCAGGCGGTGAAGTTGGCGTTGCATTGGGTCTTGATATGCGGAAAGAGGATTATCAAGACAGATCAGATCCTGCAACTGTTGCAGGGCAAGTCGTTGGTGGCGCTGGGTCTAATGGTGGTGGCCAATACGAAAACAAGGCCGCATTTGTTGAGTTATCATTGCCTGTGATTGAAAAAATGGATGTCAATTTAGCTGCAAGGTATGATAAAGCGGACTGGCAAGTAAATGACGCGAATAAAGCAACATTCTCAGCCAAAGTATCCTATCGACCTATCGATGACTTACTTTTAAGAGCATCGTATGGCACAGGGTTCAAAGCACCGAATCTAGCAGATTTATTTACTTCAGTATCGCAAGGTGTCAATCGTGCAAAGGATACCAAGTATTGTAACGACAGAAATATTTCATTCGCCGATTGTCCATTAGAGGAAATCAATTCTCGTAGTGGCGGAAACCCAAATTTAAAACCTGAGACATCAAATACCTATAACCTTGGTGCTGTATATCAAATTACAGATGAACTATCTGCCTCTCTCGATTATTGGAATTTGAAAGTTGAGGATATTATTGACTCCCTAAGTACTCAAGAAATTTTAAATGAGGAGGCAAATGGTAATGAAACAGCCATAAAACTAGTTAGACGTGCTCCCAATGGAAAAGTCAGTGGCGTTTCTAATGATTATTATGTGTTAAGTAACTTACAAAATTTAAGTGAAAATAACACTACAGGCCTCAGTTATAACGTTAATTGGCGCTCAGAAATTGAAACAGGCGACATCAGCGCAAACCTAAATATTGAACAATACTTAAAACGAGAGTCACAATCATCAGCAACTCAGCCTTTGTGTGACAGCATTAAGGACAATGCCGCGAGAAAATATCGAGTGAATGGGAATGTTTCCTATGGCATGGATGATATTGATGTATCCTTGAATATGCGCTTCTTACCGAGTTTTAATAGCTATGAGCAACGAAATACTCTAGAGGGTACATGTCAATTGTTAGGCTACTATGGAGTACAAACTGAAAAAGATAAAGATGACAAAACAGTTGTCAAAGATCCTGGCAAACCTCAACGTATTGCATCATATCTTCAATTTGATGTGAGCAGCACTTATCACTTCATGGCCGATAACTCTGTAACCTTCGGTATTAGAAACATATTTAACCGTCAACCAGTATTCAGTGAACCAAATGATTGGCCTTTCTATGATCAAGGTGTTTACGCTAATGTTGGTCGATTCATCTACTTGCAATTAGACAGCAAATTTTAGTTTCAATTTTATAGAACATGAGCCGCTTTATGCGGCTCTTTTTATATTTTGTGCCAAGTCAAAAGCAATATGATGTAGGTTACTTTAGTTAAATCTATTGTAACTAGCTTTATGGATAGCATAAAATTAAATATAATATGTGCAATCATGTTATAAGAAAATTAAGGGGTTATGCTTGAGAACAGGAAAGGTCGGGAAGTATATTCTTGCATTGGGTACAAGTGTGGTGCTCCTTTATGGGTTAAGAGTAGTCTTAATTTCTACTCAAAACACAGGTACAAATCAAGAACCTGATCTTATCAAGAAAAATCAGATACAACCTCAAGTACAGCCATTTCCTGATTTCGCATCAATTCAAGAAGTCTCTAAACGCAAAGAAGCTTTTTTTAACTTTATTCGTCCAGCCGTTCGTAAACAGAATCAGCTTATACGCTCAGATAGAAACTTTTTGTTCAGAGTTAAGAAGCAGTTAGATACTGGTGATAACTTAGATAGTGGAACTCAAAGTAAATTAACCCAAATCGCCAATAAATATAATTTCAGCTTTCAGCGTTTTAATGAACAAGCTTTTTCTGATTTGTTAAGTCGAGTTGACACTATTCCTGAATCGTTAGTTTTAGTTCAAGCCGCCAACGAATCAGGGTGGGGGACATCTCGATTTGCAAAAGAAGGATTCAACTTTTTTGGGCAATGGTGCTTCGTTAAAGGATGTGGTTTAGTTCCTAATTCCCGACAAGAAGGCTTAACTCATGAAGTTGCTGTTTTTAAATCAGTTGATGCTTCTATTGCATCATATATGAATAATTTAAATACGAATTCAGCCTATGACTTATTTAGACGAATACGAGCAGATTTGCGTTCACAAGGTGATAAGCCTACAGCCGCTAAATTAGTGTATGGCCTAATTAATTATTCTGAACGTCAAGAAGATTACATAGACGAATTATTAAGTATGCTTCGTCACAATAAGCAATATTTGGATGTAAAAAATGTTGAAAAAACTATTAGTAAGTAGTTTGCTACTTTCGAGTATCGGCGCCTACGCTGGCGAAGTTTCATTAGACTACAAAGGATTTTACGATAGATTAAAGCGAGTAAATAAGGAAGACTATAGCCTCATTACAATGGCTTTTTATGTTCCGGATAGTAAAAACTGTAAAATCATTTCAGGAAAAATTACTACAGAAAGAAAGTCTTACCCTTTAATTTATAATAAAGATCAACAATTACTTCTTCCTTATGACGAAAGGCTAAGATCAGCTAGGGCTTTGATTCAACTAGAGTTAGCTGGTGATACATCAAATTGTGGCATTCAAGTTCAAATTGCTTCAAAAACCAAGCAAAAGCATTATGATGCAAAAAGTCTGCAACAAATGTTTACGGAGATGGATGCGGTTTATACCGACCTCCAAGGATTCCCTATGAAGTACTTTAGTAAGGGAATTTCTGGGATCAGTTTCAATTTTCAATCGGTTACTCAAGTAAAAATAAATGGTGCGCCTCAACAAGTTGAGGATAAATTCGTATTAACTGAGTCAGAGTTAAAAAAATTGAAACAGTTAGATTTCAGTAACAACCCAGTGCGAATTAGTCCTTGGTTTAATCACTAAAGCCTTTATCTTTTCGTCCAACTTGCTAAGGGTTTGCCTTAGCAAGCCTAAACCTCAAATAATCTTCATTGTGAATAATATGGTTATACCATTTTGTTGAGAGTTAATAATGTCAGTAATCTATGAACCACAACCTTGGCAGTATCATTTTGGTGCGCCTAGAGCAGGCCGAAAACTATGGCTAATTAAACCCAATGAAGTAAGCGTAATGATTCCTTTAGTTCTAAAGGTTGCCCAAGTTTATCTTGATGCAGATAAGCAACATTTATATTTTGATGCTAACTCAAGCTATAAAATTAGAAGCACTGCTTTTATAACATTATCTAAGCTATTAAAAAATATTCTGCAACGTGTTGAAAATAATGAGGAGTACATACCACAACTTGTTGCTGTGAATGAAGATATTAACCAATTCTTTAGTGATGATGGCTGGAGACATATTAGGAAAGAATATCAGCAAATTCTTAAACGAAATAAAAAATCTCACATTGAAATTCCAAATGACATTCTTGCTCGATTAAAAGATTACCAACAACAAAATGGATTCTCTGATTATGGGCAGACCATAGATGAGTTACTTGTGCTAGCCAAATCGGTATCAGATTCGTAACTACAACTCATCTTGGTTTCAAAATAACTAACTCCCTAAACATTTATTAGGTAACTTAACCCTAAATTCCAATTAGAATTAAACAATGGTTAAACCATTCTATATAGTGTTTGATCGTTGATCTGTATTTAGATACTATAACTGCAATTATCGATCGTAACATTGGGTGTGTGTATAAATGCAGCAATTTCTACCCAAAACTGTTAAAAATTCCAACAAAAATGAGCATTCAGATCTTCAACTGAATAAACTGCCAACGGCACTGTTAGAAAATGCAAAAAAAGCTTCTGCGCAACAAGTGTTTCGTCGTGCAGAAAACACTATAAAATCCTACTCATCGGCATGGAGAAGCTTTACTGAGTTCTGCGATCTCCATGGTTTTGCTCCTTTACCTGCAATACCTGAAGTAGTTCTTGCTTATCTCGGTCAAGAGATGACTCGATATCATATTGGTACATTCAACGGTGAATCATCAGCTAGACAATTGAGTAACAGTGCTATTGCGATTCGCGTCGCAGCGATTCGACATTTTCATATTGAACATGGATTTAGTTCTCCAACTACGCACCCTGAAATAATCAAATCACTAGAAGGGTTTAGACGTAATCATTATCGAAATTTGATGTACGATGAAAAAAAACCACTACTAAACTCTGAACTAGAGCGACTGATAAAGACAATTAAACAAGAACCTCGTCACCTGGTAAAAATTCGAGATCTAGCATTAATTACTTTGCTTAGAGCAGGGGGATTTCGAAGAAGTGAAATCGTAAAGCTGACTACTGATAGTTTGTTTTTCAGAGATGATGCTTTAGTCGTTACTTTACGTTTTACAAAGGCTAATCAAGCAGGAAAAGCTGAAACTAAAATCTTGCCTAATGATGAGGATTTTTCACCTTATCAATACGTTATGGATTGGTTGAAAATTAGTGGTTTAACATCTGGACCAATATTTAGAAGTCTATCAACGAATGGCCTAAGTCTTAAGCAAAATAAAAAAACTGAATTCCCGTCGATCAGTGCGCCTGATGTAAATCGGATATTAAAAAAATATCTTAAAAGAGCAGGGATAGACCCACACCAATTCGGAGCTCATAGTGCAAGAAGTGGCATTGTTACTCAGTTAGGAATTGATAACGTAGGCATTATGAAAATACAATCTCGAACAGGTCATAAGGACTTAAGAATGCTGGCCACTTATAATAAATAATGCCCGAAAAAATCGGGCATATTATAAAAGCAATTATGGTTTAAACGTATTAACTACATCAATACGCTGAGTCATATCTAAATTAATATGTCCACTGTTACTCACATCTGTAAAGTCAAATGCTGGGAGATCTGCTTCGGAAACTGAGCCAGTATTCTTAGCATTAGGATCACGTTTTAAAGAAACAAAATCAAACTGTTCCCTATCAACACCTTGGGATGGTGCAGTGTTTTGCATTGCAGTAAATATCGTTTCAATACGACCAGGGTGTTGTTTATCCCATTGTTTGAGCATATCTTTAACTGCTTGGCGTTTTAAGTTTTCTTGTGAGCCACACAAGTTGCATGGAATAATTGGGAACTTCTTTAGCTCAGCATATTCGGCAATGTCTTTTTCTCGGCAGTACGCAAGAGGACGTATGACTACGTTAGCTCCGTCATCTGATAATAATTTAGGAGGCATAGCTTTCATCTTGCCACCGTAAAACATATTTAAAAATAGAGTTTCAATAATATCATCACGATGATGACCCAGTGCTATTTTTGTAGCATTAATATGTTGAGCAAAACCATACAAAGTTCCACGTCTTAAACGTGAACAAAGTGAACAAGTCGTTTTACCTTCAGGAATTTTTTCTTTAACGATAGAATAAGTATCTTTTTCAAGAATGTGATAGGCAATGCCTAAGCCATCAAGGTATGCAGGCAAAATATCTTCAGGAAAGCCGGGTTGCTTTTGATCTAAATTTACAGCAACAATTTCAAAGCTAATTGGAGCACGTTGCTGCAAATTAAGCAAAATATCAAGCATTGCATAACTGTCTTTTCCTCCAGACAAGCAACACATGACGCGATCACCATCTTCAATCATATTGTAATCAGCAATAGCACTTCCGACTTCACGACGTAACTTTTTCTGAAGTTTATTTTGTCGTGTTTGTTGCTTCTTTGATAATTCAGTCATTGATTGTGATTCTTGTGACATAAAAAAACGCGCCTTGCTTAACATAAGGCGCGTATTATTCCAGTAAAGCTATTGCTGGTAAAGTGTAGGAGTCACTTAATTAATTTATTTTGGTGATAATGGCGAAACAAATCCATCTGGCTTTAGAGTAAGCAGGTCACAATTAATATTATCGATAACGTGCTCTGCAGTATTGCCAATCAAAGCTGCTGAAATGCCGGTTCTTCCTATGGTTCCAAGTATCACTAATTCAGCGCTAAGTTCTTCGGTTAACTCTGGGATAACATCTTCAGGTAAACCTTCTAGTACATGACAGTGCTCTTTTGCGATATCAAATTGTTCAGCAACTTTAAGAAGTGCATCATGATGCTGCTCACGCATTGACTCATTATAATTAACCATATCAAAGTCAGGTAACTCAATAGCAATATTAACTGGCGTACCGGGAAAGGCGTTGACAAGGTGCACTTCAGCGTTAAATTGTTTTGCTATAAATTGAGCGTGTTCAATAATAGAGTGGGATAAGTGGCGATGATTATCATCTTCTTCTAAGTTGATTGCACACAGTATCTTTCCACCGCTAAACCAATTTTTTTCTTTAACAAGTAGTACTGGCTCTGGTGCTTTACGCATTAAATGCCAATCTGTTGGAGTAAAGATGACCGATTTTAATTTATCGTGTTCATGCGTGCCTTTGATAATAACATCGAAATCTTCTTCGATAGCGAGTTCAATAATGCTTTCAAAAGGGCGGTTATGCCAAATCACTCGCTTTGAAATTTCAATGCCATCGGTAGAATATGAATCAACTAGATCATCTAACCAAGCACGACGCTGGTCCAGTACACCATTGCGCATTGCATCACGCTCTTCAATGGAAAGAATAGAGGTCATTTCATAAGACAAATCAAACACCGAATGAAAGATTGTCATTTTTGAATTATTTTTCTGGCTGAGTTCAATTGCACGTTCAAGCGCAACTTGATGCTCTGAGGTAGGGTCGATGACTACTAGTAAATTGTTAAATTTTTGCATTATTCCCTCCATATCAAATAGATTATTAAAGTTAAGCGACAAATCATTTCGCAAGGGCACGCCCTAATGATATTGTCGCTTAAATGGAGGGTAACTTATTGTCTTAAATCAAAAATATCCTATTTAAACAATTCTTGCTGTACCCGCCATTTTTTTGAGTTCATCGAAATTTAAAATAGTGATGTATTTTCCATTAACTTCAATCAAACCTGATTTTTGGAAACGCCCCAAAATACGACTTATTGTTTCAACGGTTAAGCCAAGGTAGTTACCAATATCCGTTCGCGTCATAGTCAAACGAAACTCTTTTTGCGAGAAGCCACGGCTGCCAAAACGATTGGCAAGTGTACTAATGAAAGCTGCAAGCTTTTCGTCTGCACTTTTTTTACTAAGCAATAAAATCATATCTTGATCATTCATGATTTCGCTGCTCATTAGCTTGAAGATTTGTTGACGAAGCTTTGGCATTTTAGCGGCAAGATCATCAAGGGTCGTGTAGGGGATTTCACAGACCATAGATGTTTCTAGAGCCTGCGCAAAACTTTGATGTTGGTTTTGGTTGATTCCGTCAAAACCAATGACATCACCAGGAAGATGAAAGCCAGTAATTTGCTCTTCACCTTGCTCTGTAATAGTAAAACTTTTGATGGTACCTGAGCGAATGGCATACAAACACTTAAGTTCATCACCTGATTTAAAAACCTGTTCGCCTTTTTGAATGGGTTTTTTTCTTTCAATAATGCTATCTAGTTGATCTAGCTCATTGCTATTAAGCGCAACTGGGATGCATAATTCACTCATGCTGCAATCATGGCAATGAATGGTGCAACCAACGTGAGCTTTTTGATTTTTCTTTAGTTCTATAGCCATGGCTGTTCCAATTCTTCTCTGTAATCTTTTAATAGTTATGTAAACGTAACACTAAAAATGCAATGGTAGGGATTACATTTTTACTAATATACAAATCAGTTAGGTAGCGGTTAAAGTTGATTAAATGCAATCCAAAGTGTGTGAACACCAAAGCTTGCTACTAACAACCCACTTAACAACCTAACTTTTCTTTTCTGCACCCAGCTGGAAATTGTTCTGGATGCAACCCCGATACTTAACAGTGCGGGCATGGTTCCTAGGCCAAAAGCAAACATAATGAGTCCACCATTAATGGCTGAACCACTAGCAACTGACCATGTCAGTGTCGAATATACTAACCCACATGGCAGCCAACCCCAAACTATTCCGGCTATTAAGGCCTTCGGCACTGTTTCAATAGGGAGCAACTTAGTTGCCATTGGCTTTAAATATCGCCAAAAATAATTCCCTATTTTCTCCACCTTTGTTAGACCTTGCCAAATCGAAGATAGATATAAGCCTGTAACGAGCATCATTATTCCAGCAAAAATCCTAAGAATAATCAAGTAGTGATCTATTGAGAACAGTCCTTTGAGACTTGCCGCTGCGCCACCTAATATGACTCCTGCCGTAGTGTAACTCAAGACACGGCCAATGTTATAACTAAATAGCAGTTTCAATTGTTTTAGTAGAAGATTTTCACCGACCTGAATTTTTTGTGGAGTATTACTTGAAAGTGCAGCCATCAATCCACCACACATGCCAAAGCAGTGTGCAGCTCCCATTAAGCCAACAATGAAAGCCGCAACAAAATCATAGTCAGTCATTAGATTTGTCTGTTTTAGAATTAGTAGATTGAGTATCGTCATCTTCAAACAAGATGGAAGAACCTTGCCTGTCTAAATCATCAAATTGCTCAGATTTCACAGCCCAGAAAAAAATAGCAACAGCGATGGCCACGAAGATCATTGCTATAGGAATAAGTAAATAAATGATGCTCATTTTGAGTCCTTCAAAAGTCTTAGGCTGTTGCTAACTACAATAAGTGAACTTGCAGACATACCAATGGCCGCAACATAGGGTGCAATATTACCACTCATTGCTAATGGAAGGACAACTAAGTTGTAACCTAACGCCCACATAAGGTTTTGTTTGATGATACGAGTTGTTCTACTTGCAACTTCAATCGCATCGACAAAACGAGACAACTTATCGCCAAGTAGAATTAAATCAGCACTATTTTTAGCGATTGCAGTACCGCTTCCCATGGCCACCGACAAGTCGGCTCCAGATAATACAGGGGCATCATTGATGCCATCACCAAACATAGCGACTTTATGCTTATTTGATTGAAACTCTTTTACTAGGCTCAACTTTTCACTTGGTGTCAGGCCTGAATGCACATCAGTTATTCCCAACGTTGACGCAACAGTTTGGACATGACCCGATTGATCACCACTTGCAATCGATAAACTCAATTTGTGTTGCTTCAACTGATCGATACTTAATTTTGCATCTTCACGTATTTCATCAGACAAAGTAACTTCAGCGATTAATTGTTCATTTTTTAATAATGAGATCGTTTGCTTAGTCGACGTTTTATCTTGTGCTGATACAGACTTGCCAACAAAGAAAAGGTTTCCATCTATGCTTCCGCTAATACCTTTGCCAACATGATGCTCAATATCAGTCACAGAATGTCGTTTTAGATCTAAGTGTTCTCTAAATGCTTTAGCGATAGGGTGCTCAGATCCTTGCTCTAGCGCCGCAATATAATTGAGAACGGTCTCTTTAGTTACGGAATTATCAAGAATCTTAACACTATGTATTTGTAAGCGACCATAGGTCAGGGTGCCAGTCTTATCAAATACAACATGCTTAATCTTAGGCAGCGTTTCAAATACACCTGACTTGCGGGTGATTATGCCGAGTTTAGTAAACATCGCGGTGGCACAAGTGACGGCCGTCGGTGTTGCCAATGCGAGAGCGCAAGGGCAGGTGGCAACAAGAACCGATAGCGTGACCCAGAATGCATCATCAGCAGAGATAAAGAAATGCCAAACAAGGTACGTGACTAAGCTCAAACTTAAAACAGCTGCAGAGAAATAGCGTGATAATTTGTCAACGATCAATGCGATAGCAGGGCGATTATTCGATGCAAATTCTTGTAAACGAATGATTTCAGATACGAACTGTTCGTTTCCAATTGCATTAACTTTAACTTTTACAGGCTGTTCAACGTTAATCGTGCCGGCATACACTTGCTGCTCAAGACCTTTATCAAAAGGAAGGTGCTCACCAGTTAACATTGACTCGTTAAAACTAGAATTACCATCGACGATAACTCCATCAGCAGCAACCACTTCACCGGGTTTGACCAGAATGATATCGCCAATTTTTAACTGTTTCGCCGCTATTTCGACATGTTCATTGTCTTTTACTAAAACCGCAGTTAATGGCACTAACTTATGCAAATTGCTAGAGCTAACCGACGCTTTTTGTTTTGCTTTTTGTTCGAAATATCGCCCAAGCAATAAGAAAAAAGTAAACATTGAAACAGATTCAAAATACACTTCGCCAACGCCATGATAGGTGGCAAAGCAGCTAGCAATAAAAGCACCGCCAATAGCAATGGATACTGGCACATCCATATTGATTCGACCAGAAAGCAAAGAGCGAACAGCACTAAAATAAAAAGGCTGGGCAGAATACAGTGCAACAGGCGCCGCGAAAATCATACTTACCCAACGGAAGTAGTCACGAAATTCGGTATCTAAATCAGTAAAGTAACCAGTATACAATGCAAGTGCGAACATCATCACTTGCATGGTCGAAAAGCCCGCTAGACCAAGCCTTAATAAAAACTGTTTACTTGATTTTTTAGATTTATCTTCCTGTTCATCGACTTGATAAGGCGCTGCGACATAACCAATCGCACTAATTTGCTGCAGAATATCACTGAGTTTAAGTTGATTTTTGTCCCAAGAAATTAGGGCTCGTTGCGTGGTTGAATTAACCATGACTTTTTGCAAGCCATTGAGTTGCTTTAGTTTGTGTTCAATCAACCAAGCACAAGCAGCGCAAGTGATACCATCAATAGAAAGAGAAACTGTTTGAATATCAGCATCATCAGAATGTACAAACTCTTGCTGCACTTCGTCTAAATCATAAGCGCTAAAGCTATTGAGTTCATCGGGTACGAGTTCTGATTGCTTAGTACCAGGCTCAGTGCGGAACTTATAATAATTCTTAAGCCCGGCATCCATAATCGCTTGAGAAACCGCTTGGCAACCAATGCAGCACATTGGTTGAGAGCAGTTATTTATTTCAGTCGTTAGATCGACAGAAGCGGGGACTGATTCCCCGCAGTGATAGCATTGCTTATCTTGGCTCATAGTAATTCAGCTAGTTTAGCCAGCTTTCAACGCCGTCTTTTAGAGTAATGCGTTTCTTTAAGCGCCAAGATTTATCAAAGCCTTCAATTTGAACAACCCAATCGCCATTAAGTGGTTGTTTAGGATCGATTCGGTAAACAGAGTTACCATCAGCAGAGGCGAGGGCATTGAAGTCTCTTTCTTCAATGGTTGGATGATAAAAATCAACAATTAACGCCGCTTTATAAGCTGTGCCACCATGTTGTTGAATGAGAATTTCATTCTTTTTAACTTCAATTGAAAACTGAAGCCCCATCGCACGTGCTTTTTGTTCTCTATGTTTATCTTGGTTGATGCCTTTACCTTTTTTATAGTAATCATCAACAACGACTGTATCAGAGTATTTTGCAGCAATGAACAAAGTAGTGATGCTAGCAATAACCACTGTTAGCGGGAGAATAATTAAAAACCAAGGCCAAAATTGCTTGTACCAAGCTGTAGGTGTTTCCATTTCTATACTCTTAACTCGTAATCTTTAAAGCTTTATAAACAACAGCTTTATACAACAAATCCCTAGAGGGAGATTTAATACCAAAAAATACTCTCACAATTTAGTCTTTTTTGATATTAAAACTGAACTCTAATTTGTGAAAAGGCTTAAAAAAGGCCTCGAAAAATCGAGGCCTCTTCAACTACGTTACTTCTTATCTTGGTGAGATAAGCTATAAACGTATGCAGTAATAACGTGGACTTTTTCCTCGCCTAGAATATCTTTCCAAGCAGGCATAACACCACTACGGCCATTCGTGATACTTTCAAGAATCGCCTTACGAGAACCACCATAAACCCAAGCTTTATCTTTCAGGTTAGGCGCACCCATAAATTTATTACCAGAACCGTCCATACCGTGACAAGCAAAACAGCCTTTCATGAATGACGCATGACCTTGCGCAGCAAGCTCTTTGTCACCTTCACGACCGTTTAAGGTAAAGATGTATTCTGTTAACGCTTTCAACTCACTATCTTGAATTGGTAGACCACCTTTAGGAGGCATCATACCGTTACGACCATTCATGATAGAAGTTTTAATCGTTGCTAAATCGCCACCGTATAACCAAGAATTATCAGTTAGGTTAGGGAAGCCTTTACCGCCGCGAGCATCTGAACCATGACACTGAGCACAGTTTTGAACGAACAGACGCTTACCAACGTTTAACGCTTCTTTATCTTTAACCAACTCTTCCAGAGGTGTTTTCAAGTATGCTGCGAAAATAGGACCATAAGTTGCATCAGCCTTTTTCATTTCTGCGTCATACTGAACGTAACGACCTTCTTTAGCAGCAAGTTCAGTTGCCGCTTTAGAGTCTTCTTTAATACCTTTTTCATAACCAACACTTTGGTTAGAACTATTCCACTGTAAAAGGCCTTTGTAGTTGCCAAGCCCTGGATATAGAGCTAGGTAAGCTAGACCAAACACAATAGTGATTAGGTACATGTATTTCCACCACTTAGGTAGTGGATTGTTTAGTTCTTCGATGCCATCGAAAGAGTGTCCCATGGACTTTCCTTCTTCGACATCTGTGTGGTTTTTGTTACACAGTTGCAGCAAAATAAAGCAGGCTGCAATTACAAATAATGTAATAACTGTGATCCAAACACTCCAGAAGCTACTCATTAACATTATTTTTGCTCTCCTGAGTCCTTATTGTTTTCCTTAGTAGAGTCCTTCTCGTTAGAGTTTTCCTCATCCGAAAACACAAGGTTAGCCGCCTCATCAAAATTCTTCTTCTGACGCGAGCTATAAGCCCAAGCGAATATACCGATAAAGACGATCATTACAATAATGGTCAAAATCCCTTGTAATGTGCCGTAATCCATATATTGCCTCCTTATTTAAGGGCGTGCCCCAATGATTGTAGATATGCAATCAGTGCCTGCATTTCAGTTTTACCTTTAACTGCAGCTTGCGCACCTTTGATATCTTCATCTGTATATGGCACTCCGAAGTTACGGAAAACTTCCATTTTCTTAGCAGTCATTTCGCCATCAAGCGTATTTTCTGCTAACCATGGAAATGCAGGCATATTAGACTGCGGAACCACTGCACGTGGGTCTAATAAATGCACTTCATGCCATTTATCACTGTAACGACCGCCAACACGGGCTAAATCAGGACCTGTACGCTTAGAACCCCAAAGGAATGGGTATTCCCACACAGATTCACCAGCAACAGAATAATGACCATAACGTTCAGTTTCTGCACGTAAAGGTCTGATCATTTGGCTATGGCAAACGTGGCAACCTTCGCGAATATAAATGTCACGACCTTCAAGCTGCAATGCAGTGTAAGGTTTCAGGCCTTTAACAGGTTCTGTAGTATCTTTTTGAAAAATTAACGGTGTAATTTGAACCAAACCACCAAAGCTGATAGCAATAACGGTAAAGATACCAAGCAGACCGATGTTCTTTTCAATAAACTCGTGATTAAATTTCATCGTATCTACTCCTTATGCTTCAACTTTCTTCAATGAACCTTCAGGGGCTTTAACAGTCTTGATAACGTTGTATGCCATCAATAGCATACCGGTTAAGAAGATTGCACCACCAAGGAATCGAACAAAGTAGAATGGATATGAAGCTTCAATACTCTCAACAAAGCTATAAGTCAGTGTTCCGTCAGAGTTAACTGCACGCCACATCAGACCTTGCATAACACCAGAAATCCACATAGAAACAATGTACAAAACAGTTCCGACAGTCGCTAACCAGAAGTGAACATTAATCAGTGAAGTACTGTACATGCGGCCTTGATTAAACACTGCAGGGATTAGGTGATAAAGAGAGCCAATAGAAACCATAGCTACCCAACCAAGTGCACCTGAGTGAACGTGACCAACAGTCCAGTCTGTGTAATGAGAAAGAGCATTAACAGTCTTAATTGCCATCATAGGGCCTTCGAAGGTAGACATACCGTAGAAAGACAGAGATACAATCAAGAAACGTAGAATTGGGTCAGTACGTAGTTTGTGCCATGCACCAGACAGAGTCATGATACCGTTGATCATACCACCCCAAGAAGGAGCGAATAGAATCAAAGACATTACCATACCTAAAGACTGAGTCCAGTCAGGTAGAGCAGTGTAGTGCAAGTGGTGAGGACCAGCCCAAATATAAAGAGCGATAAGTGCCCAGAAATGCACAATAGACAGGCGATAAGAATATACTGGACGCTCAGCTTGCTTAGGAACGAAGTAGTACATCATACCTAGGAAACCAGCGGTCAGAAGGAAACCTACTGCGTTATGTCCGTACCACCACTGAACCATTGCATCAATAGCACCTGGGTAAATCGAATATGATTTAAACAGGCTAACTGGCATGGCCATTGAGTTCACAATATGCAACACGGCTACGGTGATAATAAATGCACCGAAGAACCAGTTAGCTACATAAATGTGTGATGTAGTACGCTTAATGATGGTTCCGAAGAATACAATCGCATAAGCAACCCAAACAATGGTGATGGCGATATCAATCGGCCATTCAAGTTCGGCATATTCTTTAGATGTAGTGATACCTAACGGCAACGTAATTGCTGCTGAAAGGATAATCGCTTGCCAACCCCAAAATGTAAATGCAGCTAATTTAGGCGCAAATAATTTTGTCTGACAAGTTCTTTGGACAATGTAGTACGAAGTAGCAAAAAGGGCTGAGGTACCGAACGCGAAAATCACGGCGTTAGTGTGCAGAGGTCTAAGACGACTGTACGTTAGCCATGGAGTATCGAAGTTCAATGCAGGCCAGATCAACTGAGCTGCAATAAGAACACCGACTGCCATACCAACAATACCCCACAAAACAGTGGTTAAGGCAAATTGGCGGACAACGGTGTAATTGTAATCAGCGCCTGTAGGCTGGGAATGGTTCATCATATTGCTTCCACTGCTTATTACTTTTACTTATAGTTTTAGGTAGAGCAAAGCTATACCTGGTTAAATTAATGCCAAATCGATTGTTTTATATTCAAAAAAACGAAAGGGCATTGTTGCATTGCTTGCACAACAGTTATAAAGGTTTGCAAAGCAGTGGTATTTTACTAAAGGCACCGTCAAAAAGATACCTATGACTTGTTATCAAAATTGATCTGGATCATGTTTGCGACCAGAATGTGAGCGAAAACTAATAAAGGACAATTTGCAGTGGGCGATATGACAATTTTAAGAATTTTATTACCGTTAATCATAAGCTTAGGATTAATTGGCTGTGGTCAAAAAGACACGAAAAATGTAGAAAAAGGGAGTTCAGATCCTACTTTATGCAGTTTTATAGACAATTCGTGCACAAATTCATCGAAAGGTGTTAATTTTACAATAAAAATTAGTCCTGAAGAGGTGCCAAGTGAACAAGATTTACATTTACGTCTAACTGTTGATAAAACACTCACAAATGTAAAAGCCCGCCTAGAGGGGAGGGATATGTTCATGGGCATCATTCCTGTAGCTATATCTCAAACTGAATCAAATACCTACGATAGCCAGTTTATGCTAGGTTCATGCGCTAGTGGTTATATGGTATGGCGCTTATTTGTTAGCGCCGAATACCAAGGTCAACAAATCAACACTCATTTTGATTTCTTAGCTGATAACAAGCAAAAGTAGCATTATTGTTTTGTAAATCGAACAAAAATGACAAAGTTTAAATTTGTGTAACAGCTCACAAAACCTTAACTCAAGCTGACAACTTCAATTAGCTTAATGCCGATAATCACCGTTATCGGCAATTCATATAAGAAAACAAATGAAACTACTTCCACCTGTAATTCCGATTTTCGACAAGCCAGAACACATACTTGAAGGGAATCCTGTTGTTAATCAATATATCACCAACGTTAGTCTTTCATCTGTAGAGGACGCAAGCTTATTACTAGAGCATGCTGCAGATTGGCTTTATGAAGAAAGGCATAGCGAAAATAACTACAAAGCGTATCGAAGTGAAATCACTACGTTTTTTCATTGGTGTTTTGATATAGCAAAACTATCTCCAATACAGATGACACGTAAAGATATGGCTAAGTACATTAATTACTGCCAAAATCCACCAGAAGCACTGACCGGATATTTCAATGTGGCTCAATTTACAGGTAAAGATGAGCTACGACAGCCAAACCCAAATTGGAGACCATTCATAGGTAAAAAAGCGAATGGCAGCCCAATACCTTATACATTGAGTGACAATGCGCTTAAAACCAAAATTGCCATTTTATCTGCGTTTTACAATTATTTGATCACAGAAGAATACTGTGAGCGAAATGTTGCTCAAATCTGGCTTAACCATAGTCGGTTTGGTAAAAATAAAAGCTATAAAATGGAATCTTCAGATGAAAAATTACCAATTTTCACTGAATTACAATGGTCATATGTGATTACAACAGTTCAAAAATTGGCTCTTGAGAACCCAAATATTTATCAAAGGCATCAATTTTTAATACAACTATTATATAGCTGTTATTTGCGGATATCAGAAGTCTCAGCTCGCGCTGGATATTCTCCTGTAATGGGACAATTTAGACAAAACCAACAAACTGGTGTTTGGCTGTTTTACATACCGAAAAGTAAAGGTGGCAAAAAACGCAGTGTTTCAGTATCTAAATCATTACTAAACGCACTTAAAAGTTATCGAAGATTTCTTAAATTACCTGAATCTCCAACTTTAAATGAGAATACGCCATTGTTTGTTAGACATCGCGCATCAGGTCGAGGTCGTGAACAAGGCATTCTGAATGCCAATTTAGGTATTCGCCAAATAAGAGAAGATGTTCAAACCATTATTAATCTCGCTGCGGATAATGCTCAACAAGATGGATTTGAATTAGATGCGCAGCAAATGAGAGAACTCACGGCACATAACATTAGACACACAGGCATCAGCCACGACATTAATCTAAACCATAGACCATTAGCCCATGTACAGGCTGACGCCGGTCATGAAAGTATTGATACAACCAGTTTATATATTCATACAACAGATTTTGAACGCGCCCAAAGTGCCGCATCAAAACCAATGGATCACTTGGCAGGAATAAAATAATACGAATACAAGGCGTCGCTACGTGAATAGTTCTGTACCTTAGATACTAAACTCGAGAATTATTCACGTAGCGTTAGAGCGTAATTTCAACAAGTTAGGCTTTAAAACTAACAAACCTGCCTAGCTTGAACCTTACATACAGGTATGCGCACAATCTATATTATGTTAAATACTATTTAGAAGTAACTAGAGTGCCTACAATTGTAAATTGACACTCAGACTTGGATTTTCCAGCAAGGTCAGAATGCCCTACTTTTTTTGTCAGCAAACTTCAGAACCGTAAATCTTGAAAATGTAAATATGCTTATGTGTAGATGAAAATCCATTGGGTAAATTTGGTGCTGATATTTTAGAGATGGATCAAAAATCTTTTGGTGCGTTAGAGTCGCATTTTTTGCAATCTAGTTTATGCCCTAAAAACTTTTTGCGTCCATCAATAGAAACCACCCAAGGTCGATTTATAAATGGTGGCTGATGTCTAACATGTTGAAAATGACCACAGTTCAATTCTGCTACCCAGTCATCTTCTTCATCTTTACGGTAACCAATGATTGATTGCTTCATAACTCATTTCTTAATAACGAGAATACTTTCAAATCGTGATAAGCGCCTTTCCAATAACCATGCGCTCTTAACACTCCATCACATTTGAAATTATGCTTTTCTAAAACTACTTCTGAAGCTCGATTGCCTAGCATTACATAAGCTTCAATTTTATTAATGTGTTTTGGGCAATGTTCTGAAAATATGAATTCAACAAGCTTTCCAATAGCCTCTGTTGCAAAACCTTTTCCCCAAGATAGCTTAGAAAATTCATAGCCAATAACAGCTACATGGTTGCTTTCCTCAAATCGATTGATACCACATCCACCAATAAAACGATTAGTTGATTTATCTCTAATAGCCCAACGGATACCTTTTCCATCAGTAAATCGTTTTGTATCGTCATTAATTAAAGCAATAGCCTCACTTTTATCACTAAAAGATAAGTCGTAAAATTCAGTGACATCAGTGTCTGAAAACATCTCAAAAATGGGTTCAACATCTTCAAGGACTTGTTCATTTAAAATTAAACGTTCAGTTTCTAATAATGGAAATTTGTTCATAGCAACATCTTAGTTAGCCATAGGGTGCATTGGAAGTTACAGCCCTACTCCGCTAAGCATAAATAGTACGAGGTATTCAGTATTGGAACTACGTCCAAATTTATTTAGCTACTCTGCTTTGACGATTGACTTCTTTAACCGGTCGAATGTCGTATACCAGTAGTAGACATAATGGCTAGCAACCAAATGATGAAATAATGTCAGACTCGCTCCCGCGCAGATAGCAAACCTCTTTCACTGTAGTCAGCGTTGCCAATTTATCGCTTATCACATCAAAGTTAACGTATTTTATTTTGATTTTTCTATTTGTCTTGCATTCAATCTGTATTTGCCTTCACTTTTAGAAACTATTCCTTTTATTCTTAATTGCTGGTTTGGTCGTACTAGTGATATGTTTTTACTGTGTTCTCTGCCCATGTTAGGAATACTTACTAGTAACGAATATACTTTGCCATCATCGGACTTGAACTTCCAAATTGAACCATCTTTCCCTTGTATGGTTTTTTCGATTACAACTCCAGAAACCCAATGTTCCGTTTCAAAAAAATTAAAAGAAAATTTCTTTTTATAATCACTTTCTTTTTGGTTTGCTTGAGAGCAACCAATAATTGAAATTGCTAGTAGTAAGAGCAAAACATAACGAATGATGTTCATGATAATGTATAGCCTTTAATGTTTAGTCATAGAACCAGCATGCATTCTAGCTTGATGAATAGTGATATTGAACTCGATAAGAGTGTAACGCCTAAATCAGGTGCGCCGAAGCCGTCATGATTGCTTAAATGATGGTGACCAGTACTGAGAAGTACTGCTTCAATCATTAACTTCTACACCCCTTTTACTGACCAGATTGTACCATCTCTTTTATCTTTACTGCTTTCTCGAAATGGTCAAGCTTGTGTTTCATAATCCACCACTCTGCGGCTTCCATCAGTAGCTCAGGGTTATCATTTTTGTTGGCAAAAAAAGCATAGAAAGATAATCCAACATTATTACCTTTAGTCGAAATCTTCTTATCACAGATCTCGATAATTTTTGTTCTTAAATTTTTTCTCATTCTGATTATCTATCTTTAGATGATGACGTAGGCTAGATACGTATACCGCCTAAATGAGGTACGCCGTAACCGTCACTTGGATTTAGGCGTTAGGCGCGTGAAAACGGTAAGTAGAATGGACTATTCGTTTTGGAGATCTGTAAAGTTAACGACTTTACCCCACATACGGTAAGACCCAGCATTTTCAATTACTTGATATGAGCCTTTGATACGCAGTCCTTTGACTTTAAATTCTGTTGGGATTTTACCTTCCAGCTTATTGTTATTGTCTGTAACAACTCCCCAAAAGCCACCTTCAATTGGAACATATACAACAGCACCCGAAAACTCTAGGGGTTTATTATCTGATACGTTCATGGAGTGCTTCTTTGTTGGTGACGTTAATTGATTGCTTGAGCTCTGACATCCAAAGGTTAGCATGATCCCAAGAACAATAATAGCTATACGCATCATAGAAAATATCCTTTCTAGAAAGACAAACATTTTAGAGTCATATGTTCAATCCGTAAATATGACATTATGATTCAGTATCATAATGTTGTCTTATGTCGATAACGAGATGTTTCTGAGATGGTGCTATTAGCGCCTAACGCTTCGTTCAGGTGCGTTGTAGACGTTATCTGGATTTTCTTGTTATATTTCTATGCACCATACGCAAATTGAATAATCTCTTTAAGAGTTGCTTCACAGTTTTGGCTCAATTCTATGTCCCCATCTAGGTAGTCACAGACTCGTTTCCAAGAGTTGTACGGCTTATCTGAACTTTTAACCTCTTCACCCAACTCACGATCCCATAAAACATGTTCAAAAGTGTCACTGACGAGAAATACATTATCCAAGCCAGCAATATCAGAAATTTTCTTGTTAGCTCTATACGGATGAATTGCTCTAACATCTTGTAGCTCGGCGTCAGTTAGTTCTTTTCTGTCTTCATCATGTACTACTTTATAACTAATTTTAAGGTGGTTAAGTACTTTTGCAATTGCAGGGATAGTCCATTTGCCACCTGCTGATATTACCGTAGTGTCTTTCTCTACTGTGTTCTGTATTTTTAATTTTTCAATAAGCCTGCCTGCCATTCCGAGAACAGCAACTTCCGTGTCACCTTCGACAAGAATGACTCGTTTGGCAAAAAGAGATTCACACACTGTTGGGTGAAAATCTAAGGCTGCTCTCAATAATGAACGCTCGTCATAATCACCATTTTTTTCAAAAATATCTGAAGATACTTGATGAACAGTTCTATTATTGTCTGCTGATCGCTTTAACAGCTTTAGTGATTCTGGATTTTTTGCTATATCAATTAAAAAAGGTGAGTGGGTAGAGCAAATCACTTGCCACTTAGGTGAATTAGAGCGTTTCTCTAATGCACCTTTTAGTCTTCGCATTAAATGTGGATGAATATATAGTTCAGGTTCTTCGTAGAGAACTACAACTGATCTTCTATCACCGCTAACCTCAGATTCAACCTCTGCGTTTGATTCTAGAATTGCGAAAGCCAAAGCTCTTTGTACGCCACTACCTTGATACTCAAGACTTGTTTCGACTTCTTCATTAATTAAGAAAGTAGCAGCTTTCATGAATAGGGGTTCAATATCTATATCATTTACCGCGAGCTTTACTTGAGAGTCAAAATCAAGAATTTGATTTAAAGTTTTTGATATTTGTTCTAAAGCGGGGTTTAGCCCTTCTATTACTGAATCATCTTCAGCTTGCCCTTTAAGTTTTTTTTGAAGATTCTCTGCTTTTTCAACGTATTCTTCGTATAAAGTATCACCTTTAACTAAAGGGAAGAGCTTCTTTGAAAAAAGATAGGCAAAAGGGCTACTACTCGTTGTTTTTAGATCATCTTCAATTTTAAAGCTTGCTGGCACATACATAACATGAGGGATAGCTTGCTGAAGTGAGTTTGCAAACTTCTTAACATGCCAGTCTTCGATTTGCTCGATCGTTTCTGGTTTGTGTTCTCTTATATAATTTTTTATATCTTCAGCGCCAGCATCGTAATCAGGTTTATTCTTTATGTTTAATGCAGTTAATACATCCGACAAAACTGGATCTTGTCTCGCTTTCTGTATTCCTAATCCTTCACCAGGAAATACTTCCTTATTGTAAAAGACGCTGTACTCCCAGTTATAAGAACTTTTCTCATCATTAGCCTTGCAAAAAACACGAATTTTTAACCTATTATTATGAATAATTTGAGAAATAGCAGATTTTTTCTTTTCCCACTCCTCTAGCTGGTCAAATTCACACGATATTTCTAATTCATCACATTCAAGGCTTTGGTTAGGCCAATCTTCAAGTTGGGGCTTTTTATTATCTAATAAAATATGGATGGCATGTAATATCGTAGATTTTCCGATGTTATTTGGGCCAATTAACGTCGTAAAGTTCTCGATGTCAATCGAGGCATAAGAAATGCCACGAAAATTCCTAAGCTCTAGCTTTTTGATTTTCATTTCTATCCTTGAATTTTGCTGAGATGTTTGAAGAAATATAACGCATGGTTTAGGTGCGCCTTAGGCGACACCTCGAACCACTTGCTATGCGTTTTTTATACGGTGAAATTGCCTTTTAGAAGTGTTTACAAATACCGTGAAATACTTTGTCATTTTGTAAGAAGACAAATGGTTTATTTCCACTACCTTCGAACTCATTGACAGTTAAAGCGTAAATATTAGATCCCGAACCAATACCTTGCTCTTTTGTCATTGTAGTGACGACTTTGTAGGAATTTTCGTCTGACCCCATATCAATGACTTGTGGTTTTGTAATGTAGGAGTTTGTCAATTCTCCGACCATCAGCCCACTTTTCCTATCAACCGTAAACTCTTTACCGACGTACATTTTTTGGTATAGATCTCTGGAATTTTCATTGTAGCCATCGACGAAAGATACTCTATTGATTCTGCATTTATAGTTACTCAGGTTTGATGCAAAGCTGAAATGACTGCTACTGATAAGAACGATAAAAAGAACTAATTTAGATAACATGTATTTCATAAGTAAATGGTTGTGATGTATTGAAACGCATAATGCCCAGTTAACGGGCAAATGGTGTTTGGCTAAAATTTGGAACGCAGTGAAAAAAGCCAAACATTATTTGTCCTGTTGAACTACTTGTATGTACCGCTGCTATTTTGCAATTGCTTTACAAACACCACATCTTCTAAAGCCGTTTAGACCTGAGGATGTAAGGCATTTTTGCCCTTTGGAGTCAAAGCAGGCAGTGCAATACAATCTTGAGGTATCCTCGTCAAAGTAGTAACAACCTGACTTTAAATCTGGTTTTTCTGTTGGTACTTGTTGAGCTTTTAAAGAAGCAACTTCTTCTTTTAGCAATACAATTTGTTCTTTTAACCCTGCTGCCGCTAATTTGGTATCAGCTAATTCAAGGCTAAGGTCAGCCAACACATTTTTAATTTCAGCTTCATTAATATTCTTAGATATTTCTCTCAACCTAGAAATTAAAGTTAAAGAATTATTAATCGGTGAAATAATGTCCACGAGTTCTCCTAGGTACATAACAGTGTAATTAAGAGGAATAAGTCCTCTTTTCTACTATATGGATTTCACCCAGCGCTATCTTTAATTATTTAAAAACATATAAAAATCAAAGAATTAAATCCATTTACTTGCAGAAAGAAGGAGGTACTCCTCTTTTTCAGTGGAAACGAGGGATTTATCCTTCTTTCCGGAAGAAACGATTAGGCACGCTACAGCACTGGGCATCGTAACTTGAAATGACATCCAGTCTGGTGATTCCTATTTTTGCGGACGATATTAGCGCAAAATTTAACGGCTTGGTATGGCATTCTGATTAAATGAATGTTTTTTGTTTGAAAAGTGAACTAGATCCAAAAATCATTTAGATTTAGTTACATGCGCATGTTCAAATGACATTGAAATTGATTGAAAAGCATCCAGCTCTCGTTTTATTGAAATAATACCGATTGAAAGTAAAGTTACATAGTCTTAGATAAATAGTGCTAATTGATTTAGGTTACTCACCTTCATCCGCCCTTCTCGTCCAACCATTATATATAAAGCTGTTTGTCGCAAACACGATACTTACAGCGACACGCAAAGAACTCACTCTGGTTATAACCTGCACAATGAATCGAACTCAAATTTTGTGTTTAGCATCCCATTTTATCATTTGATGAATGTGTAAATTGTAATTGGTAACAAAGGTTAAAGGATCACGAAGTAGGAGTTTGAATTTATCTTGATGCTCAGGCATTACGTGTTGCTGTATCCAAGTGTCGAAAAATCTATCATATCCTGGTTTTTGATACGGACAAGACCCTTCACCAACGGCATCAAAAATAGATCCAGTTGTATCGGTACTCTCGCAAATACATAATGCTAATGCATATCTATCACCAGCTTTAAAAGCGTTCTCATCCCCCATTTCACGGCTCAAACTGATTTGTGTGGTCGTGTACAGCCAGCAACAAGTATCCTTTTTATGTCTCCCGCTTTGATATTTAAAATCGATGGCATCTGAAGTATCAATAATTTTAACCGGTGCTGAAAGATTGGAAACGGCCATATTTCCCGTGTGAATATCTCTTAAATATATCTGATAATAATTTAGTGTCATCAAGTCCTTACATACACCTTCAAACTGATGAACATGCAAGAATTTCCCGTTATTTAGGAGGCCATCTTGTACCTCTATTCCTGCGTCTCTTGCAATAACAACACCCCTTTCCACTATAATACTTGGCACAATATGCACGTATTTATACATTTCTCTGGCTATTCGATGTGTGTCTAATGCTTCTTCTTTAGTAAAATCTGCAAGATGTTCTCTCCTCAATAGCTCTATGTAGAAGTCATCCCTATTTCCAATATATGAAGATGCACCACCAATTCTTTCTGTTTTGCTTTTACTTCTAGTCTTTTGAACATCAGTCACCCACTGTGCTAAGCGCCTCACTGGTGTCAACTTTCTTTCAGGATCGAAGTACCATTGATTGTGAGCCTCATCTCTTACCACATAAAGATCAAACTCGTTTCTTAACGCAACCTTAGGGTTAAGCAAGGGAGGTGTTGGAAGAACTTTTTCAGCAGAGGCTATGCAGGCTCTCGGTTGCTGACGGGAGACATGAGCGCTTTCACCTAGTCTCGAAATTTGAAGGTTTGCTGAGAATTGATCGGCAAGTTGTTTATTAGGGGAGCGTTGACGTTCGGTGATTTTTTGAGATGCGAAAAATGCGGAAAAACTACCATAGTTATTACGAATTGCATTTACTGCACCAAGGATATAAGCGTGGCCAAACTGCTCATCCTGCACTTCTTGATTTTTACAAAAGTATTGTATCGTTTTAGCTAGACAACAGTCCCTATCTCTTACTATTTCGAATATATTATCTGCATCAATTGTTAATCGTAACCTAGTCCTATCAGACGACACTTGTAATCGTTCTGGATTCTGCTCTAAATAAGTTTGCCATTCTGAGGATTTGGTACTTCTTAAGATTGGAGGAAACATATACTAACAACTGTGAACAAACCATCTAATAGTCTATACAATTCAGCCATGTAACAAAGCAAAATTAAGTATGCTTCATCATTGGTTAATATATGTAGACAGTGATTTGATAAGTATCATGCCAAACGAAAAACGTTTTGGGGCAGAAACGTTATAATACAGATTTTCCAGCACGTTAAGTCATAGAAGAGGCAACAAGATATCTGTGGAAACATCTGCCATTGATTGGCATTGAACCTCTTCTCTTTAAGAGCCATTTGAAGTTACCGAAGAGAACTAGAAAAAAATCATTAGCTGGATGGCAAGCCTAACCAAGATAGTTTCAGTAAATTAGCACATTCCACATTTACTTCAATTGCTTAACGAACACTGCCTTTGCTTGCCAAGCAGCTGTGTATTCTATTGTTACTCAATAAGCCTAAGCTCTCCTACCTTCACATCGTACGAATAAATAGGTAATCTTCTCCTTACAATTTCAATTAGTCTAGTTTGGAAGAATTTAGCATGGCCAATTAACTCCTCCATAGAAGTACCTTCCATTTCTCGGTCACTGATCACTATACCAATAACTGCCGACTTCCCCCAATCAAGTACGACTTCATGTAATCTGTTTGCCCCTGTAAGCAAATAATTTTGATATTCAGGTGTGAAAAAATAGGTTAACGGTAACTGTACTGCGCTACGGCAAATCTCAAAATCACCATGGTATTTGGTAGATTTTTTCGCTTCCTTATCATAAAGGAGCTTATAGCTATGAGAGTGTAAATCCCAATAGACTTTCTTGCCTTGTTTGTTCACTCTTTCTGTTAGTGAGTCATACTTAGTAACACTTCTAACTTCACATCTTTCTGAATCTAATATCACACCAATTTCTCGATATAGCATGCTGCCTTTAAAAGGCAGTAACAAAGAGGTTGATGATGCCCTCAAGGTTCCAATGTGTTCAAGTTCATCGAAATCATAATCAAATTTTGCAGTATTGAAAGGTTCCCAAGAATTACAGCGGGTTAACATTTTTGCAAATAACTCACCTCGATGAAATTTCGAGATTAACATTTCATGATTTGTTTCAGGAGAATTAGCCGATAAAACTTGATAACCTGTTACAGGTGCCGCTACCACCGAACAATTAGTTTTCGAATATTGATGTTTTTTAGATAAAGAAAAAACAAACGGCTCTTCAATTTTTTTATGTGTAATATTGACTACTTTGCCAATATTTGCCGCATTAACTATATTTCCAAGTTTGACAATATTTGCTAGTGACATTTTCAAGCCTAACAGTTGTATTTTTACCACTATTTTAAAATACACCACAAACTATAATCGTGAAATTAATATTCATTAATTTCAATAATTAAGCTCAACTATCAATGATGAACATTTCGTCGGCCTGAACATTATTTAAAGCAGGTCTTGTGATGATTTAGATATAACTAATGGCTATCAACATAAAGATTCGAATAAATTCTCCCAGAATTTAATTGAGCAAAACATAATAGCCTAGTAAACTGATTAAAATAGATTCGTGAAGTTTACTATGATGTGGTCTTTCGCCTAACGCCTGATAAATAAACAACTTATTTAATGATGAGATCTTGGCAACACATTTAAACTGAATAAAATCTGCAGATTTAAAGTTAAATGTGCAGATTTTATACCGGAAATGATTTATATTGTTGTTTTAAACTATTGCCCAGCTTTCCACAATCTTCGCCAAGCAAATGCTAATAGGATTTTAATACGTTCTAAACCTTTGGGGACACGGATGTAATTTACTCCCTGAAATTCTGAAAGCGCCAATTGATCTATTTTCTGGCCCATAACGGCTAATAGCACTTCTTCCATAGGAACTCCTGCTGGATCTGAGGTTCGGTTCAGTCCGTTGAAAATGGCTACCGTAGCCAAGACTTCAACCATCCCTTTTTCACCGAAATTTTGAGTCAGTGGCTTATGGAACTGAATTGCTGATTCAGGCTCACGATTAATTTGTTCAGTCACCTCCAAGAGTAAAGTGCTTTGCGGAATAGCACTCTCAATTGAAGCGTTGTTAAGCAAATTTAGATCGCTTTTTTGCCCTGCTTTTTTGGCGACTATGTCCAGAATGGCGGCATGACCATTGGCGCAGTAAAAACACTGGTTGATCATCGAAGTTTTAGTCGCAAGAATTTCCAACTGAGGACGAGATAGCGCTTTGTTTTTCCATATTTTATCGAAGAAGCTATGGCCTTCCATATACATGGCTTCTACCAAGTCACGGCGCAAGCCGTTTTCTATCGGTAATATACTGATAGCTCGCGAAACGTTTACCAAATTTTGATCGTCAATAGCTTCTTGAGTTTGCCTTATCCAAGCGCCATTATCACGTAGGTTTTCAGGATACTGTCGTGTCGGTTCACCAACTATCGGAGTTGGCAATGGCATAGGGACTACATCTAAGAAGCGGCAAAACAAATCTACTGGAAGCAGTAAAATAGTAATTCCGATCAATTCGGCATAAGCGCCTTCTCCCAAATGCTCAATGACTTCCTTTGCCCATTCGGTATTCAGCTGTCCGGATTCCGTCACAATACGCTCAATGGTATCGATTGCCAGTGGAGATAGCACGTCTATGGTAGGAAGTTGCGATAACTCGGTTATGGATTTTCGTTTGCGGTCATATACTGGAAGTGGTTTTGCCTCGCGAATAACTTGGGCTATGGCATTTTTTTCGGTGGCATCCCACCAGTAACCCGGTTGCGCCAAACGTTCCCAAATGCGATTAAACATCGTCAGTTTAGCTTCATCGATTTTCACCGGAAAAGATTCTTTATGAAAATAGCTTTGCTCTTTTATAGTCATTTTTATTTAAGCTTATATAGGTAGTATGTTTGTTTAGGATAATAAATGAATTTAGATAAAAAAGTATATCATCGCATACAACAGAAAGACGGTTGTAATTCTATATGTGCCGATATGGGATTACGCTAATGGATGATAATCAAATTTTTCAGTCCTGAAGTCTGCAGGGTTAATATCGAAGCTGTGCTTGTAAGAAATGAATGATCCTTAAATGTACTTACCGTAAAACTCATTATTTACAAAAGCCTTACTTTTAATGACAACGTCTGATTATGCCTCTTAAAACTAAAACTATTCCGTATATTGATTAAGAGCAACAGAACAAGGCTATGTGCAGTTTTAACATAAGTTAGCATTGGAGAACTTCGAAAAGGTGAGATAGCACCGATTCTTCTCCAAAACGTAACTTAACAGTCTTTACTCTTACTGTTTCCTACCCGGAATATTTTGACCATTTTGATGTAGGATCAGTCCCTTCACTGTGCCATCTTCATTGAAATTAAAAGAGATTTGAGCATCTACAACTTTATAATAGAATTTAGTCTCTGTTAGCGGGTAAATCTGAAATTTACTTTGATTGGTTGCTTGAGCCATCAGCTTACTACCATTAGTAGTAATTGTGATAAAAAATGTCGGAGCTAATTGATATGTTCCTACGTAAGATTTTAAAATAGCCTTAGAAACTTTAAGCTTAGGTTCATTCGCGTTTAATTTAATTGTAGGATCTAAAAGACTAAAGCCAATGTCATCAACACTTGTCGATGAATTTGTTAATACTACAACCCCTATTTTTCCATCACGGGTAAAGCCAGTGAAACTGCGGTATCCCCCGGTTCCACCGTTATGCCATATCAATTCTTTGCCGTTTCTTGAACTTATATGCCAGCCAAGACCTACAGCCATACCTTTGCCGACACCTTTGGTTATTCTTGGCTTATGAGTCATCTGAAAAGCTGATGATAATGAGGATTTTTGTAAGCCTATGTTAGCTGAAAGAAATAGAAGCAAATCATGAGTGCTTGATCGTATTCCACCAGCACCAACTAGAGCTTCAAAGTCCCAATTTTTCACTTCCAATCCACCATGCGAACCTTTTGCAAGAAGACCTTTCATTTTAGGCGATAACGTAATCCCTGTATTTTTAAGATCTAGATTATTAACGATGCGTTCTTTCAATAAGACCTCATAGCTTGAAGCATTATTTAGCGAAAGAATATGTCCTAGAAGTCCATATGCATAGTTTGAATATTCGTACTTCTCGCCTATTGGGCGTCGTAACTTATGCTCAGTCATAAAGTTATACATATCTTCAACCGAATAATCTGCATAAGGATCATTTGGGTCTTTGGGTGCCATGTTGCTAGGCATTCGGGGGAAAGATGAGGTATGAGTTGCTATGTCTACGAGTTTAATGTGTTGATTGTCATAACTAGGTACTTTAATTGTTTTTGGTAAATATTTTGTGATAGGCGAGTCAAGGCTTAGTTCTTTGTTTATGACCATATCGGCAAGAATAGTAGACGTAAAAACCTTTGAAATTGAACCTATCTCATAAACTGTGTGTTTATCAGGTGCATGAGTTCCATTAACTGACTTACTTCCAAAGCTATAATAATGTGAACCTTGGGAGTTAATAATACCAACCATTACTCCGGTATAACTTCCGTCCTCGACACGAGACTGAATAGTTTCTGTAACATCACTGGGGATATATTTTAGGTCTTTCCCCATAGAAGGCTGGATAATAAAAGCCATTGTTAAAACAGCTAAGTTGAACAAACGGTTAATTTTTCTCATCGCATCTCCCTTCCTTGTGGAGTTTAAGCATCAATAGTAGAATTTTGGTGTATGTTTTACATTTGCTTAGTATATAAACGACTTAGGGTTGACTAATTTTCACCCAGTGTAACATGGTGTACGGTTGGATTTGTATAACTTGTTCTTAGGTAAAATTACCTAGACGCGATTGAAACGAATTATTTTTCACTTCTTACATAACGAGACACTGCAAACAATAGTGCACCCCAAAAAACGCCTGAAAAAATGAGTAGTCCTAACTTAAGCAATAATGACATTTCCCCTATGGGCTCTCCAAGCACGTAAATGATGATTGATGTTGGAAAGAGTAAAATATTGGCCAACTCAGGGGAGACTTGAAGACCTATATATATTGTAACTAATGGCAGCAAGAGACCAATAACGAAGCCTATAATGGCATACTTCATTTACCACTCCTTTAACTAAATTTTTATAATCTCTGTGATTATGATGAAAGATGTCAACGAAAGCTAGAGGCCGTTCTCAATTAAAGAAATGTCTAGAGCTTCACTATCTCTATGCATTTCAACCATATACTGCTCTTTATGATTGCTAAATTGGTGACTTTAAAATGCTGATATGAACACTTGATTAATTGCAATGAGCATTAATTATCAAGATCTCGACAAGAATAGGTATTCATTTCTCGGTAATCCTGAACTAACTCCTCGCCTTTTGTAATATCTCTTAATGCGACAAGGTAACTATTATCTTTCCATGTAATGTTGGATTGTGTGGCATGATTGCAAAACCTAATGTTGTCGTGTGATAAATGCCAGTGACTTTCGATGTGGTTAAAGAAGCCAAAATGTTCTATAAACGCTTGCTCTTTTTCATCTAGTTCAGCAAATTGCTCTTTACTTAGGTGTAAATCTAATTCTGGTGTTTCAGTGTAAATGACTTGTCCTTTTTTTATCATTTGCTTTGTAAATAAACCAATCCCATGAATAGCACTTGGTTTGATGCAAACTGCAACATTAAACATTATGCTTCACCTCATACAAACAGATGTTGTTAGAGAAAATTCATACTTAGCCATTACTTGCATTAATTGGATGTAATTACCACATGTATCGTCTAGCACTACAATCTTTACCGTTCCTGATTCTTTGCGAGTGATAAAAAACCAACGCCTAACTCAGTTAATCTTTCATATTCACTATCCAAATCTTGCACTTCAAAAGCCATTGGTTCAAATAGTAACTCGCCTTCTCAAACTACAGAAAGCTAATGGGCAAATTAAAGCTTATTCGCAATATTGCCAATTTCTTTGTTGAACTCAATTAATGGCGTTAAATTGTTTGATTAACCACCATGCGATAAAGCTAGTGATAATTACCGCGAACCAGTATGTAAATGGCTTGTCCTTACGAGAGGCAGAATGAAGTCCATTATAATCACCTTGTGTATAGGTCATATTTCCAGTTATCAAACCTGAAAACACACAACCGATCAGGTAAAATGGAATACCTAAAAAGTACCCATGAACTTCAGTAAATCCATATTTGAGTGTTCCAAGGAAAACTCCAAACAAAGCAAAAAACATGGCTAGCTTAGGGTGTTTTGCATTTCCCTTTTTCATCGAACAACCATTGAATTGCTTACTTTCCAAACTATTATTCTTTTTCAGAACTGAATAGACCAATAAAGCTTTGTAATAACATATTTAAAATACCACTCGCTACATCCTCACTGTTCAGTTCATGATTCTTCAGGTCATGCGGTTTATCTTTATTTCTTGATTGAACGCTATCACTGACACCATTGCCAAGTGCATCAATCGACTTTTCAACGTGCAGACTTGTACAGCCAACAGAGAGAATCAAAAACGAAACTAATGAGGCTCTCTTTAAAAAAGCATTGAACATCTACTACAACTCCTTTGTGTATTAACTACCTCAATCGCAGCATTCAATAGTATTGAATATATTTAAAATCCACGTGACATGAAAGATATCTCTTCAAGTCAAGAACCTTTTGCTTACTATTTGAGCAGCCATGATTTTGAGATAAGTAAAAGTTTGTTTGCATTGCTGAACAAGGTTTACTCGATTCCTTCCATTGCTTTTTCAGTCTTATGCTATTTTTAAATAGCTAAATAATTTTTCATACCTTTCATCAATTAAGAAGTTTTTGGGTTTTATGGACAAAGCACATTCAAAAAATCAGTATCTACGCCGTGGCAGCATATTAATGCTAACTACATTTGCGGTAGGCTTCCTTACTGCGTATGCATTTAATGTATTACTCTCTAATATGTTAGGGCCTGTTGATTATGGGGATTATAAGATTGCCGAGGCTTATATTGCCCTTGGTAGTCTTGTTGTGATGATGGGAGGCTCACGTGCTACCGCGAGCTTTTTATCAAAACAAATAAACGATGGTTCTTGCGAAGGTGTATGGGAATATGTTCGCTTTTACATCGTATTATCAACAGTTTTGTCTGTAGTGCTTTTGATTCTGATCTATACGGCGCATCACTACCACCTTTCACTATACCCTGAAAAAGATTACCACCCTCTCATTATTGCAAGTCTTGCTCTGCCCCTTGTTGCCATGGCGGCCTTATTTGGCGGTATTTTACAATTAGCGAAACAGTTGAATTTGTCTTTTCTTCCTTGGCGAATTGGCTATCCTGGTTTACGGCTTGTTTTGTGTGGTGGATTCTTTTTAATTTTTGGCTCTTTAAACGATTTTGAAGCTGTAGGCCTTACGCTAATTGCTGCATTTTTGATTGCGGTCTTTTGTGCCTATCACACTCTTCGTTTGGGTTTAATGCCACTAAAACGAAATAAAAACTTTGTAAAACCTATTGAATGGTTGAAGATATCCACTCCGATGATGTTGATCATTGTCCTACAAACGTTTATGAGGCAAATCGATATTTATATGATTGAGTTTCAGTTGGATGAAATGTCTGTAGGGCATTATGCGGCAGCCATGACATCTGTTTCAGTAATTAACTCAGTACAATCGGCTATTTATGGTTTAATCACTCCTCTAATTATTCCTACGCTCGAATCCGGAAAAGCAGCCATCGTTCAAATGAACCGTAAAGCATTCTTTATTCTCTTGAAAACTGTTTTACCAACTTTCTGTTTACTCGGTCTATTCGGAACTCAACTTCTCAGTGTTTTTGGTAATGACGTAGAGAACACATACATTTGCTTGATGACATTAGCAGCTGGTTTTTGTATCTACAGCATAAATAGCGCCAGTGTTTTATGGCTTCAATATTCAGGTCAAGAAAGATGGTTAATGTACAACTTAATATTTACATTAGGGATAAACGCAACCTTAAATTATATCCTTATCCCAAGAATGGGTATTGAAGGCGCAGCTATTGCCACATCACTTTCTTTTGTCATTTCAAGCATTATTGTAGTAGTCAAACTTAAAAAACACTTAGGCTTCTTCCCTTGGACGGCGCCAGAGGAAAAAGCTGAAGTAGAAGCAGCCTAGATGTTCTATTTATGATTGAGGTTATTAACATCTGATTTCAGGAAGCCCTCGCCAACTGGTAGTATATTGCGGCGTTAAAAAATCTCGCCGCATTCCCCACTTTACTTGAGTTCCTTGAGCGGAAACAAATAAAGTATCTCTACCATAACGCTGATTAAGGCTATCCATCACTCCCATCAGTTCTGGTTTATCTATAGGTTTATTGAATAAATCCAGCTGCTGATGACTCATATCCACTAAATCTAATAACCCAACACCAACTTTGTAATAACGAACCCCATTTTCAAAAAGTTGCTCGATTACTTGAGACACGGCAGCACAAATTTCCATAGAACAATTCGATGGCCTAGGAAAACTTAATAAGCGTTTAAAAAAGCGCGGTTGCTTATCATGAGGAGAGCTGTGAGCAAAGATCAGCATTTGGGTACAACCAGAGCCTTGTTTTCGAGCTTTAGCCACTGCAATACCTGCGTGTTTAGATAATGCTTGATGTAACTCTGCTTTATTAGTGATTCGATTACCCATGCTGCGAGTAGAAAAGATTTGTTTACTGTCCGCTTTTACCTCATCCCAGTGTTTGCAACAAATGCCATTAAGTTCATTAATGGTACGCTCTACTTCAACACTAAATTGTTTTCTGGCTAATTTAGCGGGCATCTTAGCAAGCTCATAAGCCGTATTTACTCCTAGTAACCTCAGTTTTATAGATAACTTGCGACCTATTCCCCACACGTCTTCAACATCGGTAAGCTGTAAAAGTGAGGCAATACAGGAAATAGAGTCTAGTACGCACACGCCGTTATATACTCGATGTTTTTTTGCCGCATGATTTGCAAGTTTTGCTAAGGTCAATGTCGAACCTATACCGACGCATACTGGCAGTCGAGTTTCTTTCCAGACGGTTCTTCTGATCAACTGTCCATGATCCACTAAATCTGGAATTGTTTTTGCGGTATTTTTAAGCGACAAGAACGTTTCATCAATTGAATATATGTGCTGTTCAGGTGCAAAGCGTCCAATGGTTTGCATCAATTTGGAAGATAAGTCGGAATACAGTTCATAATTTGACGAACAAACAATAATCCCTTTCTGTTCACATAAATGACGGGCTTGAAAATACGGAATAAACTTTTTTATTCCGGCTTCTTTGGCAAGACGGTTTGCTGCCACAATGCAGCCATCATTATTACTTAGCACTATGATTGGCTTACGGCGCCAATCAGGTCGGAATACGGCTTCCGCAGAACAATAAAAGCTATTAGCGTCAACAAGGGCAAACATTGATTAGCCCAACAATGCGCTAACGCGATGGCAACGAATTGAACGAATAATCACTCCTTCGATAGAAAACTCATCGTACTCATTTACTGTAATTGCTTGATATTGTTCGTTGGCAGAAAGCAGCTGCTTACGCTTAGCGTCATAAATCTTACAGACAAACTCACCATTAAGGTTAGCCACCACAATATCCATATGCCGACGATGAACATGCCTGTCGACAATCAAAACATCATTATCAAAAATCCCAACACCTTGCATGCTATCTCCTTTCGCTCGGCCAATAAAAGTCGCGCTAGGATGCTCGATAAGCAACTCATCTAGACTTAATGTCAGCTGTGAGTATTCTGCAGCTGGGGATTCAAAACCTGTTACTCCTGCTTGAGCATATATAGGAATTATCTTCATATATCGATACACTGTTTATTTATACAGTATATATTAGCAAGGATTATCAGATAAGGTAAAGATCAAATAAATTGTGATAACGACTGCAGATAAATCTTATAGACTTCCTTCATCATTTAAAGCTGTATTCTTTTTCTACTCTAACGATGCGAGTTGTATATTCTGAATACCACTTTTCCTTACCCAATTGCTGCGCTTTCATATGATTTTGATTGTTTTTCCAATCTTTTATTGCTTGTAAGCTTTCCCAGTACGATACGGTTATACCTATAGACTCGCGAGCAGACTCTACGCCAAGAAATCCCGGTTGCTGTGCAGCTAACGTCATCATGTGATTTGCCATATCGGCATAACCATCTTCAATGTTGGATCTCACTGAAGTAAAAATGACCGCATAATAAGGTGGCTTTGGTGTATTACATATTAGACTCATAACACTGCCCTTACTCCGATTGAATAAACGGTAATATATGACTCGGTTGTGGTGGACTAACACGACCTGTGGTGATCGCTTTTATCATATGTTCTATGACAGGGCTTGCCACGCCATGCTTATTATCAAGAAAATAACTATGCCCTTTTAAATCAAACTTGTTATTAAAATTATCACAATCAATTTCATAAACATTCTTTGGTAACTGTTTTAAATCATTAGGTCCCGTCATTCCCATTCGACGCGATAAACATTTATGACGTAAATTAGCTAATTTTGAGGCGGGCATAGCCAAGTCATCTCTGGCGAAATAAACACATAGATTACGCGCTGAATCGCTCAAGTAGTGACCAGGTTTGTTAGCCTCTAAAATTTGATTATCAACATCAGCGGCCACCATAAAAATATTTCGAAATAGCAATGGCATATTATTAGAATTATATTTCGTCGCCCAGTCAGCTATCGCATTTACGAGTACTCGATTCCCCATAGAGTGAGCTAATACATTCATCCGCTTAAAACATGGATGCTGTTGTTGCTCAGCCTCTCGACGCCATTGTTCAAATTTACCCAATAGTCTTGAAAAAGCTGGGCCACTGGCATCAGCAGCATCTTGATCATCCCAATAATCATCAATAAAGGCTAAGGCAGAGTCATCATCACACGGCCAAATGATTGGGATAACTTCCACCAGCTGTGATGATTGCTGATTAATCAAGTTTTGAAGCTTATTGGCATTTTCAAAAACATCTGGCTCCATATTGTTATTAAAGCCATGAATGTAAAACAAAAGCTGAGTATGAGCAGGTAAGGATTTTAAATGCTGAAAGAAATCATGATGCAGAATTTCGGTATATTCATCGGCATTATGGCGCTGACAAAAATACAAGTACTGTGATACTGCAGTATTTTGATAATCAAAACTGATCCGTCTACCTTTACGGGAGCGCGCCGACTGTTTTGGAGTTCGGTTGGTGATAAATAACAAGTTAGTATCCCTTTGCCAACATATTTAACAATCGATCTTATGGCTGTTTTGTGAGCAAGGTCAACTTAATTTAAAGAGATAAACCTAAAACTCGACCCTTGGTATTGATAATGATTCGCATTGTGAATACTATCTATACCTAAATCGATAAGCAGAAAAATAAGAAATTAGAGTATGTATGTTTGCGTTTGCCATGGGATAACTGAAAAGGATATACAACAAGCCATAAATGATGGTGCGGAGCATGTTAAAGAACTGCGCGATTCTTATGATTTAGGCACCGATTGCGGTAAGTGCCTCTACCTAGCAGCCAAAATATTGAAAGATAATAAAACAGACCTAAATTACGACTTAGCTAAGGCAGTGTAAGCGTTTAAATATACAGGAGCTATTCTGCTCCTTCCGACCTCCCCATCCAATTCAAAAATATTCACACAAATGCTATTTTTATAAAAAACAGAAATCAGTTCAATTCTCATAAAGGTTTATTCTTTTTTATTATAACCCACTTCATGTCAGTTATATTCAATGGTTCTTGGCAAATATCTTAAAAAAGCTTTATAACTCCTCACAGAAAACTCCTATCAAAAATCTTGAAACAAGGTTATCGATATGAAAACAGATCAAAGTATTATTAAAGCGCTCAACAAGGTTCTGACTATAGAACTTACCTCCATCAATCAATATTTTCTTCATGCTCGAATATATAAAAACTGGGGACTAGAAGAACTCAATGAAAAAGCTTACTCAAAATCGATTGAAGATATGAAACAAGCTGACACCATTATAGAGAGAATATTGTTTCTTGAAGGCTTACCCAATCTACAACATCTAGAAAGATTGAGAATTGGGGAACATACGGAAGAAATGCTCAGCTGTGATTTAGCCTTACAAATGGAACAAATAGAGTTATTGAAAAAAACCATTGAGTATTTTGAACAACAACAGGACTTTGTCTCCCGAGAGTTATTGGAATCTATTCTTGAGTATGAAGAGAACTACATAGATTGGATTGAGACACAAATAATGCTTATCAGTCACATTGGTATTCAAAACTACCAACAAGCCAATCTAGAGCATTAGGGAGCGTAATTATGAAAGGTGTAACTAAGATCATTAAATTACTCAATAAGCAGTTAACCTTAGAACTCACTTCAATGGATCAATACTTAGCGCATGCAAAGCTCTATGAGGATTGGGGCATTGATAAACTCCACGCTAAATTAACACATGAGTATGAAGAAGAATTAGCTCACGCTAAATCGTTAATAGAAAGGATCATTTTTTTAGAGGGACGAGCTGATACGGCTTCTAGAGAAAAAATTAAGGTCGGAAACAATGTAAAGCAAATGCTTGAGTATGATTTGCAAGCTGAACAACGAGTAGCCGAAAGCCTAAGAGACATTATTGCTGAATGTGAAACTGAAGGCGATTTTGTCAGTCGAGAAATATTAGAGCGTTTACTTAATGATACTGAGATGGACCATATCTATTGGCTTGAGCAACATCTTGGACTCATCGAAAAAATCGGCATCAGAAATTATATTCAATCACAAATGACCACATCACCTTCTATGTAATTATTTGCAAATAATTCTTCATTACCCCCCTACTTTAAAATTTTGACACAACCTTTGCATTTGCAAATGTTATTGTTTTTATTGGGTTTTATGGAAAAATCGTAACTTGCTTCTAGACTTGAAAGAGTAAGACACTTCACTATTCTTTTGGGGGCATTCATGAGTATTTTCGAGCAATACCAACAACGATATGAACACAAACGAGACGAAGAGTATACGCTGGAAGCATTTTTTGAAATGTGTAAGGAAGATCCAAGCTTATATTCATCACCTTCAGAAAGATTACTAGCAGCCATTGGCGAACCAGAACATATCGATACATCAAAAGATTCTGTGCTAAGCCGAATATTTAGCAATAGAGTTATTCGACGTTATCCCGCTTTTTCTGAGTTTTATGGCATGGAAGAAGCCATTGAACAAATAGTTTCATACTTAAAACATGCAGCACAGGGGCTAGAAGAATCCAAACAAATTTTATACCTGCTTGGACCGGTGGGTGGTGGTAAATCATCTTTAGCCGAGAAGTTAAAATCGTTGATGCAGCAACAGCCCATCTATGTATTAAGTGCAGATGGCGTACCTAGCCCAGTAAATGATCATCCATTTAGCTTATTTGCCGCAGATGAAGACGGTAAAATACTTACAGATTCCTACAACATCCCTTCCCGCTACTTAAAAACCATTATGTCGCCATGGGCCGTAAAACGCTTACATGAGTACGAGGGCGATTTATCGAAATTTAAAGTAGTGAAAATGTATCCCTCAATACTGGATCAAATAGCAATCGCTAAAACCGAACCCGGAGATGAAAATAATCAGGACATTTCATCGCTGGTGGGTAAAGTTGATATCAGACAACTTGAACACTTTTCTCAGCACGATGCTGATGCCTATGCTTACTCTGGTGCCTTATGTAGAGCTAACCAAGGCTTAATGGAGTTTGTGGAAATGTTTAAAGCACCGATAAAGGTGTTACATCCACTACTGACCGCAACTCAAGAGGGTAACTATAACGGAACAGAAGGATTATCAGCATTACCCTATAATGGAATAATTCTCGCTCACTCCAACGAATCAGAATGGGCCAGCTTTAGAAATAATAAAAACAATGAAGCTTTCTTAGATAGGGTTTACATCGTCAAAGTCCCCTACTGTCTAAGAGTTTCAGAAGAAATGCACATCTACGAGAAACTGCTTGCGAACTCAGAATTAACGGAAGCACAATGTGCACCGTCGACATTGGAAATTTTGGCTAAATTTGCCGTGCTTTCACGGATGAAAGTGCCAGAAAACTCGTCAGTATATTCAAAAATGAGGGTATATAACGGTGAAAGCCTTAAAGATACCGACCCTAAAGCAAAATCATTTCAAGAATACCGAGACTTTGCAGGTGTAGATGAAGGGATGTCTGGGTTATCCACCCGATTTGCTTTTAAAATCTTATCTCGTGTATTTAACTTTGATCAATCTGAAGTCGCAGCCAACCCAGTACATTTATTTTATGTACTCGAAAAACAAATCGAGCAAGAACAATTTGCGAAAGATGTGGGTGAGCGTTACCTAGAGTTTTTAAAAGGTTACTTAATCCCTAACTATGTTGAATTTATAGGGAAAGAAATCCAAACCGCCTACCTTGAGTCCTATTCTGAGTATGGACAGAACATTTTCGATCGCTACGTAACTTACGCCGATTTTTGGATTCAAGATCAAGAGTATCGTGATCCTGAAACCGGGCAATTGTTTGACAGAATCGCGTTAAACACCGAACTGGAGAAAATTGAAAAGCCTGCGGGTATAAGTAACCCGAAAGATTTTCGTAATGAAATTGTCAACTTTGTATTGAGAGCTCGAGCCAATCATGGTGGTAACAACCCTCAATGGACCAATTACGAAAAACTTCGAACGGTAATTGAAAAGAAAATGTTCTCTAATACCGAAGATTTATTGCCAGTCATTTCCTTTAATGCCAAAACCTCTACTGACGATCAACGTAAGCACGATGACTTTGTGAATCGAATGATGGAAAAAGGCTATACCAAGAAGCAAGTTCGATTACTTTCTGAATGGTATTTAAGGGTTCGTAAGTCATCTTAACAGTGCTAACCAGAACCCATAAAGGATACTTGTCGTTTATGGGTTAACTGACGAAATCTGGCTGAATGGTCGGGTGTATTCAAGCTCTATGATTACAAAGGAGTGACTATGGCGAATTTTATCGACCGTAGGCTTAATGCCAAAGGCAAAAGCACAGTTAATCGACAGCGATTCATCGAGAGATACAAAAAGCAAATTAAACAGTCGGTTAATGATGCAATCACTAATCGAAGTGTCACCGATGTTGATTCTGGAGAAAGCATAAAAATCCCGACGAAAGATACCACTGAACCATTTTTTCATCATGGTGATGGTGGCATTAGGGAGCAAGTTCATCCTGGTAATAAAGAGTTTGTAAAAGGTGACAAAATTCCTAAGCCACAACAGGGACAGCAAGGAGAAGGTGAAGGTGACGCCTCTGACTCAGGTGAAGGACAAGAAAATTTTGTTTTTCAGATATCTAAAGATGAATATTTAGAACTGTTATTTGAAGATCTTGAGCTCCCTAACTTACATAAAACTGATAATGCCAAAATTGTGGAAACCCAATTAAACCGTGCTGGCTATACAACTGACGGAGTTCCTACCAACATCAATATTGTCAGATCGTTAACCGCCTCTTTGGGTAGACGAATCGCGCTAAGTGCAAGCAAAAAACAAGAATTGAATAAGAAAAAAATCGAACTCGCAGAGCTATTAGAAATTCCTGGTGCAAGTATTGACGAAATTAATGATAGACAGCAGCACATTGCTGAACTTAAAAACAAAATTAAAAAAGTACCCTTTATCGATACATTTGACCTTAGGTATAACAATTACAAAAAACATAACGTGCCGACCTCTCAGGCGGTTATGTTTTGCTTAATGGATGTATCCGGTTCAATGGATCAAGCGACAAAAGACATTGCTAAACGATTTTATATCTTACTTTATCTGTTTTTAACCCGTACTTATGAAAACCTAGAAGTGGTGTTTATTCGGCATCATACCCAAGCTAAAGAAGTCGATGAGCAAGAGTTTTTTTACTCACAGGAAACTGGCGGAACCATCGTATCAAGCGCTCTTAAATTAATGCATGAAATTCAACAGCAACGCTTTCCAGATAATGAGTGGAATATATACGTCGCACAAGCTTCAGATGGTGATAACTGGGCTGACGATTGCAGCAAATGTATAGATATATTGAATAAATCGATTTTACCCGTGTGCCGCTATTACTCATACATAGAAATTACACAGCGGGCGCATCAATCACTGTGGCGGCAATACGAAAAGTTAGAAGCCGAGCTAGATAATATGGCAGTGCAACATATCAAAACTGTGGATGATATTTACCCTGTTTTTCGGGAGTTATTTAAAAAGCGCGTTGTTTAAGGGAGTAAAATTATGACAGAGCAAACATTACCATTAAGTGATGGTCCTGAATGGACTTTTGAACTGATCGAAGAATATCAGCACCATATACGCGAAGCAGCTAAGCATTTTGGGCTTGATACCTACCCTAACCAAATTGAAATCATCACAGCAGAACAAATGATGGATGCATACTCCGCAATAGGTATGCCAGTAAACTACACTCATTGGTCATTTGGCAAAAAATTTATTCAAACAGAGCAAAACTACAAGCGTGGCCGTATGGGCTTAGCTTATGAAATAGTGATTAACTCTGATCCTTGTATTTCATATTTAATGGAAGAAAACACCATTACCATGCAAGCCTTAGTTATGGCTCATGCCTGTTATGGCCATAATAGTTTTTTTAAAAATAATTATTTATTTCAAACTTGGACGGATGCTAGCTCGATAATTGACTACCTAGTATTTGCTAAAAACTACATTGCGAAGTGTGAGTTAGAGCAAGGCACGACAAAAGTAGAAGAAATACTAGATTCCTGCCATGCTCTTATGAATTATGGTGTTGATAGATATAAACGCCCTTCTAAATTGTCGATACAAAAAGAAAAAGAGAAACAAAAACAACGAGAAGACTATCTACAAAGTCAAGTAAATGACCTTTGGCGTACCTTACCTGCCACAGAAAAAAGCTCTACATTGAACCAAGAGCAAAGATTCCCGCCAGAACCACAAGAGAATATTTTGTACTTTATTGAAAAAAACGCGCCACGGTTAGAACCATGGCAGCGTGAAATCGTAAGGATTGTTCGTAAAGTATCGCAATATTTCTACCCTCAAAAACAAACACAGGTAATGAATGAGGGTTGGGCTAGCTTTTGGCACTATACATTACTTAATCATTTATACGATCAAGGCGTAGTTACCGATAGGTTCATGTTAGAGTTTTTAGAAAGCCATACAGGCGTGATCAAACAACAAGCATTTGATAGTCCTTATTACAGTGGCATTAACCCATACGCCCTTGGATTTAATATGTTTATGGACATTAAGCGAATTTGCCAAGAACCTACAGAAGAAGATAAGTATTGGTTCCCTGAATTAATAGGAAAAGATTGGTTGGAAACCATACACTTTGCAATGAAAAATTTTAAAGATGAAAGTTTTATTAGCCAATACTTATCACCAAAACTCATTAGAGAATTTAAACTTTTCGGGGTACTCAATGACTCTGAAAAGGATCATCTTACGATTTCAGCCATTCATAATGAGCAAGGCTATAGAGAAATCAGACAACAGTTATCGCAGCAATATAACTTGTCGAACCTTGAACCCAATATCCAAGTACACAATGTGGAAGTTAATGGGGATAGATCGCTGACCTTGCGTCATGTGCCATACAACAAAATGCCATTAAATGATGACCACCAAGAGGTGCTTAAACATATGCACAGACTTTGGGGTTTTGATGTTCATTTAGAAGAGCAGAAGTTTGATAACGAAATCGTTTATCTTGGTAGTTGTCCAGAACGGAACACAAGTAGTGAAAACAGTAAGCCTGAATAAGAGTAAAGCCGCGTTTGCGGCTTTACCAAAATAGACTATTCAGCATCTTCTGATTTGAATTTTGCTGCTGTTTCTTTGATGATTGGCTGTAGCTCACCTTTTTGGAACATATCAACCACAATATCACATCCGCCGATAAGTTCGCCTTCAACCCAAAGCTGTGGGAAAGTAGGCCAATTTGCATACTTTGGCAGTTCAGCGCGAATATCTGGGTGCTGCAAGATATCAACATAAGCGAACTGCTCACCACAATTGATCATGATTTGTGCAACTTGAGAAGAAAAACCGCAGCTTGGTAACTTTGGTGAACCTTTCATATATACGATGATTGGATTTTCTGTAATTTGCTGCTTAATTTTTTCAACCGTTTCCATAGTGTTTCCTATTACAACAACATTGTCTCTTTACTATTGTACTTCAGCAGCAACAATAACAAAAACCTATTATTTTTGTGGATTTAGATATGAACCAAAATTTACCCAATAGCGTATTAATTTATCAAACAATGATTCACATCAATGAATTTATAAGTACAATAAGCAGTTGTGAGCATACTATAATTTAAGTCAACGGAGATACAACTAATGGCTTTTGAATTACCAGCACTACCATACGAAAAGAACGCACTTGAACCACATATCTCTCAAGAAACTATTGAATACCATTATGGTAAGCATCACAACACTTATGTTGTGAAGCTAAATGGTTTAGTGGAAGGTACCGATTTAGCAAATAAATCATTAGAAGAAATCGTAAAAACTTCTACAGGTGGCATCTTCAACAATGCGGCACAAATTTGGAACCACACATTCTATTGGCACTGCCTATCTCCAAATGGCGGTGGTGAAGCAACTGGTGCGATTGCAGATGCTATCAAATCTTCATTTGGCTCATTTGAAGAATTCAAAGCTGAGTTTACCAATTCAGCAATTAATAACTTTGGTAGCTCTTGGACTTGGTTAGTTAAAAAAGCAGATGGTAGTTTAGCTATTGTTAATACAAGCAATGCAGCAACGCCATTAACTGAAGCAGGCGTTACCCCTCTACTAACTGTAGATTTATGGGAACACGCTTATTACATCGACTATCGTAATGTTCGTCCTGATTACATGAATGGTTTCTGGGCTTTGGTTAACTGGGAATTTGTAAACGCAAACTTCGCAGGTTAATCAAAAACATATAAAAAAGGAGCCGTTGGCTCCTTTTTTATTGAATTTCAAATAATTTTTCTTAAATAAACTCTATTTTCTGTTTCTAGGTAACGACGAAACCCTAGTCGTTCATATACTTCAATTTGAGGATGATTCAGTCTAGCTTTGCTTATGACTTGAGCGCCTGATATAAGAGGCTCTATGATCAATTGCTCTATTACCGACGTAGCAATTTCATCGTCATCGTCGTCATACCATAGAACAAACTCTTCTATAACCAGTTCAGTATCAGTATTTTTCATTGAGATATAACCAATATCAACGCCTTGATATGTGATAATTTTCGAGTGACACTGATAAAACTTACTTCGCTTTATTCTGGACAACTGCTCCCTATCATTTTGATAAGGCCACAAAGCGTTTAAGTGTTCTTTTAATTCATTCACATTTAGCAAATTGATGAAGTTCCAATCCTGCGTGCCGGCTTCTCTATACATTAGATCAGGCATACTTAACCTCTATTGAGTATTTAAAAGACTTGCCTGTCAAAGGGTTTCTTGTTCCGTTAAATTAAGCCTAGCAATCGATTATGTGTTGGCAGTTAAGAACAGGTTAAAGTTCCTTAATTGACAATTGTTACAGCACTAAAAAATAAGGTCTAAATTTTCAGATCGAAAATATTATTCTGACTAGCCCTACAAATTTAGTTAATAAAGATTAACTTGATCATCTTCCTCAATGTTATTAAATCAAGGTCTTAAACAACTAACTGGACATTCAACTATGGCTGCCCCTCAAATGACCGTTGCTGGTGGTAAAGATACAGCTATTCAGCTCGATGCAGTCAAATACGACGTTGAAGAGTCAGAGCACATAAGCATAAATTACAAGGAAATGGCATTTGATATCGGCTTTAATGTTGTCTGGTTTGTTGCCGTCGCAGCGCTTGAGGGAACTGCCGCACCATTAACACTTACCATTCAACTAGCGATGGTGATATTTTTTAGCTTATCTACACATGGCGTTAAGGAAATAATGCCTAAAACGATAAGAGAAAATCCTATTGCCGACTTCACAATTGATACTGCTTGTTTTGCGACTACCTTCGCGATTCCATCCAGTGTAACGGCAACCAATAAAACAATCTCAATCTGCAAAAAACTTACGGCTTTTTTTGGGGCCCGAATTGGAGCAAAATTTAATATTGTTGCAATGGATTATCTAGAGATAAAAAAAGGAACGGCGACACACTTCATTGGAAAATTAGTCGGAGGTGTTGTTGGTGGAGTTGTCGCAACTTTGGGGTTCGATTTTTGTGTTGACTCCCTAAGGGCTAAAGGCGTTCTATCGAATGAGAATGGAAATACTATAACACTTGATGATCATGTAAAAGAACAAAAACCTTTGGATAATGACCAAAGCCCCCATGAACATATTAGAGTAAAAAAAGTCAGCCCTTCTCCAAATATTTCAGAACCTTCACCACCTGAAACAGTAAGTGAATGCATAGAGCCAGAAACAATTACGTTCGAAGATGGAGAAAAGCAATACCTCTACGATGCAACAGGAGTTAATCCAAATAGTTTAGCAAATATTACATTTGCAATCGATACTAACAAAAAGTGTAAAATGACTATGTATTTACCTTCTCCTGGTGAAGCGTGCAACTTAGATGTAGAAGCCTATGCGTGGGCAAGCGAAAAGTGTTTAGAACTAGTTGGATGTGCGAATGGAAAATTCGGTGTTCGTCAAAATTGTTTTTTACCAGAAGGAAATATTGGGCCAACGTGTTTTCAAATTCAAGGAACACCTTTGACACATCATTTATTACAAGAACATGAGGGCTCTTTTCTTCACAAATTACCGTTCTGTGAACCAGAGAAACCAGATCCAACTGCAACCTTCGCATTTCCCGAGCCAACTTCAAGCGAACATTATTCAATGCTCGAAAGTCTATTAAGTTCAAGAACTGAAGTATATATTTCAGAAGGTGTCACAGCTTATACAGATAGTAGTAACATTTTATATATGACCCTCGATTCAACTTCATCAATTGAGGATCTGATACAGACAATATTCTTGTCAGAAGATATTTCAAAAATAGTTACACAATCGACAACTTTTATAAGGCCATCATCAATTCCATCACCAAGCCCTAATCCAAATGATTGCACAGTGTATATAATCGTTGGAGGAATAGTACTAAGCCTTGTAGTAGCTACAGGGTTAACAATTACAGGACTAGTTTTCGCAATCAGAAAAGCACTCAAGCCTAAAGATGCTGAAGATTTAGAAAGGCTTGTTGAGAACAATTCTGATTTAACCGAAGAAAATATTGAGTCTAAAGAGACAGAGGATACTGAAAGTACTTCAGATGCAAACAAAACATCAACAGATTTAAATATCCCAGTTGAGAATCAATCTAAACTAGATAAACTGGTTAGATACTTTAGATGGAATAAAACGCCTGCCCCAAGAGAAAGAATCTGGCAGCAACCCATAAATAACAATTCTGTAGTTCATTCAAATATTAATCCTATTTATAAACCCGCTTGGGTTTGTTATCAAAATCCTACTTTTGTACCTACAGAAGCAGACTCTAGTTCTATGAGCAACAAAGGAAAAACAAGCGTATCAGGTGATAATCAAACTAGTGGCTTTGGTAGTTTGACAACCATTACACATGATACAGACGCTTCAAGTATCGGAACTCAGCCATGGCTAGAGCAGAGCTATCAATACGATGAAGACATACATAGAGTAAACCCAATATTTGATGACGGATTAGACAGTGACAGTTCATTTTCAACAACAAATGAAGGTGAATCGAAAGAAGGCTCCGTTGTAATTCAACGCTCTAATATCGAAAGTAAACAAAATTCTCAGACTCAGAATTTAGATAAAAGTGAAGATAATGAAACTGAAGAACCAGAAGTTACGTTTGTAGATGATATAACCGATGATGAAGAACCATTAGTTAATAATTGATGAAAAATTCAATAAACAGTAATTACGAAAAAGCCGCTCAGTGAGCGGCTTTTTCTGAATATGGCGGAGGAGCAGGGATTTGAACCCTGGAACGGGATAAACCGTTGCCGGTTTTCAAGACCGGTGCATTCGACCACTCTGCCACCCCTCCGAACGCGATGAATAATATAGATATGCCATATCCATGTAAAGGCAAAATTAAGCATCGGAAGATCAACTGCACAACTAACAAACAATAGTTCTGGAAAATAGATGTATTTTATTGAATAAAATATCAAATAACTCTATTGTTAACGCAGTGAAAAATATTGAAGGCAATGGAAAGTCATTACTATGTTATCAGAGTCTACTCTACGTTTAATTCATACTGTAGCTGATCTAGGAAGCTTCACTGCAGCAGCAAATCTATTGAATAAAGTGCCCTCTGCTGTTAGTTACTCAATTAAACAGGCTGAAGATGAGTTAGGAATCAAAATCTTTATTCGTCATCATCGTAGCGTGAGCCTTTCCCCCGCTGGTTCTCACTTTGTGCAAGAAACACGGAATCTACTACTTCAACTAGATCAAATAAAAACTAGCACTCAACGCATCGCCAACAATTGGCGACCAAGCATTGCAATTACTTTTGATAATGCTCTTCGTGCCGATAAGATCAGTGCCTTAATTGGTGACTTTTACAAAGCCTTTAATGACGTGGAGCTTACTGTAAAGCTTGGTGTATTTAATGGTGTATGGGAAAGCTTAGTGGGTGGAGAATCTGATATTGCGGTTGGTGCAACTACTGCTATCCCCAATGGTGGAAACTATAAATATAGGGATATGGGCGAAATCAATTGGGTATTTTGTGTTGGTGCAAAGCATCCTATGGCAAATGTAGAGTCACCGCTAACGGCTAACGACCTACAACAATTTCCTGCAGTTTGCGTTGAAGATACAGCAAGAGAAAGTAAAAAACGTGAGTTATGGCGACTACCTAATCAGCGACGAATAGTTGTACCTGATTGGATACGAGCAATAAATTGTGTGGCAACAGGCCTAGGAGTCGGTTATTTCCCTGCTCATTTAGTTGATATTTTCATCCAATCTGGTCGATTAAAAGCAAAAACGGTTGAAAATCCATTGCAACAAGAAACTTGCTGTATTGCTTGGCTCAGTGACAATAAGTCCGAAGCATTAACTTGGTTAGTCGATTACTTTGGAGACACAGAAAACCTAAGAAAACAGTGGCTTAGTTAATTTGTATTAATATTTATTTGCAAGTTTGTTTTGAAACAATGAATCTAATCCTTAAAGAAATCTTCACATGCAATAAAAGACTTAAGATGATAAAAATGATAGAGTTTAAATATATATGAACTCTTTGTGGTTATAATCATCTAAAATTAGAGAATAACTCGTTTCGTTATCAAAGGAGAATGAAATGAACCAACAGACTGTCTACTCTAGTCGTGCTTCTTCGCTAGAAGTCAATAAAATGTTGAAAAACACTTATATGTTGCTTTCAATGACGTTAGCTTTTTCAGCTTTATGTGCTGGTTTAGCTATGGCTATGAATATTAGCCCACTGATGTCAATTGGGCTTTCTATCGGTGGCTTGATCTTACTATTTGTTACCCTTAAAAAAGCAGAGGGCGCATCTGGCATTTTCTGGATATTTGCTTTTACAGGCATGGAAGGTGCTTCCTTAGGTTACCTATTGAACCACTATCTAGCGCTGGCAAACGGTCCATCGCTGATAATGCAAGCTTTAGGCTTAACTTCAGCCATTTTTATTGGCCTGTCTTTTTATGCTTTAACCACAAAGAAAGATTTTTCATTTTTACGTGGTTTCCTGTTTGCCGGTTTAATCGTCATGGTTGTCGCTGCAGTCGTTAATATCTTCCTTGGTAACAGCATGTTATTCATGGTGACTAATGCTGGTATTGCTTTATTGATGACCGGGTTTATCTTGTTTGATACTAGCCGAATCGTAAATGGTGGCGAAACGAACTATATTCGAGCCACAATTTCTTTATATTTAGACTTCTTAAATCTGTTTATTGCACTTTTAAATTTACTTGGTGCAAATAGAGACTAAAAGTCTGAACCTGATTAGGATAAAATGGCTCGCTTATGCGGGTCATTTTTTTAAGTTCAATATGAGCAAATTTGTAATTCAAGTTACCTCGAATGCTTATGGCGATCCTGCTTCATTCAGAGCAATCGAAACAGCCAAAGCCATTATCGAATCAGAGCATGAGTTGACTAAAGTATTTTTTTATCAAGATGGCGTTACTCATGCAAACGCCCTGCTTTGCCCTGCATCTGATGAATCTAACATTAATCGACAATGGCAAACTTTGGCTTCAGAATATAAAGTGCAATTAGTGTGTTGTGTTTCGGCAGCCTTACGCAGAGGTATAGTTGCACAACAAGAGGCTAGCGAAGAAGAGCTAATAGGCTTTAACGTTGAGCCCCCCTTTATAATGGCGGGACTTGGTGAGTTAGTAACAGGTCTGGAAACCGCAGATAGAGTGATCACCTTCTAATGAAAAAAATAACTGTAATTTTTAGCTCTAATCCTGCAAATAATGCCGTGGGTCGAGAAGGTTTAGATTTCACAATGCTTAGTGCTAGCTTTGAACAACAAATCAGCGTTATTTTTGTTGATCAAGGAATATTGAATTTAATCAAGCAGCAACCAGAATCTAATGGCGGAAAAGATTACATATCGACACTAAAAGCCCTGCCACTTTATGATGTTGAGAACATTTATTTTTGCTCAGATTCGCTGTCAAAGTTTAACTTAACAGCAGAAGATTTCATTATGGATGTGGGTAGTCTTAGCAAAATAGCGATATCAGAACATATTGATAATGCTGATGAAGTATTGGTTTTTTAGGTTGGTAAATTATGAATTTACATATTATCCAAAAGCAAGCAAATGCCCTTTCTTTATGTATTACCTATACAAATGCTCAGGATCCTTTAATAGTAACAAGTCAGTATCTACCTGAGCTTTTATCTACTTTAAATGGTCTTGATAATCGAAAGGTTTATATTTTAGAACAAGACGTTAAAGCATCTGGATTAGGTTCATATTTGAAGGAATTCGCAGTTATTAATTATCAGCAATTTATTGAATTAAGTTTAACGTGTAAAAAGGTAGTAACTTGGTGAACCAACTAGAAATTAGCAATAAAGTTATCGCAACTGACAAACAAGGATATCTCATTGACTATAAGGAGTGGTCAGAAGAGTTGGCTCCTATATTAGCTACATCTGAAAAGATTGAATTGAGTGATGCACATTGGGAAGTAGTAAGATTTGTGCGAGAGTTTTATCTTGAATACAAAACTAGCCCAGCTATAAGAGTATTGGTTAAGGCAATTGCAAATAAATTAGGCGAAGAGAAAGGAAATTCAAAATATCTTTACAAGCTTTTCCCACTTGGTCCAGCCAAACAAGCAACCAAAATTGCAGGGTTACCTAAACCAGCTAAATGTATTTAAATTTGTATAAGTCAACGTAGCGTTGAAGAACGCGTTGTAACTGAATACAGTGCGTTTTATTACAACCAGAACTTGGGGTTCTCAATTTCACCATTTCTTCATCCAGCTTAACTTGGTATAAATAATTATTGATCTCAGCTGGAAAAATATACACGAAAGATCAGCACGACCTTTATTCTCCAATAAAAAAGCCTCAAAAAGAGGCTTTTTATAATAGATCAAGTTTTTAGCTTAGCCTATCTTTTTAATGCCACCCATGTAGCTTCTAAGCGCTTCTGGTACTGTAATAGAACCATCTTCATTCTGGTAGTTTTCAAGAATAGCCACTAAGGTTCGCCCAACTGCAAGACCAGAGCCATTTAATGTATGCAGTAGTTCAGTTTTCTTATCTGACTTTCCTTTATAACGCGCTTGCATACGACGAGCTTGGAAGTCTTTCATATTTGAACAGGAAGATATCTCACGGAACGTATTTTGAGCAGGTAACCATACTTCTAAATCATATGTTTTGCTTGCACCAAAGCCCATATCACCTGTACAAAGTGACATAACACGATAAGGTAATCCTAAAAGCTGAAGAATCTTTTCAGCGTGACCTGTTAAGTCTTCAAGAGCTTGCATCGAATTCTCAGGCTTAACGAGCTGAACTAACTCAACTTTATCAAATTGATGCTGACGAATCAGGCCTCGAGTATCACGACCATAAGAACCTGCTTCACTACGGAAACAAGGTGTATGAGCAGTAAATTTAATTGGCAATTCTTCTTCGTTAACAATTGTGTCACGAGCTAAGTTAGTTAAAGGCACTTCTGCGGTTGGGATCAGGCTAAGACCTTGGCCTTCTTCAGTTGCAGGTTTAGTGTGGAATAAGTCTTCACCAAACTTAGGTAACTGGCCTGTACCCAGTAAACTATCTGCGTTAACTAAATAAGGAACATAAGCTTCAGTATATCCATGCTCAAGGGTATGCGTATCTAGCATAAGTTGAGCTAGTGCTCTGTGCATACGAGCTATTTGACCTTTCATCACGATAAATCGTGAACCAGTAAGCTTAACTGCATTTTTAAAGTCTAAACCTTCTAAAGCCTCACCTAGATCAACGTGATCTTTAACCTCAAAATTAAATTCACGAGGCGTACCCCAGCGGCGTACTTCAACATTTTCAGCTTCATCATTACCAATAGGCGCTGATTCATCAGGTAAGTTAGGTAGTGTCAGTGCAATTCCACTTAATTCATCAAGTAGAGAAGCCAATTCCGCTTTTTTAGCGTCAAGTTGATTTCCAAGGTCACCAACTTGAGCAAGAATAGGCTGAATATCTTCACCTTTAGCTTTAGCTTGACCAATGGACTTTGAGATCGAATTACGCTTCGCTTGTAGTTCTTCTGTTTCAACTTGTAGGGATTTTCTGCTTTCTTCAAGTTTTGTTATACGGGCAACATCTAGGATAAAACCGCGAGAAGCTAACTTTTCAGCTGTAACTTCAACTTCATTACGAAGGTATTTAGGATCTAACATGATTCAATTCTTATTGTTTAAACACGAGACAAAATGAGCTGCTGACCAGCATATACCATTAACAGACATAAACTGACATTGAGCAACACGTTCATTAAAGCTTGAATAATCTTGCCCTCCTGCATAAGCAGAAGAGTTTCGTTCGAAAAGGTAGAAAATGTAGTTAATGCTCCTAAAAAACCAACTGCGATTAACGCCTTTAGTTCGTGGGAAAGATGCGACACCTCTCCGACTGCAAAAACAACACCCATCAAAAACGAACCTATGATATTAACTGCAAGTGTACCAAAAGGAAATCCTGTTCCAAATACTTGAAGCATAAATAATGAAATCAAATACCGTAAACAAGCTCCAATAGCACCACCAAGAGCTATAAAAGCAATATTATTCATAGCGTTTTACCGTACTTTGCTGATCTATTTCCTTTAAATCATGCAATTTTTGTTTGATTCTCTTTTCAAACCCATGCTCTGTTGGAGAGTAAAATGCAGAATCTTTTATCACTTCAGGGAAGTAGTTTTCACCTGCGGCGTAATGATTAGGCTCATCGTGTGCATATCGATACTCGGCACCATAACCTAGGTCTTGCATTAACGATGTCGGAGCGTTTCTTAAATGAACAGGAACGTCTAAACTACCGGTTTCTCTTGCCAATGCTCTTGCTTGTTTATAGGCGGTATAAACTGAGTTGCTTTTAGGCGCACATGCCAGATAAATGACTGCTTGTGCAATTGCCCTTTCTCCTTCTGATGGGCCTACACGGTGAAAACAATCCCATGCATTCATTGCTACAGTCATTGCATTAGGATCAGCATTGCCTATGTCTTCAGACGCGATTGCAAGTAATCTTCGGGCAACATATAAAGGCTCACCACCACTTTCTAATATGCGACAATACCAGTACAAGGCTGCATCAGGTGCAGAACCTCGAACTGATTTGTGAACAGCAGAAATCAGATCATAGAACTGATCTCCTTTTTTGTCATAGTTAGCTACTTGATGACCAGCAACTTGGTTTAGGGTCTCAATAGAAAGTGAAGTGCCAACTTCAGACATATCAGACATTAACTCTAAAAGATTCAACGCCCGCCGCGCATCACCATCACTGTGTAGTGCTAACTTTTCAGCGACATCATTTGGTAATGTAAGCTGTTTGTCACCTATTCCACGTTCTTTATCAGATACGGCTCTTTGACAAAGGTTAATAATATCGGAATCTTGTAGACTCTTAATCAAATAAACCCTAGCACGAGAAAGCAACGCTTTATTTACTTCAAAACTTGGATTTTCAGTAGTAGCACCAATAAAAATAACCGTGCCATCTTCAATGTAGGGTAAAAAAGCATCTTGCTGACTTTTATTAAAACGGTGTACTTCATCTACAAAAAGTAGGGTTTGCTGACTACGTGACTGGGCAATAGCTTTGGCTTGCTCAATTGCGGCTCGAATGTCTTTTACACCCGATGATACAGCAGAAATACGCTCTACATGGGCATTAGTATAATGTGCAATGAGTTCAGCTAATGTGGTTTTCCCTGTTCCAGGAGGCCCCCAAAATAGCATCGAATAAGCTCGACCATTTTCTAAAGACTTTCTTAATGGTTTATCTAAACCAAGAATATGATTTTGACCGAGATACTCATCAAACGTTTGTGGCCGCATTCTAGCCGCAAGAGGTCTGAAGTCAGGAGAAAAATCAAAAGTTAGACTGCTCACCCCGCCCTCTTTTAATTGTGTAAACGTTGATCATCAATATCAACGTCTTTAGGTGGTATAAAATTAAATAGACTGGATTCTTCTGGACTTAAATTTCTTTGCTTACTTAAAGAAAAATCACTGATATTCCCTTGAGTGTCATGAATAGAAAATTTAGATATTTGCTTCCCATCAAAACAAGCTGAAACTTGAGTTACATTTCCTTCCGCAACCTTAGGCGTGATTTCAAAACAATTATCTTTTTTTACCACTGTATATTTTGACCAAGTTCTAGTGTCGCGATGAATCAGTAATGTCATTGGTGATGACGCTATAGCTTGGTCTAAGCTAAAAATTGTAACTTCTTCAGCAAATGGGTTATACACCCAAACAGTATCTTTGTTCGCTACGATTAAAGATTCGTCAGGGTCAACCAGATTCCAATATAATTTACTCGGGTTAGAAAGCGCAAACACTCCACTACCATTTTGAATGACTTTACCGTTAATGTCTGTGACTCGCTGTGTAAATTGGGCATGAAGCGAATCGATACTAGTAAGTTTCTGCCGTAATAAATCAGCATCAGAAGCCAAACTTGCGGCTGAAAAAAGGGACAAACTGACTAAAACCGTATAGCTTAATTTCTTTTTCATTACGTTTCGGTACCTAATAATCATTCTTTGGAGGTGGTGGAGCAAGTACTTCTCGATTACCGTTATGGCCTGGTGAACTAACGACACCTTGCGCTTCCATAGACTCAATAATGCGTGCAGCCCTATTGTATCCAATTTTAAATTTACGTTGCACACTTGAGATGGAGCCTCTTCGTGTTTCTGTAACAAAAGCTACCGCTTCATCATAAAGCGCATCTAATTCATCTTCAGATTCAGATGATTCACCCGGTAATAGAACTTCAGAGCCTTCGCTTGAGCCATTTAATATTTCATCAACGTATTCAGGTTCACCACGCTCTTTCCAATCAGCTACTACTTTGTGGACTTCATGATCATCTATAAATGCGCCATGAACACGCATTGGTACTGATGTTCCTGGTGGAAGATAAAGCATGTCTCCCATACCAAGTAAGGTTTCAGCACCTTGTTGATCAATAATGGTCCTTGAATCTACACGTGAAGAAACTTGGAAAGCCATACGTGTCGGTACGTTGGCTTTAATTAAACCTGTAATAACATCTACAGATGGACGCTGTGTTGCCAGAATTAAGTGAATACCAGCCGCGCGTGCTTTTTGAGCAATACGAGCAATTAGTTCCTCTACCTTTTTACCAACAATCATTATCATGTCAGCAAATTCATCGACAACCACAACAATAGATGGAAGTTTATCTAAAGCTGGAGCAGAATCATCCATACTGTCATTTGGCTTCCACAAAGGATCATAAATTTCTTCGCCCTTTGCTTTTGCTGCACTGATTTTGGCGTTATAACCTTTGAGGTTACGGACACCTAATGCTGACATGAGTTTGTAGCGACGCTCCATTTCCCCAACACACCAGCGTAATGCATTGGCCGCTTCCTTCATGTCAATGACAACATCACAAAGTAAATGTGGAATACCTTCATAAACGGAAAGCTCTAACATTTTAGGGTCGATCATAATGAATCGAACGTCTTCAGGCCCAGACTTGTAGAGGAGACTGGTGATCATTACGTTTACACCAACCGATTTACCAGAACCAGTTGTACCTGCTACAAGTAAATGAGGCATTTTGCCAAGGTCGACGACTACGGGATCACCAGATATATCTTGCCCTAACACCATTGATAATTGTGATTTGCTGTCTTCAAACGCTTCACAATCCAACACATCTCGCATAAAGACGGTTTCACGATATTTATTGGGAAGCTCAAGGCCAACATAAGGCTTGCCAGGGATAACCTCGACTACACGTACACTTTCAGATAATAAAGAGCGCGCTAAATCTTTTGAAAGGTTAGATATTTTTGAAGCCTTAATACCTGGGGCGAGTTCAAGTTCAAAGCGAGTAATAACAGGACCTGGTGACACCTCAACAACCTTTGCAGAGATGTTAAAATCGGCTAGTTTTGCTTCCACTAATTTTGCGACTTGGTCTAACTCTTCCTGACTAATCGGGTTCACTTTGCGATTAGGGACATCAAGTAATGAAATGCTTGGCAGTGGTGGCAAGTCTTTTTTAGCGACTTTGTTTTCTTTACCAGGGATAACTACAATGCCATCAACCACTTTCGCTTTTTGATCTTTCGGCTCTTGTGGATTAGATTCAAAAATAATGTCCTGTGGTGGATGATCATCTTGAACGACATCATTGTTCAAAACAGGTTCAACTTTTTGTGATGCAGGCTCTGATGATGAACCAAATTCAGGCTCTGTTTTTTCCTCTGCTTGAGGTTTTTTATCTCGCAATTGTTTAACTTTTGAGACGATTGCACTGAAGCTTGTTGTTTCATTATCTTCTGGTTCTTCTTCATCATCCTTTTTATTAAAGCGCTGCGGTATCGAATATAGAGCCTTAAAGAAAACGATTGTATATTGACCAATATATTCGATTAAGGTGACAACGCTGACGCCTGTCAAAAGAGTAAAACCAGCAATCAAGAAACATAATAATAAAAGTGTGGTACCAATATGGTTAAAATATTCAACCATAATGTGGCCAATGATATTGCCTGTTAAACCACCCGCGGAAAATTGGTATATATCATTAGCATTGAGACTTGCTAAGGTTGCTAGGCTTAATATCATCATGAAAAAGCCAATCAGTCGTAAACCTACCGTAAAATAATCAATTTCTGTTAATTTGTAAGCGCGCTTAAAAAGAAGCCAACCCAATGAAGCGATGATGACAGGAATTAAAAATGCGACATAACCAAAGAAATAAAGAAGTACATCAGCAACTAAAGCGCCGACTGAGCCTGCTAAATTAGTTATTTTTCCCTGAAAACTTGATTGACTCCAACCTGCATCCATAGGATTAAAACTAGCCAGAGCAATAAGTATAAAAGTTGCCACCATACAAAATATGACTAGCGCACCTTCAAAAAGCCTTTGAACACCATTTAATTTGGTTACTTTTTTTCCCTGTGACAAATTAACAAGCCTTACTATCTAAAAATAAAAAGAAGAGAAGATTATACCCTCAGAGAATACTAGCATTTAAGAATAAAAAAAGGGAGCCACAGCTCCCTTATCTAACAAAATTGTTAACTTTCAGCAAAATGATTAATGGATATTTTGTTAGTTTGCTTCACCTCTTCCATAACTACATAAGTACGGGTGTCAGAGACTGAAGGTAATTTGAGTAAAGTTTCACCTAAAAGTTTACGATAGGCTGACATGTCTGCAACTCTCGTTTTTAAAAGATAATCGAAGTCACCGGAAACTAAATGACATTCTTGAATATCATCTAAAAGCTGAACTGCTCGATTAAAGTTTTCAAATACTTCTGGGTTATCTTTTTTTAGTGTGATTTCCGCAAAAACAAGAAGAGTGGCACCTAAAAAATGAGGGTTTACAAGCGCTGTGTAGCCATTGATATAACCTTGCTTTTCTAAGCGCTTCACACGCTCTAAACAAGGTGTAGGACTTAAACCAACCCGCTTTGAGAGTTCTACATTTGAAATTCGACCGTCTACTTGAAGTTCATTAAGTATGTTTTTATCGATACGATCCAAGTCTTTTATAGGACTCTTTTTATTATATGACATTTTATCAACCACAAAATCTAGAAATTAAAGTGTTTTATGCTATGTACAGCCAAAGTTTAGCAACATAAACTGCAACAGGAATAATATACTAAATAACACTGAGATATACATCTTTTGTATGATAAATAAATAAAAAAACACCGTTTTAAAAACGGCAAAGCAAGTTGAGGCTTTAAAATGATTATTGGTGTACCAAAAGAAATTAAAAATCACGAATATCGTGTAGGTATGGTTCCGTCAAGCGTACGTGAGCTGACTCAAAAGGGTCACAAGGTCTACGTAGAGACACATGCTGGTGAAGGTATTGGTTTTTCAAATGAAGACTACATCAATGCAGGTGCGGAAGTTCTAGACACTGCTGCTGAAGTCTTCGCACAAGCAGAAATGATCGTAAAAGTTAAGGAGCCTCAAGCCGTTGAACGTGCAATGCTTCGCCATGATCAAATCTTATTCACATATTTACACTTAGCGCCAGATCTTCCACAAACACAGGAATTAGTTGAAAGCGGTGCTGTATGTATTGCTTACGAAACGGTAACGGATGATCGAGGCGGCTTACCTCTTTTAGCGCCTATGTCAGAAGTGGCTGGACGTATGTCTATCCAAGCTGGCGCCATGGCTCTTGAGAAGTCTAAAGGTGGTCGTGGAATGCTATTAGGTGGTGTTCCAGGTGTAGAGCCTGCAAAAGTTGTCATCATTGGTGGCGGCATGGTTGGTAGTAACGCAGCACAAATGGCTATCGGAATGGGGGCAGACGTTACTATTCTAGATCGTAACATCGATACTCTTCGTCGCTTAAACGTACAGTTCGGCTCTAGCGTTAAAGCGGTATACTCTACTGCAGACTCAATTGAGCGTCATGTATTAGAAGCTGATTTAGTGATTGGTGGTGTACTTATCCCAGGTGCAGCGGCTCCTAAATTAATCACACGTGATCACATCAGCCGTATGAAGAAAGGTTCTGCTATCGTAGATGTTGCCATTGACCAAGGTGGCTGTGCCGAAACAGCAAAAGCAACAACTCACCAAGAACCAACTTATATGGTAGATGGTGTTGTACATTATTGTGTAGCAAATATGCCAGGTGCGGTTGCTCGTACTTCAACCTTTGCTTTAAATAACGCTACCTTGCCTTACATTATCACGCTAGCTGATAAAGGTTATAAAGCTGCATTACAAGCTGATAAGCATTTATTAAATGGATTAAATGTTATGCACGGTAAAGTAACGATTGAAGAAGTTGCTGAAGCTCATGGCATGGAATACGTTTCAGCTGAATCTCTTATCTAATTCAGTTTTTCTTCACATCAAGGGAGCAAATTTGCTCCCTTTTTTATAAAATCGATTTAAGTAATCGAAATATTTATCTTTAATTTCAACTACGATTTACCTACAATCCAAGCCGTTCGAATAATTTTGGAGAATCAAATGACTGAAGCTCGTCATTGTAAGTTATTGATCTTAGGATCAGGACCTGCTGGTTATACTGCTGCTGTTTATGCTGCACGTGCCAATTTACAACCAGTAATGATCACTGGCATGCAACAAGGTGGTCAGCTAACTACTACGACTGAAGTTGAAAACTGGCCTGGTGATGCGGATGATCTGACTGGCCCAGCTCTTATGGACCGTATGCAAAAGCATGCTGAGAAATTTAATACTGAGATCATATTCGATCATATTAATGAAACTAACTTATCTCAGCGCCCTTTCCGTTTAAAAGGCGACTCAGGTGAATATACATGTGACGCACTAATTATCGCCACTGGTGCATCGGCAATGTATTTAGGTCTTGAATCAGAGCAAGCCTTTATGGGTAAAGGTGTCTCTGCCTGTGCAACTTGTGATGGTTTCTTTTATCGCAATCAAAAAGTTGCAGTAATTGGTGGTGGCAACACTGCTGTTGAAGAAGCATTGTATCTAAGCAATATTGCTTCAGAAGTACATTTAGTTCACCGTCGTGATACTTTCCGCTCTGAAAAAATATTGACCGACCGACTAATGAAAAAAGTTGAAGAAGGAAACATTATTCTTCACCTTGATCAAACCATGAGTGAAGTCGTTGGTGATGATATGGGTGTTACTGGGCTTAAACTAAAAAGTACTAAAGATGAAAGCATCACTGATTTAGAAGTTGCTGGTGTCTTTGTTGCTATTGGCCACAAACCAAACACTCAAATCTTTGAGGGCCAGTTAGAAATGAACAATGGCTACATCAAAGTTGAATCTGGGCTACAAGGTAACGCGACTCAAACATCTGTTGAAGGTGTGTTTGCTTGTGGTGACGTTATGGATCAGCACTATCGCCAAGCGATTACTTCTGCAGGTGCAGGTTGTATGTCAGCACTTGATGCTGAGCGCTTTCTTGATGCTCAAGAATAAGTGACACATATTGAATTTAGATGCCAGCCATAGAGCTGGCATTCTTTATGGCAACATTTCCAAAAATGTTAAAGCAGTTTGATGGTTACGAGTTTTGCTGATGGGAGGAATCGAGTTGATAAATGAATGACCATAAGCCTTATTAATAATTCTATCATCTAGCAAAGTGATTAAACCTTTATCGGTTTCATGTCTTAATAATCGCCCTACTCCCTGCTTAAACCTCAGTACCGCTTTAGGTAACAAAATATTTGCAAATCCATCAATGCTATTTATTTCTGCTACTTTAAGTTTCGCTTCAATGAGTGGCTCTTCAGGAGAGGAGAAAGGTAATTTATCAATGATAATATTACTCAATAACCGACCTTTAATATCAACTCCTTCCCAAAAAGTGAAGCTGCCAATGAGAACAGCATTACCTAAGATTCGATATTTTTGAATGAGCGCTTCTCTACCAGTTTGCCCTTGAACCAAAAGAGGATAATTAATTTTTCCTGCTAGCAGATTAGAAATGCGTTGAATGGATTCAGTGCTGGAGCACAATATAAATGTTCTACCCTCATTTTTATTTATCAAATCAATACAGACACGAATATCGTCAAAATTGGTATATTGAGGAACATATAGCATGGCTTGCTTTTGATATGAAAACGGTGTGGAAATTATGGATTCAGTTCCACCCTGTAATCCAAGCATTTTCTTAATGTAACTGAGACTGCCATCAATTTGCATAGTGGCTGAAGTAAAAATGCAAGAAACCGAAGAATTAATTACTGGCGCGATTTGAAAAGACGGGTTTAACAACACCTCTTTAAATCTGATTCGGTGGCCTTGTGCTTGTGACTCAATGACAGCATATGACCCTACCTGGCGTTGCTGGGAGAGCTGTTCAAGTTTATTGAGCATATCTTGAGCTTGCTCTTGATAAAAGACTGCATCAACTAAGCGGCCTTCTAATAGCACCATTAGACGCTTGATTTCTTTAATCGAAGAAAGCCACTGCCACCAAATGTCTGCTGATTGTCTATTACTAAGTAAGTGATCAAAGTTAATGTTTTTCCGCTCAGAGCTTTTTATATATAGTCTGAATCGCTCACTTGCTTTTAGACATACCTGATAACTCGCTTCCAGTTCGGGTAAATCTCCCGCTTCGGCCTTATAAGCATCAAAAAATTTTTTTATTCTTGTAATTACCTCATGGAAAGAAATGCTTGTTCCACAAACCTCTGTGACAACATCAGGGAACGAATGCGCCTCATCAATAATAAGTACGGATTCGGGTTTTAAAATTTTTTGTTCTTCAGCTGCAAAGTCTTGGATTTCATCTGCTAAAAGGTGGTGATTTAAGACGACAAGATCAGCCTGTTTAGCTTTTGAAATGGCTTTTTTAAAAAAGCATTCACTAAAGAACTGACAAGCTTTCCCTATACAAGAACTATGATCGGTTCTTACCGATGATACAGAGTCGGCTTTCTCTGAAACGGTATTTAGCTTGTTTAAATCACCGTCTTTAGTGACCGTTTGCCATTGATTAAGCCTTAATATTTCTGATAGAAAAATTTGATCATGTGACACAGCTTGGTTGAGTTGTTCGCTCAACTTGAGCTTGCATAGGTAGTTTGAAACACCTTTGAGAATAGCGACTTTTAAATGGGGATTGATCAACTGCTTAATAACGGGAAGATCTTTATCAAAAAGTTGTTGCTGTAGGTTCTTAGTCGCAGTACTAATAATGACTTTTTTTTTCGACAAAATTACAGGAACTAAATAACCAAAGCTTTTACCTATTCCTGTTCCTGCTTCAATAATCGTATTGTCACCAGTACTAATGGCTTGAGCCACCAGCTCTGCCATTTGAATTTGCCCTTGTCTTACTCGATATCCACGAATGGACTGAGCCAAATGGCCATTGGCTTCGAAATATTGCCGACAAAGTAGATGGTACTGTTTTTTCAAGCAACTAATTCTTATTTTCTGTTATTTCAATCAGTGTACCACATTCGCTAACGCCAAATATTCGGTAAACGATAACCATACTGCCAAATTTTATAAAACGCTGGGATCAACAATACTGAATAAGTGATAAGGATTAGCCCGCCTCTATCTAAGAGCCCATTTTGTACTAATAGATAACCACCAAATGCGACCCCAAGGGTTAACGCAATTAACACAAGCCAGCTAGTAAAACGCCATACGTATTGATTAAGTACAGATTTATGGTTACTACAGGCATAAATACCATAGCCAACCCAAACAGTCACAATAATAGGCAAGAAGTTACTAATAAAACCACCTGAATCAATATGTAGCCGCTCTATAGTTCTAATTGCTATCGTGGTTATTAATAACAATATGTAAACTTGCCACAGTCTTTTGTTTCTCACATCGATCATAATTAACCTCTGTTTTATATGACTAAATCCATAGCGATATAATATCGAAATTATTATTCGTAGGGCTGCGTTTATTTTGTGTTTAAACTGCGTTGTCAAATGTTTATGTAGAATAACTACAGCGCACATTTTCCGCCTTGTTTAACCACAAAATTAACAGCAGCAAATCAAAAATCTAATTGGGAACGCCCCCTCGTGATGTAGAACTCAGATTATTTAATATGTGTACCTTCTGATCCTTGCCACTTTATCATCTTCTATTTCCAATACTTCCATTACAGTCTTAGCATAAGAAATAGCTTGCTTATTTTGAGGGTGTATTCCACTAGCTTTGTTATGAAATTTTACAATGATAAAGCCATCACCAACATTGGTCTCGATCAATTTAGCCTCATAAAATGTGTGTGAGCCTAGGTAATACGTCATTCCCTTGCGAAATCTATCAATCGCACCCGGCTTTCTCGTATCGTCAGGTTGATATGGTATGTGCTGATTACCAGTATCCTCTTTTAGAAAAGACAAATAATGTTCTATATCTTTCTGCGTTGCATTAGGCATTTGAGTGTTGATAAGCGCTTGGTAATAGTCATTTGCGAACTTCTGACCATCAAACTCTTTGCCACTCACATTAAAAGTAAACAGCAGCCCTAAAATAATTAACGATATCCCTTTCATGTTTTATCCTATTCATTGTTTTGTTGCTTTTATTGAAAAGACTAGTGGTACATTATTATCTTTATGTGAAATAACGTACTTACCTTTGGCAATTTCTTCCATTCCATCAAAACAGTTATAAGGGCTATATGGAAATTCATTAATTTCCTCAATAATTAACCCTTCATTAATCAACGCATTGATTACATTTGAAATTGCGTGAGGCCAAAGAACCACTTTTGATGTTTGATCTCCCGCATTTTCAGAGTAAGTTACTTCTTCCTCAATATCAGGTTGTGCTTTATCAAAGTAGGAATAGCCTGAAATTAGATCGTAACAAGGGTGAAATTCAGCCATATAAAAGGTGCCACCTGCTTGTAAGCTGTTTGCAATAACTTTTGCCCATTGCTTTAAACAAGGTAACCAACAAATAGCGCCATATGATGTAAATACAATATCGAACTTATCTTGGTTAATTTCATTAAAGCCATAAACGTCACTGCAAACAAAGTTCGCTTTTAGATTAGTTTTTTCCGCAAGGTCTCTTGCTTGTGAAATAGCAGCGTCGGATAAATCAACACCTGTTACTTTAGCACCGCGACGTGCCCAACTTAATGTATCTAATCCAAAGTGGCATTGAAGATGTAATAAGGTTTTATCTTTAACATCAGGTAAAGCCGAAAGCTCAATTTCATTAAGGCTAGTTTTTCCGTTGATAAAACCATCGACGTTATAAAATTCTGATTTGACGTGAATTTGAGTACGTTTATTCCACGTTTCACGATTGATAGTAAGGTAGTCCATGTAGCTAAGTCATTGTTATTATTTAGCTACATGAAATCACATTTAAAGCTAACGGTCTACTGTAAAATAGATTGGTTACATGCAGTGACCATCATTTAAAAGTACTTTTTTCCAAAACTTGTTACCTTGCTTACCTGTGTTGATAGATAAGTTAACTTTAGAATACTGTTCTGCATGCTTATAAATATAACTTGGGTGATAGTCTGGTTTTCCAATTACTGTCATCAACTTACAAAGCTGATCCTTCTTTTTTTTATCACGCAGCAATGCTTCTGATGTCTGTTGAAACGTACTATACACATGAAGAGGTATATCTTTAACCGCTTTCAAGCGTAACTTGTTAAATGCGGTATTTTCTGGTTCTCCATCTACTCTTAGCGCATCGTAATTGCCATATAAATTGGCTGCAAAGTTAAGCTTGGCCGCTTTCCAAAAATCACGCTTTTTCAAGCAATCCCTTAATGAATGAAACAATACATTCGGACTGTGTTGATTCGATACTTGAGATATGTCCATACACACAATTGGGCGATCATTAAATATTGGGGGTTCACCTGCGTACGAATTAGTGCTGTAAAAAATACTACCTAATAACCCTAATGCCAAAGTTACACTCTTCATTTCATCACTCCTTGATATTTCCCTTAAAAATAGTTGCTTATCCGATAGCTGTAAAATTGTCTGCTATAACTATAAGTATGGGAAATTTACGCTTGCGCTATCAAACATTAGAATTTGCTGTAACTGACCTTCATATTTGCTCTCTTCGAGATAGCAACCAATACTCCGATCCTGATGGTAGAGCAGAAGCGGCTGGCATATCACCCGCTCTATGGCCCCTATTCGGTGTGTTATGGCCATCTGGAATCATTCTTGCCGAATATGTTCAAGATTTTGATTTTAAACATAAACGAATATTAGAAGTAGGTTGCGGAATCGGTGTGAGCAGCCTTTTGTTAAATAAACTCAATGCCAACATTACAGCGAGTGATTACCACCCTGCAGCCCAAAGTTTCATAGAACGTAATAACAAACTCAATCATCATAGCCCGATACAATTTGAGCGGATAAACTGGGAGAGTGACAATGATAATTTAGGTCGATTTGATCTGATCATTGGCAGCGACCTACTATACGAAGATCATCAAGTAAAAACATTAAGTCAGTTTTTGCTAAAGCATACAAAACCAAAAGGGGAAATGATTCTTGTTGATCCTGGCCGAGGAAGAAAGTCACGGCTCTGCAAACAAATTGAACAAGCAGGATTTGAGTGTGCGATTGTACAACCTAAGCAATCACAATTGTCTGATTTTAAAGGCCACATTATGTATTTCAATCGCTTATAAAGATATCTTGTAATACTTTCATCAATTAAAGCGATTGCCATAATTTATTTTAACTGATTTACCTTAGATTCTATCTAATTAATACTCATAATAAGTTTTTCGATAAGGAGTTTAGTAATGAACAAGATGTCAGTAAAAGAACACATGCAGGCGCAATTTCCAATTATTCACCCAGAAACAGAGATAAGCCTTGCTATTGAGCTTCTAAATTCATTTAACTTGATAGGAGCACCAGTTGTAGATAGCAATAAAAAGCTGGTGGCTTACCTATCTGAACATGAACTATTAAAACCAATGCTACACGCTAGCTATCACTGCGACTCAGGCATGACTGTCGCCGATTTAATGCGAGGAGAGCCTCTGTCTGTTAGTGAAGACACATCAGTGATAACACTGGCTGAGCAAATGCTTGGAGATAAACCTAAAAACTACCCTGTCGTTGATGAAAGTGGTCGCGTTACAGGGATTATTACGCGAACGAGAATTCTGTGTGCACTAGCAGTCGTCTACAACAATTGCAAAGCGGTTTGATTTTACTCAATTAGAAAAATGCGCTTTTCTAGCCAAGCTTTATCACACATACTAATGGTTAAAAATTCAGAGATATTTGACGGCGATGCACTACGACAATGAACAGCAACTTCAACTGACACCCATTCAAAAAATCCTAATGGTTGTCGATATGATTCCAGAGGGAAAAGTAACCACCTACGGTCAAGTTGCTGATCTCGCAGGTTTACCTAAACGAGCTCGTTTAGTATCAAAAGCGTTAAAATCTTCGCCGCCCTCGCGCAATACTCCTTGGCATAGAGTTATTAACAGCCAAGGTAAAATTTCGTTACCAAAAGATTCTCACGGATATCGAACCCAAATTGAATTACTACGTTGTGAAAATATTGAAGTGAACCAAGGTAAAGTACGATTGTCAGATTATAAGTGGCAACCCTGTATTGCTACGTTGGTTATGGACTTACCTTTTTAAGGATCGATATGTTGAAAATTAGTGTTGTTCTGTGTGGAGCCGTTTCACTCTTACTTTCAAATTTTGCATTTTCTGAAAATGCAATTACGCCATTGACTCCCCAAACTGTTGAGTATCAGGTTAAGTATGGTGATGTAGATTTAGGAAAGGCACGATTTCAATTGGAAAAATCTGCTCAACAATACCAGTACATATTCGATAGTGCATTGTCATTATTAGTGCTCACCGATGTTAGACACGCCACTAGTGAGTTTAATGTCCAAGGTGACAAAATTCACCCAACTCGTTTCTTCCATAATCGCAAGGGTTTTGGACCAGACTTCCAAGAACAAATTGTATTCCTCCCAGAGCAAAAAAGTATTGTTAGTCGATATAAGGACAAAAAGAAGAAATTTGAATATACAAATGATATTTGGGATGTTTTGTCAGTCCAAATGCAGTTGAGGCTGGATCTAGCAAAGAAAAAACAAACCCTAAAATATGATGTCGTGCGAAGCAATAAAGAAGATGACATAGAACTAGCCGCCCTTGGCAGTGAAAAAATCACGATTGGCAATAAAACATTTGATGCCATCAAGCTAGAAGTCGTTCGTGATGCTAAAAAGCGTAAAAAACGACAAACGTACGTATGGCTTGCACCAAAGTATGGCTTCCTTCCAATAAAGGTTCAGCACGTGAAAAAAGGCAGCAATCAATTTCAGCTATTTTTAAAATCTGCTGAATATTTAGGAGAAAGCCCTATTGTTACCTTCCCGAGCCCTGCTAAACCTAAAAGTTAAATCCGTTGTTCACCTAACTCGAATAAACGCCATTCACCCTCTTTTAATATGGTCCACTCCTCATTGGTTGTTAATGGCCTAGTGGCGATCACAGTAACCACATCATTAGGTGTGGTTTCTTTATCAAAATCCACCGTCATATCGGTATCTTTCAACATGGCTTTTCCAAAAGGCGCGCGTCTAGTGATATAACTTAAATGATTACTACAGTAAGCCATCAAGAACTTTCCATCTGTTAGGATCATATTAAATACACCAAACTTTCTAAGTTCATCGGCAAGTTCGGCAATATATTGAAACACTGGGAGTAAATCTGCAGGCTCTGTCTCTCCAAAACGCTGTAATACTTTTTCGATGATCCAACAAAAGGCTAACTCACTGTCAGTCTCTCCGACAGGCAAGAAACGTTTAGGCTCTAACTTTGTCTCGTAGCCAGATAATTGTCCATTATGGGCATATGTCCAGTTTTTGCCCCATAACACACGATTAAAAGGGTGAGTGTTCTCAAGTGACACTTCTCCTCTATTTGCCTGTCGAATATGGCTGATCACAGAAACACTTTTAATAGGGTATGATTTTATTAGCCCAGCAATATGAGACTGACAACTAGGCTTTATGTCTTTAAAAATCCGGTTACCTTTACCCTCATAAAAAGCAATCCCCCAACCATCCACGTGAGGGCCAGTCACCCCACCACGTTCAACCAAACCAGTAAAACTAAATACAATGTCTGTTGGCACGTTGGCGCTCATAGCCAGTAATTCACACATATTCTTCTCAACAACAATACTTAAATTCTAGAAAGCAAATAGCTCTATCGAATAGAAATACTAACAATTATTTGACCATGAGAATATCTGAATAACCAAAGACTTTCTTAATTGCTTAGATTAAATTCAATTTAAATTCAAACAATCGTTTGAAAAATTCTTGTATTAAGTTTCCACAACGTTTAATGTTTAACCAAGGCAGAGGTCTGACCACGTACTATACTAGAATTAATAAGGCAGACTTTATATCGAATTGGTACAAAGAATAAGGAGAATCATTGTGTTAACTCTTACTTGGATAGTTGCCCTACTTTTACTTATTGGGGCTTGTTCATATTTACGTGTTTCTTTAATGATAACCACGATACTCACAGGCTTGTTCATCAGTGCTATGAGCTATTTCAATTTTAATCACCCAGCACTATTTATCTTATTCTTAATCATCGCACTTCCTCTTAATATAAACGCTATTCGCCGACACTTATTTTCAAAACCCATGTTGGCGTTATACAAAAAAATTATGCCTGAAATGTCTTCTACAGAGAGAGAGGCACTTGAAGCAGGTACTACTTGGTGGGAAGCAGACTTATTCTCTGGAGCTCCTAACTGGAAAAAGTTGCACAATTACTCAAGTGTTAGACTCACTGCTGAAGAGCAAGCATTCCTTGACGGCCCAGTTGAAGAAGTCTGCGGCATGGTGAATCAACATATAGTTTCTCATGAACTTGCAGATTTACCTGAGCATGTATGGCAGTACCTGAAAGATAATGGCTTTTTCTCAATGATTATTAAGAAAAAGTATGGAGGAATGGAGTTTTCAGCCTATGCCCAATCACGTGTATTACAAAAGCTTGCTGGTGTCAGCACTGAACTGGCAAGTACTGTTGGAGTACCCAACTCATTGGGACCAGGCGAACTTTTACAGCATTATGGTACTGAAGCACAAAAAGACCATTACTTGCCTAGATTAGCCAAAGGATTAGAAATTCCATGTTTTGCATTAACTAGCCCTGAAGCTGGAAGCGATGCAGGTTCAATTCCTGACTTTGGAATAGTCTGTAAAGGCGAATGGCAAGGTGAAGAAATCTTGGGTATGAAACTTACCTGGAACAAACGTTACATCACCCTTGCACCGATTGCGACAGTGCTAGGTCTTGCATTTAAATTGAAAGATCCTGAACAATTGCTTGGTGACAATGAAGATTTAGGAATTACCTGTGCCCTCATTCCGACCGAAACTCACGGAGTCATCATCGGCCGACGTCATTTTCCACTTAATTGCATGTTCCAAAATGGCCCTACTCAAGGCAATGAAGTATTTGTTCCTCTCGATTACATCATTGGCGGAAAAGAAATGGCAGGTCAAGGCTGGCGAATGTTAGTTGAGTGCCTGTCTGTTGGGCGTGGGATCACCTTACCGTCAAATGCAGCAGGTGGTGTAAAAACAGCAGCTCTAGCTACTGGTGCTTATGCTAGAATCCGTCGTCAATTTAAACTTCCAATTGGTAAGCTTGAGGGAATTGAAGAACCAATGGCTCGTATTGGCGGTAATGCCTACCTAATGGAAGCTGTAACATCCTTAACCACAACAGGTATTGATTTAGGTGAAAAGCCTTCGGTTATTTCAGCCATCGTTAAGTATCACCTAACTGATAGAATGCAGAAATGTGTCATCGATGCAATGGATATTCATGGTGGCAAAGGCATCTGCTTAGGTCCGAATAACTACCTAGGCAGAGGTTATCAAGCTGCCCCCATTGCAGTCACAGTTGAGGGAGCAAACATTTTAACCCGCTCAATGATTATCTATGGACAAGGAGCAATACGCTGCCATCCTTTTGTTTTAGCTGAAATGCAGTCAGCCTTTGATAGTAATCCAGCTAAAGCACTAAAAGATTTCGATAACGCAGTATTTGGTCATATTGGCTTTGCCATTAGTAACTTTTGTCGAAGCTTTTGGTTAGGTCTGACAGGAGCAAGGTTTTCAAATGCGCCATACTCTGATAAAACAAAACGATATTATCAGTATATGAATCGGTTTAGCGCAAACTTAGCTTTGCTTTCAGATATTGCAATGGCAACTCTAGGAGGTGAGCTAAAACGTAAAGAGCGTATTTCTGCTAGGCTTGGCGACTTATTAAGTCAGCTCTATCTAACTTCCGCAACGCTAAAGCGATATAACGATGATGGTCGCTTAACTGAAGATTTACCGTTAGTGCAATGGGCGGTAGAAGACTCACTTCATAAACTACAAACATCCTTAGATGAATTGCTTGATAACTTCCCTAAAGGCTTAGGTAAGATTTTAAAGCTCATGTTATTCCCATTCGGTCGATGCGTGAAACGTCCAAGTGATCAGATTGATCACAAGGTCGCTCAAATCATGCAAACACCATCGGCAAGTCGCAATCGTTTAGGTACTTATCAATATTTCCAAGCGAATGAAAACAATCCAATTGGAATGCAAGAGCAAGCGCTAGCATTAATCTTACTTGCTGAACCTCTGCATAAAAAGGTATGTGAAGCAGCTGAAACAAAGCTTCCATTTATTCGACTTGATGAAATCGCGGATTTGGGTAAGGAGCTTGGTGTATTGGACGAAACTGAAATTTCAATATTGAAAAAAGCTGAGCAAGGTCGTTTACGAAGTATCAACGTTGACGATTTTGATCCTAGCGCCCTAAAAGCGCAAATGGAGCAAAGGGAAACAAGCGACATTTATGCAGCCTGATCATTTTTCTGGACAAGCACCTCTGTTTGAGGTGCTTTTTTGTTATTAATTTGAAGTGCTTAAGTTCAACTCATTAAATTCTATTTATAAAAGCTATTTGGCTTCATAAGATTGGAGTAATCTTAAACTTTATTGCAGCTATTCTGTTGTGAATCAATGATAACAAGCGTTTTACCACAACTTCTGTTTTCATATGATTACCAAAACTCTGAAGAAGTAGTAAAGGTAACATGCGATCAAATATCACAACTCACTAGAGTAAAACAAGCTCAAGTAACTATCTCATTACTTGTTGATGGTGCAACGCAAAGTTATACATATAACTACACAACCAGTAATAAGTGCTACACCCAATGGGAATTCAAACTACCTAGAGATACTATCTTTTATTTCTTTAGAACATCACATTTAAACCCTGAAACAAGTGAACAAAAAAGGGCTCGTAACTACATCACAAAGAAAATTAATTCCAGCGGCATAATTTGGAGTTTTTTACAAAACTTTAATAGTAAACAAGACGTTGAACTAGCTGAATGTGGCTATTGTTCAAGCTCACTACAACAGCTAAAGGCATTTCTAGATGCAGGGCATAGTGTAGAAGTTATGAAACCGTTTACGTCATTTCTTCATCTAACACCACTTCAATACCTGTGTACTCATAATTGCTATGAGCCGACTAAACTTTTGCTCATCAATGGTGCTGACGTTAATTTCAGTGGTTTATCAGACAATTTGAGTAAATTAACCTCCATACAAATTGCATGCTATCATGCTGATATAAACTTTATTAAACTGTTAGTTCGACACGGAGCAAATCCCTACTGTCGAGATACAAATAATCGAACTTTACTGCATTTAACAGTGGGTCAGACACGCTCTACTACGAAGGAAATAATCAATTACCTTATTGTTGAATTAAATATTAATGCTAACGGTAGAGATGCACTAAATCAAACTCCGCTACATTATGCGGTAATTTTTAATGACAAAGCAGCTTTTGAAGCTTTAATTGATGCTGGTGGAGATCTGGAAGTTAGAGATTTTAAAGGGAAAACGCCCCATAATTATGTAACTACTGGCACTAATCAAGATATTAAATCTATGCTAGATAAACATGGAGTAAGCCAAGGTTGGCAGCTTGTTGGCGCTGAAAACTAAAAAGATGATCAAGATTTTCAGCTTGATCATCTCCATTAAATATTACTCACGAGATGGAGCTAATTTTTATTTAGCATACCTTTAAAAACGATATCGTTATAAGTGATTAAACCTAAAATTTCTTGGTTTTCAATTACAGGAGCTCGTGTAATTCCAACACTTTCAAACAAACGAGCGGTATAACGAATATCCATTTCAGATCTGACGGATAGTACTGGCTTAGTCATAATTTCATAAACATTGACACGATCTGCAGACTTGTCTCTTGCTACCACTTTTTTAGCAATATCACTCATCAATATCATGCCGTATTCATCATTTTCGTGACGCTTATTGACTAGCAAGACTTCAACTTTGTTCGCCATAGCAATTTCAATTGCTTCAGAGACTGTCAGTAAACCATCGACCATCGCGAAGTTTTGTGTCATTACAGATTTATTGGTTACAAGTTCACCATTCATACTAATTGATCTCCTAATTCCTTAGTCAATTCTTCAACCTGATGAGCAACGCCGACTGCATCTTCAACATCAATTTGTATAGCTATGCCTTGACCTGAATCAGTATCAAACTTACCCACTTTATTAATTGTCTCTAGAATATGTCTACTTCTATGCTCTTCTACCAAAAATAACAACACGTCTCGTTGAACTTCTAAGGTCAGCCCCATAAAAGTTTTCTTTTGAACAAGTCCTTCACCACGAGCATGATTGATAACTGTTGCACCAGTAGCTCCAGCTTTACGAGCTGCATCCATAATAGAATCTGTACAATGATCATCTACAAATGCAATGATAAGTTTAAAGCGCATCGAGTGACTCCTTTTTCATTTTCTTTGAATTCATATATTCCACAATCTGCGCGTAACTCATTACACTGATCATCGGAAACAAACTAGCAAACGCGATTAATCCGAATCCATCTATTAATGGATCTCGGCCAGGAACATTAGTCGCTAAACCTAAACCTAACGCAGCAACTAATGGAACAGTAACAGTTGAAGTTGTAACACCACCAGAATCATATGCCAGAGGCACAATCATCTTAGGTGCGAAAAAAGTTTGAATAACTACAATGACATACCCTGCAAGAATGTAATATTGGATGGGATCACCAACAACAATTCTGTAGCAGCCTAAACTGATACCGATTGCTACACCAAGTGCTACAGAAAACCTAAGGCCTTGAACGCCAATAGCGCCACCAGAAACTTCGTTGGCTTTTATGGCAACAGCAATAAGCGATGGCTCTGCAACGGTTGTACTAAATCCAATCGCAAATGCAAAAATGTAGACCCAATAATAATCTGACCAAACAATCACATTATGATCTACAGCACCGATAAACTCTTTTGAAGTCAGTTGGGTTGCCATCATATCCCCAATAGGGAATAACGCTTTTTCTAGGCCGACAAGAAACAATGATAAGCCAACGATAACATAAGCAAAGCCAGCAATAACTTTCCTTGGATTAGCAATCGGGCGTCTTAGCACACCTAATTGAAAACCAAATAAGATTGCAGCTATAGGCACTACGTCACGTAAAGTTAATAAAAAGGTATCCCAAAGAGACAATAAAATTTGGCTCATAGCACTACCATCCCATAACAAAGAACAAATATCATCGGAGTTAAACTCGCAAATGCAATCAAACCAAAACCATCTAGCATGGGATTGCGGCCTTTAATAACACTAGCTAACCCCACACCAAGTGCGGTTACGAGAGGTACAGTGATCGTTGAAGTGGTAACACCTCCACTATCATAGGCAATACCTATTATGCTTTCAGGCGCAACGCTGGTTAATAACATCACGAGGATATAGCCACCTATAATTAAATAGTGAATTGGCCACCCTTTCAAAATACGGATTACACCCAACAATATTGCGATACCTACTGACACTGCAACGGTAATTCTCAACCCTAATGCATAACTAGCCTTAGCAGCCTCGGAATTTGCAATAGCATTTGCTTTCGCTGCGACATCTGCCGCTTCACTGGCAACAGCTGTTAAAGCGGGTTCGGCAATGGTCGTTCCAAAACCTAAAGCAAATGAAAATATAACTAACCAAAAGGTACTGCCCTTTTTGGCTAAGGCTTGCGCTAAAGACTCACCAATTGGGAACAACCCTAATTCGAGACCAAAAATAAAGAAAGTTAAACCAAAAACGATAAAACCTAAGCCAATCAGAATGGTTATCATATCGTCAGGGGTTTGCTTTAAAACGAAAACCTCGAAGAAAGTTACAACAAGAATGATGGGGATAAGATCCCGAACACTCCCTATAAGCGAAGTTAATAGCTTGCGAAAAGCTTCCACTGATACTCCTTTTATTCCTTTTAAACTACTGTTCGGTATAGTCAATAGTACAATGATACCAATGGAACCCTGTAGCACTTATTGATTTAGATCACATCTAAACACCATTCTGATGCGATAAATATCACGATTGATCAAACTGATTGTAAAACAATCAAATGAACACACTTGATGTAATTTAGTCTTGCGATTGGGTAAAGCAGGATTTAATATTGAGGCCGCTGAATACAGCAGCCAATTTTCAAAATACAACCGTAGCTCAGTTGGTTAGAGCACCACCTTGACATGGTGGGGGTCGGTGGTTCGAATCCACTCGGTTGTACCATTTACTAACTTCTTCTAGTCATTTATTTGATTTTTCAATATTCTTTCGCATGACAGTTACTTTGTCTCCGAAATGCTCAGATGAATGAAGCTTTGTAAAACCATGCTTTTGATAGAGTTCGATATTATGATCATCACATTGCAGATGAAGCGTTTTAATCTCCTGTTCCTTGGCAAATTCAATTGCTTTTGAAATAAGTTTACTGGCATAACCCTTACCTCTATTTTTCGGGCAAACATAAACCCCACCTATCCAATGCTTATACTCAGGATGATGTTTATTCTCTCTGTGTTTAATTTCGAGTACACCGACAAGCTCATCTTTGTCTAATGCAATAAAAGAAAATGGAAGTTGCCCTTTGTTATGAACTCTATTTAGCCCTAAATCATAGATAAACTCGTATGAAAAACAGTCTCCATTTTTTCCCCATTCATCGTAATACCATTTAGCTACTGTTTTGAGTTTATTTGGGTGTTCGGCTAAATAAGTGATTTTCATGGTTACCTCATTTCATTAATATTTTCAGCAATTACACTGTGCTTGGTAGGTTCTAGGGCAAACAGCAAAAAAACTTTTAAAACAGCGACTGAAATGACTAGTATTCGAAAAACCTGACTCATAACAAGCTGTAGTAATCTTGTTGCCCTTTTTGATCAAATCCGCTGCTTTTTTTAGCCTTAATTGCATTTGAAATGCAACAGGAGTACAACCAAAATGACTTTTGAATTGTTGGAAAAATTTAGTTCTACTCATACAGGCCAATTTACACAGATGTTCAATATTTAATTGCGATTCAAGATTTTTTACAATGTAATTTAGTGACGCATTCAACCCGTTAGCATCTGGAAAAGTCGAGCAATGACCTAGAATAAAATTTCTAGTTTGCTCTCGAAGCAGCCTAACGGTTAGCTCGTTTGTTGCTAAGTCAATCATATAGTTGCGATCTTGGTGACTTTCGACATAAACCTGAACAATGCGATTGAGTAGACTTTGTGTCGATGATGTATGACGTGTATGTATCAAATCTGTTCTGTAACACCAATCCCCATACTCTTTATCGAGAGGATTAAACTGCTCAAGCTGTTCAACCACTGTATTAATGCGTTCAATTGAAAGCTCAATAGCAAGACAAGTTGTTGGGGATGATTTCGTGGCTTCAGGGAAGTCAATTTCTATTTGATGATTAGGTGCGATGACAAAAGATTCATTAGGAAGAAAAGGGCTTTGGTAGTTACTGTTACAGTCATGCATGATCTTTTTACCTGAAATCATGCCGCAAAAAAGTAACTGATCTGATTTTAGTGGAATCTTCTCAGCTTTTTCAAAAGTATCATAGATGCTTAACTCTGAATCAGGTGCTGCGAAGCTAAGTTTATTTTCAACAAGAACTTTGGGGTTGTTGCGCAATTCCATTAGTTTTTCACTAATCATAATCCCTTTCCTAACGCTTCCACATTGTACTGAGAGTCAATTTTTTTGAACTTTCAGCAAAGTTAATCCCTTCAAGTCACATTACGTTAATAAGAAAAACACATAAATACAACTTAAAGGACTTCTTATGATTTACTCTGCACCTAACACCGATGGATCGGTTGTAGACTTTAAACCACGATATCAGAACTTTATTGGCGGACAGTGGGTTGAGCCTCGTGACGGTAAATATTTCGAGAATATAAGCCCTGTCAATGGTAAACCTTTCTGCGAAATTCCCCGATCAAATGCAAAAGATATAGAACTTGCTTTAGATGCAGCCCATAAAGCTAAAGAGTCGTGGGGCACAACATCAGTAACAGAACGATCAAACCTGCTGTTGAAAATCGCAGATCGTATCGAGCAAAATATTGAATACTTGGCCGTTGCAGAAACTTGGGACAATGGCAAAGCTGTGCGAGAAACATTGGCAGCTGACATTCCACTAGCCGTTGACCATTTTCGTTACTTTGCAGGTTGTTTACGTGCCCAAGAAGGATCCATCGGAGAAATTGATGAAAAGACAGTTTCGTATCATTTCCATGAACCTTTAGGTGTGGTTGGTCAAATTATTCCATGGAATTTCCCTATTCTGATGGCCGCTTGGAAGTTAGGTCCTGCACTTGCTGCTGGTAATTGTGTGGTATTAAAGCCTGCCGAACAAACTCCAGCATCAATTCTAGTATTGATGGAACTAATCGAAGATTTACTTCCTGCCGGGGTATTAAATATAGTAAACGGTTATGGTGAAGAAGCCGGTCAAGCACTAGCCACCAGCACACGTATAGCAAAAATAGCTTTTACTGGTTCAACGCCTGTTGGCTCACATATCCTAAAGTGTGCAGCTGAAAATATTATTCCTTCAACAGTCGAACTTGGAGGAAAGTCACCAAACATCTTCTTTAAAGATGTCATGGATCAAGAAGATGAATATTTAAGTAAATGTATTGAAGGCGTGGTTTTAGCGTATTTCAACCAAGGTGAAGTTTGTACCTGCCCTTCACGCTTATTTGTTCACGAAGATATTTACTCTAAATTTATCGAAAAAGTCATTGAGCGCTCAAATGCGATTAAACGTGGAAATCCATTAGATACAGAAACAATGGTTGGTGCTCAAGCTTCTCAAGAACAGTTCGATAAGATCATGGGCTACATAAAAATTGGACGTGAAGAAGGTGCCGAAGTCTTATTGGGTGGTGAAGCAGAGTCTTTAGAGAGTGAGCATAGTAATGGGTTTTATATCAAACCTACTCTTCTTAAAGGTACAAACGAGATGCGTATCTTCCAAGAGGAAATTTTTGGTCCTGTAATTTCACTTTCCACTTTTAAAGATGAAAAAGAAGTGATCGAACTAGCCAACAGCTCTGAATTTGGGTTGGGAGCTGGTGTATGGACACGCGACATGAATCTTGCTTATCGAATGGGGCGTAAAATTGAAGCAGGACGTATCTGGACGAACTGTTATCACATGTATCCTGCTCATGCTGCATTCGGAGGCTACAAAAAATCAGGTGTAGGTAGAGAAACTCACAAAATGGCACTTGAGCATTATCAGCAAACTAAAAACTTATTAGTTAGCTATGATGTTAATCCACTAGGGTTTTTCTAAACTGAGATAGCTTAATATTTGATGGTTTCATTTTTTATCTGCTTGATTAAGGTTCAAAATTGAAACCATCTGTATGCACATGAATGGGTTACTTAGCCTTAGTAAGTGTTCTCTTGAGCATATTGATTGGAGCTTTAATAAAGCGAAATAGGCGCCTAATCCCCAAAAATGAAAACACTTCCATCTTTTGTATTTTGGTTAACATCTGCGGTTGATACTTCCAGATTAACCGTAATAGATGAGAATGGGTAACTGCTTTAGCAATTAACCATATAGGGGAAAATTTAAAGCGACAGATTGTGATTCGTTCAAAGTCTACCATATAGAGTTTACCATTTTGATCTACCAGTAAGTCCCTTATTGGTAAGGCATGTCTAGCAATACCATGAGAAAAAAGTTCGGCAACAATCACTTGTAATTGACGTAAATGAGACTGTGATAAAAATGTTGGATTCTTGCCTGGTAGTCGCGTCATCTCCAAGCGCATTTTATCTTGATTTATATTAATTAAGTGAGGAACTTGATCAACATCGGCAAGTTGCTTAAGAGCAAATAGTTCTCGCTTAAAACGCTTAAGACTGTCCCTTTGCGGTAAAAAGGTTTTGATTACCTTATCAGGATTGATCTCTACAAACATTTTGCCTGTTTGATAGAGATTGTCATTTCTAACTCTACTCATCTTTTCTTAAAAACTCATTTATACATTCATCCATAAACAAGTTAAATTTTAACATCTATATCTACTTAATCAATTTAGCTCAATCCAAACCTCTAATAAGTTGAACTAAAACAGGTTTAGAACGATAACTTCTAAAATCAGCAGTTTTGAAATATTTCTCTGCTAGCTGTACCTTCCCATCAATTTCAAAACATCCGCTTCCATGTCTTTATTTCTTATTTGAGGTATTCTTCCGGGCACCACTTCTGGCTTAACAATTCCTACTTTCAACCCATTGGGCGATACAAGCGTCATGGTTGCACTGTGACTGATTAAATAACCTTTGCCTTCTCCTACTTTGGAATAAGCCATGCCTAAATTTCGAGTAAGTGGTAGTAGTTGAGATTGACTACCAGTTACGGCAACAAAGTCTTTATTAAAAAAACCAGTATATTCTTTCAATTTTTGAAAACTATCACGCTGTGGGTCAACGGAAACAAAGACAATCTGAAATGGATGGTCTTTTTTCAGTTTCGGGTATGCAGCAGCCAATTTTGTCATAGCCGTTGGACAGATATCTGGGCAAGATGTATAGCCTACAAAAAATAATGTCCATTTACCCTCTAAATTTTTATTGGTGAAAGGCTTTTTGAATTGATCAGTTAGATGAAATGGAATAACAGGCGTTTTTGTTGGGTATTCAGTGGTTGTAACCAGTTTTAAGGGTCGCTGTTGCTGATAATAAGCAGCACCACCTCCAATAACAGCACTAAGAAACAAGCAGCAAAATATCAATGACCTAGATTTCATAATCTAACTCCTATAAATAGTGGTCTAACAATAAGATCATAAATAACAACATTAAGTGATAGATCGAGAACCTAAATACCGACATGGCTGATATTTTTGAAGCATTAAATTTCAATCGCCATGCTTGAATAAAGAATAAAGAACTAAGAAAAATTGCTCCAACTAAGTATATGGTTCCCGACATACCAACAACAGCAGGAAATAAACAGGCTAAGCCCAAAAGTAAGGTATAAAGTAGAATCGATGTTTTGGTGTATTCAACCCCGTGAGTCACTGATAATACAGGGATTTCAGCTTGTGCATACTCCTCTTTTTTAGCTATGGCTAACGCCCAAAAATGAGGTGGTGTCCATAGAAATATGATCATTACTAATAACAACGCGTTACTACTAAATTCGCCAGTAATGGCAGTCCAACCCAGCAAGGGAGGCATTGCTCCAGCCAAACCACCAATCACAATATTCTGCGAAGTGGCTCTCTTTAAGTACAAGGTATACACCACTGCATATCCAAATAAACTCGATAGGGTTAGCCATGCGGTGAGTGGATTTACAACATGAAATAAAACAGTAAACCCCGTTGCACCGAGTACAATTGCAAATAGGCTTGCTTTCAATACACTCACTCGATGTTGAGCAACTGGACGAGTATAGGTACGTTGCATTTTGGCATCTGCTTCTCGATCAATAACATGATTAATTGCTGCCGCAGAACCTGACATCATTCCGATCCCAAGCAACCCATAAATGACATTATCAATAGGTAGTGTTCCAGTTGTAGATAAACACATGCCAACCACTACAGTTAGCAACATAAGAGCAACGACTTTCGGCTTGGTAAGCTCTAAGTAATCTTTCCATCTAAAAGGGATCGATGAAAAAGAGTTGATCATCACGGCTCTATTCATAATTAACCCTTTCTCCATAAATGAAAATTGATATAAATTAAGCAAAGAAGTAATAATAAAGCGCCAGCATTATGCGAAACTGCAATGCCTATGGGCAATTGGAATAATACATTCGAGATACCTAAGCTGACTTGTAAGCAAAGTAATCCTACCAGCCAATAACTACTCCGCTGAACAGCGAACTTCCCCTTAGCCAACAAACGAAATGCTAACGTAGCTAAAATAAGACTGGTAATCATTGCCCATACACGGTGGCAGACATGAATTGTCATCCTCGCATTCATGTCTAATACTCCATATTCGTAACTTTGGTGTAGACCTTGCCAAGGGGAAAATGCTTGAACAAAGTCTAAATGGCTACTCCAATTACCCTGACAAATTGGTAAAGTTGTACAGGCTAAAGCTGCATAGTTAGTAGAAGTCCAGCCTCCGAGCATGATTTGAACTAAAAGCGCTACCAACCCAATTGCTGCATGACACTTTATGCTATTGGAGTAAGAGTAAGGTGTTGTCGTTGTATTTATGTAATTAAGATATATCAACCACAGCAACGAAATTATGCAATAACCACCCAATAAGTGTGTCATCACGACTATTGGCATTAGCTTCATCGTTACTGTCCACATTCCTAATGCAGCTTGAAATACAACAATACCGATTAGCCCCATTGCCAAATATTTTGGAGTCAGTTTGGTGCGTATTGATTGAATTAAAATACATATGATCAACAATCCTAAGCTACCAGCAAGATAACGGTGAATCATTTCCAGCCATGCTTTGTTAGGTTGAACCACATCTCCATGAAATATACTTTGAGGGTTTTGTTGAAGTTGTTGCTGAGTTGGAACTGTAAAATGACCATAACACTTAGGCCAATCAGGACAACTCAAACCAGCATTAGACAAACGGGTGTAAGCTCCCATTAAAATTACTGTAAATGCAAGTAAGATGGCGCCGCCTAAGAGTAGCTTTGATTTCATCAGCCCACCCTCGATAATTTAAGCAACGTATGCATATCGCTCAAAAGGTGGCGCGTTTGCTCTATACTGCCTTTTTCATTCGTAACCTTTGGATAACTCATTACCCACTTTCCAAGGGGATCAACAATCACAAATAACTTATTCGTCAATGCATCGAAAGCCTTTGAATTCATTAAGAAATGAGTTTTATCGAATTTCTTTGCAGGCTGTCGAACATTCGAGACAAGCTCTGGAATAACCCTTGATTGTTCTTTACCCAAAGCAACAATACTTTGATGCAATACAAATAATTGTTGTTGGCATAAATTTGAACACACTCTAGGTAGACGATACAGCACCTGCCATTTATGGGGATTGGGGTTATCAATATTAAGGGATTGATAGCTCAGGTTTTGCGGTAGTAAATCACCTAAATTAGTTGCTCCAGTCCGATACCAGTGCATGTGTAGGAAAAGTTTGCCCATAACTACCGGGGCTAAAAACACCAGCAGCAGACACAACAATACTTGCTGATTATTCAAGCGTGTTATCACCTACTTTACTCCTTCTTAAACAGCTAAATAAACCAATTACAGCCAAGGTTGTAGCCATGGCAAACCACTGCACCGCGTACCCATAATTTTTAAAAGACGGCATAGCTAATTTGTGTTGTCTTTTTTTTAATACCCTACCATCAGTGCTAACAAACGGCTGGTTAGCTTGCAGCGCTATAGATAATATTGGATGCCCAAGAAAACGACTAAGTTGTTGGTAGTTTAAATTTTGAATTCGAACTTGCTCACCGATTTCTGGTAAGAGTTGATGACTGAATGGATTCAAAGCTGTGTGATATAAGGTGCCACTTATGTGGATACTATGAATAATTGGGTTAATTGCAGGTAAATGATATCTATTAGCAAAGGCACCTATGAATCCTAAATCAACCAATAACCATGGCTGATCTTTTTTGTACTGCATTACTTGATATATTTCATATCCGACTTTATCACCAAGTATTTGATTATCTAAATATATAAGTGGCTTTGAGACAGACCGCAGCGTTAGTTTAGTTTTGAAGCCAGTGAGCTTTGAAGGAGTTTGATTTTGGCTTATCTGCGCAAAACTCAATTGATGTTGGCTATTAGAACGGAAGTTATTTTCCAATCTATGATTTTGTTCGCCCCTTTGTAACTGCCAGAAGCCAAGCTTTATCAATAACAAAAATAACCCACTAAACATTATAAAACCAATGATTTGTTTACTGCTTAGTGGAGAGTGTCTGCTCAAGTTATCTGATGACATTTGCATCCTATAGTACATATACAAATACAAATAAACATAACCAAACGACATCAACGAAATGCCAATACCAGCTACCCGCCTGAAACGCGAAGTGCTTTTTAGGAGTAAAATGCCCTTTCAAAACCCGACAAAATAGAACAATTAAAAAAATTGTACCCAAAGTGACATGCAAACCATGAAATCCAGTGAGCATAAAAAACGTATTGCCATAAACCCCTGATTTGAGCGTCAATCCAATTTCGGTATAGGCGTGATAATATTCGCTAGCTTGGAAAAACAAGAAACTCATGCCGAGAAGAATGGTTATTCCTAAGCATAATGCCAAAATTCGACGATTGTTTTTTTCCAGACTGACATGAGCAAAATGTAAGGTCACTGAAGAAGTCAGTAATATAATGGTATTGACTAAAGGCACTCCTAGCCAAGGCATTGCTTGCGTTTTATCTCCTTTGGGAGTAAGGGTTAACGGCCAATGCGCCTCAAAGTGTGGCCACAAAACTTGATGCGTAACCCCGCCACCATGTCCACCTAACCATGGAACGGAAAAAACCCTTACAAAAAACAGCGCGCCAAAAAATACTGCAAAAAACATGACTTCTGAAAAGATAAACCAGCTCATCCCTTGGCGAAAAGAAATATCCATCTGTTTTGAATAAAGCCCTGACATTGACTCAGAGATAATATGCCTAAACCACCCTACTATCATAAAGAGAATCGTAGCAATCCCAGCTAGTAATAAGTAAAGGCCATGAGTAGGCTCTCCTTTATCAAGCTCCATAACAAAATTACCTGCACCAAAGGCAATCCAAAAAAGACCTATCGCCCCTACAATTGGCCACAAGCTTTGTTCAGGTACGTAATATTTTGCGTAAGTGCTCATGAGATTCTCCACTTATGATTGGCTTTCTACTTGCTGGGCTACTTCAGGGTGTGTCGATAATACAGCTTTGGTAACATCGTATAAGGTGTAAGACAAGGTAATGGTATGTATGTCTTTAGGTAATGCTGGATCAATAAAAAACACTACAGGTAAATTAGCTTTGGTTTGAGCTTTCAAAGGCTGCTGAGTAAAGCAAAAACATTCCGTTTTATGAAAATATAACGTTCCTTGCCCCGGAGAGATAGAAGGGATCGCTTGCGAGACCATCAAGTGATCTGAGTTATTTCGTGCATAGAACTGAGCGTGTGCTAGTTCACCAGGGTGAACAGTCACCTCTTTAGTAATTGCACCAAAATCATAGGGCAAGCCGGGATGAATTTGAGTCACAAATTCAACTTTGATATTACGACTTTTATCAACCACCAACTCTTTTTTGTACTTCTCAGGCAGATTTGAAGAGTGGCCATTAATTCCAAGTTGCTTGCACATCACGTTATATAAGGGAACAAGTGCAAAGCCGAATCCGAACATACCGAGACATCCAAAGACCAAATAGATCATCAGCCTTTTATTCTTGGTGTTGGGCTTATGGCTCATTACTCAACCTCTGGTGGTGTTGTAAATGAGTGATAAGGTGGTGGGCTTGGTAGGGTCCATTCCAAACCCTCAGCACCGTCCCAAGGCTTAGCTGCAGCTTGCTCTCCTCCTCGAATACACTTAATAACTAACGCTAAGAACAATAGTTGTGACATACCAAAGGCAAATCCACCTAGAGACACCACTTTATTTAAGTTTGCAAACTGCAAGGCATAATCAGGAATCCTCCTAGGCATACCGGCTAGACCAAGAAAGTGCATAGGAAAAAATAAAACATTGACTGAAATCACAGAACACCAAAAATGCCATTTGGCTAGCGTGAAGCTATACATATGCCCTGTCCATTTCGGCAACCAGTAATAAGCAGCAGCCATAATGGCAAACACGGCACCTGTCACTAATACATAATGGAAATGTGCAACAACAAAATAGGTATTGTGGTACTGAAAATCAGCTGGAGTGATCGCCAGCATTAGACCGGAAAAACCACCAATTGTGAACAAAATTACAAAGGCAATCGCGAATAACATAGGTGGCTCAAATGATAATGACCCTCGCCACATAGTAGCTACCCAATTAAATACTTTTACACCAGTGGGAACGGCAATAATCATGGTGCAATACATAAAAAACAACTCTGAAAACAATGGCATGCCTGTAGTAAACATATGATGACCCCATACGATGAATGACAACAGAGCAATACTTCCAGTCGCATAAACCATAGAAGAGTAGCCAAACAACTTTTTTCGACTAAATGCGGGGATAATCGACGAAATGATGCCAAAAGCAGGCAATATCATTATATAAACTTCGGGGTGTCCGAAGAACCAGAAGATGTGTTGAAACATCACTGGATCACCACCACCTGCTGCATCAAAAAAACTGGTACCAAAATACTTATCAGTAAGCACCATAGTTACAACACCAGCTAAAACAGGCATTACAGCTATCAATAAAAATGCAGTTATAAGCCAAGTCCAAACGAAAAGTGGCAGTTTCATCCACTTCATGCAAGGGGCTCTCAAGTTAAAAATAGTCACGATAACGTTCATCGCGCCCATGATTGAACTGATCCCCATAATGTGAATAGAAAATACAAATAAAGCGGTAGTATTACTGCTGTAATGAGTGGATAAAGGTGCGTAAAATGTCCATCCGAAATTGGGGCCACCACCGGGCATAAATAGAGTACTGATCAAGATGCTGAATGCGAAAGGCAGTATCCAAAAACTCCAGTTATTCATACGAGGCAATGCCATATCAGGCGCACCAATCATCATTGGTATCATCCAATTGGCTAAACCTGTAAAAGCTGGCATTACTGCGCCAAATACCATGATAAGGCCATGTACCGTTGTCATTTGATTAAATAAGTTTGGTTCAAGAATGACCTTGCCTGGCTCGAACAGCTCAACCCGTATTAGCATGGCCATACAGCCACCGATTAAAAACATGATAAAGCTAAACCATAGATATAAAGTGCCTATGTCTTTATGATTTGTGGTTTTTAACCACCGTGTAATACCTTTGGGTGGTTTGTGATGATTATCGTGCTCATGACTAGTAGAGTTGATGGTGCTAGACATTTCTGGATTCATTGCTGTTGTCATGGATTGTCCTTATTGCTTCACCTTATGAACATCGGAGGCTTGTACAGCATCACCCATGTTATTTCCCCAAGAGTTACGTTCATATGTTATAGCAGCGGCAATTTCTTCATCGCTTAACTGCTTTCCAAACGCCTGCATTGCTGTTCCCGGGCGACCGAATTTAACGGTGTGGATATGATTTAGCACAGGTCCAGTTGCCGTTTTACTCCCCTTGAGTGCAGGAAATACTCCTTGTAACCCCATTCCATTGGGCTGATGGCATACAGCGCAATGTGCTAAATAAACACTCTGCCCTTGTCTCATTAATTCTTGTTTCGAGAGTGTCTTAGATAATGATGCTTGTGCGGATTTAGCCGCTATCAACTTGGCCTGTTGTTGTTTAACCAACCAATTGTCAAACTCTTTACCCGATACAGCTTTAACTACAATCGGCATAAAACCGTGCCCTTTTCCACAAAGCTGAGCACACTGACCCCGATATGTGCCCGGTTTGTCAATGCGTGTCCAAGCTTCGTTAATAAAACCAGGGTTGGCATCTTTTTGTATGGCAAAGTCGGGCACAAACCAAGAATGAATTACATCTTCAGAGGTGATTAAAAAGCGTATTTTGCGATGTATAGGTAAAACAAGGGGCTTATCTACTTCAAGCAAATAGTGAGCATCTTTTGTCTGTTGATTATCTATCTGTTTTTGCGAGGTTTTTAAAATGCTATAGAAGCCAACATTTTTGTTGAAGTAGTCATAATGCCACTTCCATTGCGAACCAGTGATCTTAACCGTAAGTGCTGCATCTTTAGTATCATCCATTCGTATCAAAGTGCCTGTCGCAGGCACCGCCATTGCAATCAAAATTAAGAATGGAATGATGGTCCATGCTAGCTCGACCTTGGTGCTTTCATGAAAATTTGCAGCCGAGTGCCCACGTGACTTTCGATGCATGAGCATGGCATAGATCATTGCGCCAAATACACCTACACCTATCCCACAACAAATGTAGAAGATAGTCATGTGCAGATGGTAGATGTCATGACTTATGCCAGTAACACCTTTAGTCATATTAAGTTGTGCCGCTTCCACAAAAGCTGGAAATAAAAGCAAGCCAACTAAAGTTAACAACCTTTTTATTTTTGAGTACACCCAACGACTCCTAAAGTAATTACTTATGCTGCTGGACGGTTTATACACTCCTGTAGACTATATCCTTTATATTTTTGAGTATCATGTCACTGCATTTATGGAAGATATTAAGGCAGTTATCACCTTTTCATCCTGCAATGTTGATTTTGACATTTAATGGTTAAAAAGCATCAAATGATGGGAGAGATTACTTGAGATGACTCTAACTTGCTAAAAGAAAATCCTTTTATTAATCAGGATTAATGATGGTCAATAGACTGTAAAAACTAAGTAAAGCTGTATAATAAATAACTTTATAAAAAGGTATAAAAAAGCCCTGCTTTTACAGGGCGTTATATATCTTAGCTTACGAAATTAGAATCCAAACTTTCCAAACAGTTTCTTTTTAATTTTATCTTTAAGCTTATCTTTCTCTTTATCCAGCTGTTGCTTGAGTACAGCTTCGGTGTCCAATCTAAATTTCGGATCTGATAAGCTGCCAGAAACCAAGAACGGTATATCCTTACCCCTTAATTGGTTCAAGCCAGACTTGTTGCTTTCACTAGCCCTGACGTTAACACTGAGTTTATAATCAAGATTATCCGTTAAAATGTTTGCAGTGCCATTTCCTTTAACCTGCAAATCAGGGGACGACAAAGAAGTATTACTTATCTGAACCACTCCTTTGCTAAGCGTAAATTCAGTACCTAATTTAGAAAACAATGTCTTATCAACCTGAGTTTCTTCTGGTGCTGCGCCTCCTTTCAACTGACTTTCAAAATTCGAAAGCATTTTGCCAATATCCATCCCGTGGTAGGCCCCATCAGTTACAGCAAACATACCTTTAGCCGCCATTTTTTGCTTTATAGCTGCAGGCGACAAACCGTTGCCGCTACCAGAAATAGATAAATTTGTTTCACCAGAAATCACTTCACTGTCCAATGCATCACTTAATAAAGGCTGGAATTGGAAGTTAGACAAATTTGCTGTGAAGTTATATGTAGCTATAGGCTTTCTGGCATCTAATCGCGCTTTAGCTTGTAGCTTTCCTTGATAGAGATCACTAGAGATGTCTTTGACCGTTAGGACCGAATTTGAAATGTTAGCCAGTAATTTCAAGTTATTTGCATGGATTTTTTTAGCTTTTACACTCTTAACAGTAACCTTCACACTACCGTTTATTAAACTTAATGCTGTAAGGTTAGGCTCTTCTTCGCTAGTAGCCGTCTCAACCGAAGTTTGTTGTTCTTTGCTGCTTGCTTGAGATTTAGCAGAATTTTTTGGCAGATATGGCGTTAAATCAACATCACCTAAATCAAAATTGATATCGACTCTAGGAACGCGTAAGCCATAACTAGCTTGAATATTTCCACTTCCAACAATGTCATTTACTTTTATCTGGTTAATGTCCGCTTTAGCAATTTGCTTGGCTAAATCTACGTTCGCTCCCAATTTAACGACAGATGAGATACTTCCATTTGGTAATTGTGTGCCTTCACCATCAAATTTAGTTTCGAAACTCTTAAGGCTTATGGACTTAAAATTTGAAGCAACATTAATTACACCACTACCGTTAATTTCAGCACTCAACTCTGGTTGTTTAATCTCTGCCTTTAATTTGAATTTAGAATCAGAGTTCAAACTAAATTTATCGAGCCTAAAATACTCTAATTTAAGTGTTTGCTCTGTATTGGTTTGTGCATTGTGCTGATAGATAACAATGTTATCTATATCTACCCCAGCAATCTTAACTGAACCCAGTGTGATTTTGGCTCCTGAATCCTGTTTAGGCTTTTCTACTTGGGCATCAGGTTCAGTAGCCTTTCCTTTAGCTTGTAGCTTATATAAATTTGAGCGACCGTTCTTGTCAGTTAACAGATTTAGAGTCATATCTTTGAATTGAACGGTTTTAACTTCAATATCTTTTGATAACAAAGGGATCAAGGCAACTTCCGCTACGACATGATCAATCTTCATCAATTCTTGTTTACTATAACCATTCGGGTTATCAACGGTTAACCCATTAACCTCAACACCAACCGAAGGAAAAAGTGTCCAACCTAAGTCACCATTAATATTTGCCTTGTAGCCTGTAGACTCTTCAATCGAAGCTGTGATCTGCGGCTTTAACTGGTTAATGTCAAAGAAAAGCGTGAGATATAAAACAAATGTAGTTGTGATAACGGCAATACTAAGTGCCAGTCCTTTTATCAATTTCATCATCAAAGTCCCATAAGAAAAGTTTACCTATTGTATACTGCTAATTTGGTTGATTCCAAAGCTGAATATTCTTTTTCTTTACAAAAAGTGCAAAGATTATCTACGAATGAATTTATTATTTATTGAGGAAAAGAAATAAAATTGTATACTTACCGTACTGGCGCTAACTTACTTCACACAATGTAATATCAAAGTATTGACTAGTGCATCTTTTCACTTCATTTGATTAACCCTTTGGTAAATCAATAACACTTATATTTGAATAGAATTATGATGAATGAGAATCTAGATTTAGAAAAAGCTATATCTGCACTCGATTCATATGGACTTGAACAAAAACAATCGTCGGACTTAACTCACGCTCGTAATAAAAAGCAAATGATGGCATATCTTGAGACTCTTGATTACAGCTTAAGAAGAATGAAATGCCTTCAAGAAGCTATCAGTGAAATGGTCGAAACAGAAGAGTATCGATTATTGCAGCAAGAGAGAATTCAAACTTTTAAAACAAAAGTAATTAACCTCTCTCGCCACTACAACATAAGCTACGATGAAGTACTGCAAATTATGGCAAATAAAGCATAATTTACAATCCTGATAGTATGGATTGCTCATGAGCAATATTGAACTTAGTTAAATAATCAGTGAATGGTTTAATTTCTTTTGATGGTCGTTTGTTTCGTCCTAATAAAACAGACTCTTTAAAAACATCACACCATTTTTGCAATGCAATAGCATTATGAGTCTCACCAAAAGATTCTAATGCTAACGCAGCAACTTCTGCTGTACCAAGCTGGAAATCCCTAACCCCTTTTCTGATCATGTAGCTGGCTAAGAACTCAGGTTTAAAAGACAGCATAGGTATATTATGCAAATAAGGACTCTTACGGAACATCTTTACCGCTTCTCGCCAGCTGCCATCCAACAATATAAATAGCGGTTTTTTATCTGCTAATCCACCTGCTGATACACTCGTCACAACTTCTGATTGTTCAGTAGCATACTCATCAGGAAAGATTAATATAGGCTGATAGGTCTCATCGTTTATGAGGGACAATAGATTTATATCTGCTTCTTTTCTTGACCAAAGAAAAGCGTAAGTGTCGGGAAACAAATCTGCGATTAAACGTCCAGTATTAGACGGTTTGAGTACTTCATCATCGTACATTATCAATGCAAAACTAGCATCAGAATTCAATTGACGGCGATGAGGGCACAAGCACCAAGTTCTTGCCTGCAAACATAACTTACAACGGCTGATGTTTTTACCTCTTGCATTAAACTCTGTAGAGGATAAAGATTTTCTGTAGTCATACAGACTGTGAATTCGATGCTTGAATATATTCATTTTCTTAAGGGCGTGTTGATCTTTCATGTTTATTTTTGCAGCGATAAATTGGTTATCTTATTCAAGGCAGAGTTTGTGAAGTGTGGTTTCCCCACATAAACAAACGATAACGCAGCAGAAGTGACCAATTTACGCTGTCTTCGATGCTTTTGAGCACTTCCTGTTCTTTGTTGTGAGCAGCTTACTTAGATGGCTAAGCTTCACTGCTCACGCCTTGAACAGAAAAGCGCTCAAATAGCACAAAATTCAATCCTGAAAGAACAACACGCCCTAGAGCTAAAAAACACTCGTAAAAAACGAGTGCTTAATTTCTAGTGATGAGAAGTTGTAATCTCACACACAATTACATAATACGGCGAAGAATAAAATCGGCTCGTAAACGTTTAATTCTGGTTAAGATTTTTTTCACTTCTTCAGGATAGTTTTGCATGGTATCAATATCCGTAAAATGAGATACCAGTTTGGTGTTTTGCAAAATATGCTCACGCTCTTTTACAAAACCTTCTACTAACTCCTGATCAACGTCATGCACCAATATGCCATTTTCGAGATCTAACGACCAAGCCCTAGGGTTTAGATTTGAACCTGTTAGTAAGTGGTACTTGTTATCACTACTGATCCCTTTCAAATGAAAACTATGATGCTCATGTTTCCATAAATGTACTTTCAATAATTCACTATCTACAGCCCATTGGTGCCGCTTCATAAACCTTAACAATGCTTGCTCATAGATGTACGGTACCGCGCCAATCGTAGAAAACTTTTCTTCAGGTGGAATAAAAAAGTCATTAGCGGTTTTATCACCGACCACAATCTCTAATTTTTTTCCCTGCTTAAGGTGCTTAGTCAAAGCACGGCTCAACGAATAAGGTGGATTAAAATAAGGAGTACAAATAAACAAAGATTCTGTTGACTCTTTAACCACCGCAATTGCGGCTTTATTGAGCGCATTTTTACGTTTACCTAAACCGACTAAAGGTGTAATTCTTAAACCTGAAAGAATCCCCTCAAATTCATAATGGCTTCTCGAAAGGCGGCTCTTTAATTTTTTTATTTGTGCTTTAGTAGGTAGAACTTCAGGCTCATGGGTTTGAGCAAGTGACACAACGGCAGGCTCTTCTAATAAACTTTTCATGAAGTTCTTCATAGTCCGTGCGCCATACTCAGACTCGATAACATGATAACGGTCAAAACGGTATTTATCCGCATGGTGCAAATAGATATTATTTAAGCTAGCACCACTAAAAATGATAGAGTCATCGATTACAAAGCCTTTTAAATGCAGTACTCCAAGGATTTCTTTAGACTTAACGGGAACACCGTAGATTTCAATTGGGTGCTTAGCTTTTGACAAACGCTCACGGTACATAAAGTAATTACCGCTATCACCTTTATGACCAATCAACCCACGGCGTGCACGATGAAAATCCACAAATACTTTAATGTCGAGATCGGGCTTGGACAGTTTGGCTGCCAGTAATGCATCAATAATTTCACGACCAGCTTCATCGTCTTCAAGGTATAACGCTGAGATATAAATACTCTGTTGTGCGTTTTTAATACGATTAAGTAATTCTACTCGAAACTTTTCTGCTGTAAGCAACCACGACATTGAATCAGCCGCTATAGGTATGCCACTCAACTGGCTTAACAAGGTATTCTCCTTATCCTGAGCTAAGAGCCGATGATGAAGAAGATAGGGGCATCATGCGACCATAAACATATAGGTGCTAAAAACTACCGATTTGTACTCTATTGAGCAAGTTATTTGTTCATTTTTAAGAAGCTAGCATGTTAGAGCGATGTAATTTTGCTCAATATCATAAATTAAAGTGCAACTTGTTTATTTTTAGACTGAACTTGCTAAAGTAAAACTTAATCTATTTTTTCCATTGGATGAGGAAAAACGATGACCCAAAATTTGTGGCAGCTAAGACAGTCTACAGAATCAAAAAATAGACGCGATGACCACCGTAGCCCTTTTCAACGAGATAGAGCTAGAATATTACATTCAGCTGCTTTTCGTCGCTTACAAGCAAAAACACAAGTTTTAGGTGTGGGAATGAATGATTTTTATCGCACCCGCCTCACCCATTCCTTAGAAGTCGCCCAAATCGGGACTGGAATTTTAGCGCAACTCAAACAAAAACACTCTAAACATAGAGAGTTATTAAGTTCTAACAGCCTGATCGAAAGCTTATGCTTAGCACATGATATTGGCCACCCTCCCTTTGGTCATGGTGGTGAAACAGCATTAAATTATATGATGCGTGATTACGGTGGCTTTGAGGGAAATGGTCAAACATTTCGCATTTTAGCACGCCTAGAACCCTATACAGCCCACTGGGGAATGAATTTAACACGTCGCACTTTGCTAGGTGTTTTAAAATATCCAGTTCCTTATGAAGAATTGCACAACCCATATGAATTAGAAAAAGTGCAAAACTATCGTCAATTAAAACCAGATCAATGGCCTGTTGTTAAAGGGATTTATCAAGAAGATCTTGATATTCTTAATTGGGTTTTAGAGCCACTATCTGATAATGATAAAACACGCTTTTTAACTCATAAAACCACTAACTTATATCATCATAAACGGAGTGTTTATAAATCTCTCGATTGCTCAATTATGGAGTTAGCCGATGATATCGCCTATGCAGTCCATGATCTTGAAGATGCAATTGTGATGGGAATTGTCAGCAAAGAGCAATGGCAACATCTTGTTGAATTTCAACTTATTGAAATTGATAATGACTGGATTAATCAAGAAATTGTTAACCTTAAAGAAAAGCTCTTTAGCTCTGAACATCACATCAGAAAAGACGCCATCGGTACTTTGGTTAATAGCTTAGTTACTGCAATTTATCTCGATCATGATGCTCATTTTGATAGCCCACTGCTTAGCTATAATGCCAAGCTTCAACCTGACTTTTCATTACTACTCGATATATTAAAACGATTCGTTTATAAAATGGTGATCAGAAGACCAGAGATCCAAATGATTGAATTTAAAGGACAACAAATCGTTATGGAGTTATTTGAGGCACTAGAGTCTGATCCAGAGCGACTACTCCCCTACAACACACAAGAGCGATGGTTAAAGCATATGCACGAATTTGGAAATGGAAACCGTATCTTATGTGACTATATATCTGGTATGACCGATGATTTTGCTGGGCGCTTATATCAACAGTTATTCAGTCCAAAAACCAATAGTTTGATCGATTTAAGTTCCCAATAGACAATCAATGTAAGATAATACGGTTGTAGAATTTAAGCATTACTAGAGCCGTATAATGTATCAAAAATCAATTACCATTCGTGCCAAACATGGAATTCATACTCGCCCCGCTGCTTTATTAGTGAAAACAGCTAAGACGTTTAATTGTGATGTTGTAGTAGAGTGTAATGGCAAGCAAGCCAGTGCTAAAAGCTTATTCAAATTACAAACATTAGGCTTATACCAAGGGATTGAAGTTAAAGTCTCTGCTGCAGGAGAACATGCACAAGAAGCTGTTGAAAGCGTCTCTACACTGCTCGAAACCTTAAGTTAACTAACCTGAACTCAACAAAGAATCACTATGTCATTAACTGGAATTATTGGGTCCACAGGCCTTGCTTTTGGGCAAGCTGTGCATATCATTGAACAAGATCATAACGTTGATTTACACTTGCTCCGCAAGCATGAAGTTGAGCGAGAACAAGAGAGGTTAAAATCAGCTGTTCAACGCCTTATCCAGTTATTAACAAGTAGTTTAGATCAACTCACACCTGATACTGAAAATTATCAACTCATCGAATCTGATATTCTATTACTTGATGATGATGAGTTGCTAAATCAAATGCTTAACTGTATCGAAGCTAAACGCTATTCAGCATCGCTTGCAGTTCAAAGAACCTTTGAAACACATGCCTACGAAATAGAGTGCGTTGAAGATCCAATGATCGCCAGTCGTGGGCAAGATATTCGCCACTTGGCTTCTAGATTAATTGCTTCAATAAACGGCACTTTAAGTTGGAACTTGGAGCACCTTTCACAAGAATCCATTATATTTGCACATGACATAACTCCTGCAGAATTTGCATTATTACCACATGAATATATTAATGGGATAGTACTAGAAACAGGCGGTGTTACAAGTCATACCGCAATTTTAGCACGTGCAGCGGGTATTCCTGCATTGTTAGACTGCCAATATCGACAATTGAACATTCACAATGGTCAGCCCGTTGCTTTAGATGCTATCGACGGTAAGTTACACCACCGACCTGAGACTCAACTGGTAGAAGCCCTCAAGGAAAAGCAGAAAAAGGATGCAAAGCGTGTTGACGCTCTGTTAGCCATTAAAGACCAAGAGGCTAAAACACAAGATGGCCTTGCCATTTCATTATGGGTAAATGTTGCAAACCTCAACGACATAACACGGTCTTCAGAGATCGGTGCACAAGGTGTTGGCTTATTCAGAACTGAATTCATGTTAATGGACGCCAAAGAATATCCCTCTGAACAAAAGCAGTATCAAACATTCTGTGATGCTTTACACAGTTTAAACGGATTGCCACTGACCATTCGAACATTAGACGTTGGCGCCGATAAACCTTTACCTTTTGCCGACCTTGAATTAGAAGAAAACCCAGCGCTAGGGATGCGTGGTTGTCGGTATTCATTGGCTCATCCTCAGTACTTAAAACCCCAACTAAAAGCGGCTTTACGTGCAGCCAATCATGGCCACATCAAAATTATGTTTCCTATGGTTAATCAGGTTGAAGAAATCGATATGATTAAATCAGTTATAGAGGAATGCAAGCAAGAATTGATAAATCAAGATATAGGATACGGTGACCTTGAGTTTGGGATCATGGTAGAAACCCCCGCAGCAGTATTCAATCTAACGAGTATGTTACCTGAGTTAGATTTCATTAGCATTGGCACTAATGATTTAACCCAGTACAGTATGGCCGCTGACCGCAGTAACCCAAAATTGGCAAAAATTTTTCCCTCTCTGTCTCCTGCAATCGTAAAAACTATTGATCTAGTCGTTACTCAAGCTAAACAAAACGATGTTAGTGTCTCACTTTGTGGTGAATTAGCAAGTGACCCCAAAGCCGTACCATTACTCATAGGCCTTGGTTTAGACAAGCTAAGTGTCAATCTTGATACATTTTTAGAGATAAAGTCCACAATCTGCTCTGGTGACTATACTCAATTTCAAGAGCTTGCTGCTGAAGCCTTGAAACAGACTCGAATTAAACCACTTCAGCAGTTAATTAATGCATACAGTTGATCTGTAATTTGAGGGAAATATGGGCATCATAAACCAATGTAAACAATGGCTGGAAAAAACACCCCAGCATGTAGAAACGATCGACATATTCTCACCTTTATCAGGTGAGATTGTATCTATAGAAGATGTACCAGATATCATATTTGCTGAAAAAATTGTGGGCGATGGTCTTGCCATCAAACCAAAGGGAGACACTATATATGCACCAATGGATGGTACAATTGGGAAAATATTTGAAACCAACCATGCTTTTTCTATCGTATCAGACGAAGGGATCGAGCTCTTCGTCCACTTTGGTATAGGCACCGTCGAGCTTCAAGGTACGGGCTTTTCACGCGTCGTTGAGCAAGGTGCAAAAGTAAACGCTGGAGATCCTATCCTGAAATTTGATTTAAACTACATTCATGAGCAAGTGACCAGTATCATTACACCTGTAGTTATTGCAAATATGGATAACATACAGAGTGTAATAAAACATCAAGGTTCAGTATCAGCCAACCAAGATGTTTTATTTTCGGTAACTCTTAATTCAGTTTAATAATAAACCGCCCTCTCTCTATAACTGAATGCTTGTAAATCAAGCATTCAGATTTTCTAAACTCTCATGTAGTATATTTAAACTTTATATGCGATTTGCTATCTATTTGATGGCTTATCTAAAATGTATTAATAAACTAGGGCCTGATGATCTTTCAGGGTTAAGTTTTGTGCTATTTGAGCACTTTTCTGTTCAAGGCGTGAGCAGCGAAGCTTAGTCATCTAAGTAAGCAAGTCACAACACAGAACAGGAAGTGCTCAAAAGCATCGAAGACAGCGTAAATTGGTCACTTTTGCTGCGTTATCGTTTATTTATGTGGGGCAACCACAACTCACAAACTCTGCCTTGCATAAGACAACCAATTTATCGCTGCAAAAATAAGCTCGAAAGATCATCAGGCCCTACTAAATCAGAGAGATAATAAAGCACAATGACAACAATATTCGGCATTAAAAATTGTGATACCGTCCGTAAGGCGCGTAAATGGCTAGAGGCTAACGAGATTGCTCATACTTTTCATGATTTTAGAGCAGACGGCATAACTGAAGAACATATAAAGCATTGGGTATCAGCGCAGGGTTGGGAAGCCATTTTTAATAAACGAAGCACCAGTTTTAGAAGTTTGAATGAAAGTGATAAGAAAGATATAGATGAAGAAAAAGCCATTAGCTTAATGTTGCAACACCCGACACTGATAAAACGTCCAGTTTTGCAAACATCCGATAATGTAACATTAGGGTTTAAGGCTGAAACATATCAAGAGTTATTCAAATAATGCAGCACCCTGTTATTAAGCTAACCCAAGAATTAATTCGCCGTCCCTCAATAACGCCGCTAGATGAAGGCTGTCAGAAAATGATGGCCGACCACTTAAAAGCACTTGGTTTTACTATAGAAACCATGATTTTTGAAGACACAACCAATATGTGGGCAAGACGTGGCTCAAAAGGGCCTGTGTTTTGCTTTGCTGGTCATACTGACGTTGTTCCAGTAGGAAAAGAATCGTTATGGAAGCATCCACCATTTTCAGCTGAATTAATAGATGGTTATATTCATGGTCGTGGTGCCGCTGATATGAAAGGCTCGCTTGCAGCAATGATAACCGCGACCGAATCATTTATCGCGAAACATCCAAACCATAATGGCTCTATTGCTTTTCTCATCACAAGTGATGAAGAAGGGCCGTTTATCAATGGTACTACCCGTGTAATAGATACACTCGAAGCTCGTAATGAGAAGATCACTTGGGCTTTAGTTGGCGAACCCTCTTCTACTTCAGAATTAGGAGATGTGGTCAAAAATGGTCGCCGCGGTAGCTTAACGGGTAATTTAACGGTCCACGGTATTCAAGGCCATGTTGCTTACCCTCATCTTGCCGAAAATCCAGTTCATACTTCCGCGTTTGCGCTGGCAGAATTGAGTCATCAAAAGTGGGATAATGGCAATGATTTCTTCCCGCCAACCAGTTTTCAAATTGCTAATATTAACGGTGGAACTGGCGCTTCAAATGTTATTCCCGGTCATCTAGACGTTATGTTTAATTTTCGTTATTCAACCGAAGTTACAGCAGAGCAATTAATAGAACAAACAGTTGCCATTTTTGAAAAGCATCAATTGAACTATGATTTAAACTGGGTTTTCAATGGGTTACCTTTTTTGACCGATAGCGGAAAATTAGTCAAAGCGACCCAATTAGCTATTAAACAAGTAACTGGTCGCGATACACAATTATTAACGACGGGTGGTACATCTGATGGACGTTTTATCGCTCCTACCGGCGCCGAAGTTATCGAATTAGGTCCTGTGAATGCAACGATTCATAAGGTTAATGAATGTGTAAAAGCTGATGATCTTGTGCAGTTATCTGATTGCTACGAAGCGATTTTGGAACAACTACTATGCTAGATACCCTCTCTGTAAGTCATCCTTACATTTATGGTCTGCAACAGCATGACTTAATCGATATTAAGGGGATATTAGTAGAGAGGAAAACCGCTACCGCTTACAAAAAGATGGCACAAGCAGCAAAAGCGGATGGAATCGATATTTCAATTTGTTCAGGGTTTCGAGGTTTTAACCAACAACTCAACATTTGGAATAGTAAAGCTGCTGGCCTCCGTCCAGTTTTAGATATCAATTCTAAACCTATCGATATTTCAAGCCTTAGTGACGAAAAGCTCATGCAAGTTATTCTTCAGTGGTCAGCCCTACCCGGAGCATCTCGTCATCATTGGGGGACCGATATTGATGTCTTTGATGCGAACCATATTACCAAAGCAGAGTTACAGCTCATTTCAAAAGAGTACTCTGTTCATGGCCCTTGTAGTGATTTACATCAGTGGCTAATACAAAACGCATCGGATTTTGGTTTTGAGCATCCTTATCAATTTGGCAAAAGTGGTGTGAGCCCAGAGCCTTGGCATATAAGTTATCGTCCTATATCGGATACCTACCTTGAACAGTTTGATATAAATGACTTTAAAACCGTCATATCAACCGCAGATATCCATTTAAAAAACGATATTCTCAAGCAGTTGAACCAATTAGTAGAGAAATACGTATACAGGATCGCATTTTGACTTGGCATGACCACATAGCCTATATAACTTGATATAATCCTTAGCAATTTGCTCAACTACTCGGTATATACCAATGAAATTATTAAAACCGCTTTTTGACAATAACCGCCAATGGGCAGAACGAATCAAAAAAGAAGACCCTAACTTCTTTGAAAAACTATCTAAACAACAAACACCTGAATATTTATGGATTGGCTGTGCTGATAGCCGAGTACCTTCGAATCAGATCATTGATGTATTGCCAGGTGAAGTTTTTGTACACCGTAATATTGCTAACCAAGTAATCCATACTGACATTAACTGCCTAGCCGTAATTCAATACGCTGTTGAAGTACTAAAAGTAAAACATATAATGGTTGTCGGTCATTATGGTTGCGGCGGTGTGAAAGCCTCTATGCAAAACGAAGATCGTTTTGGGCTCATTGATCACTGGTTAGATCAAATTCGCAATGTCTATCGTAAACATGAAGACGAACTGGTTGATTTAGACGAAGATGCTAAATTCAACCGTATGTGCGAATTAAATGTCATCGAACAAGTGGCTAATGTTGCAAGCTCTACCATCGTTCAACACGCGTGGAAAAATGGACAAGATGTTGCCGTTCATGGCTGGATATATGGAATTGATAATGGCTTACTCAATGACTTAGATGTCACTATAGATAGAAAGATGGCTGGGTTTGCATAATTTTAAAGCAATCTAAAATTCCAAATAAAAAATGAAAAGAATCAATCTGCTTCCAATGTTATTATTGAAGCAGATTTTTTGTTTTAAGGCTAAGTCATGAATTTTACCCTAATTATACCAGCTCGTTATGGCTCAACCCGCTTTCCCGGAAAGCCACTTGCCACTATTGCTGGCAAGCCAATGATCCAACATGTATATGAGCGTGCCTCCTTAGCTAAAGGCTTAGCCAATATTGTTGTCGCAACCGACGACGAACGTATTCAGACTGTGGTTGAGGGTTTTGGTGGTAAGGTCGTTATGACCAATCCAGATGCTGCAACGGGTACTGACCGAATTAACGAAGCGATTGCAAAACTAGGATTACCAGATGATGAAATCATCATTAATTTACAAGGTGATCAACCATTGGTTGATCCAATATCAATAGAGCAATTAATTGCACTATTCAAAAAGCACCCAAGTGAATTTGAAATGGCCACTCTCGCCTACCAAATCACTAATGAAAAAGACATTGATGATCCAATGCAAGTCAAAGTTGTATTTGATAATCAACATCATGCTTTGTATTTCTCTCGTTCACGCATTCCATTTGGTCGTGATACCCAAGATTACCCTGTATATAAACACATTGGTATGTACGCTTATACCAGTCGCTTTATTCAAGAGTTTGCCACGCTACCACATGGTAATTTGGAACAATTGGAGAAACTTGAACAGTTACGTGCCCTTGAGCATGGCCATAAAATAAAAATCGCCATCAGTGCTTTTAATTCACAAGAAGTTGATACGCCTGAAGATGTCAGGAAGTGTGAAATCAGACTAGCCGTAAGCTAGTATGTATAAAAGTAAGGTTGCCATTAACTGGCGACCTTACTTGACTATTTGTTTTGTTTATTAGTTCCAAGCCTGGCACCCTGAGTCATTACAGGTTAGTCCAACTTTATTTTTAACTCTACCATTGAAAATGCTCTTTCCATTCTTCTTTACCTCCATTTTGATAAACCAACTTGTTTTTGGTCTTATTAAAGCCCCTTTTTCGTTGGACTTAAACGCATCTTTATCAATGTCATATTTGGGCATAGAAACAGTTAACAAACTTGAACTTTCATTATCAAATGGAACACAGAGTTTGGCGTCTGGAAAAGTGGTATTGCAATAACTTGCTCCATTTTCGTTAGCTTTAAGGGTATAGTTATTTTCTTGGCCTGACTGACTTTTGATAAAAGAGGAAGATGGTTGGCTTGGTATAAGTTTAACCGCAGAAATCGTTGCAGCAAAAACTAAAGATGGAGAAAAAGCTAAAGCAAGTAGGCTTAGCTTAGTGATGTTTTTCATAGCTAGTCTCTCATTAATAAAAATTACACGTCCTGTTTGACTCTCCTAGTTTCATTGACTTTTCAGATAACTAAAATACACATCAGATAATGACATCAGACTAAAAAATAAGCAAAAAATATGAGTTATCAGCGAACTAACTAACAAGCTGTAATTGTTATATTTTTTCAGTATATAGCTAGTAGCTATCTAGTATTTTAAATAAATCTAACCTAAGAACTATTGGCCTATTTAAATTTTAGAGATTACAACGTTTAATGTAACCCTTTGCTTCTAAAAGGTTATCATTATGGCTCTTACACCACCCGCCTTAGCTAGAACTGCATTTCAACCTTTAGCAAGAGCAACGCTATCAATCACTGACACAACTTACTGTGTTAACCGCCACGTATACAAAATTAGCGGTTTAGCTCCTAAACGGTCTTGCTTCCAGAGTGCAAAATATTTTGAACTTACAAAGCCTGCGCTTACGGAAAGCAATGAGCCACATAACCCAACATCGATCTCTAAGTACAAATTAGATTTTGATAGCTTAGTATTAAGTGGTGCAGGCGCAAAAGCAGCTGGCTTTGCAGGGTTACTTAATGCACTTCAATCAAATTGCGGCTTAAAATCGATACAGCACATGGTTGGTACAAGTGTTGGCGGCATTGTTTTATTTGCGCTTTCACTAGGTCTTCCTGTGCATATTATCCATCAATGGATGGCAACCTCTGGCGCAAAGTTTGATGCTGAAGTCATGAAAAAGCAGTTAACCTGTATCGCTACTCATGCCTTTGGGCCATACCTTAAACACATATCTGAATATTTACAGCAAAACCATGAACCACTGATAGACGAACACGGGAATGTCTTTGATGGAACTAACGGAACAGCCTGTTTAGCCAACCTAACCTTTAGACAACATCAATTACTTGTTGATGCCAGCACAAAAGCTAGTGGCGCTGAAATACTGCCCAATAAACTTACTACACTAACGATTATTGCGAGTCTCAACGGTAAATACGAAATAGAATTTTCAGCTGATAATACACCACAAGTACCAATAATTACTGCAGCTATAGCTAGCTCAAGTATGCCGGGATTTATGCCTGCTGTTGAGCTACCAAGTTCAAAGTTCAAGTGGCTTCCTCCAGTAAAAATATCTAGCTCTGTTAAAGTTGTAGATGGTGGCCTAACCAACAATACGCCGCATATTTATGCTAAAGGAGAGAAGAAACTGGTTGTAACCCCTTTCGCTAAAAAAACGCTAATACCTCAAGGTGAAACTGCTTTAAATGCAATTTCTGAAGAACTAAAGCTGGCTGCAACGTCGTTAATTACTGGCTTTAATGCATCAAGAGTGATGCGGTTAAATCGCTTCGATGCTCGTATGGGATTAATCGATCCGAGAGTTAGCTTATTCTTTATGAAAGTAAATGTTTCATTTAAAGATTTTAAAAGCGGATTACAACGATTCGAGCAGCTTGCAGATGATGGTGCAAAACAAACAAAACAATATTTAGCAAAAGTACGAGAAACGGAAGTCCTTGCTGAGGATGGGACTAAATTATTAAGCAAGCGAGAATACGTAAATCAAAAGTATCATTTCAAATGAAATGAATAATGATAACTTTTCTGTTACTTTATCTTAAGACAAAACAAAAGAATTCATTATGAGCACACTTGAAATTTGGTTGATTATTTTGTTGGTAATTGGGGTGATTGTGAGTAATTTGGCCGTATTAAGGTACAGTGCCAAGTTTAAAATGCCCCAATTTAAAAATGATTCTGAGCAGAATAAATCCAAAAAGAAATCTGAGGATACACCAGAAGAATAATCTGGTGTATGTATTTTATGCAATTGCAGGTTTGTTTTTAAAAATAAACTTTGCAGCCATTGATTGAAGTAATGAAACAACCGAAGTCGTTCCCCAATATAAGCCAATAGCTGAAGATACGTTTAGCAGACTTATTAAACAAATCACACTCATGATTGTCATCATCAAATAGTTTACGCTTTGAGCTGTAGATGGCATAAAGTACATAGATAAACCTGTAACGAATGCAATACCTACGCTCAATATAATATCTGATTTAGCAATGTCTGAGATCCACGCAAAGCGCCCTGAAAGCAAAGCACCGTTAATCCCTTGAAACATAAAAATTCCGACCGCGGCCTGAATAACCATGTTGAGTAAATTGCTTTTATTCATCAGAGAAATGCCATTGGCTTTATACAACTCCATTAAACATTGAGATTGTTTAACAGGATCAGTTTGATACTTATCTTTAAGTTGCTCAATTTCTGGTTTGATTTGTGCCATCTTCTGACTATTAGCAAAAGTTTGTTTAAGTGAGGCCAAACCCAATGGCAATAAAATAATCCTTACAACCACTGTACAAACAATTATTGCAAGACCTGACGATAGTGAAAGTTCAGATTCCGTAAAATTAAAAACTAATTGAAATACCCAATCCATGTAAAATCCGTTTATTGCGACATATTATGTCAACATAAGCTAAGGGATTAAAACAGTTCTGTCAATATGAGGCGATATAATAATTAGCCATAAAACCAATAACATACACCTATAGCCGCTAAAGCGCCGGCTAAGTCAGCTATCAAACCACAAGTTATGGCATGGCGACCATTACGAATTCCAACCGAACCGAAATAAACCGCTAACACATAAAATGTGGTCTCTGAGCTTCCTTGGATAATTGCAACCAAACGCCCAGCAAATGAGTCCACACCTTCATGCTGCATCGTTTCAAGCATCAATGCTCTCGCACCACCCCCACTAAATGGCTTCATTATCGCAGTAGGAAGAGCATCAACAAATCTAGTATCAAAGCCTAACCAATTCACTACAGTTGCAATAGTTTGTAACGCAACATCCAATGCCCCAGAAGCTCGTAATAATCCAATTGCAATCAACATAGCAAGGATGTATGGAATAAGCTGAATCGCTTGTCCAAAGCCTTCTTTGGCCCCTTCTATAAATTCATCGTACACCGCTACTTTTCGATAGCCAGCAACAAGAATAAAACTGAAAATTAAACACAGTAATATGCCGTTACCTAATACGGTAGAGATCTCGCTTATTGCCGTCGCACTAAGGGTTGTCAAATACGTCACAACGGATAACAAGCCACCAATTATCAGCGCTGCATATCCAAGCACAACAGTATTTAATAATGAAATTCTTTGAGCAATGGAAACAGCCGTAAGCCCAGCTATAGTCGATGCACTTGTTGCAATTAAAATAGGTAAAAACACATCCGCAGGATGAGTCGCTCCTTGTTGAGCGCGATATAAAAAGACCGTCACTGGAATTAAGGTTACCGAGGAGGTGTTTAGCACTAAAAACAAAATTTGTGCATTAGAAGCAACCGTTTTAACAGGGTTAATGGACTGTAAATCCTGCATGGCTTTTAACCCTAATGGGGTTGCAGCGTTATCTAAACCAAGTGCATTAGCCGTAAGATTCATGGTGACACTGCCATAAGCTGGATGACCTCTGGGCACTTCTGGCATCAACTTAGCTAGTAATGGTTCGGTAAATTTTGAAATAAAGCGAACCATTCCAGCTTTTTCTCCAACACGCATTAGTCCCATCCACAGCGTCAACACGCCAACTAAACCAATTGCAATATCAGCAGATAGCTTGGAACTTTCAAATAATGCAGCGACTGAATCACTGACTACTGAGGTATCTCCAAAAGCCACTTTTCCTAAAATGACTACAAAAGAAATGATAAAGAAATACCACCAAATACGATTAAGCACGATTAATTTCCGATAGCTAAAATGAAAATAATAAAAACACTTAGCTAAAGAGTATTTGAAAAAAGATATTTGGGAAAGCTATTCCATTAATTTTTGCTTTGCCCTTTAATAGCAGCTTCGTATTCCTTTAACTGTCTAAAAGGCCCTTTTAGATGTTCAAATAGTTCACTAGTTTTGGCAAGCTCGCTACACTCGCACATACTCCACAACTGAGTAACGTCAAGCACATTATATTTTTTAACAAGGTTATCCACCATAGTAGGAATACCTTTTAAATACTGAACTGTGATCGCCCTACTGCCAAATTCTCCTTTAATACTTACCAAGTTCTCAGAATCATTATCGAGAAAAACAATTTTAGATTTTATTGGATTAATGCCGTTGTCTTTAAGGCATTTTGAGAGCATTTCACCTTTATTTTCACTTTCCAAGAAGACTCTACCTTGCATTAATCTGAAGGACTTTATTGGAAATCCGCCTTTTACGCACGCTAACTTACTCTTTAATCTTGAGTTATCGGTATGGGTGATAATACAAAATTTTGCAAATGGGAATTGTTTTTGGAGTTGCTCTAGCTCATCTCCACACCTAGATTCAATGAGTTTAAATCCACCATCAACCAGATCCTCTTGAATCAGCATATCATCCAAATCAAAACCAATAATAACCTCAGCATCAATTGAGGATAACTTTTTAATTAAAGGAACGAGCTCACATAAATTAAATATTTGATGTTCAACACCATCAGGTAACCCTTCAGGAATAGAAATTTGATGTAATGGGTTAAAGACCTCAACTGTTTTACTGCAGTTAATTGTTAAATTAGCTTTGCGTCTTTTAGCTACTGGAATTAGTGATTCCTTGGTCTGCTGTTGTTCGCCTTGCTCTTCTACAAGCTCAGGTATTAGTTCTCCCCTATGCCAATTGCCCAAACTGGTACAGTGAGCACTGTATGCATTTCTTGTTGATGGACTGACCAAATAACTCATTGGTTGAAAATTAAAGATTAACCCTTGTACTGCACTAGCTGTCGCAGGCTGAATCTGTACGGGGGAGTTTTGTGGTGATACTTCAACGGTCATGATGATCTTTAAAAAAGCCTAAACATCTTATTAATGATATCACTTGCACATAACCTAACCGTACGGTAGCTATTAAGCTTTGTTAATAAAATTGGTCAATAACTTATAGGCAGAAAATAAATTCTGCCTATACAGCTTATAGGCATTCTGAATATCAAACTTTTTCTAGCTGTATCATAATTCGCTTTTCAGATATTGGATACTTAGTGCCGAGCACTTGTGCAAAACAAGACACTCGATATTCTTCAATCATCCACTTAGCTTCTTCTAGCTCTTGAGGTACAGCTGCGAGCTTTGGTAATTTCGCCAATTTAGCCTCAAGGCTTTTCTCGCAATTGTTGATTGAATGCATTTGTAAACGATCACGATTTGGGTCGATTGGCAGTTTTTCCAAGCGATTTTCGATGGCTTTTAGATAACGAAGGATATCGGGTAATTTTTCCCAACCAGACACTTCAACAAACCCTTTAAACACAAGACGATCCAAGTGTGCTTGAATGTCACTCATCGCAAACGCAATATCTAAACTTATTTTACCTTTTAACCGCTTTTTAATTTTTTGATGAAGCGTCAAAATCTCTTCCGTTTTAAGCGCTATCTTTTCGGCGGTTTCATTAAGCTCTTGTCTTACCCAATCACGCGCCTTATCAAACTCATCAGCATTACGAACATCTAGCTGCTTTTCATCAAGCAGTTGTTGAACTGAAGCGGCAATAATGTCGTCAATCAATATTTGCACTTGTCCGAAAGGATTAAAGTACATTGAAAGCTTAGCCTTGTTTGGCAGCTTTTGTTGCAAGTGTTTCACAGGAGAAGGGATATTTAAAAGCAGTAATCTTCTCAACCCCCTCCTCTGCTGAATATCTGCTTGATTTTCATTATCAAATAATTTGATAGAAACTGAATCTTTATTATCAATCAGCGCTGGAAACGCTTTTACTTCAAAACTTCCTTTGTGCTGCTGATATTGCTTTGGCAAATCGCCGAAGTCCCACTCTGTGAGTTTATCTTTCTCGATCCCCGAATCCGCAACTTTCCGAATAGCTTGCTTAACTTTACCTTGAAGCGTTGCTTGTAACTCGGTCAGCTCACGACCTTGCTCGATCAACTGACCTTTATCACCTTCCACTTTAAAGTTAATGAGTAAATGTTTATCAAGTTGACTAAAATCAAAATCATCTTCACTGAGTCGAACACCACTCATTCGTAACAACTGTTTACTCAAAGCTTCGATAAAAGGTAATTCAAACGGCTTCATAGTCTCTACACAGGCTTTTGCGTATTCAGGTGACGGCACAAAGTTTCGTCGAAATGTTTTAGGTAGTGACTTGATAAGCGCTACACATTTCTCGTATCGAAGACCAGCCACTAGCCAATCAAAATCTTGATCTTCAACTTGGTTCAATAGAGCAATAGGAATATGAATGGAAACGCCGTCGTCATCGTTGCCCGGCTTAAATTGATAACTGATAGGTAACGTTAAGTTACCTTGCTGCCATTTATCAGGGAAATCTAATTGCGATACATGATCGGCATCACGTTTGAATAACATCTCTGGATCGAAATGTAACAGTTTAGGGTCATTACGCTTAGCCTTATTCCACCACTTGAACAAGGTGGCTGAACTGTAAATGTTATTAGGTAAACGTTCTTGATAAAAGTCCACCAGCACTTGCTCATCAACGAGAATGTCTTTGCGACGAGACTTATGCTCAAGTGTTTCCACTTCTTCTAATTGTTTGCAGTTATGAATATAGAAAGGTTCTTTGGTTCGTAGCTCGCCTTCTGCAAGCGCACTTCGAATAAAAATTTCACGCGATTCAACAGGGTCAACTTTTCCGTATTGTACTTTGCGTTTATGGACGGTAGTTAGACCATAAAGCACTTGATTTTCAAATGCGACAACACTCCCCTGCTTTGCTTCATAATGCGGTTCATTATAATTACGTTTAATGAGATGCCCAGCTAATGGCTCTATCCATTCAGGGTTAATTTTGGCGCAGCTTCGCGCGAACAAACGCGATGTTTCAGTGAGTTCAGCCGCCATGATCCACTTAGGGCCTTTTTTGGCGAGTGGTGAACCGGGGAACACAAAAAACTTACGATTTCGAGCACCTAAGTATTCATTGTTGTTATCTTTAAAACCAATGTGACTTAACAAACCAGACAAAATAGCCTGATGAATATTGTCATAATCAGACTCTTCACCTTTTAGCTTCCATTTAAGGTCGTGTACCGCTTGTCTTAACTGCGAATACAAATCCTGCCATTCACGAATACGCAGGTAAGCTAAAAAGTCTTGTTTACACTTCTTTCTAAATTGACTGGCCGAAAACTCTTTTTGTTGAGACTGAATATGCTCCCACAGATTTAACCAAGCAACAAAGTCTGAATCTTTGTCTTTATACTTACTATGCGCTTCATCAGCAGCTTGTTGTTTCTCTAGCGGGCGCTCACGAGGATCCTGAATTGATAATCCCGCAGCGATGACCATTACTTGCTGTAAACAACCAAGTTTATTCGCTTCAATCACCATTCTTGCTAAACGTGGATCAACTGGGATTTGCGCTAATTGATGGCCAAGTTGCGTCAGCTGTAACCCATTTTTACCTTTATTGACCGCAGTTAACTCTTCAAGCAATAAGAAGCCGTCTTTGATATGGCGAGATTCAGGCGGTTGAATGAATGGGAACCCTTCAATATCACCCAAGCCAATCGCTAGCATTTTCAAAATAACTGATGCCAAATTGGTTCTTAGGATTTCTGGATCGGTAAACTCAGGACGACTTAAAAAATCGTCTTCATCGTATAGACGAATACAAATACCTGGACCCACACGACCACAGCGACCTTGTCGCTGATTAGCACTGGCTTGTGACACTGGTTCGATCGGTAATCGTTGTACTTTAGTACGATAGCTATAGCGACTAATCCGCGCTGTACCCGGATCAATCACGTATCGAATACCCGGAACAGTCAAAGACGTTTCAGCTACGTTGGTAGCCAATACAATTCGTCTACCAACATGAGACTTAAATACTTTGGATTGCTCACCATAGGATAATCTTGCATAGAGCGGTAGAATTTCAGTATCGCGATAATTTTGTTTATTGAGCTGCTCAGCAGTATCACGAATTTCGCGCTCGCCATTCATGAAGATTAGAATATCACCGAGACCTTCGTCCATTAACTCTTCTACCGCTGAGAAGATACCTTCAATAAGATCAAGTGACTGCCCCTCTTCTCTCACTAGAGGTCGATATCGGGTTTCTACAGGGAAGGTTCTCCCAGACACTTCAATTACAGGGGCATTGCTAAAGTGCTTTGAGAAGCGATCAACATCAATGGTTGCTGAGGTAATAATGACTTTTAGATCTTTACGCTTTTTAAGGATTTCTTTCAGATACCCTAAAATGAAGTCGATGTTCAAGCTACGCTCATGAGCTTCATCGATGATCAAAGCATCGTATTGACTCAAGTAACGATCTGAAGATAATTCAGCCAATAGAATACCGTCTGTCATTAATTTGATGTAACTCGTGTCTTTAATGGCATCCGCAAAACGGACCTTAAAACCAACGGTTTCACCTAACGGAGAATTGATTTCTTCTGCAATACGAGTAGCGACAGAACGTGCGGCTAGACGCCTTGGTTGAGTATGACCAATCAAGCCTCGGCTTCCTAAGCCAAGTTCTAAACAAATCTTTGGCAGCTGTGTCGTTTTACCTGAACCCGTCTCGCCCGCAACAATCACCACTTGGTTTTCTGCAATGGCTTTAGCAATGTCATCTTTCTTTTGTGAAACAGGAAGCGCTTCAGGATAGGTTACCTTTGGTCGCTGTTGATAACGAAATTCTGCCTTTTCTTTAGCCTCTAATGCTTTTTGTTTTAACGCCTCTAATTCTTGGTCTTTTTCAGATGAGTTAGGCTGTTTATTTAAACGGAAAAGGCGCCGACGGATTTTGGCCGTATCTTGAAGAAATCCTTGATTCAAAAACGCATGGGAAAGAGGGTTAACCGTCGAAGTCACTTTATAAGCCTACATCTAAAAACAAAGCGTACGATCGTATCAGCATATTGAGGCTAAAAAAAGCGCTTACGAATAATAGCTGAAGTATGTCTTGCTACACTATGCAGTTTTTGCCTTTTTCCTTGCATGGTGACCGATTCCTGACCACAATGAACCTATACCGAAAATATCTAGGTTCGCCCTACCAACCCAAAAGACATAATTGAAAAAGTACAACGCCTCTACCTCATTAATTCTGTTAGCTTTAATCGCTTTTTCTGCATCAGGAAAAAGTAATCAGTTCATTGATGTAGAAATAAAAGGTGTAAATGAATCATTAACCAAAAACATTGAGGCTCACCTCGGTCCACTTCCGACTTCAAAAGCCTTACGTCGCGCTTTTATTTTTAATGCAGAAAGCAAAATACGTGAAGCGATGGAATCTCGTGGTTATTATCACTCACAAATAGAAACAGAATTAACCAAGGGAGTATGGCAATTTCAAATCGATGTTGAGCCAGGCAAAGCTACCATCATATCCAATATTAATATTCACATTGACGGTGAATTGAGAAATGACCCTGATTACCTAAAATGGCGCTCTGAACTCAAAATAAAAACTGGTCAGCAGCTTAATCACGGCACTTATGAGGATATAAAATCCTCCCTTGCGGCATTAGCAATAGACAATGGCTATTTTGATGCAGCCTATACAAAGTCAGAAATCTTAGTAAATCGCGACACAAGTAAAGCAAATATCGCTCTTAATTTAGACTCAGGTAAGCGTTACTTCTTTGGCGATGTTAATTTTACTGGGCAAACCCTTAATGATAACGTGCTACAAAAGCTGATTCCCTTCCCAAAAGGTTCTCCATATTCTAGCCATTGGTTATCCGAGTTTAATAAAGAGTTAAGTTCTACTGGATATTTTTCCAGTATTAAAGTTTTACCCCGGTTGCACCACTCAGCAAACCATAAAATTCCGTTAAAGGTCGAGCTAGCTAATAAAGATAGAAACATTGTTGAACTTGGTTTAGGAGCTGACATTGGCACATCTAGTGAGAGGGATATCGACCCAAGGGTTCGAGTAGCTTGGGAAATGCCTCAAATTAACAAGTATGGGCACTCACAAAGAACTACTGTGGAATGGTCACCAGAACGCCCCAAGTTCCTAACGACTTATAAAATACCTTTGACCCACCCAATAAATGACCAATTACAGCTTCAGGTAGGCTTACAACAAGACAAGTATGGAGTGACACAAGACTTTGATCCCAATGACCAAAGGTTTGAAACCAAAAATAAACTTGAAGCAACCCAATATTTGATAGGTGTTGGTCGGCAACAACAATTTAAAAACGATTGGATTTTGAACTATTCAATTCAAGGGGTTAGAAGTAAATACACTCAAGAAAATATCACATACAACCCTAAGTATATATTGCTCAATATCGCGTTAACTAGAACGGTTAAAGATATGGCCAACCCGCTAGATCCACAATTTGGTTTTAGGCAATCGTATCGAGTTGAGCAAGCAAGTACAGCTTTAGGTTCAAGTATCAACTTAACGCGATTACAAGCTCAGTTTAAATGGATTTTTACACCTTGGGATAGACACAGGTTTGTAACAAGGCTGGATTTAGGGCTTAATATTGCTAAAAGAACTAACTTACCAGAAATAGCCCCTTCATTACGATATTTTGCTGGTGGTGATCAAAGTATCAGAGGTTATGGATATCAAGAACTTGGACCATTTATTGATTACACTGACAGTACTGGCCGTCACAGACAAGTTGTAGGTGGGCGATACTTAGCAGTGGGTAGCGCAGAGTACCAGTACTATGTCACCCCTAGCTGGCGCCTAGCTACCTTTGTCGATGCAGGCAATGCGCTTGATACCAGTCAATTAAAACCGATTGTTTCTGCTGGTACTGGCATACATTGGATTTCTCCGATAGGACCAATTCGATTAGATTTAGCGACAGGCTTAAATCACACCAATACTGTTCCAAGGTCTTGGAGAATACATCTAACCATGGGTGCCGAACTATGAACTGGAAAATTGTTCGGCATTTCTGCCGTGGTTTGATTTACATACCTATAGCACTATTCGTTATGCTTGCTTTATTGGTTGGTACGCCATTTGGCAGCCAAATTACAGTATCGGCATTGAACATATTAATTCCGCAATTTAAAGCCAGTTATCAAAGTGGCACTTTAAATAAGACCATACATTTAAAAGATTTCGGCTGGAATGATAGTGGCGTTTCTATCACCTCTCAAGATATTGCACTTACATGGCAACCTCACTGTTTATTGCAGCAGCGGCTTTGTATCACTGACATTAAAGCGACTAAAACACTTATAAAACTTGATACAGCGAACCAGTCAAAGAAACAAGAAGCCTCAAACACTCATCATACAACTGAAAAAAGCGCTAATGAATTCCAGCTTCCGTTTGGACTCATAACCCAAAAAGCACATTTTCAAGACATTAGTGTTTTTTTAAATGAGCAAAAGTATGCTAGTAGTAACTTGGCGTTTTCGGCTCAATGGTTAACTACAGGTCTGATAATTACCCAGTTAAGCTCTAATCAATTCTCTATGTCCGGTGTCTGGCCCAAATCCAAGTCTACTAAATCAACTACACCTCATCACCAAAATCAAAATCAACCGATAACACTTCCACAAGTAACTCTTCCCTTTCAACTGACTGTTCATAATTCCAATTTGCTGAACTCTCAACTTGAGCTTGATGGTAACCTTATAAGGTTTAAACAAATCATGCTTGATGGCGTTTGGCGAGGAAGTCAATTAAGAGTTAAAAAAGCGCAATTATCCCATAGCAATATAACTACTGATTTAAATGGCGAGGTCAACTTTTCAGGAAACTACCCATTAAATATTAAACTGTTGTTGAAACTTGATAACCGTAAAAACAAACTTAATACATCGCTCCCTTGGTTACACTATCTCAAAGATATGGAGCATCAGTTGATAACAGCTGAACTATCAAATAATTTGTCAAGCTTAAAGTATTCGCTGCTATTGAATGGTGACATAACGGCTAAGGCTTCGGGTGAAGCAGCTATTGTTAAGCCAAACATACCATTTTCAGCTAACATCAAAAAATTAGAAGGCAGATGGAAGCTAGCACAGGGTTTGGTTTACGCCAGTAAAACTCAACTTACAGCAACAGGTGATCTAGACTCTGTAAATTTAAATGCTAAAGGACATTTTAAAACACCATTTATACCTCAAGTTGACCTTAATGTAGCGGGGAAAATCTCTGATACAGAAACCCAGATAAAACGGCTTATTATTAAATCCAGTTCGGGCAATATTAACGCTACGGGTATGGTTGCATGGAAAGATCAATATTTGTGGGATTTAGACACTAGCTTTGAGCATTTTCGACTTAAAATGTTTGGTCAAAAGTTTAGTGAAGAAATCCCAGAAGTTGCTTTAAACGGTCGGCTTATATCGAAAGGAAAAATTCATACTAATCATTGGCAAATTGGGATTAAAGATAGCAATCTAACAGGCTCATATGACTCCTCTCCGCTTATTGTAAAAGGCAGTCTGGAATTCAATTCCGACTACCACTTAAACAGCCAAGGCTTCACAGCTAAGTTTATGGGGAGTGAACTTCAACTCGCTCAACATGACAACAGTGAGCTTCAGGGTAAACTAATAATTAAGGAATTATCGACTTTAGTCCCTGCCCTAAGCGGAAGTATCAGCTCTGATTTTGTTTCTTCCCCACAAAAGCAAGCTAAATTTGATTTCAAGCTAATTGGTCATGATGTTAAATATCAAGACTATCAACTTGAAACAATAAAAAGTTCTGGAAGTTACTTCCCATTAAAAAAACACTATACAGATAGCCTGACACAGATAACCAATCTAAGTATCTACAATCACAAATTACGTTTTCTGCAAGTAAAAGCACAAGCAAATCTCACACATCAATCATCTGAAGTCACAATTCATAGTAAGCTCAACGCCCATTTAAAACTAAATTCAAAAAAAACTAATTTGGGTTGGTCATTCAATTTGCCTCGCTTTGATGTCTTTACCAAACATACAATGTGGCGACTAAATAAGACCATCAATGGCAATTGGAGTAATACTAAAAAACTTGCCATCGTCAGCCCTTTTTGCTTACTGCATAATGGAGAAGGCTTGTGTTTAAACAATGAAGCTAAAATAGGAGCGTCTGGAAATGCAGAGCTTAGTTTCAATGGTGAACTGAAAGAACTAACCAAACCTTACTTACCTAAGCACCTAGAGTTAGTAGGAAATGCCCGTATAACCTCAAAGCTAGAGTGGCAACAAGGGCAAAAGCCTAGCGGCAACCTCTTGTTACAGATGCCATCGGGGAAAGTTCGCCTTTTTGCTCATAAAAATGTACCAAAAGAATTTAGCTTTCAATCCTTTTCTCTTTCTGGAGATCTCAGCCATAAATGGCTTTCACTCAAATCAAACTTTAAATCTCAAAACTTGGCGCATTTAAATGCTCAGGTAAATGTAGGTGTTGAACCTGACCATCCTCTTAAGGGCACGCTTGATATCAAAAATATCAATTTTGCCCCTATTACTGAATTTATCCCTACTTTACGTACACTCAATGGCAATTTATCGAGCAAACTCAACATTTTGGGCACACTAAAAAAACCCTTATTAGATGGCGATATTTCAATTAAAAATGCTGAGCTTGTTTTAGCAAACAATCCGACTCGTATTCATGCATTAAATGCTGATCTAGTTGTTAAAGATCAAAAGGTAGATATTTCGAGTAAATGGAATATGGATGAAGGCAATGCATCGTTAACTGGTGCATTAAATTGGAAAGCTCAAAAGCTAACAGGGAAATTAGCCTTAAAAGGAAACGGCCTTAGTGTCATCAAACCACCCTTGGCTATATTGACAGTAAACCCAGATATTCACATAGATATAGATGGAAGCCAGGTTGCGGTTACAGGGAAAGTTAGTGTACCTGATGGAACTATAACTATTGCCCCCTTACCAAAGGAAGGCACACCGCTATCGGATGATGTAGTCTTCGTAAATCAAAAACAAAAGAACCTAAATTCAAGCTTAGTAAAGCTTATTACTAATCTAGATATTAATGTCAGCGATAAGGTAGCGATTAAAGGAATGGGGTTAGCTGCAAACTTAGGCGGCAAAATCAGTTTACGTCAAAAACAACAAGAAACTCCTTTGCTTTTTGGCTCTATTAAAGTCTTAAATGGAAGTTACCGATTTTTAGGGCAAACTTTGAATATAACGGACGGGAATCTTGAGTTCGTTGGCCCTCCTACCAATCCAAACATTAATATTGCCGCAGTCAAAATCATTCAAGATGAAGATCTAACTGTCGGTGTTAAGATAACAGGCCCAGCTCTAAAACCGAATGTACAACTGTTCTCGAATCCAGTAAAAGAACAAGCTGAAATTGTATCGTATCTATTCCAAGGCCATAGCTTTTTCAATGATGACGGCGACAATTCAAATAACAGCTTACTGCTAAGCGCTGCACTTACGATAGGAAAACAGGCAGGAAATAACCCTATTAGCTCCATCAGTAATTCTGCAGAAAATGTATTAAATAAGATAGGAGTTAAAAACGTACAACTAAATGCTAATGATGAAGGAAAAGTAGCCGTTAGTGGCTATATTGGTAATAGGTTATTAGTAAAATACGGTTATGGAGTCTTTAACCCTGGCTATGAGTTAAGTTTGCGCTTTTATCTTCTCTCTCAGCTTTACTTAGAAACCGTATCTAGCGCTGTGGGTCAGTCCCTAGATATTTACTATAGATTTAGTTTCAACTAACACAAAAAAAGCGCCTAAAGGCGCTTTTTATCGACTGAATACGTATTATTATGCGTAAACGAAATCGATGTGCTCAACCATTGGCTTGAACGAATGGCGTTGCATAGCTTGAGCGCGAACTTTAACTTCTTTACCGTCAACAACAACAGTTAGGTCAGTTGTATAGAAATCATCATTTAGTTGAATGTTGATGATATCTTTGTGCTCAAGAATGATTGACATAGGCTCTTTACCTTTGCCATATACAACTGCAGGAAGTTTTCCAGCACGACGTAGGCGGCGGCTCGAACCTTTCCCCACTTCAGTGCGGATTTCAGCGTTAAAAGTGTAAGACATATCTTTCTCACTTATATAATTCGTTAAAATAAAAAGTCAGAACCTCGACCAGTCCTGACTCATGAAAAGCTCGCGGAGTTTATCACGAACTTAAGTACCTGACTATAATAATTTTCAAAGAACTTATCGACAGGTACTTTATACCTAACAGGTTTTAACGTAACTGCTGCATTAAATAGGCATAAGTAAGCGCCTTAAGTTCCGCAGCTTGGTTATTATCTGCAGCTCCTGCATGGCCACCTTCAATGTTTTCATAATAGAGAACATCAAAACCCATGTCTTCCATTTTGGCGACCATCTTACGAGCATGTGCTGGGTGTACACGGTCATCACGAGTTGAAGTAGTAAAGAAAACCTTTGGATATTGCTTATCTTTACTTAAATTATGATAAGGCGAGTAAGTTTTTATATAGTTCCACTCGGCAGCTGCATCAGGGTTTCCGTACTCACCCATCCAACTTGCACCTGCAAGTAACTTATTAAAGCGCTTCATATCTAACAAAGGCACTTGGCAAACAACAGCATTATAAAGTTCTGGGCGACGAGTAAAAGCCGCACCTACTAATAAACCACCGTTACTACCACCTTGAATACCTAAATGGCGACTGGATGTAATGTTACGTGCAATTAAGTCTTCCGCGACGGCTTCAAAATCTTCATAAGCTTTATGACGATTATTCTTCAATGCAGCTTGGTGCCATGCAGGACCATATTCACCACCGCCGCGAATATTAGCTAACACGTAAACACCACCCTGCTCTAGCCAGTTTTTACCCGTTAACGCAGAGTATGATGGGCGTAGTGAAATCTCAAAACCGCCATAGCCGTATAGCAGAGTTGGATTCTTACCGTTTAATTTTACATTTTTAGCCATTACCACAAAATAAGGTACTTTAGTGCCATCTTTTGACGTTGCAAAAAACTGCTTGCTCTCGAATTTATCAGCGGCGAATTGTTGCGGCATTCCTTTTAGCTTTGAATATTTGAGGGACTTACCATCAACACGATACAGAGTCGATGGTTCTAAAAAGCTTTTGTAACTTACAAAGAACTCATCACTATCTCGTTGAACATTAGATACGCTTATTGAGCCGTTTTCTGGAAATGAAACCACTGAGTGTTGCCACTTGCCATTTTCATCTTGTTGATAGCGAACCAATTTACTTTTTACGTTATCTAACCAATTAATAAATACTGAGCTTTGGGTAAAACTAATTCCAGAAATGGCCGTAGTTTTTGTAGGCTCTGCAAATAAGGTAAAGACAGGATTTTGAGCAATCAATTTATCAATTGGAGTGAATACAATAGAACCTTGTTTAAAAGTTTTACCATTTGCTTTTAACTCAGTCTTTAACTCAACAAATAAATTACCTTTGAAATATCCAGAAATGTCAGCATCTTTAGGTAATGGTAAATCTATCAATTTACCATTTTTATAGACTTTATAATCTGCTGTATAAAATGAAGTGCTGTCGTACACCAAAGGCAGCGGCGTTTTATCATCGTAGGCGACATAACCACCAACCGATACAGATTTTTTATCACCAGCAAATAGAAGTTTAGCTTTTGAAAGCGGTTCACCACGTTTCCATATTTTGACGACTCGAGGATAACCAGAATCCGTCATACTTTTACCATCACCAAAATCGGTACCAACAAACAAAGTATCTTTGTCAATCCAAGATACATTAGATTTGGCTTCTGGTAAGAAAAACGGCTTTTGCGATTGTGGAACAAATGACTTAGTAGAAAGATCAAATTCTCGAACTTCAACAGCATCAGCTCCACCGCGGGAAAGACTAACCAAACACCTTTCGTTTTCAGGGTAATGGCAGCGCATTCCTTTATAAACCCAATTAACCCCTTCATTTTTTCCTAAAGCATCAATATCAAGAACAGTTTCCCACTTTGGATTTTCTTTTAGGTATTCATTCATCGTGGTGCGGCGATATACTCCACGAGTATTATTTTCATCTTTCCAGAAGTTATATAGATAATCACCACGTTTGTTTGCATAAGCAATACGGTGTTTGGAGTTATAAATGGCTAAGCTGTTTTCAACCAACTCACCAAACTTCGGATAAGCTTTGATTTGCTTAGCGGAATGTTCATTTTTTTGGCTTACCCACTGCATTGGCTTTTTACCATGCACATCTTCAAGCCATTGGAATTTGTCTTCATGCGCTTGCGCAGAACTTATAGCTGCGATTGCACCTACAAAAACGAGCGGCTGTAGATTCTTATTCATTGTTATATCCCTTTAAAAATTACCCCCGTAATATATCAAATCAGCATATTTTATAAACATATATTAACAACTGAGTAGCAAAGCGGGTCAAACTAGCCTCATCCTTGTATAACAAAACCAATAACATCATGATTTACAGTATAAAAATAAACTTTTATCTACAATACCGAATATTTTGTGTAGCTCAATAGCTCAAGACAGGACAGCTATTAATCGCCAGTTCCGACATATAATATTGTCGTTACTGCGTTTCAATTTCGGGCAGTTATAACGCAAAATACGCATAAGTAACTGTGCTGTAGAGCTTGCATATGAAAGGCGAAAGTTAACTACATAAGCAGAGTTTATATACTCTGAAGAGTAATCCGGATTTCGTTTATTTACAGCCGGTTCTATTTTGCATTATGGAATAAGAGAAAGGGAAAATATGAGTCCTGCACTAATGGGTCATGTGAAAAAGTCACACAATTTTGAGATAGATTTGGCAGTAGAAATAACTGCCAAATTCCATACATATATAGAGGGATAAAATTAGATACTTTATTTAGATTGACTCTGGTTCAAAGCTTCTTCAACTACAGAAAATATTGTCTGGTTTACTCCTAAGAGTTCTTGCCCTCTGGCACCGAAGCGCTGCACAAAATCTCCATATCTATCAAAACCACCCAATTTTGTAATAGCGAGCAAACGTGGTAACTGAGGCAATAACTGCCTTATTGAGTTTGGGATAGTTATTACCGCCACCTCATGACCATTTACTTTTGATATTCCCCAGTTAGCTGTTGCAAAGAGATCATTATTAGTAATGTCCTTAGTACCATTAAAAAATTTGAGGTTAATTCTTTCTGAACCACCATTTTCCTCTAGAGTTATTGAATTCAAGTCACCTTTAACAAAGGAAATTTTAAATTCTTCATTAGAGTACTTATAAGCGAGTATATGGGTACCATTTAGCGATGCATTATTTCCTATTGTACCTAAATACAAAACGTCAGGTATTTCACCAACTGTTGCTGGATATATATATCCAGATTTTGTTTTTTTATTCAAATAAGTTGAAACCCTCTTTGCACCTTTAGTTCGAACATTAGGCCTAATGACATCAATATAATTGCATAAGTTACTGATTGGATCATCGGCTTGAGGAGAGCAATTTCCTGTATCTTCAAAGATAACAGTATTAACTAAAGGAACAATGTTTGTTCTATATGCAAAAGAAGAGGTATTATCTGGAAATGTAATGTCACTGCCTTTAGTCGCAATAGCCCATGACGGAATGCCGCCAAACCCGTCCATTAAAATGCGGACAGGTAATCCTTCGATGAAAAACAAATCTGATGTTATGGCGTAATTTAACTGTTTGTATGTACGGTTTGTTAATTCCAACCCATTGATTTGTTCGCTTATTGCTCCAATCTGAATTGTTTCATCAACAAATTTATGATCATAATAGATACTTAGTGAAGTGAGAGAGTCATTGGAATTAGTAATACCTAAATAACCGTTTTTACCTAATACGCTCGGTCTTTCAATTGTTTCATTTTGTTCTGGTTCAAAATAATTTTGAAATTCAGTTAGCGCTCCATCATTGTAACGAAGACTCGTCGTTTTAAGTCCGTCTTGCACATCATGAAATCTAATCAAATCAGCACCAGTATTACCGTTAAAAGTGAAGAATAAGTTAACACTTGTTGCATCATCTAATTCTTGATTTAAGTAATCTTCGTAACCTAAATCCCCAGCTTCATCATCTGATGAGTCATTATCACTTACTACTTGAGAGCTTGTTGATGCAGAGGTAGTTAACCCCTGTGTTGGGATACTGCGATACTTATCAAGTTTACGCCAAATTCGGTAAGTAATGAGTTCATGAAGGTACTTACCGGACAAATTACTTAGCTCACTACTCTGCTCGATTAACTGACTACGGCGAGAGTAATCGGCAATATAATCCTGAGAAATGGTTTTATAAATTTTTGCTTCATGCTTTTCAAACGGAGTAGCGTCTGAATCATTTTTAGTTTTTAAGAAGTCCATACAGATGTCGAGATCTGTCAGCATCGCTGATTTCAATGCATTCTTAGCTTTGGATTTGGATACTGTTGAGCTTATCTCTTGACTTAGTAAGCTCGACATTGGGCTGATGTTCTCACAACCTGCTGGAGATACCATTTTAAACTCGACTTCTGATTGTTTTGCAGTTGCTTTAATCGTTGAGTCAAGTGCAACATTTGCTAATAAAGGACACTCCATGTCGAGATCATTCGAAAAAACAACCCCATCTTCATTTGAGGTTGATTGTTTTTCTTTTGTATCACACAGCATATTCTTATTACAGTCCGAGCAGACGACAACATTTTGCATGTAATCGTCAGCGATCACCGCTATGGCAGTACCATTTTCATTCGATGATGAGCCATCATTACAGGCAGCAAGAAATAGTGAAAAAACAGCAACAAACAATCCTTTGTGTGACATGATCTACTCCAATACTTACTAACTTCATTGAACATCAAAGTAGAGATACTTGATCTCACTTCAATGCCGATCGCTATTAAGCTTAGCAAGAATAAAAAATAAGACCTGAATTTTTATAGGAAGGAGCAGAAGAAGTAATACAACCTTTAATTGCATTACTTCTTACTTAAATAGTATTAGGGTCTGTTGATCTTTCAGGATTAAATTTTGTGCTATTTGAGCACTTTTCTGTTCAAGGCGTGAGCAGTGAAGCTTAGTCATCTAAGTAAGCTGGTCACTCACAACACCGAACAGGAAGTGCTCAAAAGCATCGAAGACAGCGTAAATTGGTCACTTCTGCTGCGTAATCGTTTGTTTATGTGGAGCAACCACACCACACAAACTCCGCCTTGCATAAGATAACCAATTTATCGCTGCAAAAATAAACACGAAAGATCAACAGGCCCTAATTTAATTCTGACAGCATCTGTTGACGAATGTATTTTACAGGCGCACTTCCGTAGCTTAGGAATTTTTCATGGAATTGACGTAAATCAAATTTATTGCCTAATCGCTGTTTATATTCTTCTCGGAAATCATAGATTTCTCTATAACCCGAATAGTAACTGGTTAACTGTACTTGACTCAACGTCGCCCGGCGCCACTTTCCTTCAGCTTCAGCACGTTCTTGGAAAGCTTCATTCATCAATAAATCCAAGCCTTGCTGTTTAGTCATACCCTTAACTTGAATGCTGTAATCTAAAATGGTGTTGCATATTACACGTAAATTCCACTTGTAATACATTAACCACATTTCAGGCTCAAAGTTACTATATCCCTCTTCGAGCATCATACGTTCAGTATATACAGCCCAGCCTTCAATCATAGCGCCATTGCCGAATAAGCTTTTAACTAAGCTTGGAGATTCATTTGAATATACCAGTTGAGTGTAATGGCCTGGTATTGCTTCGTGAATATTTAGAATTTGCAAAATCCAATGATTATATTCACGCAAATAGCTTTCTGCTTGTGCGTCAGTCATTGCATCAAGTGGTGTAACATTGTAATAAGTATTACCATGCTTATCGTAAGGGCCTGGCGCACTAATAGATGCACCTGCAAAACCACGCATATAAGCAGGTGTTTCACGAACGACTAGAGGCTTAGATGGGTCAAGTGTGATCAATTGTTTTTTATTAACAAAATCTACAAGTTCTGGGATTTGTTTTTTAACTTCTGCGACAAAGTCATCACGCTTAACATGCCTTACAGATAATTTGTCGATGAGCTTACGAATCGCCAGCTTTTTATCATCTGGTTGTGGTTCAGAAAAATACTTTGGCCACAATTCACCTGTTAATTTAACCATTTCCGCTTGGACACGGCTTTTATCTGCTACTGCTTTAGTGAAGAGTTGTTTAGCCGTCATTCCAGATTGGATATCCAGTGCAAATTTTTGTTCGTACAACTTTTCGCCAATACTAAAACTGCGAGCACCATTTTTAGTAAGATCTTTTTCTAAACCTTGAAGCCAAGTAGCATAGCCGTTAATTGCCTCTCTAACTTGTTTGACTCTCTTGGCAAACAGTTTTTTTTCGGCATCAGTTAAGCCAGATTTGTCTGCTTTTTTGATTAGTTCATCAGAGAAGACCCCAAGTCCTCCCTTGTTCTGTTGAATAGCTAGCAGCGTATGTTCCAAGGTTGGGTTAGAAATACTGTTTTTAGCTGCTTGATAATAATCAGCAACATATTTCATACGATTAAGAACTGATTTTAATCTTTGGTCAAGTGGAGCAAAATCTTCATTGATGATTTGAGCAAAGCCACCAGCAACATTATATTGTGCCGGATTCCATTGCCATGCCTTACCACTGCTAATTCCCCACTCCACTTTATCAAGAACGTTTTCAATCAAGCGATAATCAATGGACTGACTAGTCGTTAAGTTAGAAAGCTTAATTTGTTTTAAAGCATCACGCTGCTTTTTAACAAAAGATAGCGTTTGAGTTCGACTGTTTTCATTAGGAATAATTAGCAGATCATCATATTTATGGTAACCACTGTACGTTGCCCATGTTGGAAATTGTTTCCAAAGGCTCTCGATAAACTGATTAGAAAACTTTATGAATGCTTGGTTTTTAACTTGGGCTTGTTGAGGAGACTGAACCTGTTTTATGTTAGAAGAGCCACTACATGCAGTGACTCCGACTAGTGCTGTTGTGAGCGCTATAGCTAATAAGCTCTTTTTCATTATTATGTCCCTAACTAATTTTAGTTTGAAACATAATACTGAATTAGATTGTTAATACAATGAAGCTTCACCTTCAGGTCGAGTTTTTAGTACTTTCAAACACCACATATATTGTTCAGGATGTGCCATGATTGAACGCTCAATCATATCATTTAAACACTGAGCCTCAGACTGCTTACACTTAATGGAATTTAAATCGCAAGCATCCATAACTTCGACTTCGAAACGATGATTTTGTTTTGAATAACCAACACAAACAGGCAAAACAACAGCATTACCAGCATTTGCTAATCGACCAACTACGGGCAAAGTAGCTTTAACTGTATTGAAAAATGGAGCTAGCACACTTTGCTCTGGACCTAAGTCTTCATCAGGCAAGTAAAAAAAGCTTCTATCTTCTTTTAATGCAGAAATCATAGCACGAATGCCAGCCTCTCTTTTATACACATGGCCACCATGACTACTACGAATTTTTACGGATAACCACTGGAAAACAGGGTTTCGATGGTCCTTTGTCATCGCCATCATCGGTAATTCAGTACTTAACCTTAAACCTGCATGTTCTAGTCCCCACACATGTGGTGATACAAAAATAATTGGCTTACCTTCATCGCGAGCTTTTTTGATATGTTGATAACCTGCTAGAGATACTGACGACTGAAGTTTCTTCTTGCTACAAACCATCAATTCAGACTGAGCCAATAGCGTCATCAAAAAGTATTCAATATTGTTTCTAACTAAAATTTCAATGTCATCATCTGATTTTTGAGGGAAGCAAGCTTTGAGATTGGCTTTACATATTTTAACTTGTTTCTTTGAGAGTTTATAAACGAAATTTGTAAGTCTAGAAGCGATAGATTCTCTAACTTTAGCTGGAAGCAGACCAATTAAAAATAAAATCACGACACCTACCCAAGAAAACCAATGCTTAGGGTGTAATAATTCTGCTTTAAAGTCGCAATTCAATTTACTTTTTTTGCAGGACAAACGGGCTACCTCACGTGAACATCTATATTTTTATAATTATTAGTTACAGCAAACTAGTTTAAACATTTGTAGAAATAGATGTAAATTATTTGTAACTGAAATCTAATTTTTGGATTATACCTAATGTAGAGTACTAAAACTAAGTAAAGTTCAAGAAAAGTGAGTATATAACGGCGATTGTAAGTGTTTTGAGTGAAAAATAAAAAAGACCACCTCACCGGTGGTCATAGCGTTTTTAAAGGTACAAGGAAAGGCAAATGAACCAAATTGACTTTGTGTGTCTACAGCTTTGTACTGACTCGTCTTCGTTATTTAGTTAACGAATTCTCGTTCAGGCCAGGCGTTAATTACAGCTTTTACCAATGAAGCCAATGGAATAGCAAAAAACACGCCCCATACTCCCCACAATCCTCCAAATGTTAGTACCGCAGCAATGATGATAACGGGGTGGAGATCTACAGCATCAGAAAAAAGCAACGGCACAAGGACATTACCGTCAAGTGCTTGGATAATTCCATAACCTAGCATGACATAACCAAACGTTGGACTGATTCCAAATTGAAAAAATGTCACCAGTAGAATTGGTAAGGTAACCAAAGCCGCACCTAAAAACGGGATCAAGACAGATAAACCTGTTAATAAACCCAGTAACGCAGCGTATCTCAAATCCATAAATAAGAAGAAAACATAAGTAGCAACACCGACTACAACCGTTTCAATCACTTTACCACGAATATAATTGAACAATTGTTGATGCATTTCCGACCAAACTTTCCCTGCTAATTCTCGGTTACTTGGAAAAAAGCGCTTCACGCCATTCAATAATTCTCGCTTGTCCTTCAAGAAAAAGAAAACAAGCAATGGAACTAAAACCACATAAATCATCAAAACAATTAAAGATGCAGAAAATCCAAGTAACTGTTGCCCAAGGTTGATTAAATGTTTTGTATCTAATAAGGCTTTTGCTTCATTTAATAAGCTGTTGATTTGATCTGTACTAATATAATCAGGATACTTAGTAGAGAGTTCTTTCGCCATTAGCATGCCTTGATCAAGCATTTTGGGTAACTCAGAAATAAACGCAATTCCTTGATTCCAAACACTGGGTAATACGCCCAAAACTAACAGCAACACTAGACCTATAAATGCCAGCAAAACGATAGATGAACCAGCAGTACGATTTATGCCTATACGATGCATCTGCTTAACGGGCCACTCTAATAAGAATGCTAACACTATCGCAACGATTAATGGCGCTAGAATACCAGCAGCGAAATAAATGGTCAGAAATAACGTTAAAAGGATCAGCACCAAAGTAACAGCTTGCGGGTCACTGAATTTGGACTTATACCAATCTGAAAGTAAAGAAATCATGAGTTTTCACTTAATATGGATAATTACTTGGTTACAACAAATTCAAACTTATCTTTAGTATTGCTGATTATTTGAACTTCGTGTCCCTGTTGTTGTAAAAATTTGGGAACATCTTTACGTGACAGGTGGTCATATATGGCGAGATGTAACTTTTCACCTACATTTAGACTTTTTAAAGCCATTTTTACTTTAACTAAAACAAGTGGACAACGGTGATCAGTTAAATCAATAAATTGCATAATACGCTTGCTCTTAAGTAACTGTGGCTATTATCCTAAGTTACAAGCAAAACACAAGTGACTCCCCTATTTTAGTGATATATCGATTAAAAGTAGGTCTACATTGAATAAACAAAAGCGTTTCTTAAAATTAAAAAAAATGACAATGGCTTTACTTACAGCCAGTATGCTTGCTTCATCTAATTTAGCTTGGTCAAATAACGAACTTCCAGATCTAGGTACAGCAGCCTCAAGTACATTAACGATCGATCAAGAAAATGAATTGGGTGATATTTACATGCGTGTACAACGGGCAACTAGACCTGTGGTATACGACCCTCTTTTAAACCAATACATCACTGAATTAGGCAATAAGCTTGTCGCACATGCACGTGACGTAAAAACGTCTTTTGATTTCTTTTTAATACAAAACGACGAAATTAATGCATTCGCATTCTTTGGTGGTCATGTGGGCATTCATACAGGCTTATTGCTAAATGCCGACAACGAGAGTGAACTTGCTTCCGTTTATGCTCATGAAATTGCCCATGTTACCCAAAGACACTTAGCAAGGGCGATGGAAGCTAGGTCTCGGAGTAATCCAGCTATGATTGCCGGTATGATAGGCTCACTACTATTGGCAGTGGCGGCACCAGAAGCAGGAATGGCCGCATTAGCGACAACAACAGGAATTGCGAGACAAGCCCAGATCAACTATACCCGTTCCAATGAAAAAGAAGCAGACCGTATTGGCATGCATGCACTGGTTGATTCTGGTTTTGATCCCGATGGAGCGTATCTTTTCTTTAATAAGCTTGCAAGAAAATATCAATACGCAACAAGATTGCCAGAAATTTTACAAAGTCACCCTCTTCCGAAATCAAGGATCACAGAAGCACGTAATCGAGCATCAAAATATCCACACAGATATATTCCTGCTAGCCTTGATTTCCAATTAGCCAAAGCTAGAGTTCAAGTAAGGTTTTCAGACTATAGCCCAAACGCTGTATTAGCCATCTTTAATAAGCAGCTTGAACTGAAAACATTTGCCCTTAAAGATGCCGCACTTTATGGCAAAGCACTGGCATTATTCGAACTAGATAAAACAAAGGAATCAGCTGAAATAATTGATAAATTGCTCAAAAAAGATCCTGACAATTTGTTCTATATTGACACAAAAACCGACTTATTGCTCAAAGTAAAGAAATACCATCAAGCTATCGACATGTTAGCAACCCAATATCAAGATAGACCGTCATCGCATGTGATTACGATGAACTTAGCTCATGCTTATATTGAAGCAGGAAAGCCTAAGAAAGCCATACCAATTCTTCAAGACGCTATTTTTTATGATTGGGATAATATGGTTGCATATCAATTGTTACTTGATGCTTATACTAAAAGTGAAAATTTGTCGATGAAGCACTATATACAGGCAGAGATAATGGCATTGCAAGCAAATTATGATGGCGCTATTGACCAACTGAATTACGCCCACCAACAAAGCCAAGACGATCCACTACAACTTGCAAGAATAGAAGCTAGAATAAGACAATTCAGGCAATACGAGATTGAAATAAAAAAATTATCTAAGCGATAGATTTTTGTTAAAATTCGGCTTAAACAATTAGATTGGAAAAAACATGACTAAAGTAACCATCTTTCACAACCCTCGTTGCTCAAAGAGCCGTCAGACACTTGCTCTACTAGAAGAAAATAAGTGTGAAATTGAAATCGTTGAATACTTAAAAAATGTGCCTTCAATATCTACTCTAAAAAGCATTCATACTAAGCTTAATGTTTCTGTACGTGAAATGATGCGAACCAAAGAAGATGATTATAAACAGCAAAATCTAGCTGAGGAGTCTGTAACTGACGAACAGCTTTTTGAAGCTATGACAGTTACACCAAAAATCATTGAGCGTCCTATCGTACTAGCCAATGATAAAGCTGTGATTGGCCGCCCACCAGAAAATGTATTGGATATTATTTAATGCAAACACAAACATTATTTCAACTATGCAGAGTTGGCTATATTGCATTAGTTTTGCTTTTAAGTGGTTACTTTATTCAGCTTGGCTTGTCAGGAACCTATAGTTTTGCATTTACTGCACTATGGATCATTCCGTTACTGCTGCCGTTAAAGGGAGTGATTCAAGGTAACCCTTATACATTTGCGTGGGCAAGCTTCATTTTATGCCTATATGAGCTGCACGCTCTTACGAACTTATGGGTAGCTAACAACGGGTTTACTTTTGCTGTTATTGAAACCATTTTAATTTCTCTACTTTTGGTTGGATTTCCATACTATGCACGCTTTCGAGGTCGAGAGTTAGGTTTAGGGCTTAAAAAGAAGAAAGATCAAAGTAACTGATCACTTGAAATCAAAAAAGCCCGACTGTAGTTGGGCTTTTTTTAAGATAGGCTTAATTGTTACGACTTGTTTTATCTATTACCACATCAAATCATCAGGTATCACATAATCCGCGTAAGGATCATTATCTTCTACCATATTTTCAGTTTTATCTGCCTCTGAAGCTAAATATCCACACCATTCAGGTACTAATAAATTCACTCGCTCAGCTAACTTAAAAGGCACGACGTAAGTTTTCTCTTCGTGGCGAACGATACCCAACTTACCATTCAAAAGTTGTGACTGAATAGCGTCATCGATGTAAATTGCGTGTACCTTTGTTCCAACCGTAAAGTTAAACTTCACTTCACCGTTAGAAGGTAATGAAAGTGCAGTACGCGTAAATTCAGTAATTAAAGAACGAACTTGCCCTTTCTCCATCGCTTCTGCAAAACGCTGTTCATTTAACGCTTTATCTTTTTCAGCTTGTTGCTGTTTTTGCTCAGCAATTTGTTGTTTTAAAGCTGCCGAACCATCATCAACTTTTTGATTTTTGTTTCGACGCTTTTGGGTTTTTACGTCACGAACTTTTTGTTTACTGGCTAAGCCCGCTTTTAATAGCTGCTCTTGTAATGCATTTGCCATGATTGTTTCTCTATTTTGTATCGTCACACTTGCGTAGGCAGGTGTATAGTGACTTATTAAAGGCTCTGGGCGCCTGCCTTCTCAGGCATGACAAGTCAGATTTATTCAGTTGGATTGATACTGTAATGAATGCTCGTCAAGGCTTCAAGTGGATCTGGCGCTTTAGTGATCGGGCGTCCAATAACTAAATAATCAGAGCCTGCTTTTAAAGCTTTCTCTGGAGTCATAACCCGGTGTTGATCACCAACGGCTGATCCAATTGGGCGAATTCCTGGCGTGATCAGCTTGAAGTTTTCACCCAGTGTTGATTTTAATGACTCAGCTTCTTGTGCCGAACATACAACACCGTCTAATCCTGCTTGATGCGCCAATGCTGCTAAATGTTGAACTTGTTCATCAGCCGTTTTATTTACACCAATTAGAGGTAACTCTTCATCACTCATTGAAGTGAGCACGGTAACCCCAATTAATAATGGCGCTTTATCACCGTAAGGCTCAAGAATATCCTTTGCAGCTTTCATCATAGCTAAGCCACCACTTGCATGAACATTCACCATCCATACTCCAAGTTCTGCTGCCGCTTTTACTGCTTTTGCAACTGTATTTGGAATATCATGAAACTTTAAATCTAAAAAAACATCAAAGCCTTTTTCTTGTACTTCTTTAACAAATTCTGGGCCAAATAAGGTAAACATCTCTTTACCCACTTTTAGACGGCACATTGTTGGATCAAGTTGATTAATCAGTGCAAAAGCTTCAGATTTATTAGCATAATCTAGAGCGACAAGGATACGTTTTTCAGACATGGTTTCTCCGATATGTTTTCATTTCCGCTGTTTATAACGCGGTTATTCGCCATCAAGACCTTTTATACGAGTAATTTTTCCCCAGGATTTGCATGATGGACAATGCCAGTAAAGTACATGAGCAGGAAAACCACATACTTTACAGCGATAAGATGGTCGATAAGCAATTTGCTGAGCCACTAACTCTTCTAATCGAGTAAGGTTATCTTTAGATGAACCATCTTCAGTTTCTAGCAAATATAACTTCATCAACTCCTGAAAGCCTTTCATTGTTGGATTTCGATATAATGAATCCAGCAAAATACTTTCAGCTTCTGATGATTCACCATTGTTTAATAACAAGTGAACAACTTCTAAAATAACTGAAATGCCAGCCCCTTTTTCAACGGCTTGCTGTAAATAATCTCGATAACCACTCACATCTGAATTGGCGAGGTAAACTTCTTTTGTCACCTCTAGAGCATCGGCAATAAAATGAATATCTGCGGTTAAAATGGCTAATAATTTCTGTTTGCTTTGCTTATAGTCATGCTGGGTAGCATATACTTTTGCCAGCTCTAATAAAGCCCGTATACATTTATCATCTTGTTTTAATGCTAGCTTGAGATATTTGATTTTTTTTGCGGGATCATCCGTTTCATCACTTAGTTGACAATAATAGTGAGCTTGGTCTTGTAGGTAATTTTTTCTATGAGCTCGGCTCATATGGTTAATCACTTTAATTGCTTTACGCCAATCTTTAGTGGTTTGGTAAATAGTGATTAACTGCGATTCCGCTTCGTGGGTATCTTCTGACTGCTGTAACAAGCTTAAAAATATTTCTTCGGCGCGATCGTAAAACCCGGCTGCCATATAGTCTTTGCCAAGTTCACTCATGGCCATTTCTAGTTGTTCTGGAGCTAAACTTGGTCGAGAAATAAGGTTTTGATGGATGCGGATGGCGCGGTCTACTTCACCACGTTTACGAAATAAAGCACCGAGAGAAAGGTGTGTCTCAATAGTTTCATCATCGACATCAAGCATATCAATAAAAAAATCTACCGCTTTGTCTGATTCGTTGGATAAAATAAAATTTAGTCCTGAAAAATATTCCTTGTTTAGCCTACGTTGTTTTTTTTGTTGCTGATGACGCATACTTCGGCGTCCCATATACCAACCGTAACCTGCAGCTAATGGTAATAACAAGAACAAGATTTCAAGCATATTATCGTTCTTCTTCGCTAACCGTTTTAGGCTCTATTTCAGCAAGCTTTTTATTTGCTTGGCGCAAAGCAACCTTTAACTTTATGATTTGGTAAGCTGCGAACAACCAACTAAGAAAAAATCCAATTAAGAAAACTGAAGCTAATACTATGGGAAGTCGGTATTCACCTTGAGCCACAAAATAGCTAATGGTAACCATTTGCTCGTTACGGGCGCCGAAAATAAAAGCTAAAAAAAAGATTGTAGCAACGACAATTGTAATGAAAAATGATTTCACATGTATCTCCATATAGTTCAGTAATACTGAAATCAATTAGAACTGTTCGTGGTCTTTAGTTATTGAAAACAGTACGAGTTCTGATTATCTGCGAAATAATGTTTTTAGGCTAGCATTAGATACAAAAAAGCCTCCCAAAGGAGGCTTTTTAATCAAGAATGATCACGAATTGACTGCATCAACACGTTCTCGTAATTCTTTGCCTGGCTTAAAGTGCGGTACGTACTTACCATCTAGATCCACTGAGGTTCCAGTTTTTGGGTTACGTCCAACACGCGGAGCACGGTAGTGAAGTGAAAAGCTACCGAATCCACGGATCTCAATACGATCACCAGATTCTAATGTTGAAGCCATTTGCTCCAGCATTTCTTTTACAGCATTCTCTACTTCTTTCGCTGACAATTGTGGATTACTAGCAGCGAGTTTTGCGATTAGTTCGGATTTTGTCATCCTAGCTATCCTCTTTTTTCAAGCCAAACTTAACCATTAAAAGGTGCTAATAAAAGCACCTTACAACAATGATTACTTACGAGCAGCTTTAAACGCTTCTGCCATAGCATTGCTGATAACAGCGTCATCTTTCTTGTTAACAGATGCTAGAGCTTCTTTCTCTTCAGCTTCGTCTTTCGCTTTGATAGACAGGCTGATGGTGCGGTTCTTACGATCTACACCCATGAACTTAGCTTCTATAGCGTCACCTTCTGCGAATACACTAGATGCGTCTTCGATGCGCTCACGAGAGATGTCAGCAACGCGAAGGTAACCTTCAACAGATTCAGCCAACTCAACAGTAACACCTTTAGCGTCAACTGCTGCAACAGTACCATTAACGATAGTACCTTTCTTCTTGTCAGCCAAGTAAGCGTTGAATGGATCGTCTTCAGTTTGCTTAACACCTAAGCTGATACGCTCACGCTCTGGGTCAACTGAAAGAACAACTGCGTTGATTTCGTCACCTTTCTTGTACTCAGATACAGCTTCTTCGCCAGTACCAGTCCAAGAAATATCAGATAGGTGAACAAGACCATCGATGCCACCGTCAAGACCGATGAAGATACCGAAGTCAGTGATAGACTTGATCTTACCAGAAACTTTGTCGCCCTTGTTGAAACGAGTAGCGAAATCATCCCATGGGTTAGTCTTACATTGCTTAAGACCTAGAGAGATACGACGACGTTCTTCATCAATGTCTAGAACTAGAACTTCAACTTCATCACCTAAGTTAACAACTTTAGATGGGTGGATGTTCTTGTTAGTCCAATCCATTTCAGAAACGTGAACAAGACCTTCAACGCCTTCTTCGATTTCAACGAAACAACCGTAGTCAGTCAAGTTAGTTACACGACCACTCAAACGAGTGTTCTCTGGGTAACGCTTGCTGATTGCTAACCATGGATCTTCGCCTAGTTGCTTAAGACCTAGTGATACGCGGGTACGCTCACGATCGTACTTAAGAACTTTAACGTTGATTTCGTCACCAACATTAACGATTTCAGATGGGTGCTTAACACGCTTCCAAGCCATATCAGTGATATGTAGAAGACCGTCAACACCACCAAGATCAACGAATGCACCGTAGTCAGTAAGGTTCTTAACGATACCTTTAACAGCTTGACCTTCTTGAAGGTTCTCAAGAAGAGCGTCACGCTCTGCACTGCTTTCAGACTCGATAACAGCACGACGAGAAACAACAACGTTGTTACGCTTCTGGTCTAGCTTGATTACTTTGAATTCTAATTCTTTGTTTTCTAGGTGAGCAGTGTCGCGAACTGGGCGAACGTCAACTAGAGAACCAGGTAGGAATGCACGGATACCGTTTAATTCAACAGTGAAACCGCCTTTAACCTTACCATTGATAACACCGATAACAGTTTCAGCGTCTTCGTATGCTTTTTCAAGAACAATCCAAGCTTCATGGCGCTTAGCTTTTTCACGAGAAAGTTGAGTCTCACCGAAGCCATCTTCAACAGAGTCAAGAGCAACGTCTACTTCATCACCAACGTTGATTTCAAGTTCGCCAGCAGCGTTCTTGAATTGCTCAGCAGGGATTGGGCTTTCAGATTTAAGACCAGCATCAACTAGTACCATGCCGTTTTCGATAGCTACTACAGTACCACGTACGATAGAGCCTGGGCGGAATTCTAGTTGTTCTAGGGATTGTTCAAACAGATCAGCAAAAGATTCAGTCATGTTAATTTACTTTAAGTAATAAACTACATTCATTCCTAAACGTAGAGTCAGTTAAATAATTTCACTATCATCCTTGTAGTGAATGCCTATCAACCTTGCGTTGCTCTTTATGAGCTACTCAGGGTTTGATAAATGTTTTTCGATGTGTGTAAGCACGATATCCAACACACCATCTATATTAATTCCTGTCGTATCAACGACTAATGCATCATCCGCTGGTTTCAGCGGTGCAACTGGCCGATTCATATCACGCTCATCGCGCTCAATGATTTCAGCTAAAAGGCGGTCGATTTTAACATCGAAGCCCTTGTCCTGCAACTGATTATACCTACGCTCTGCTCGTTCTTCAGCTGACGCGGTCAAAAAAATCTTAACGGGTGCCTCTGGAAATACAACGGTTCCCATATCACGACCATCAGCGATCAATCCGGGTTCAACTTCAAATGCACGTTGGCGACGTAATAAAGCTTCTCTTACTCTCGGGAACGCGGCAATTTTTGATGCTGCATCAGAGCATTCTTGAGTGCGGATATCACGGGTGACATCTTCGCCTTCTAAAACCACTTTGATGTTGTCGCTTTCATTGCCTGCAAGAAACTGAACATCGAGATGTGCAGCTAACAAACTTATAGCTTCTTCATTATCAAGCTCAACATCATGGTGAATTGAAGCTAATGCCAACACTCGATAAATGGCACCACTATCTAATAAATGAAATCCGAGTTTTTGAGCCAGTAAATGACATATTGTTCCTTTACCAGCTCCGCTTGGGCCATCAACTGTTACCACTGGAGTCCGTTCAGACATAATTCCTCCAAAATAAACATTCCCCAAAAGCACCACAAAGGCTGTTAAAGCCTAGTCGAAAAAATATATTTTGCGGTACTAATGAAAATAAGCGGCGGCATTGTACACCAGCCAAACCAAAAAATCTGGTTGTTTTTCAGATATTCGTGAGTGCTGAAATAAAATGAGAAGATGAAGCCGTACAAATTTGTTGACTACTGGTAGCAGATAGTTATCTGCACGGCTTAAAAGAATTTATTGTTGACCTATTTGAGCTAAGGCTTCGAAATAGTTAGGAAAAGTTTTGGATGTACAACCGGGATCATTGATGATTACCCCTACAGGAGACGCTGATAGCAGAGAGAAACACATCGCCATTCTATGATCATTGTAAGTATCAATTTCAGCATGAATCAACTGCTCCGGCGCTGTAACTTCAATCGCATCATTATGCTCGACTACCGTTGCCCCAACCTTTTTTAATTCAGCTGCCATAGCCGCTAAACGGTCAGTCTCTTTGATCCGCCAGTTGTAGATGTTTTTCAGCTTAGTTGTTCCTTTGGCAAACAAAGCGGCTACAGCTAAAGTCATGGCAGCATCCGGGATGTGATTCATATCCATATCAATAGCAATCAATTCAGCTTTCGATGAAAGAATATAGTCATCGCCCCACTCGATATTAGCGCCCATAGCCACTAATGCATCTGCAAATTGAATATCACCTTGAATACTGTTTTTTCCAATACCGGTTACTTTGACTTGTCCACCATTGATTGCGCCAGCGGCAAGAAAATATGAAGCCGATGATGCATCGCCTTCAACTAAAAATTCCCCCGGAGATTGATAAGATTGTCCCGCTTCTATTTCGAATGTTTGGTAATCATGGTTAATAACCTTAACCCCAAAGCGTTCCATCAGTTTGATGGTAATATCGATATAAGGCTTAGAAACTAACTCGCCATCAACAGTTATTAATACATTGTTTTTTGCCAATGGCGCAACCATAAGTAGTGCAGTTAAAAATTGCGAAGATAATTTCCCAGAAATATTAACACTACCACCGGACAACCCCGTGCCTTTAACCAACACAGGTGGAAAGCCCTGTTCTTTTTGGTAGATAATCTCTGCGCCTAATTGTTTGAGAGCATCCACAAGATCACGAATTGGGCGCTCTTCCATCCTAGGTTCACCCGTTAACTCATATTCACCAACACCTAAAGTTAGCGCCGCACACAATGGACGCATCGCAGTTCCAGCATTTCCTAAAAAGAAAGACTGCAATGTATCGCTTGTAAATGGCCCATTGTTTCCATGAACCACACATTGAGTTTTATCTTCACTTAACTCGTATCGAATGCCTAATTGTTTAAGCGCCGATAACATATGGCGGATGTCATCTGAATCTAACAAGTTTTTAAGGGTAGTTGGACCTGAAGCCAGTGACGCCAATAACAAGGCGCGATTGGAAATACTTTTTGAACCAGGAATATTTATTTCACCATTAAATTTAGCAAAATGAGGCAAAGTGAGTTGTTGCATCTTATGAATGTAATTAGCATACAGATTAGGGGGATACAGAATGGCGCATACATAAATATTCTGCAACTGTTATTCTCCCCAACCCTTCAATTTGTGATAATCTCACTTAATTGCAATAAGTTATAAGATAAAACAAAAAGGTAGATATAAGATGTTAGATCGCTTAACCGCTATGCCCGCAGATCCAATTTTAGGACTTCTAAATCAATATCGACAAGACACCAATCCAAACAAAGTTGATCTGGGTGTTGGGGTTTATAAAGATCCACAAGGTCATACCCCTATCCTTGATTGTGTAAAAGCCGCCGAAAAACATCGTTTTGCAACCGAAGATACCAAAGTGTACATTGGCCCCACAGGTTCAGCTGATTTTAATACTTTGATTACTGAACTGTGTTTCGGTTCAGATCACCCTGCATTATTAGCAAACCGTATTCGTACTGTTTCTACTCCTGGTGGAACAGGCGCACTTCGTGTAGCTGCTGATTTTATAAAACGTTGTAATAACAATGCCGTTTTATGGGTAAGTGATCCAACTTGGGCTAACCATACTGGATTATTTGAAGCGGCAGGCATCACTGTAAAAACCTACCCTTATTATGATTATGACAATAAGTCACTCAAATTTGATGAAATGGTAGCCTGCCTTGAGCAAGTAAGCGCTGATGACGTTGTTTTACTTCACGCGTGTTGCCATAACCCAAGTGGTATGGACTTAACGCCCGCGCAATGGGACATCATTGCAGAGCTAGCAAAAAATAAAGGCTTCACACCACTGATTGATATGGCATATCAAGGTTTTGGTATTAATGAAGACGCTGATGCTTACGGCGTTCGCAAAATGGCCGCTACCGTTGAAAATATGATCCTATGTAGTTCATGCTCTAAAAACTTTGGTTTGTACCGCGAGCGTATTGGTTCTTGCTCCATCATTAGCAATACAGCAGCTAAGGCCGACACTGCATTTTCTGTACTGCTTTATGTGGTTCGCTGCCTTTACTCTATGCCACCAGCTCATGGTGCCGCGATTGTTGAAACCATCTTAGGTTCAGCTGAACTTAAGCAACAATGGCTTGATGAACTTAAGCATATGCGTGACCGGATAAATGGCAATCGTAAGTTACTGGTAGATGCACTCCATGGATTAAATGTCGGTAACGATTTCAGCTTTATCACAGAGCAAAAAGGCATGTTCTCTTTCTTAGGCGTAAATCCACAACAAGTGGAAAAACTAAAGAGTGATTACAGCATATATATGGTTGGCTCTAGCCGTATTAGTATTGCCGGCATTACTGAAACTAATGTTGATTACTTAGCTCAATCTATAGCAAAGGTGCTTTAGTTTTTATCACAATAGGCACTCTGATGGGTGCCTTATCTTATTTTTCCTTATTCTCTTCATGATTAACTTTCAGTAACTCAATGGGTTAATAAACATTATGAAATATATTTAATTAAAATTAATTGGATTTCATTTGTAATTGCAAACATAGTTGAGCCTTACTTTTAATCATTTAAAAAGGTGAAAATATGTCTTCAGAAGGAGTAGGAGGAGGTGGGCAAGTAGCTCCATCACAGTACACTATTAACGGCCAAAACGGCTCAGATGATGAACAGGCTCTCCTGGTACCCAGGTTCCGTCCAACAAACCAGCAAACATCAAGTGAAAAATTTTGGTCTGTAACTGGGACTGGTGTCAAATACACTGGTGCGTTTCTGACAGGAGTCGTTGCACCAACTTTAAGCATGGGACTAGGTTATCTACAGTGTTCAGCCTCATGCAAAACTTCAACTGGTGATTCTGGATCGGGTTCTGGTGCAGGACTCGATATAGCCCCTTCACCAAGTCCAAGTCCAAGTCCAAGTCCAAGTCCATCAGCTAGTCCTAGTCCTTCCGATGGTTCAAGTGTCTTATCTGAAGTGCTTTCATGGGGATGGAAAGCTACAGCTGTTACTGGTACAGTAGCAACAGGTGTCGCTCTTTGGAAGATTGGTAGTTGGATGACTGGTCCAAAACCTGCTTCAAAAACAAGTTAGTAGTTTATATTTGTGATACTTTCCCCGTTTTTCTAAACGGGGAAACACAATTTGACATTCTTTTATGCTTATTTATGATAAAGCGAAACTTTCACCCCCTTACTTTATAAATGCTCCAAGTAGAATTACACATCACAAAAGATGGCTCACACACGCTTATAAATCCTACACTTGAAGAATCCTATCATGCCTATAATGGGGCTCTTACAGAATCTCAATTCGTATATATTGAATGTGGACTTAGATACTTTTTATCTCTAAATACAGGTAACGACCAGACTATAAACATTCTTGAATTTGGTTTTGGTACTGGGTTAAATGCTTTGTTAAGCCTGCAAGAAAGTATAGATGCTCACCTAGCAATTAAATATTCTAGCCTTGAACCATACCCTATTCCTATCGAAACCGCGCTACAACTGAATTACGCAGAAGAGCTAAAAATGCTAAGCCCCGAGTTATTTACACAAATTCATGCTTGCGATTGGGGAGAAATTAAAGATATTACCGATCAATTTGAGCTTTTAAAAATTCAACAAAAATTACACGATGCTGCTTTAATTCCCAACTCAGTCGATATTATTTATTACGATGCATTTGCACCCAGTAAGCAACCCGATGCTTGGGAAAAACACTTATTCGAAAAATGCTTTCAAACATTAAAGCCAAATGGATTATTGGTCAGCTATTGCGCTAATGGGCAATTTAAGCGTGACCTGAAAACGATAGGGTTTAAACTAGACCAGTGCAAGGGTCCTATGGGCAGACGTGAAATCACTCGCGCTTGGAAAAAGTAGCTCATTATTTTTTCTGAATAGATACTGACTCAACTTAATCTATTCAATAAATTTATCTACCATCAGTGCTATAAAAGAGAAGATATTTTCAGACCAATAAATATTGAAATTAGTATTATTGTATCACTTTAGCAGCATGCAAAAGTTGGTTATTCAAGCTAAGCAAGAGAATTACACCGAAGGTGCGGGGAAAATCAGACCCTTTTATTGATGATTTGTATGAAATGCTGATAGGACTGATAGGAGTAAAGACTCAGATCCCACTGCAGTAGATCCCCATAGAATTACAATATTAGATGCTTTAAAGAACGTTAAATTCTTTCATACAGAAACTAACGACCTCAAACCTATAAAACCAAAAACCATATATCTAATATAAAAGCGAGCATGCATTAAACAATTGTAACTTAAGAGTGATATGGATTAACTTTGATTTTATCATTTAAAGTAGTGACGGTTTAAGTTTCAGCATACAGGTTGGTAGTATTATGGCAGCAGTTCAGAGTGACACCGATGTGCAGAGCCTATTCCCTCGTAGAACTTATAGACAGAAAAACACAATACACAGTAATTTATATTATTTCGGCGGAAGAGCTTTTCAAGTTGTTGGTTATGGCGTTGCTACAGCCTGTTTAGCCGCCGTTCCGGCTTTGCATAAATATTCTAGTCAAACGTGCGAAGGTTCTGGTGAAGACAAAACCCCAACTTATATATGGACCTACGCTGTGACAGGCATAGGCATTGCTGGCATTGCTGGCATTGCTGGCATTGCTGCATCTATAGTTGGTAATTGGTTAGTGGGAAAAAGCAAATAAAAAGCTTCTGGTGCATTCTAAACAACCAAAAGCTTTTCTTTTATGGATACACATTAGTACCGTTCGATTAACTGCGCCAATGCTCTTACCCCTTCTACTGGCATGGCATTATAAATACTTGCCCTTAGACCACCAACAAAACGATGTCCCTTTAAAGCAACTAAACCTTCAGTTTCTGCATCCACCAAAAACTGTTCTTCATCACCTGTATTTTTCATATGAAAAGTTACATTCATAAGTGATCTATTTTTTTCAGCTATATCATTGTAAAAGTTATCAGAAGCATCAATTTCAGCATAAAGAAGCTCTGCTTTATCTCGATTAATTTTTTCAATATATGAAACACCACCAATTTGTTTCAACCATTTAAAAACTTCAGCCGCTAGATACCAAGCAAAAGTTGGTGGCGTGTTATACATAGAATTATTTTCTAGTTGCGCTTGATAGTTGAAAATAGTTGGTTGCGGCAAACTTGGTAGCTGCAACATATCATCTCGTACAATCGCGATAGATAGGCCAGATGGCCCAATATTTTTCTGTGCTCCTGCATAAATTACCGCAAACTTGGATACATCAATGTTGCGAGAAAGAATATTGGACGACATATCAGCAATAACTGGCCAAGGGCACTCGATATCATCAAAAATTTCGATACCATCTACGGTTTCATTTGGACAATAATGAAGATATCTGAATTTACGCACATTATCAGTAAAATCAGGAAGTGTTACTGATTTAGTTTCATCTTTGTTTTGGTAATTTGAAATCGAAACAGTATTAATCTGTTCTTCTTTCACCAATTTTTTTGCTTCATCAGCCGCCAGTTGAGACCACTGCCCAGAAACCAAATATAAAGCCTTACCTTGCTCCCCTAAAAAGTTATTTACCACGGCAGCAAATTGAGCGCGGCCACCACCATGCATGAAAAATACATGATAATTATCAGGGATGTTCATTAATTCACGAAGATCGGCTTCAGCCTGTTTAGCTAAGGCAAGAAATGGCTTATCCCTATGACTGACTTCCATGACTGACGTTCCTAGTCCATTCCAGTTAATCAGTTCTGCTTGAGCTTTGTGCATTACTGGTTCAGGTAACATTGCTGGCCCAGCACAAAAATTGTAGGTTTTGGTCACTGCTAAAAATCCTTCAAAAAAAGAGCGCCATATAGGCGCTCATTATGTTTTATTATTTTATTCGGCTTCAGGTTGCTCAGTTGAATCTTCAGCGGCGGCTTCTTCAATTGCCTCTTCGATTTCATCTTCTATTTCTTCGTCTGCACATTGAATCTCATCGATTCGTTGTAAACCTACGACATTTTCACCTTCAGAAGTTCGAATAATGGTTACACCTTGAGTGTTACGTCCAATGGTTGATACGCCAGTTGCAGGAGTACGAACCAGTGTTCCTTTATCACTGATCAGCATGATTTCGTCGTTTTCGTTCACTTGAACGGCACCAACAACTTCACCATTACGCTCACTGACCTTGATAGAAACAACACCTTTGGTTGCACGACTCTTTGCTGGGTATTCAGAGAGAACGGTTCGCTTACCATAACCATTTGCTGTTACTGTGAGAATATCGCCCTCACCCTTTGGAACAATCAGCGATACGACTTTCTGTCCATCTTCAAGTCTGATACCACGAACACCTGTAGCAGTACGTCCCATGGCTCTGAGCGAATAAACTTCTTCACCCGTTTCAGGGTCACGTTTAATTTCACCGGTTTCAGAGTCACGAACTTTCTCACCAAAACGAACCACTTTACCTTCGTTTGAGAACAACATGATTTCATCGTCGCCATTAGTGATATCAACACCAATGAGTTCGTCATCATCACGCAAGTTAACAGCAATAATACCGTTTGAACGAGGGTTGCTGTACGCCGTCAGTGCCGTTTTCTTAACCGTTCCATGAGCGGTTGCCATGATGATAAACTTGTCTTCCGAGTACTCACGTACTGGCAGAATAGCTGTAATACGCTCTTCATCAGTCAGTGGTAACAAGTTAACAATTGGTCGACCACGTGCAGTTCGGCTTGCAAGCGGTAGTTGATACACTTTCAACCAATACATCTTACCTTTATCAGAGAAACACAAGATTGTATCGTGGGTATTCGCCACGAGTAACTTCTCGACAAAGTCTTCATCTTTAACTTTGGTTGCCGCTTTGCCTTTACCACCACGACGTTGCGCTTGGTAGTCGGTTAATGGCTGGTACTTGGCATAACCAAGGTGCGACAGAGTCACTACCACATCTTCTTCATTGATAAGATCTTCAAGACTCATATCAACTTCATTCTCATTGATCTCAGTACGACGCTCGTCACCAAAGTCAGTAAGTACAACTTCAAGCTCTTCTTTGATCACTTCCATCAAGCGTTCTGGGCTACGAAGGATATGTAACAACCCAGCGATGAATTCTAATAGTTCTTCGTATTCGTTTAAGATCTTTTCATGTTCAAGACCAGTTAAACGGTGTAAACGAAGTTCAAGAATGGCTTGAGCTTGCTGTTCTGTTAAATAGTATTTGTCATCACGAATACCGTACTCAGGTTCGAGCCACTCAGGTCGCGCTGCGTCATCGCCTGCTTTTTCAAGCATTGACTTAACATTGCCTAAATCCCAACCTTGAGCAATTAATTTAGCTTTAGCTTCGGTTGGCGTTGGCGAGTTTTTGATTAACTCAATAACGGGATCAATGTTAGCCAGTGCAATCGCTAATGATTCAAGAATGTGTGCACGGTCACGAGCTTTGCGTAATTCGTATACAGTACGACGCGTAACAACTTCACGACGGTGTAGTACGAATGCTTCTAGCATTTCTTTTAGATTGAATATCTTTGGTTGACCATTAGTTAGGGCAACCATATTGATACCAAAAGAACACTGCATTTGAGTTTGTGCATAAAGGTTATTTAGAACAACCTCACCCACTTCACCACGCTTGATCTCGATGACAATACGCATACCGTCTTTATCAGATTCATCTCTTAGAGCACTGATACCTTCAATACGCTTGTCTTTTACTAGCTCAGCGATTTTTTCGATAAGCTTAGCTTTGTTAACTTGGTAAGGAATCTCAGAAACGATAATCGTTTCTTTGTTGTTGCTGTCAGTTTCCACAACTGCACGGGCGCGCATTACCGCACGTCCGCGACCTGTTCGATAAGCCTCAACGATTCCTTTGCGACCATTGATGGTTGCTGCCGTTGGGAAATCAGGTCCTGGAATGTATTCCATTAACTCATCAATAGTTACATCAGGATTCTCGATGAGTGCTAAGCAACCTTGCACAACTTCAGTCAAGTTGTGTGGCGGAATATTGGTAGCCATACCAACTGCAATACCCGCAGAACCATTTACTAGTAATGCTGGGATACGAGTAGGTAAAACTGCTGGAATTTGCTCTGTACCATCATAGTTAGGTACAAAATCAACGGTCTCTTTGTCTAAATCAGCCAATAATTGGTGAGACAGTTTTTCCATGCGGATTTCGGTATAACGCATTGCCGCAGCAGCATCGCCATCGACAGAACCGAAGTTACCTTGACCATCTACTAAGGTGTAACGCATAGAGAAAGGTTGTGCTAAACGCACAATGGTGTCGTAAACCGCAGAATCACCATGAGGGTGATATTTACCGATTACGTCACCGACAACACGAGCCGACTTCTTGTAAGGCTTGTTATAGTCGTTTTTTAACTCGTTCATTGCGAATAGAACGCGACGATGTACGGGCTTTAAGCCATCACGTACATCTGGCAGCGCCCTACCTACGATCACGCTCATTGCATAATCAAGGTAAGAATTTTTTAATTCATCCTCGATGTTTATCGGCGAAATTGATGATGCCAGATCAGTCATAAACTGCTCGCTCTCCTGAAAATTGCTGACGACACTATGATTCCGTGTCCACTCGAGCCCAAAAAAATTGATTTAACATTCTAACACAGTTATTTGAAGCCGCCACTGCAATCTAAGATATCCTAAATGACGAATGGAGTATCAATGTCGCGCTTGCTGACGATATTGCGCTCAAAACCTGTGATATTAAGTTGTTTGAATCAATACGAATAAATATCTGTCCTTAATACTAATCAAAAAACCACTGATTGTTAGCACTTTTTTTAACCGATTGATAAATTATTTGCATAGCTAAAGTTATTAATCGTTATATAATCCCAACTAATTTTAAGCCGGATATTTGGCAACTCAGTATGCAAGACAATTTAAATGTAGATAAACAAGAAATCGCTAAGTTTGAAAGTATGGCTGCTACATGGTGGGATCCAAATGGTGAATTTAAACCACTACACCAAATGAATCCATTGCGTCTCAATTATATTGATGAAAAAAGCCAAGGCTTATTTGGTAAAAATGTATTAGACGTAGGTTGTGGTGGTGGAATTCTATCTGAAAGCATGGCGAAACTTGGCGCTAATGTTACTGGATTGGATATGGGCACTGAGCCATTAGAAGTAGCACGATTACACGCATTAGAATCTGGTGTCACAGTGAATTACTTGCAACAAACTGCCGAATCTCACCGAAACGATTTTCGTGAACATTACGATGTTGTGACTTGTATGGAAATGCTGGAGCATGTTCCAGATCCGCTTTCTGTGATTCAGGCTTGCTGCGATATGGTAAAAAAAGATGGCTATGCTTTTTTCTCTACCATCAACCGTAATCTCATGTCATACATTCAAGCTATTGTTGGCGCTGAATATCTTTTAAAAATGCTTCCTGTTGGCACACACGACCACAGTAAATTTATCCGCCCTTCTGAATTGATAAAATTAGTAGAACAAACAGAACTTCAGTGTTTTGATGCTCTTGGTACTAAATACAATCCATTGACACAGATTTTTTCATATACGAACAAGCTTGATGTCAACTATATGATTGCGTGCCAAAAGGTTAAATGATGCAAGAAAAGATAAAAGGGATTTTGTTCGATCTTGATGGCACATTACTGGATACAGCAAAAGACTTAACTTATGCACTTAATCTCAGTTTAGCCGATCACGGCTTTGCACAAGTTTCTGAACAATTAGTTAAGGAATCTGTCTCCCAAGGAAGTTTAATTATTTGCCAAACTGCAATTCCTACGCAACCTATAGAGATTCAACAACTGGTTCAACAAACTATGCTGAAGCATTATCAAGATGTAAGTGGCCATAAAACGGATTACTTCAATGGCATAGATTCCCTAATCAATCAATTAGACTGTCACGGTTTGAGCTATGGTATTGTTACTAACAAAGTAGCCAAGTTTGCCCGTCCTTTGGTAGCAAAATTCGAGTTATTTACACAGAATACAACTCTCATTTCTGGTGACTCTACTACGCATAACAAGCCCAATGCTCAGCCCATGCTTCTTGCTGCTCAACAGATGAATTTACCAACAAGTGACATTATTTATGTGGGTGATTCGCTAACGGATATTGATGCAGCTAAAAATGCGGGAATGAAATCTGCTATCGCAACGTGGGGATATATACCTTCTGATGAAAATTTTAGCGATTGGGATGCCGATCTTATTTTAAACGATCCTAACGATCTTTTGTCATTGTTCAATTTTTAAAATAATGTTTTTAACATTTTTTTAACTCATGCAAAGAAAATTTTTATCGTTCATATATTGGCCTAATGCTTACATAGGGTTTAGCAAAAAAGCTTCTATGGTTAGCCACTACTAACCTTGATTTTACACTCAGGTTATCCACAAGATATACATCTTGCAAAATACGACAAACCTCACTATCTTGTAGATAACAACATAATAAACACTATATCTTGTGTATCAATAACAATCGCTACACTACAATTTGCCTACAGAATAAACAAATTAAGACTTCACCTTGCCTGGCCAAGGGTTGTCATGATTCGATTGTATTACATGAACAACTCAGCAGTAGTTGCTGACGATATATAGACAAGGCTTATCTTCAATGAACAGCAATATGACAGTTACAAAGCGTAGTGGTGAAAGAGAGACCATCGATCTCGAAAAGATCCATCGCGTGATCACATGGGCAGCCGAAGGGCTTAACAATGTATCTGTATCCGAAGTGGAACTTCGCTCTCACCTTCAATTTTTTAACGGTATTCCAACTGAAGCGATTCATGAAACCATTATCAAGGCAGCTGCAGATTTAATTTCTCCACAGTCACCTGATTACCAGTTTTTAGCTGCTCGTTTAGCTGTTTTCCATTTACGAAAGAAAGCCTTTGGTCAATTTGAGCCACCAAAGCTTTATGATCATGTAACCAAACTGATTGAGTTAGGTAAATACGACAATCACATCCTTGAAGACTATACCAAGGATGAAATTGATATTATGGATTCTTACATAGATCATTGGCGTGATATGACTTTCTCTTATGCTGCAGTAAAGCAGTTAGAGGGTAAGTATTTAGTACAAAACCGTGTATCGGGTGAAGTATATGAAAGCGCCCAGTTTTTATATATTCTTGTAGCTGCTTGCTTGTTCTCACGTTATCCGAAAGAAACACGTCTTGATTACATCAAACGTTTTTATGATGCTACGTCTAAATTCAAGATTTCTTTACCAACACCAATAATGGCTGGTGTACGTACCCCTACTCGTCAGTTCAGTTCATGCGTACTCATCGAGTGTGACGACAGCTTAGACTCTATCAACGCTACTTCATCTGCAATCGTTAAATATGTTAGTCAGCGTGCTGGTATTGGTATCAATGCGGGTCGCATTCGTGCTCTAGGTAGCCCAATTCGTAGTGGTGAAGCATTCCACACAGGTTGCATTCCTTTTTATAAGCATTTCCAAACTGCGGTTAAATCTTGTTCTCAAGGCGGTGTTCGTGGTGGTGCTGCAACCCTATTCTACCCTATTTGGCATTTAGAAGTTGAATCACTACTGGTTCTTAAAAACAACCGTGGTGTAGAAGATAACCGTATTCGTCACTTAGATTATGGTGTTCAAATCAATAAGTTGATGTATCAACGTTTGATCAAAGGCCAAGAGATTTCATTATTCAGCCCATCAGATGTTCCAGGTCTTTATGATGCTTTCTTTGAAGATCAAGTTGAGTTCGAACGTTTATATCTTCAATATGAAAATGACAGCAACATCAAGCGCCAAAATATCAAGGCATCTGAGCTATTTTCACTATTGATGCAAGAGCGAGCATCAACAGGTCGTATTTATATTCAGAACGTTGATCACTGTAATACTCATAGTCCATTTGACTCAAAAGTTGCGCCTGTTCGTCAATCTAATCTGTGTTTAGAGATTGCATTGCCAACTAAGCCATTAAACGACATCAATGATCCAAATGGTGAAATAGCACTTTGTACGCTTTCGGCATTAAACTTAGGTGCTATCGAAAACCTAGACGAACTTGAAGAACTTTCAGACCTTGCTGTTCGTGCTCTAGATAATTTACTTGATTATCAAGATTACCCAATCAAAGCCGCTGAACTTTCCTCTATGAACCGCCGTACATTAGGTATCGGTGTAATTAACTTTGCTAACTATATTGCGAAGAACGGTTTAAAGTATTCAGATGGTAGTGCTAATGGTCTAACCCATAAAACATTTGAAGCTATTCAGTACTACTTATTGAAAGCTTCAATGAATTTGGCTAAAGAATACGGTGCTTGTCCGTTATTTAATGAGACGACCTACTCTAAAGGTATCTTGCCAATTGATACGTACAAAAAAGATCTAGATAAGATTTGTAATGAGCCATTGCACCTAGATTGGGAAAGTTTGCGTAGTGATATACAGCAGTACGGATTACGTAACTCGACCTTATCTGCATTGATGCCATCAGAGACGTCTTCACAAATCTCGAATGCTACAAATGGTATTGAGCCTCCACGAGGTTTGATCAGTATTAAGGCAAGTAAAGATGGACAACTAAAACAAGTTGTACCTGATTTTGATAAACTAAAAGACAAGTATGAACTACTTTGGAACATGAATGGAAATCAAGGTTATCTTGAATTAGTCGGTATCATGCAAAAGTTTGTTGACCAAGCAATTTCTGCAAATACTAACTATGATCCAACCAAATTTAGTGATGCTAAAGTCCCAATGCAGACATTACTGAAAGATTTATTGACTGCATACAAGCTTGGAGTGAAGACTTTATATTATCATAACACTCGAGATGGAGCCTCAGATCAACTGGATGATATAACCAGTGTTGAAGAAGAGGATGATGGATGCGCAGGCGGTGCATGTAAGATCTAATCTTACATTTCATTAATAGGATTAATCTGGGGACGTTAAGTCCCCTTTTAGAGTGCAGAGTAATACAACATGGCTTATTCAACTTTTTGTCAACAACCCAATGATGCAACCAAAGAACCAATGTTTTTTGGTCAACCTGTCAACGTTGCACGTTATGATCAACAAAAATACGAAGTTTTTGAAAAACTAATAGAAAAGCAACTTTCTTTTTTCTGGCGTCCGGAGGAAGTTGATGTTAGTCGTGATAAGATTGATTATGCTGCATTACCAGATCATGAGAAGCACATATTCATCTCGAACCTCAAGTACCAAACTCTACTTGATTCAATTCAAGGACGCTCTCCTAATGTTGCATTTTTGCCGCTAGTTTCAATTCCTGAGTTAGAAACTTGGATTGAAACTTGGTCATTCTCTGAAACTATCCATAGCCGCTCATATACCCATATCATTCGTAACATCGTTAATGACCCTTCGACCGTTTTCGATGATATTGTTGTGAATAAAGAAATTTTGAAACGTGCTACTGATATTTCTCAGTTCTACGATGACTTAATCAAGCTTACTCAAATTTATGAGTTGTTCGGTGCAGGTACTCATACAGTAGACGGTAAAACTTTTACCGTTAACTTAAGAGTTCTAAAGAAAAAACTCTACTTGTGTATGATGTCTGTTAATGCTCTAGAAGCCATTCGTTTCTATGTAAGCTTCGCATGCTCATTCGCATTTGCAGAGCGTAAATTGATGGAAGGTAATGCTAAAATCATCCGCTTGATTGCCCGTGATGAAGCTTTGCACTTAAATGGCACACAGCACATTCTTAACCTAATGCAATCAGGTAAAGATGATCCTGAAATGGCTGAGATTGCAGCAGAGTGTCAGCAAGAAGCTTATGACTTATTCTATAAAGCAGCTGAGCAAGAAAAAGAATGGGCTGAATACCTGTTTAAAGATGGCTCTATGATTGGCATGAATAAAGAAATCCTCTGCCAATATGTTGAGTACATAACTAACCAGAGAATGAAGGCAGTTGGGCTTGCTCAACCTTACCCTGAAAATTCTAATCCACTACCTTGGATGAAGAACTGGCTTGAAAGTGATGCAGTTCAAGTTGCACCACAAGAAGTTGAAGTATCATCTTACTTAGTTGGTCAAATTGATGCGTCAATTGATGCAAGTGAATTTGAAGATTTCGATTTGTAATGAACTTCAAAAAAGCGCCCATTGTCTACCTGCAAGGTAAGCCTGTTTTGTTGTTTGATCAACAGGTCAACTTGCTAGAAGCACTAGAAGATAAAGAAATCGATATTTTTTCAGAGTGCCGTAGCGGTTTTTGTGGTTCTTGCAAAACTAAAGTAATAAATGGCAGCGTAGACTATCTTCAAGAACCGCTAGCGGCTCTTGAAGAAGATGAATGCTTACCCTGTTGTTGTATTCCAAGTTCAGATCTAGATCTTGATTTAATTGCGGAGCAAGACTCTTCTAACCTCAGTAATATCAAGCCATAAAGTTAAGTAAAAGATATGCGATGCGCGAATTGTCGTCCAAAGAAGTTAATGTGCAATAGTGTGGAAACGAACTGAGGCGTGCATCCACGTATTTACGACCGTGACACCCTGTCACGGACGGTTGTCTAACCACACTAATACTCTGACCTGTATTTATAACTACTTGTTAACACGCTTTATTTATATAAAAAGATATTCCTTTTTATATAACCGCAGCCAGTTCAGCACCCTGCCTAATAGCTCGCTTAGCATCAAGCTCTCCAGCTTTCTCTGCACCACCAATAATGTGTACTGGCTTTCCTAATTGAGCAAGTTCATCAGTCATTTCAAGATTAGACACTTGACCGGCACAAATAACAATGTGATCGACATTTAGTATTTCTTCTTTGCCATTAACCGTAATATGTAGACCATGATCATCGATCTTGTTATATTGAACCCCAGTCTTGGTAGTAACATTATGATGCTTCAATTCAGCTCTATGTATCCAGCCTGTCGTTTTACCCAGTCCTTTTCCAATTTTGTCGTCTTTACGTTGAAGCAAATAAAGTTGGCGTGGTGCAAGCTCATCATCAAAAGCGGCTGTTAAGCCTCCAGCTGTTGAGTGTTCTTTATCTATTCCCCAACGTTCAAGCCAAGACTTTGAGTCTAAAGTTTTAGATTTTGTTTCTAATAAATAGTGGGCAACATCAAAACCAATCCCTCCTGCGCCTATAATCGCAACACGGCTTCCTAACTCAATTTTCTCCAATAGTAATTTCTGATAATCGATTACCGACGAATGCTCTATTCCATCAAGTTTTATATCTCTTGGCTTCACTCCCGAAGCCAATACGTATTCATCAAAGACCTCGTTACCTTTGGGGTCAAAATAAGTATTAAGTTTTAATTCTATCCCTAGCTTTTCAATTTGAGCATGATAAAAACGTATGGTTTCGTTGAACTCCTCTTTTCCTGGGATTTTGCGCGCGAGATTAAACTGACCGCCTATTTGTTTCTTGGCTTCAAAAATGACGACATTATGCCCACGCTGAGCAGCATATACTGCGAATGACAGCCCTGCAGGCCCCGCACCAATAACCGCTACCCTCTTGGGTTTCATCACCTTTTCAAAGTTTAATTCCGTTTCATAGCAAGCTCTTGGGTTAACTAGACAAGTCACGCGTTTCAATTCAAATGCATGATCTAAACAAGCCTGATTGCATCCTATACAAGTATTAATTAGCTCAGAATTTCCAGCTTCAGCCTTATTAACAAAGTCTGCATCCGCTAAAAAAGGTCTTGCCATCGAAACCATATCAGCCTGACCATTCTGCAAGATATTTTCTGCAACTTCAGGTGTATTGATTCGATTCGTCGCAACCAACGGAATAGAAACTTCACCTTTAAGTTTTTCTGTTACCCATGAAAATGCAGCTCTTGGCACACTTGAGGCAATTGTTGGTATCCTTGCTTCATGCCAGCCAATCCCAGTATTGATAATGCTGGCCCCTGCTTGTTCAACCCATTTGGCTAACTGAACCACCTGCTCCCAACTAGAACCATCGTCCACTAGGTCCAACATTGAAAGCCTGAAGATAATGATAAATTCAGATCCTACTTTCTCTCTTACTCCTTCAATAATCTTTAAAGCAAATTGGCAGCGATTCTCAAAACTGCCTCCCCATTCATCATCACGTTTATTTGTTCTTTGGCTTATGAATTGGTTTATGAGATAGCCCTCTGATCCCATAACCTCAACACCATCGTATCCAGCTTGATGAGCAAGGCTTGCGCATTGAACAAAGTCATTAATTGTTGATTTAATTCTACGCTTGGACATTTTCCATGGCGTAAACCGATTAATTGGTGCCTTGATACGGCTTGGTGCCATTGCAAAAGGATGATAAGCATAGCGACCAGTATGCAGAATTTGCATACATATCTTAGTGTCTGTCTCATGGACAGCATCTGTAATCAACCTGTGCTTAGAAAGTTGAAATCCATTGCTCAATTCTGCAGCATAAGGATATGCTCTTCCACAAAAGTTAGGCGCAATACCACCAGTAACAATCAAGCCAACACCACCTTCTGCTCGCTCTTTATAGAACTGTGCTAGTTTTTCGAAGCCACCTTTTTGTTCTTCAAGCCCAGTATGCATCGAGCCCATGAGCACACGATTCTTAAGTGTTGTGAAGCCAAGATCTAGGGGTTTGAATAATTGTGGGTATTGCATCTGGCCGCCTTATTAATATTTATAATGCTCATAACTTAATCTGTTACTCGAATTTCCTCAAGTCCCTATAATGAATATTAAAAACAGTTACAATTCTATTTAGAAATCCTTCAATGATTCAGGTAGCATAAAATCATATTCAAATTAAAGGGAGTTGGTATGTCTTCAACGCAACCATCTGCAGTTAAAAGTACATTCAAGTTTATCTGGAACGTCATAAACTTTACGCGCCAATTTATTATTAATTTGGTATTTTTCTTTTTTCTTTTTATTGCCCTCATTGGCATCATTGCAGCGGTTGCAACCGAAGAAAAAGTTTACCTTGCACCTGATAGCGCTTTAGTCCTTGATATTAGTGGCCGAATCGTCGATCAAAAACAATATGTTGATCCTATAGAAACTTTAGTGGCTGAAAGCAGAGGGCAAACTAACCCTGATGAAACACTATTGTCGGATATTTTATATGCAGTCGATTCTGCAGCGAATGATAAACGCATAAAAACTCTAGTTTTAGATTTGTCTGATTTAAGGTATGCGGAAACCAGTAAGCTTGAAGCGATTGGAAAGGCGCTACAAAAATTCAAAGATTCTGGCAAACCTATCGTTTCTTTTGGTAACTATTACAATCAACAGCAATATTTATTAGCTAGTTACGCCAACAAAATCTACTTAAACCCTCAAGGAGTGGTTGCTCTAGAAGGGCTTGGTCGTTATCGACTGTATTACAAGTCTGCGTTAGAAAAACTTAAGATCAAAACTCATATTTTTCGTGTAGGAACTTTTAAGTCTGCTGTAGAGCCATACTTACGTGATGACATGTCACCTGCTGCTAAAGAAGCAAACGAAGCCCTACTTAGTGATATTTGGAGCAGTTATAAAGACATTGTTGCTTCAAATCGAAACATCAAACTAAACCAAGTTCTTCTTGAGCCTAAAGCCTATTTAGCCGAACTGAATGAAGTTGGAAATGATGATGCAAAACTTGCATTAAAAAGAAAACTTGTGGATGAACTTGCTACTGTTGATCAGTTTAGAACCAAAATGATCAATGAAGTTGGACAAGCTCGTACAGGCCAAAGCTTTACACAAGTTGATATGCTGGATTATTTGAAACTTGTAAAACCTAAGCACAGCTTTGGAACAGGCGATTCTGTAGCCATAATCGTTGCCAAAGGTGTGATTCTGGATGGCAACCAAAAGCCCGGTAATATCGGGGGTACCAGTACAGCCAAGCTTTTACGCAAAGCCCGATTTGACGACAATGTGAAAGCTGTTGTGCTTAGAGTAGACAGCCCAGGAGGTAGTGCTTTCGCTTCTGAGCAAATTAGACAACAAATTGTCGAGCTGAAAAAAGCAGGTAAACCTGTAGTTGTGAGTATGGGCAGTTATGCTGCATCTGGTGGCTATTGGATTTCAGCCAGTGCTGATTATATTTATGCAACACCTACAACCCTAACTGGCTCAATCGGCATATTCGGCATGTTTAATACTTTCGAAGATTCTTTATCTTATTTAGGTATTCACGCTGATGGTGTATCGACTTCTGAATGGGCAGGTTTATCTGCTGTTAGAGGTATAACTCCTGATGTGGCACGTGTTATTCAAAAGAAAGTAGAGTTTGGATATCATAAATTCATCTCATTAGTGGCTAATGAACGCCACATGTCTCTACAACAAGTCGATAAAATTGCCCAAGGCCGTGTTTGGAGTGGTAATAAGGCATTAAAGCTAGGGTTAGTTGATGCTATTGGCGATATGAATACCGCCATTACCAAAGCCGCTGAACTTGCGAACCTAGATAATTACCACACTAAAGAGATCAAACAAGAACTGAGTGCTGAAGAAGCGCTAATACAAGAAATGTTTGCCAAAGTATCTGTTTATTTACCACAAACAAGTCAATCACACTCCCCTGTTGATACTTTGTTGCTTCAGGTAGAAGATGCTACCAAGTCTCTGAAACAATTTAACGATCCTAATCATCTATATATGCTTTGTGAACAATGCTCTCAATAGCCTGAATTATGGATAATTAAAACAAAAAAAGGGTAACTTGAGTTGCCCTTTTTTATTGGCCAATAGTAAGATCTATCTAATTACTTCAAAAAATTGAGAATAGTATGGGCAAGAAGTCGATTTACGTTGCATATACAGGCGGGACAATTGGTATGCAGCAAACTCAGCAAGGTTTTGTGCCTGTAGCTGGCTTTTTAACGCAATGTGTTGAAAACATGCCTGAGTTTTATCATCAAGAAATGCCAAATTTCACCATTAATGAATACAGCCCGTTAATTGATTCTTCGAATATGATGCCAGCAGATTGGCAAATGATAGCTGATGATATTAAAGCTAATTATGATAGTTATGATGGCTTTGTGATCTTACATGGTACAGACACCATGGCTTACACATCTTCAGCATTATCTTTTATGTTTGAAGGATTAACAAAGCCGGTTATCGTAACAGGCTCACAAATCCCTTTGGCACAATTACGCTCTGACGGACAGGCAAACTTATTGAACGCTTTGTATATAGCGGCTAACCACCCTATTGCTGAAGTGTGCTTATTCTTTAATAACAAACTGTTTCGCGGAAATCGAACAACCAAGGCTCACGCTGATGGCTTTGATGCCTTCGCCTCACCTAATTTTCCATTACTGCTTGAAGCAGGTATTAAAATTCGACAGCATATTAATACGCCATTACCCGAAAATAAATCAGCACTGAAAGTCATCGACATCCAACCACAACCAATTGGCTTGGTGATGCTCTATCCTGGTATATCTGCTGAATTAATCCAAAACATTTTATTGCAGCCAGTAAAGGCATTAATCATCAGGAGCTTTGGCGTTGGTAATGCCCCCGAAAGCCCTGAGCTACTTTCATTATTAAAAGAAGCAAATGAGCGTGGAATAATTTTGGTAAATCTCACTCAGTGCTTTCAAGGACGAGTCAATATGTCTGGATATGCCACTGGCAATGCCCTTGCATCAGCAGGCGTTATTAGTGGTGGCAACCTAACAATAGAAGCCGCTTTAGCCAAACTTCACATACTATTGTCAAGAGACCTCACAACCGAACAGGTAAAACAGGATTTTACTACAAATCTATGTGGTGAAATGGATTAAGCAACTTATCATATTCAGCAAATACCCTAATATTTGCTGAATACCATTCTCTTTCATGCTTATTTAATATATTACCATTATGATAAAAACTTATTTTACACCTTAGTTTCAGTACCTTAACTTATATAAGTGTGTTTTTTTCTGAAATCGCAATTAATAAATATTCACTTCCCTAATCATAATTAAGCTTGCACAATCAAATAACAGAATAATCAGCAGTAATTTTTGGTTTACTGTTCAACTCAATGTGATCCATGGCAAACACGAAGAAATATCAAGTTCATAATCCTGAGATTGGCACTTTGCCAACCTCACATTTGCTCTTGATAAAACAAACGCCCAAGGAATGCAGATTTGCTGATTTTATTAATCAAGATCTCAAACCACAGCATAGAAATGAGTCTAAAAATAGTTGGACCGCCATTGAATTGTTTGAACCTAAGATTATTGCACAAATTGAGCCTTTTTTATTAGCTCGAGCACTGTGCCCCAAATCTCTTGAATCAGCCATGCTTCGGTCAATTTGTGATGACAATACAAAAGCAGTGAATAAACTCTTAGATGCTGGCGTCGCCATTGAGCGACTAAAACAATTTCAGTTTCCTTGGCTGCATGTATGTGCATTAAACAACAGTCCTGAGACATTCAATTTATTGCTAAAACGTCACGCAGATATCAATGATGTAGACCATGACGGTAAAACACCTCTTCATATAGCGGCGCAATATGATCGATATTCATTATTGCCTATTTTTGAAAGCCATAATGAATGTGAGGTGAATGCCGTTGATAATAGAGGCAATACACCAATATTAACGGCTGCAATATTTGAAGCATGGGACTTTGTGTCAAAACTGTCTGATAACATCGAAACTGATATTAATTTTGAAAACGATACAAATCTCGACGTATTAACGCTAGTAATCAAAGCAAATCAGAATAAGTTGATTGACAAACTTCTTCAACATCCCTGTATCCAGCCAAGAGATCAACACCTTAGAACTGCGGTATATTCGAATAACCTAAATGCACTAAAAACACTACTGGCCATTTCTGATGAGTTACTCAGCCCAAAGCTTAATGCTGAGCTACTTAACATTGCTGCGTCACGCAACTTTCGTCCAATAATTCGTGCTTTATTGGAACAGGGAATCAATGTTAACAGTAAAGACATCAACGGAAACACCGCTATTCACACAGCTTGCTTATATTCTCATCTAGATCTCGTTTCGGACCTATTAGCTACGCCTAATCTAAATCTGACAATCAGAAATCAAAAAGATCAGAGTCCGCTAGCAATAGCTAATCTGGCTTACGATAAACACTTAAAGATGAATATAAATGGATACCAACAAAACTCACACTTAGATTCAGCAAAAAGAATTTTAATTAAACTGTCAGAATTTGTTAAATCTGCATATTGATTCCCAATCTTAAAAATTTACTTTAAATTCTTAGAATTAGATTGAAATATAAGCCTTAGTAATGCTCCAATAGTCACAATTTCACTACAAAGTGTAATAAAATTACATACAGACTTTTCTTTTGCCACATAGATCACAGACTTAAGCCCTGCTTAACTGTAAATTCGTAAGTAAAAGAACATTTAGCCAAATAATAACCTTAAGAATTTAGCTAAATATTTTTATAGGAATCCATTCCATGACTGTAACTAACGCTGAAGAACTCGATCTACTCGTTGAAAGAGTTGCCAAAGCCCAATCTGAATTCGCTAACTTTTCCCAAGAACAGGTCGATAAAATCTTTCGTGCTGCTGCACTAGCTGCAGCTGATGCAAGGATTTCACTTGCTAAGATGGCGGCCCAAGAAACCCGCATGGGTATCATTGAAGACAAAGTGATCAAGAACCACTTTGCATCTGAATATATTTACAACAAATATAAAGATGATAAAACCTGTGGCATTCTTGAAGAAGATCATACCTTCGGTACTATCACTATTGCCGAACCTGTTGGTATCATCTGTGGTATTGTCCCAACCACTAACCCAACTTCGACAGCTATTTTTAAAGCATTAATCAGCTTAAAAACACGTAACGGCATTATCTTTTCTCCACACCCAAGAGCTAAAGCATCCACTACCGAAGCTGCCCGCTTAGTATTAAATGCCGCTATTGAAGCCGGTGCACCAAAAGATATTATCGGCTGGATTGATGAACCAAGTGTAGCCCTTTCAAACCAGTTAATGACTCACGATAAAATTAACCTAATCCTAGCCACTGGCGGCCCTGGCATGGTTAAAGCTGCTTATTCATCAGGTAAACCTGCTATTGGTGTTGGTGCAGGTAACACACCAATTATTATCGATGAAACGGCTGATATTAAACGTGCAGTAAGTTCAATTTTAATGTCAAAAACGTTTGATAACGGTGTTGTGTGTGCGTCTGAACAAGCCGTTGTTATTGTTGATAGCATTTATGATCAAGTTAAAGAGCGTTTCGGCACTCATGGCGGTTATATTCTGAATAAGAAAGAAACCAAAGCCATGCAGAAAGTCATTTTGAAAAATGGTGGGCTAAACGCTGACATCGTTGGTCAAAGTGCAATGACCATTGCTGAAATGGCTGACATAAAAGTTCCAAGCTCAACAAAAGTTCTTATTGGTGAAGTAACCGAAATTTCTGAATTGGAAGCCTTTGCCCACGAGAAATTATCACCTCTTCTAGGTATGTATCGCGCGGCTAACTTCGAAGAAGCACTAGATAAAGCAGCAGACCTTGTAGCATTAGGGGGAATCGGTCACACCTCTGGTTTATACACTAACCAAGATACTCAAGAAGAACGAGTTAAACAATTTGGTTTCCGTATGAAAACCGCCCGCATTTTGATCAATACGCCTGCTTCACAAGGTGGTATTGGTGATCTATACAACTTCAAGCTTGCACCTTCATTAACATTAGGTTGCGGTTCTTGGGGTGGTAACTCAATTTCTGAAAACGTTGGCCCAAGCCATCTAATCAATAAGAAAACCGTTGCTAAGAGGGCTGAAAATATGCTTTGGCATAAGTTACCATCTTCAATTTATTTCCGTAGAGGCAGTTTAGCCATCGCACTTGAAGAGTTAAGCGATAAAAAACGTGCACTTATCGTTACTGATAAATTCTTATTCAATAACGGTTATTGCGATGAAACTATCAAGGTTTTGAAAGCTCAAGGTCTAGAAACTGAAGTATTCTACGAAGTTGAAGCCGACCCTACCCTTTCGGTGGTTAAGCATGGCGCTGACGTTGCTAAAAGTTTCCAGCCTGATGTAATCATTGCTCTAGGTGGTGGTTCTCCTATGGATGCGGCTAAGATCTTATGGGTAATGTACGAGCATCCAAATGTTCATTTTGAAGACCTTGCATTACGCTTTATGGATATACGTAAACGTATTTACAAGTTCCCTAAAATGGGTAAAAAAGCGACTATGGTTGCGATTCCAACGACATCAGGAACAGGCTCAGAAGTTACTCCTTTTGCAGTAGTAACTGACGAAGTTACAGGCCAAAAATATCCAATTGCAGACTATGAGTTAACGCCTAATATGGCAATTGTCGACCCTAATCTTGTGATGGATATGCCTAAGTCTTTAACTGCATTTGGTGGTATTGACGCTATTACTCATGCACTAGAAGCTTATGTAAGCATAATGGCAAATGAATACTCTGACGGCCAGGCATTACAAGCATTGAGCTTACTTACTGAATATTTACCAGAGTCATACGAAAAAGGCGCAGCAGCACCTGTAGCACGAGAACGCGTCCACAATGGTGCAACTATTGCTGGTATCGCATTTGCAAACGCATTCTTAGGTATTTGTCACTCAATGGCACACAAAATCGGTGCAGAATTCCATATCCCGCATGGTTTAGCTAATGCCTTGTTAATTTCAAACGTGATCCGCTTCAATGCGACCGATATGCCTAAGAAGATTGCTGCTTTCAGTCAATATGATCGCCCTAAAGCACTATGCCGTTACGCTGAAATTGCGGACCACCTTGGTCTTGGAGGTAGTACCGATGACGAAAAAGTCCAAAAGCTCATTGAAAAAATTGAACAAATCAAGGCGACGATTGGCATTCCAGCATCGATCAAAGATGCCGGAGTAAACGAAGCTGATTTCTTAGCTAAGCTGGATGAAATTGCAGAAGATGCATTTGATGATCAATGTACAGGCGCTAACCCGAGATACCCGTTAATTGCCGAATTAAAGCAAATCCTATTAGATAGCTTCTATGGCAACGACTATAAAGACGAATAAGCTTTAGCTTTCTATTGACTTCAAAACCTCAGCTTCGGCTGAGGTTTTTATTTATGTAGATGTAATACCAATTAATGGTAACTGGTACAAACATCTATATTGATTTTTTACCCAATAAAAAAGCCCTGTCATTTCTGACAAGGCTTTAAAATTTTGGCGGAGCGGACGGGACTCGAACCCGCGACCCCCGGCGTGACAGGCCGGTATTCTAACCAACTGAACTACCGCTCCAATGGGTTGAATACTACTGTCACACTTTTAAACCGTCAATATTTTTTTCAAGCAAAAGAATCAAACGCCTACGTTTTAACCAAGGTGTGAAACCATTCTTTATTTCAATCGAAAAATCAGATATTACTTTTCGAACTCTTCTGGCATGGTTAAATCAATATCATTTAAGTTAGAACTGTCAGAACCAGTTGTAGCATTTTCTACACTTTCTTCTGACACCATTTTTTCTGCGGCTTTCATAGCTTCCTTTCTCACTTGCATTTTCCGCCACACAATTATCGTAATCACAGCTAATACTATAAATAAAAGGTTAAAACCTATTACCCACATCAAAATAGTATTTTTAGCTGATTCTTCATTATCATTGGCTTGTTGAGCTTTTTCTTTAGCAATTTCAACAGCAGATTTTGAAGGTGCTGGAGGAGGCTCCTGATTGAAAGCTACTTCAGGTAATTTAAGTACTAATTCACGTCCACCAATAGTTGTAGTTGCAGCCACAACTGAAACTATATAATTACCATAGGCCTCAACATGGGGAAGTTTAATGCGCTCTCTCATAGAACCTAGCCCTTGAACCACAAAGTTTTCCTTCATGTTATTTGGTCCCATGATTGTATATTCAACAATTGTTTCAGACGGCCGAATTTCATCAGTATTACTATTAACCTGAATATAGCGAGTTTCTGAATCGAATGATGGGTGAACAATAGACGCAGTAATAGGAATAGGTTTCAATTCTACAGGCTCTTTATAGTGCCTCTCAAAGATATCATTATGGGCATTAACATCAAAAAGGTACTTTCCAGGCTCAAGATCTAGATGAAATCGACTAGTAAATACTCCGTCGTCAGGCTTTTCATCTAACAGTTTGCCATCATCTTTATAGGAACCAACTCGACGATTACCAATTATCTTCTGTTGCTCACTCTCAGTTGCTTCAGCTATTCGTTTAAAATTCACCGTCCATTCGACTAAGTAATCCAAGCCAGGCAATCGGATCTGCAATCCATTATCTTTTAGCCTTGCTACTGTTTTTATACTCTCCCCGACATAAAGTGGTTGCGGCAAAGGCTCTACTTCAATACTTAGATCGCTTACCTTAGTAATATTCGAACCTTCTACTATACGCCCCAATAACTGCCATGGACCTGGTTGAGGTTGAGTAATTTCAATCATATCGCCAGTCATACCGTCTTTCCATTTAACCGTATCTGGATGACGATGAGCAAACCATTTTCGACCATCTGGTAGAACAATAACAACAGGTGGAGAGCCAAATTCCCGCTGTACCACTAATGTCACTTTTGAAACCAAATGATCAATTCGAAAACGATTCTTTAGCTCACTGGCTGTAGATATATCATTTTCATTCGCTAAACAAGAAAGAGGTATTCCTGATAATGACCACACCAAGATCAGAGATAAGACAACACGAATCATAAGGGATTAATCGCTCCAACGACATTTTCCGCCTTTGCCGACCAGTTCTAGTCGTTCGGCATGTTTAGCTAATTCATCGGCTGATGCTTGAATTACTTTACCCATTTGTCGGTCTGCTGCTAAGCGTTTAATCCCACCGGCTTCGGTGCCAACCGAATCAGCGGCTAGGTTAAGTTTTGTTTGCCCACCTGTCATTAGCAGATATACATCCGCTAGAATCTCGGCATCCAATAATGCTCCGTGAAGTTCACGGCGTGAATTATCTACAAAATAGCGCTTACATAGCGCATCGAGGCTGTTTCGTTCGCCTGGGTGCTTATGCTTAGCAATAACAAGGGTGTCAACAATTGAGCAAATATCTTCGGTAACCGGTCCTTTGGGGTTTAATAACGAAAACTCATGGTCCATAAATGAAATATCGAATGGAGCGTTATGCGCCACAATTTCAGCTCCACGGATAAAGTCGAGAAATGCTGGGGCAACTTCATGGAATCTCGGACAATCTGCCACTCTTTCATTGGTGATACCATGGACGGCAATTGCTTCTTCATCAATTTCCTGCCCAGGGTTTATGTATTCGTGGAAATGGCGACCCGTTAATTTACGGTCAATCACTTCGACACACCCTATTTCAATAATTCGATGACCAATATAAACAGGCCCTCCACCTTGGTTCATACCAGTGGTTTCAGTATCGAGAATGATCTGTCGTGACGCTTTAGAAACAATATTCATAGGCTAAAATAAATAAAATTTGTATAATCTGATGTAATTATCTAACTATGGTAGCAATTTGATGGCAGAACGGAAACATATCAATATCTTTACGGATGGTTCTTGTCTTGGTAATCCCGGTCCTGGTGGCTATGGTATTGTGATGACTTTTAAGCAACATCGTAAAGAATTGAGCGATGGCTTTGCAAACACCACTAATAATCGTATGGAACTTTTGGCCCCCATCATTGCCCTTGAAAGCTTAAAAGAACCCTGCCAAGTGACATTAACAAGTGATAGCCAATATATGCGCCAAGGTATCACTCAATGGATCCACAATTGGAAAAAGAATAATTGGAAAACCTCGAATAAAACACCTGTTAAGAATGTGGATTTGTGGCAGCGACTAGATAAAGCTCAGCAGCAACATCAAATCGATTGGAAGTGGGTTAAAGGTCACGCTGGCCATGCTGAAAACGAACGTTGTGATGACTTAGCCAGAGAAGCTGCCGAAGCGAAGCCCACACAAATAGATAAAGGATATCAAGCCTAACCTCTATTCACCCGACCTGCACTAGGTGCCGTCGACCAGTTGGTGGCACGTTGCTTTTTCCAAGCTTTTGAAGGAGTTAAAGGGCACTCTACCTTTTTAGCAATAATTACATAAAATGAGCCTGAGAAAGGTAACCAATTTTTCATCCATTGTTGCCACAAGCTATTATCTGAAAATTTACCTATCAAAGGGTGATAAACTTCTTTTTTCTGATCAATGACTTGATATCCCAATACCTCTAACCAGTCCCTCACTCTATGCGCTGTAAAAAAACGACCACTCCATGGGTATAACTGACGATGTTTAGGTGAGGCTTTACCAATTAAAAGAGGACTTAATGGATTGCAACCAACTAGAATTAAATGCCCACCAGAGATCAAAACTCTGCTCACCTCTCGTAACACTCGATAAGGATTCGTTTCAAATTCCAATAATAATGCTGCTAACACACAATCAATAGAACGTTTTTGTAATGGCAAGTGAGTGTAATCAGCCAATAAGCTTGCATTGCCTTTTTCCAAGATTGAGAATTGATGTGCAATACTTGATTTTGCAGTATCTATCTCCGATGACAAAGGTCCAAGCTTTAATAGATGGTATCCAAAAAACTGCGACATTTGCTCATTGATGTAAGGACTCAATGATCTGAGTGCTTGCTCACCACTAGGCAGTTCCAACCAAGACTTAGGTTTAGAAGTAATCATAGTCTTTATTCAAAGTTCCTTTTGGGTATATTATTAAATAAGAATTCTAAAACAATATTAAGATATATGCTTACAATCCAGCCCATACCCGCTTTTAACGATAATTACATTTGGTGCATCAGTAATCAACAAAAACAAGCGGTTGTTGTCGATCCTGGCTCGGCATTAGAAGTTATAAAATTTCTAGAACAACAACAACTGGTTTTAGTGGGCATATTAATTACACATCATCATGCCGATCATATAGGGGGTATTGAAGAACTACTTTCAACTTATGATGCCAAAATTCAAGTATATGGACCTGATTCAAAACGTATCCCTCAAGTAACCCATATTGTAGATGATAAGACTCCCATATTTATTAATGAGCTTGGTGTATCTGCACAAGTTATCAATGTAACAGGTCATACACTTGAGCATATATCTTATCTAATCGAAGGGAATTTATTTTGTGGCGATACCTTATTCAGCGGTGGTTGTGGCCGAATTTTTGAGGGAACAGCAGAACAAATGTTCAATTCTCTTAAAAAGCTTAGTGTGCTACCATCCGCGACTAAAGTGTTTTGTGCCCATGAGTACACTTTAAGTAACTTAACATTTGCCTTAGTGGCTGAACCAAGTAATTCTTTGCTACTCGATTATTACGATCAAGTTAAACAACAACGACAAAACGGTGAAATAACATTACCATCATCCATTGGTAAAGAATTAGAAATAAACCCATTTTTGCGATGTGACCAAGCGGAAATACAATCCAAGGTTAGTACAAAGTTTAACCTCTCAACTTCGCTAGATACGATAGATTGCTTCACATATTTGAGAAAATGGAAAGACATTTTTTAACCAATCCGTTAAAATCAATTCCAATTTTTGATCTTTATATTATTTATTTTCTATATATACTCGAAAAATTAATAGCTAATATACTTTCAAACTTCATCTGACTTGTTGAATGTTTGTAATGTGAAGTTTGGAGAAAACAATTTTTTATGCGTGTGTCTCATTGCTTATTTGCAGGAAGCCTTGTTCTACTAACTGGGTGTCAATCAACGTTTAATACAGCCCCAAAAGAAAAAGCTGAAACCAATGTTCAAACTGCGATCTTGGATATCCAAGAGACAAAACCCATAGTCGAGCATACCGCAACACCTGTTACTCAAATAGATATGTGGCAACGCATTCGAAACGGGCTTCAATTTAAAGTTCCAAATCAAAAGTTAGTCAAGCAATATCGAAAATGGTATCTCAAACACCCAAAGCATTTACTTAGAGTTTCCGAGCGTGCCCAACCTTTTATGTATTTGATCGTAGAAGAGATTGAAAAACGAGGTTTGCCGCTTGAGCTTGCACTACTTCCTATTGTGGAAAGCTCTTTTGATCCTTTTGCTTATTCTCACGGTTCAGCATCAGGCTTATGGCAGTTTACCTCACCTATGGCACGTCATTTCGGACTAGATATTGATTGGTGGTATGACGGTCGACGAGATGTCTATGCTGCGACTATTGCAGCTCTCGATATGCTTGAATACCTTCATAAAAAAACCAAAGGTAACTGGCTATATGCAATCGCAGCATACAATACAGGTGAAGGTCGAGTACTACGCGCAGCAAGAAACAATCGACGTGAAGGTAAAAGCACCAGTTTTTGGGGTTTAGATTTACCCACGGAAACAGAACGTTATGTTCCTCAATTGCTTGCTTTAGCTGATATTATCAAACATTCAGACAAGTACGGCTTAAAATTAGCCCCAATTCCAAACAAACCTCAATTAAAAGTGGTGCAAATCGATTCTCAAATAGATCTTGCTTTGGCTGCTGACTTTGCAGGTTTGAGCATTGACGACTTTTATAAACTAAATCCAGGCTTTAATCGCTGGGCTACTGGGCCTGATGGAACTTACAACCTATTATTCCCAGTTGAAAATGCTGAACGCTTTGAGCTTGCACTAAATGAAAACGGCCCTGAAAAGCGTTTAAAATGGACACGTTATAAAATCAAATCAGGTGACAATTTAGGCCTTATAGCAAAACGCCATAACACATCAATTGGTTTCATAAAAAAAGCGAATCATTTAAATAGCAACACCATTGTTGTTGGTAAACATTTATTAATACCTGTATCAGCGAGGGAAAGAGAAGATTACACCTTATCTCTACCTTCGCGATTAGCGCAAAAACAAAATACCCCCCGTGGGCAAGTGAAAGTCAATTACCGCGTAAAATCTGGTGATTCATTATGGACAATCGCCCGCCAATTTAAAGTAAAGACGACGTCTTTAGCACGATGGAATCACATGGCGCCAAGGGATACTTTGAGTGTCGGCAAAAAATTAGTAGTTTGGCTGAAAAAAGGTAAGAAATCTGGGGTCATTAGAACTGTAAACTATAAAGTACGAAATGGTGATTCTTTGGCAAGAATTGCAAACAAATTTAAAGTAAGTATTAAAGATTTAGTTAAATGGAACCAACTTGATGCTAAAAAGTATTTACAACCCGGACAGACCTTAAGTCTTTATGTTGATGTAACCAACTACTCAAGCTAAACCACAATGGCTGCATAATGCAGCCATTGTTTTGCATATCCAATCAACTCGATCATTTAAAAATTTGATTAAGCTTATAGGCTAAACGAATTCCAGCTTGTTTTAGACGCTGCTCTGAAAGCTCACGGTTTTTATAGATATACTTATAACCTAGTTTTGGAATACCTTTTTCAACTCTGTCAAATTGGTAAACTTGATCTCTATATCTAAGAGATTCCTTAGCCCAATCCAAATACGTTCCTTGTTGCCAATCTATTTTTTCTTTAGATGTTAGAGGTAAAAATTCCACATACTCTTTATAACTTAATTTTTGATTATCAATCAAATGAGTGTCCCATACTCGATGTAAATTTGAATTCTCATTAAACCACTTTACTTGAACTCTGTTACCACCTCTATCTTCAGCAAAGCCTACATGAAGCGGTTGATGTAAATCACCGACCATGTGAATAAAAAAAGCCAGTGACTCCCATTTTTGCTTTTTAGACAGTCTTGGATTTTTAAGCTTCTGCTCCAATGCATTTAAAGTGGATAAAATATCACCTTTGGGATTACGATTATTTCCAGTTAAATCAGCTTCCGTATCAGCGCTGATATAGTGCCACGGAGAAGCGTGGTCCCACTTACTAGAAGAGCGTATTTCATCAGCCCAGGTAGAAAGCTTTGCCAGTGGCATACCATTGGTAATTACCAATATTTTTTGCTTAGCCTTAGGAGTTAGATTTAACTGCCCTATCTCACCAATAATTCGATGTCCATTTTGCCCGTGTGCATAGCTATTCGAAATCCCCATCCCACACATCAGACCAGAAACCAGCAAACATCCAATTTTTTGATTTATCACTTTTTAACCTCTTACATTTATTTCAGCAAAAATTCTGTGACCTAGATTGCAAAATTGTTGCAAAGGTATCAAAATACGCACCGAATAAGAAGTGTCATAAACCTGTAATTAACAGATGTTTAAAATTCACCAAGATAAATAACCTAAATACCTACGTAAAGGGAAATAAAGCGATGAAAACGCGAAATCGTAAAATAAGCTCTGTAGCCTTAGCCTTGTGTATGGCGTACGGCCTTGCTGCTCCAGCAATGGCTGATACCGCAAGTAATATGAGAGGGCATATTACTAATACATCAGGTGTGGCTGTAAACGATGTTACTGTATCTATTGTCCACGAACCAACAGGTTCTATCACTAAAGTAAAAGTTGATGGCAATGGTAACTTCAGCGCAAGGGGTCTACGCGTTGGTGGTCCATATAAGATCATCTTAGACTCTGAATCATTAGCTGATGACACTATTGAGAATGTTTACTTAAATGTTGGTGAAACATTCCGTTTAAACCGTTCTCTTGCTAGCCAAGAACATATTGAAAGAATCACTGTTGCTGGAAATTCACAAGCAATTATCGGACTAGGTGACTCTCAATACTATGGTGCAAAAGCAATCGAGAACTCTCCAGGCCTTGACCGTGACTTAAAAGACACGCTTCGCCAAAACCCATTCGCAAACCTTGACTCAGACGGCATCAGTCTTTCAGTTGCAGGTATGAACCCACGTTACAACTCATTTGTAGTTGATGGTATCCAGCAAAATGATGACTTCGGTTTGAATTCAAATGGTTACCCTACTCAGCGCTCACCAATATCAATTGACGCTGTACAAAGTGTTGCACTTGACACCTCTCCGTTTTCTGCTCGTCGTGGTGGCTTTACTGGCGCACAAATTAACGTAATCACAAAGTCTGGAACTAACGAAGTTGATGGTACTCTTTTCTGGCAAACTACTAATGACTCTTTAGCTGGTGATGGCCGTCAAGAAGATGGCACTAAAGTTAAGCAAGACTTTGAGGAAACTACATTTGGTGGAACCATCGGCCTACCTATCATCAAAGACAAATTGTTTTTCTTCGGTAGCTATGAAAAATTTGATGCTCCTCAAAAACAAGAATATGGTCCAGCAGGTCAAGGCTTTGCAAATGATAGCCGTGTAACCAAAGCTGAATTCGATGAAGTCGTTTCTATTGCAAAATCTAAATATGGACTAGATAACATTGGTAGTTTCGACTCTACTCCTGTTGAAGAAGATGAAAAACTTATCCTGAAACTTGATTGGGAAATCAATGATGATCATCGTGCATCATTAACGTACCAAAATACAGATGGTAATAGAACGTCTGCAACAAGTAATGAAACAAACCTGAACCTATCTAGTCATACTTATAATAAGAATGAAAAGCTAGAAACTTATGGTTTAAACGTTTATAGCGATTGGTCTGATGATTTTTCTACCGAAATAAAGATTGCTCATAAAGATACTACATCAACAGTAAGTCCGCTAAACCCACTTAATATAGGTAGTGTTTCAGTTAGAACTGCAAAAGGTACTGTTAACTTTGGTACTGAGCGTTTCAGACAAGCTAACGAACTTAACAACCAAAAATTAGAAATTGCTTTTGCTGGTGACTATGTCCTAGGTGACCATCTCATTGGTTTCGGTATCAACTACAGTGATCTAGATGTATTTAACCTTTTTGCATCTGATGTATTAGGTTCTTGGTCATTCGATTCAATCGAAGATTTCAAAAATGCTAAAGTTGATGGATTCAGATACAACAATGCAGCATCAAAAAACCGCAATGAAATTGCAGCAAAATTAGATGTTCAAAACATCGCTTTATGGGCAGAAGATGTTTGGACTGTTAATGATGATTTAGAGCTTCAATTTGGTTTACGTTACGAAACCATTTCTATGGATAATGCACCAAAACTGAATAGCAATTTCCAAAAACGCTATGGTTTTGCAAACAATCTAACCTTGGATGGTTTAGATATTTGGTTACCACGTGCCGGCTTTAACTACACACTAACTGATAATGTTACCTTGAGAGGTGGTATTGGTCGTTATACTGGTGGTTCACCGAATGTATGGATTGCAAACAGCTTTTCAAATGATGGGGTAACTTTGCTTTCATACCGTGGTGGTTGGAAAGACAGTTTTGGTACTCCTGACTTCTCTAAAGTACCTCAAGGTGCACACGATGGATTAGCTGGTGGTGATGGTGACGTTAATGCACTAGATCCTAACTTCGAACTTCCATCAGATTGGCGCTTTAACATAGCAGCGGATACTACATGGGATCTTGGTGCGTTAGGAGAAAACTGGTTCTTCGGTACTGAACTCTTGTTCATCAAACGTGAAAATGATCTTGCATGGAAAGATTTAGCACGTAAAAAGTTAAAAGTAGATGGAACTGGTCGTCAAGTTTATGAAACGTTCGATCCATTGACAGGTAAGAAAACTGACCGTCGTGATATTCTTCTTACAAATGCAGATAAGAGCGGACGTAGCTTTAACTGGTCTTTAACTACAGCTAAAGCTTGGGATTTCGGCTTAGATTTCAGATTTACATACTCTTATAGTGATGTTAAAGAAGGCTTCCCAGGAACATCTTCACGGGCCGTTTCAAACTACCAATATGCAATTACACAATATGACCGTAATGCACCAACACTTGGTACAGGTAACTTTGAAACACCACATCGCTTTTCTCTAACCATGGGATATGAGAAAGAATTCTTTGCCGGTTATAGCTCACGCTTTAATTTATTCTATAACATAAAGAAAGGTCGCCCTCTTTCATGGGTGCTAGGCTCTCATAATGATACAGCTCTTGGTGATCAACGAGGCTTCTCAAGATCAGATGCATATCTTCCTTACATCCCAACAGGACCGAATGATCCAAATGTTAAATTCAAAGGTGGTTTAACCTACGATCAATTCTTAGCTGCTGTCAAAGAAATTGGTCTTGATAAGTATGCAGGTAAGATTGTACCTAAAGGCGCGAGCAACCAACCATGGACTCATCAGCTAGACTTTAAGTTTACTCAAGAAGTACCAGGGTTTACTGAAGATCATAAAGGTGAGTTTTACTTCAATATTCGCAATGTTCTTAACTTGCTGAATAAAGATTGGGGACGTGTTGAGTACCAACGCTTCAGTAACAAAATCTTAGTTGATCATAAATTTGTTCCTGGTGGTAATAATGGTAAAGGAGTATACGAGTATACTATTCCATTTGGTCAAGATGCGATTGATACAAAGAACTACAACACTTACAACGTAAACAAGTCTACATGGCAGATGAACGTTGGTGTTAAGTACAAGTTCTAATATCACTTAGAACCTGATAACAAAAAGCCAGTCTCTGACTGGCTTTTTTAATGCAAAAAAATTAAATCAAAAACTAGCTAACCCACTCTCCTTCCCAATCCTTAAACACTGGATTCAATCCCCTCTCCCGCATCACATCAGCAAATTCTAAAACGCCTCGCTCATCACTGATTTCAAACTGTGACAATTCAGTTTTGGGATGCAAATAGCCACCGGGCTCCGTTGAGCTACCAGCACTCACATGTGTGATTCCAAGAGGTAACAGATTTTCTCTAAATCCTGCTTCTTCACGAGTAGATAAACTGATTTCAAGTTGCGGATTAAACAATCTAAAGGCGCATATTAGTTGGACTAAACCTACATCGCTTAATTCTACTTTAGGTTGCACACCACCAACACACGGACGAAGTCTGGGTAAGGAAATACTATAACGGCTGCGCCAGTATTTCTTTTCCATATAATCTAGGTGGTAGCCCATCATTAACGCATCGAGTCGCCAATCATCTAGACCAAGCAAAACCCCTAGCCCGATTTTATCGACACCAGCCTTACCTAATCTATCCGGTGTTTCTAATCGATAATCGAATCTGGATTTGTTACCACGTAAATGGTGTTGAGCATAAGTGTGAGGTTGATAAGTTTCTTGATACACCATTACAGCATCTAACCCTAACTCAACCAATTGATGATATTCATCTTCCATAAGCGGCTGCACTTCAATCGCTACATGGCTAAAGTGCTTTTTAACTTGGGGAACTACTTTTTTGAAATATTCGATGCCAACTTTGGTTTCGTGCTCACCTGAAACCAATAAAATCGAATCTATTCCCCAAGATTTTAAGATCTTGCACTCTGCTTCGATTTCCTCTTCATTAAGGATCACACGCTTAATGCGATTACTCATGCTGAAACCACAATAATCACATTCATTAGCGCATAAATTTGATAAATACATGGGTAAATACATGCCAATGTTCGAACCAAAGCGCTGACGAGTTAAAGCGACGGAACCTTGTGCCATTTGCTCGATATAATCTTCGGCAGCCGGAGACAAAAGCGCCATCAAGTTATCCAAGTTACGCTCTGGACGCTGTAATGCTCGCTCAACATCCCTTTGAGTTTTTGAATAAAGCCTAAGCTTCAAATCGTCACGATCGATTTGATTAAATTTTTCTGTAAAGCTCATATTTATTTCTCACAGAATACAAACAAAAGCCTGTATCTAAGACTGATGACCAAAACCCTGATGGGAGGGATAGTGAGATAAATCAACCGTCCGTGACAGGATGTCACGGTCGTCAGCACATGGATGTGCGCTTCCGTTGGCGTTCTCACTATTCTTCCCCTCTAGTATATTCATTTCTCAGATTCTCTTTATTTCAAACAGAACACTATACAGGTAACAACTGGCTATCATGTAAAAACCCGGTCAATGGGCTCGTATTATGCGCCTTGCTTGATACCGCTCCTAACCCAGCTTCATAAGCTAAGCGACCTGCATTTACGGCATCTCTGAAACATTTCGCCATAGTGATTGGATCTGAACTGCTAGCAATTGCAGTATTTACAAGAACAGCATCAGCACCTAACTCCATGGCTCTGGCGGCTTGAGAAGGCGCACCAATGCCTGCATCAACTACGACAGGTACATGAGCTTGTTCTATAATAATTTTGAGAAATTCTTCCGATACCAATCCTTGATTACTTCCAATTGGACTCCCCAAAGGCATGACTGCATGAATACCAATTTCTTGTAATCGGCAACACAAAACAGGATCTGCATGTACATAAGGTAGAACCACAAAGCCCTGTTCTATCAACTCTTTTGCTGCCTGCAATGTTTCAATTGGATCTGGCATCAGATAACGATGATCAGGATGAATTTCTAATTTAACCCAGTTAGTTTTAAACAATTCCCGTGAAAGTTCTGCAGCAAATATTGCCTCTTTGGCATTGCGAGCGCCCGAAGTATTAGGCAGCAACTTAACACCAGAATCCAACAAAGGTTGCATTAAATCATCAGTACCATTTTCAGCATCAATACGCTTCATAGCCAATGTAGTTAGCTGACTTTCTGATGCTTTTATCGAATCCAACATCAGCTTTGAATTTCTAAACTTCCCCGTGCCAGTAAACAACCTTGATTGAAATTGATGATCGGCTATCGTTAGCATAGTAAGTACCCTTGTGGATGTAATCGAATAATTTTGATGTTCATTTGCATGGGTACTTACCTATCCTCCTGCCACTGCTTGAAAGACTTGTAACTCGTCACTTTGCTGACAAACAGTTTCAGTCCATAATCTTCTTGGTAGTACCTTACTGTTATAAACGACAGCAATACTTTTTAAACTTATTTGTTCATCATTGAGTAAAATGGCTTGCTCAATGGCGGATAGAATGGTGCTGTTCTCATTAATCTTGATTGGCTCACCATTATAATTAACTTGGATCACGCACATTCCTCTTTGAATTGTTGCTTATTACAAACAGGACACGATGGATCTTGTTCTAATTTGGCTGAAAACCAATTGAAATTTAATCCGTCAAAGTGCCACAGTTTCCCTGATATATTTGGTATGCCTAATATTAACTTTACGGCTAAAAGCGATTGCATCGACGCCGCAATACCTACCATAGGCCCCAACACGCCAACGGTGGCACAGTTTTCAGTAGTTTCCGTTGAGTCAGGAAACAGGCATTGATAGCAACCTGAACTAGCAGGTTGATAGACCATGGCTTGTAAGTTGAAGTTAGCTACTGCTACAGAAACAAGAGGCTTTTGATTTTCGACACAAAAGCGATTAATACTTCGCCTTGCAGTAAAATTATCGCAGCAGTCAATGACGACCGAAACATCTTTATCAATATGAGTCTGAGTTTGCGTATCGAAGTGCAGATCAGTTACCTTGATGTCAAAATTGCCATACTGTGCCCAGAGCTTTTCAGCCGCAGTTTCAGCTTTGTTAAGTCCAATATCGTCATCAGAAAACAATAGTTGCCTTGGAAGGTTGCTTAACTCAATGCTATCTCCATCAAATAAGTGAATTTTTCCAACGCCTGCCGCTGCTAAGTAGTGAGCAACCAATGTGCCTAAGCCGCCAACACCAATCACTACCACTGATGCTTGTTTCAACTTTAACTGTCCTTGCTCTCCGACTTCTGGCAATAATATTTGCCTTGAGTAGCGCATGAAATCGGTATCCGTGATCATACTCCCTCCAACCACATGGCTTTTAACTCCTTAAAAGCATTTTTGGGTGATTCGGCTTGGGTGATCGCTCTTACTACGGCAACAGAATCAACCCCAGTTGTTTTGGTACTCATTAAATTGCTTTTGTTGATTCCACCAATAGTGACCAACGGCACATGGCCGTTAAACAACTTAGTATTTTGATGAAGCTTTACTAAGCCTTGTGGTAAAGAGGGCATGTCTTTCGTTGTTGTTGGGAAAATATGACCTATCGCTAAATAGGAGGGCTGTAACTGATAGGCCAGTAAAGCTTCAAAAGTACCGTGACTTGATAAGCCCAATGCTATACCAGCATCAGATATAGCGTGTAAATCAACGCCAATCACATCTTCTTGCCCAAGATGAATACCAAAAGCGCCATGTTTAAGAGCCAGCTGCCAATGATCATTGATGAACACTTGTACTTTATATTGATTGCCTAACTCAATCGCCTTAATAACTTGAGCTTCTAACCATTCAGATTCTTTATCGTTCAGATCTTCCGCTTTAAGCCTTAATTGAATTGTTGTGCAGCCAGATTTCAATAAAGCCTCTATCAGCTCAACATTACCTACAACCGGATAAACATCTAATTCGATATCTAACGGCTTGAAACCTTTTACAGGTTTAGTTGCAACCAGCTCCGATTGAGTCGAAGTAATTACTGGAAAATATTCAATCTCTTTTGGCCAACCTGTTCTAGCTAAAATACCGGGGCCTTTTCCCAATTGATAACTTTGAGTTAAGCCTTTTGTCACATAAGCTTTGGCAATAGCAACAGCATCTAAGATGGTATATCCGTGTGCAGATATTGCGGCAATGGCGGATGACAAAGTACAACCCGTGCCATGATTATTTGTTGTATCTACACGCTCACTGGAAAACCAAAATTCAGCATTAATATGATTGTCCGAGCAATGCTCAATTTGCTGACAAACAAGCAAATCCATTGATTGCTTACTATCCACAAACTCAGGGTTATCACCACCTTTAGCCAACACACTGCACGATAAAGATCTTGATAATGCGCTAGCGGCGGTAACTATGTCTCTTTTATTTGAGAAGCTACATTCTGATAACTGTTGTAACTCGTAAAAATTAGGCGTAATTACATCAATTAAACCTTTTAAAGGAGCAAAATCTAAGCCTTTCGATTCAGCAAGACTATCACCACTACTGGCGATTAAAACAGGATCGAGCACCACGACTAAGTCTGGAAAATCAGTTCGCTTTTGCTTTAACCAATTAGCTATGAGTAGAATTTGCTGTTGGTCCACCAGCAAGCCAATTTTTATGGCTTGTGGAGGTAAATCAGCATCAAGAGTATCCAGTTGTTGCTGTAGCAATTGCTGTGAAACCGGTTCAACTAAATCTACTGCAACACTACTTTGCGCAGTCACAGAAGTGATCACAGTACAAGCATGACTGTTTAAATCATTAATGGTCGCTGAATCCGCTTGAATCCCTGCTCCGCCACCGCTGTCCGAGCCCGCTATGGTCCAAACTACAGGGCACGGAATGCACCCTGTAGTTTCGTTTTTGTAAGAAGCCATTGTGCCTCCTACGCTTCTTCTGACTCAAGAGAGTGGTAAACTTCAGCCCCTGATTCATTGAACTCTTTAGCCTTTTGCTCAAAACCAGCCATTACTTCAGCTTCAACCGCATTTACATAATTTTGATGGTTTTGTACTTCTACTTTCTTAGCCTCTGACTCTAAAGATGCAGCATATTCACGAACGTCCTGAGTGATCTTCATTGAGCAGAACTTAGGTCCACACATCGAGCAAAAATGTGCCACTTTAGCCGATTCTTGCGGCATCGTTTCATCGTGATACGCCTTGGCGGTATCAGGATCCAGAGCTAAGTTAATTTGATCTTCCCAGCGAAATTCGAAACGTGCTTTAGAAAGTGCATTATCACGGATCTGCGCAGTTGGATGCCCTTTTGCAACGTCAGCCGCATGAGCAGCAATCTTGTAGGCAATCATCCCCTGTTTAACGTCTTCTTTATTCGGTAAGCCTAAATGCTCTTTTGGTGTGACATAACAAAGAATTGCCACACCATACCAAGCTATTTGCGCTCCCCCCATTGCAGAAGTGAAGTGATCATAACCCGGTGCGATATCAGTTACTTGACAGCCTAGTGTATAGAAAGGCGCTTCATCACAATGTTTAAGCTGCTTTTCCATGTTTTCTTTGATCTTGTGCATTGGCACATGACCAGGGCCTTCGATGAATACCTGAACATCGTATTCCCACGCGATTTTGGTCAACTCACCTTGGGTTTCTAACTCAGCAAACTGCGCTTCATCGTTGGCATCTGCAATTGAGCCGGGACGCATACCGTCACCGATGGACAGTGAAACATCATACTCAGCACAAATTTCACAAATTTCACGCCAGTGAGTATATAAAAAGCTTTCTTTGTGATGACTCAAACACCACTTCGCCATAATAGAACCACCACGAGAAACAATGCCTGTTACACGTTTAGCCGTCATAGGTACGTAACGAAGTAATACGCCGGCGTGAATAGTAAAGTAATCGACACCTTGCTCAGCTTGTTCAATCAAAGTATCGCGAAATACTTCCCAAGTTAGGTCTTCGGCAACACCGTTCACTTTCTCAAGCGCTTGATAAATGGGTACTGTACCAACAGGTACAGGACAGTTACGAACCAGCCACTCACGGGTTTCGTGAATATAACGCCCCGTTGACAGATCCATCAGAGTATCAGCGCCCCATTTTACTGACCAAATCATCTTCTCGACTTCTTCTTCAATTGAAGACGTTACCGCTGAATTACCAATGTTGGAGTTTACTTTTACCAAGAAGTTACGACCCATGATCATAGGTTCAGCTTCAGGGTGGTTAATGTTTGATGGGATTACAGCACGACCACGAGCCACTTCTGAACGTACAAATTCAGGAGTAATCGGCTCCATAATGGCACCAAAGCTCTCGCCTTTATCCCGTTTTCCTAGCTCAGTTTTTGCTAATTCTGCACGCCCCATGTTTTCACGTATGGCAATGTATTCCATCTCAGGCGTAATAATGCCTTGGCGGGCATAATGCATTTGGGTAACACACTTACCTTTTTTAGCTCTTCGAGGAGTCGGTAAATCTTCAAAACGAATGTGATCTAATCCGTCATCAGCAAGACGTTGCTGAGTATATTGAGAAGATACTTTTGGTAATAACTCCGTATCTCCACGTTCTTCAATCCAGCCTTTTCGTACTTGTTTTAATCCCTTATGAACATTAATTTCATAATTAAAGTCTGAATATGGACCAGTACAATCATAAACATCAATGGGTGGATTTGATTCGGTAATCGGGTTTTCTTTACTACCACCAAGGATAGTATCAGTTTGATGTATTCGGCGCATACCGACTTGAATATCAGGTCGGCTACCTTCTACATAGATTTTTTCAGAGTTGGGAAATTGCTCTGGTCTTAAGTTGTTGATGTACTGCTCTGCATATTCGCGGCGTTCACGACGAGTTTGCGGTTGTTTGTTACTGTTTTCAAAATGACCTTCTGAATGAAGGCTTTCGTTTCGAGTGTTGGTGCTCATAAGCAATCTCACAATAATTGTAATTCTTTGAGTTTGCTTGTCTGGTGTCCAATAAGGTCTGATGTATTGACTGGAAAAGTGAATGGTAAAGAATACACACCCATTAAGAGTGAATGTTAATCCTTTAATTCAATTTTTCTTGTTTCCTTCGTAGGTCTTAACCCAATCAGGTTCAACGGATCCCGCTTTTTATTCCAAATATGGAAAGTGCGATCTCAGCCATTTAGGCACTCCGACAAGTGTTTACCAATATCTATTGGTAGCGCTCAAAACCTGAAAGCTTCAGAAGTTTGAGCGCAATTAGTATATTCATAATTTAAATGTATTATCAACTGGTTTTGAAGTTAAAAATTATGAAGTTTGGCAAAAATTCACATGGCAATTCTAACTATCGAGATTCGACAAATCTCTTTTGCGTGAATTATTATTCATTTATCTTCAGTAATTCAAAATACTCTATAAAATACACAAATATAAATACTTTCAATTAACAAGAGGAGCCTATGGCTTCAGCTGACATGCCAATCCAAGCAAAACCAGCAAAGTATTTTTATGCATTGAATAATACTTTTACATCTGAAGTGTTAACCAGATTTTCCCTAGTAGACAGTGAAGATACGATCTGTGTTGCAATGACGATACCATCTGGTAAAACTCTATTTTTCGCACTCACTGTTGATAAAAGTGACCCTACGATCAGGCCTTATGTATTAAAATTTTTTTCTTATAACGAAATATCTGAGATTCCGCTTGCTCTTACTTATAAGCCGACATTTGTTGTTAGTGCTTCAACATATCAATTCAACAGGGTTTTTGTAGAATCGAAATATGGCGATAAGTTAATGCTTAATGCTAAAGGGCAACAGTTCATCCTTTCCCTTAATCTAAATCAAAGTGAAGAAACGTCCACATGTTCAATATTCAAACAATTACAAAGTCAGCTAAAAGCTACTTTGAGCCTTAACTCTCTTGTCGCAACGAGGAAATGGCAAGATGTGGAAGCCAAAGTTTCTGAAGGTGTTGATTTATCTTTTCCAGTCATAAATGATATGGACTTTATTGGTAATATTATCAAAGCTTACCCGTGCAGCTCTAAAGCCCTAAATCGAATGTTACAGGAAGGAATGAACCCCTTTATTTTAAATGGACATGGTACGTCAATATTGCATTATGCAATTGATAGAAAGCAGTCAGGGTTAATTGCAACTCTTCTTGGTCTAACCGAAGAGGCTAAAGGATTTGATCAAACATCTCGGCTTAGAGCTCTCCAGAGCGACTCTAAGGTGAAACCTTTAGGCACTCCTTTAGTCATTGCAACTAAAAACGGACTGATAGATACCATTAAAGCGATTCTTAAATGTTGCCCTCAAACCTTAAGCGTATACAAGGACTGGGATGAAATGTATAGAGCATTGCCGTTTTTTCTGCGTAGAAGTATAAAACATAGCCTTGCTACAGAAGTTATCCCACATTGGAAACACTTTAAAACAGATAAGCTTGTTCCTGAAGATCTTAAATATGCCTCGTTATCACACGCATTACTTGATAAAAACGAGAAAGGTGCTTCTCAATATATGTCCTTAGAAAATCCTGAACAAGAAAGCCAGAATGAACGAGTTTATTTCCGTAATAATGGTTCACCGAGTTGTACCATCTCTGGTAGTGAAAGCCTGAGCAGGAAAGACGAGAGTTAAGCCAACCACAACCGATAATTGCTTGGTAACTCTCCTGTCCAACGTTTAAAAGTACGACGAAAATTACTACTGTCTCTATAATCCAATTGCTTGGCTACATCATTTGGTTCATGTTGAGACAAAGCCATCAAGGCATTGATTAACTGAGCCTCGTCCTGCAAAGCTTGGTAGCTCGTATGGTACTCTTTCAACCTTCTTTTCAAAGAAGCAGGACTTAATGATAGTTGCTCGGCCATTTCATCTAAGCTAACTCTGTTTTGTTTTAACTGCTTGCGTATATAACCCTGCAGACCTTTACGAAAAGGCTGCTCTTTTAAAACCTTGTATACATTATGCTCAATTAACCTTGTAGACGAATTGTGTCTAATTCGAGAATACACAGGTTGCAGAGCGGTTTTACAAATTGACATTCTGCAAACGGGCGCAGAGAATTCTATATCCTGACCAAAATATTTATGATAATAAGCGAGCTGCTTAGGTTGTGCGTATGGAAAACTGTATACCGCCTTGAGCTGCTGCTTAGTCATCTGTTTATAGATTGACTGAAAGGTTGCAAACAGATTTTCATAAAAAAAAATTTGATGTTGATGAGCGCCAACATCAAGGCTAAAAATGACATGCCAATAATCTTGCGTCTCTAATAAATGTATCTGTAGCCAAGGATGAGTTAGCCACTTAAATTGATTCCAAAAAACAAATGCCTGAGGAATATCACTAGCTGAAATAAGACCAGATGCAAGCTCTTGTGATTGCTCAGCTAACCAAAATTGTCCTAGTAAAAACGATAGATCATCGCCCTTCCAAAGTTTTAAGGCATTTTCAATTAATTGGTTTAATTGCTGTGGGGATAACAACTTGTCAATTTGCTTCAAATCAGCAACAAAAACCCCCGTCCCTTTAAGAAGTTTGTCTGCCGCAATCCCTCTCTGTTTAAACAATGCCACCATACTTGCAACAAGTGGTTGGCATCTGAGGGACTTATCACGGTAAAACGCAGGCTCTAGCATTGCAGCTTCCATTCATTTACTACTGTATTGCTAAATTTGATGGTTTCCATTTTTTGGTTTAAAACACCAATCAATCGGAACAACATGATTTCATCTTCAAAGCATTGGTTGTTTTTAACTGATTGTATTTCAGTCGGAAGCATCCAAGAGCTACTGACTTGAATTTTCTGAGCTTTCAATGACTCCGTGATTTCCTGCGCCAAAACTGGGATAAAATAATCATCACTCGAATCAATCATTGCGATGAATCTATCCCCCGCGTATCGACAAATTAAATCACAATTGCGAGAACGATAACTTAACCAATGGCTGACCTCATTAAGGAACTTATCACCATTGGCCATACCGTGGGTTTGATTAAATTCTGTGAAATTATCTAAATCAAACATTACTAACCCAAACTTTGAACCTTTATCAAGAGAGTGCTTTAAATGAACTTCAAACCCTCGAATGTCATTAAGCTGGGTGAGAGGATCAACTAAATGGTGCTGTCTAATAAACTGCTCACGGTTATGTAACTGTTGATTAATAACCCTTTGCTCTAGACGCCACTGCCATAAGCCAAAGGTTAGAATGGTTAACCCAAGAGGTGTGGGTAATTTCTCTATGATATTCAGTGCAACGCCTAAATCATTACGAATAAAGATTTCGTCTAAAATATCTAAGTAGCAACCGAAAATGTAAATACTAAGACCAATTAGAAGCAGATTGGTAACCCGCCCTTTTGGTCTTGCGCTATATACCACCAGTAGCCAGCAAAAACTTACCCCGAATAGTGCCCCCTCAGTAATAATATCCAACCAATCGACAGAGACGCTCTGTTTGATTGGTAAAGATTGCAACATGAGTACAACGGGAAGAAGTAATGCCACGATGATCACTGATAACAAACTCCAGTTGATCGAATTAACTCCGAATTTCATTTTCTTGAAACCTTACTGAACGTAAGATCAAATTAACCATATGATGTTAAGTATTTATTACTACCCTTCGAGTTAGCTTTGCAGTCAAATCAGCTCACCTAATTATCATATTTAACTAAACACCTCAGTCTTTTAGAGACAAAAGTAGATACCCAAAGAGTTTCAAAGCAGTCAATTTGGCTCAAACCTACCCCAAAACTGGAGTTAAAACACAAGTTAAACAAAGACGAAATATTTCGGTCACAAAAATGAAAACATTATTTCCTACCTTTGCCACATCTCAGATGAACTCATAGGAAAAATAATGAAAAAGCCAACTAAATTATCCATGTTGACACTGTCATTAATTGCAGCAGGGATGACCAATTTTGCCGTTGCAGCAGGCAAGTTTGAAGGTAACATTCGTGACAATAGTAGCCAGCAACCATTGGCTGGAGCCATTGTTTCGATAAAAGAACTTAATCAAACTCAAACCGCAGGTCGCGATGGCAGATTCTTTTTTAATGGCTTAAAAGCTGGAACTTACACTGTCACCATTACCTATCTTGGTGCGGCTCCTCAAACTAAAACGATTGAAGTGAAAGACAATCGTACCACTAGCTTGAATGTTAAATTAGGCAGTGGTGAAATTGAGCGTATCCAAGTTATTGGTCAAAGTGGCTCTTTAAGCAAGTCTTTAAACCGCCAGCGCAGTGCCGATAATTTATTAAGCGTGATAAGCTCTGACGTTTTGGGTAATTTCCCTGATAGTAATGTTAGTGAAGCTCTGCAACGTGTTCCGGGAATATCAATTGAACGTGACCAAGGTGAAGGCCGTTTTGTTCGTGTTCGTGGTCTTGCACCTGATTTCAACTCTGTTTCGATGAATGGTACTCGTCTGCCAGCGCCTGAAGACGACCGCCGCGCTGTGGCACTTGACGTTATTCCTTCTGACCTAGTTCAATCGGTAGAAGTGAGCAAAACAGTAACACCGGATATGGATGCCGATGCATTAGGTGGCGCTGTTGAAGTAAAAAGTTTATCAGCGTTTGATCGTGACGGTCGTTTCTACAATATTTCAGCAGAAGCAAGCTATAACCAATTGCGTGAAAAAACCAGTCCGAAGATTGCTTTCAGTTTCAGCGATGTGATTAACGACAAGTTTGGTTTCGCAATTGCTGCAAGTTGGTATAAGCGGAAATTTGGTTCAGACAATGTCGAAACGGGTGGCAAGTGGGACTTCCCAGAAGACACAGGCTATGACAATGCCGTTCTTGAAGAAATAGAAGCTCGTAGTTATGACATTACTCGTGAACGTTTGGGTATCGGAGCAAACTTTGATTACCGTCCAAATGATAATAATGACTTCTATCTTCGAACTCTTTACAGCCAATTTGATGATGTAGAGTCTCGCAATGGTTCTGAAGTCAGCTGGGAAGTGGGTGATGATGAAGAAGGCTTATCACTAGGTCAACGTCATGAAGCCGAAGTAAAACGTTCTTTAAAATCCCGTACTGAAGAGCAAAATATTACTTCTTATGCATTAGGTGGTGAGAGTCGCTTAACTAAATGGACGATTGACTACCAAGTCTCTTACTCTGAAGCGTCTGCAGCAAAACCTCGACATATTGATGGTGCTGATTTTGAAGCAGACATTGACAGCATGGGTTACTCTGAAACACAAATCCCAAGATTAATCGGTCCTGCTGCATATTACGATGCAGGTGAATACGAGTTAAAAGAGATTGAAATAGCTGATTCTAAAACCACTGACAAAATGACTTCAGCCAAACTGGACTTTAGTCGCAGCTTTGAGCTTGGTTCAAACAATGGTGGTATTAAGTTTGGTTTAAAAACCAGCAGTCGTGATAAAACCAACCGTGAAGACATTTGGAAATTTGAAGATCTTGACGAAAACGGCGTTGATGAAGATGCACTCAACATGAGTAAATTTGCTGGTAAAAACATTGATTACCGTCTTGGTCAATTTGGACCTAGAATCAACGCTGGTCCAGTTTGGGATTTAGTAAATAAGTTGAATGCAGATGACTTCAAAGACGAAGTAGAATCTGTAATCAACGATTTTGACATCAAAGAAAAAATTAACGCTGGATACCTAATGGGGCACGTTGATTTTGATCAACTTCGCTTGTTAGCGGGTGTTCGTTATGAATCTATGGACAGAGATTCAACTGGTGTTGAATTTAAAGAAGACGAAACCTACTCTTCCTCTTCATTCAGCAAAGATGAAGATCACTGGCTACCTGCTCTTCACGCTAAATATAACATCAACGATAATACCATTGTTCGAGCGGCATGGACAAATACCATCACGCGCCCTACTTTCGACCAAATCGCCCCAGGATATTTTGTTGAAGATGACGATGGCGATATCAAAGCTGAGTTTGGTAACCCTAACCTTGAGTCATTAGAGTCTGTAAATTTTGACCTAAGTATTGAGCATTATTTCGATGGTATTGGCTTACTTTCTGCGGGCTTGTTCTACAAAGACATCGAGAACTTTATTTACCAAACAGATTTAGCTGGCCAAAAAGGTCGTTTTGAAAACTTCGATGAAGCAGTGACTTTTGCTAATGGAGTTGATGCAGAAATAAAAGGATTAGAACTCGTATACGTTCAAGAATTTAATTTCTTACCTGAGCCGTTCAGTGACATGATTTTAAACACAAACGTCACATACACAGACTCAGAAGCGACTATTGATTGGTTCGATGATGGCAAAAGAATGGAGCGTATAATTCCTCTTCCAAGCCAGTCAGACTTAACCGCTAATTTCTCTCTAGGTTACGAAAATGCTTATACAAGTGTATGGCTATCAGCCGCCTACAAGTCTGAATACCTGCAAGAAGTCTCTGACTTTGAAGATTCACGCTATGACTTATATGAAGACAGCCATTTGCAATGGGATTTTGTAGCTAAAGCTCATGTTACAGAGCAGGTGACGGTATATTTCAAAGCCATCAATATTACAGATGAACCTTTCTACAGCTATACAGGTTCTCGCCGTTTTAATAACCAATATGAAGCCTATGGCAGAACTTTCCAGCTTGGTGTACAAATGGTGAGCTTCTAAGTATTGGCTTTAAGTCGATGCACTTTTAGTCACAGCTGTAATTTCAGTTGTGACGAGAGCACATTTAGCTTTTTACTTTAGGTTTAAATAATGAATAAAAAAAATCATAAGACAATGAATAGATATACTCAATCTAGCCTAGGTATTGTCCTAGTTACAGGGCTTTTAGCTTTAACAGGCTGCCAAGGTGAAACCAGTCCCAAAGCGGCAATGGAGCATCAATTACCCATTGCTCCGACTCCTTTATTGACCGAGCTTAAATTTTTAAAAGGTGGTCAAGCTCAGCCCTTTAATAACGGCTGGTTAGTAACAAGTGAAAAACAAGGTTTGCTTTGGGTAAACAACAATGACTCTTCTCAAGCAAAACTTTGGTTGCAAGGTGATTTCACTTTACTTGCTGCCGATAAGAATCTAGTCGTTACCTATGACCGCCGTAGTGACAGTGTGCAACCTATTTTAGTAAAACAAGATAAAGCCTATCCAGTTTCACAGCTTCCTAAGCGTGACTTTGAAATCAATTGGCTTTGCTTACAACCAAGACCAGCCGATAAGCTCACTTACCTTTGGTTAGGTGGAGAACAAGGTAAATCTGAGCAATGGTTATTGTCGAATGGCTCTGAAATAAAGCCTAAGTTAGTTCGCCAATTATCTGTACCTGTTGGCTCTTTAGATTGTGCCTATCACGCTGAAACCGATAGTTTATTTGTTACTGAACAAAATGCCGGAATTTGGCAATACCCAGCACAACCACAAGCGGCAATAGAAACGAAGTTGTTTTTATCAAAGCCAGATAATGACATCACTTCTCTGTTTTCAATCAATGGTCAGCTACTTTATCAAACTGAGAAAGGAGCAATCTATGACGGTAATTCGCCTATTGCTTTAATCAAAGGTGATGAAGCGGAGCGTTTTTCAGCAAAACAAACCCCAGATCAACTAGAGCTTGTTAGCTTCGACGATGAAACCGATAGTTATCGTTTTGCATCAGTTAAATCAGCAATTGCGACCCAAAAATCGACTGCAAACTTGCTCCCTGAAATTCCAGCTTGGGTTGAAAGTGATACCTCTGATCGCAGTGGTGACACCATGGATGATCCAGCTATTTGGGTTCACCCAACTCACCCCGAAAAAAGTTTAGTCCTTGGAGCACAAAAGCGTTGGGGCTTGATGGTATTTGATATGCAAGGCAATGAAGTTCAAAGCATTGCTACTGGTCGTATTAACAATATTGATATTCGCCAGAATGTAGATATCAATGGAAAAAATCATGATATTGCTGCTGCCAGTTTACGTGATGGTGACAAACTAGCGGTTTACGATATTGCAGCTGATGGTAAAGTGTCTCAACTTGCAGTGTTAGATACTCAACACTCCGACATTTACGGTATGTGCTTGTACTACGACAGCAACGACTTATATGCTTTTACCAATGAGAAGTCTGGTAAAACTATTCAATATAAAATTGAATGGCAAGGTTTAAAACCAAGTATCAACAAAGTCCGTACCTTGTCAGTTCCCACTCAAGTTGAAGGTTGTGTCGCTAATGACACAACGGGTGATTTATACATTGGTGAAGAAGATACGGGCGTATGGCACTTTAATGCAGGTGCAAATACCAGCAATAAAGGAAAATTGATCCTTAAAGTCGATGGCGATCAGCTGGTAGACGATGTTGAAGGTTTGGCTCTGTACCATGGTCAGGATAAAACATATCTTATTGTTTCTAGCCAAGGTAATGATTCGTATGTGATTTACGATGCAAAAGCCCCATACCAATATAAAGGTCGCTTTAGAGTTGGTACTAATTTTGACAAAGGCATTGATGGTAGCTCTGAAACCGACGGACTTGCCGTAACCTCTAAAGCTGTTGGCACAGGTGCTTGGCAACTAGGAATGTTAGCGGTTCAAGACGGACGTAATCGATTGCCTGATGGTAATCAGGTGTTCAAATGGGTTCCTTGGAGCGAAATTGAAAAGTTATTGAATAAATAATCTCTACATTTACAGCTTCAATAAGAAGGCATGTTTATCATAACATGTCTTCTTATTTTGTTTTCGTGACTCAACTAATTACCACCTTTAAACTTAACGACGTCTTCTAAAAAACGTCTGTATCTTGTGCTCGTTGCTTTTGTACCTGCATTTAGATAACGTTCTTCCACAATTTCGGTAAAAGTTCTACCTGCATAACGTGAAGTTTTTGCTGGTGAAGTATCTGATAGCCCATCACCAACCACAGCATCAATATTAAACCCTCGTTGATATAGAAGCCTCATCGTATCAGAATCTGTATTCATAGCTGCCAGGTGTGCAGCGTTATAACCTTCTTTATCCACAAAGGTTTCATCAACAGTAGTATTTTTCATCAAAACTCTGGCGGCCACTGAAAGATTGTGAGCTATGGCGTAGAGCAATAATGGATTTCCATCGCTTGCAACTGCTTTACCCATTTCAGGATCAGTTAATAATGGTGTTATGCAGAGTTCAGAGTTTACATCTACTGCGCATTCCAACGGAGTTTTACCTGCTGAATTTTTTTCTGATGGTGATATTCCAGCTTTTAAAAGAAATTCTAAACACTGATATTTTTCTTGTTGAGCCGCAAAATGCAGATAATTATCGCCATTGGCATCACGTGCTGGAAGATTACATTTAAAATGTTCCACCACTTTAGTTAATACTTCAGGCTTACCTGATAGTATCGCTCTTTTGACAAGTATATCTTTTTCGGCAGGTGTTTCTGCTTTGGTCCCCATTCCGATTAAAGCATCGATCATGCTCAGATCCCCCTGTTCGACAGCTATCATCAATGGAGAAACCTCTTGCTTATCTACATCATTGATATCAGGAATAGGCTTATGAACGTTGAACCATAAATTCTTAAGCTCTGCATTTCCATGCAATAACATCAAATGATGCAAATTCTGCCCTTTATTATTTACAAGTTTAAGGTCTGTTGCTGCACGAGGTAAAAAGTATTCAGCGGCAGCTATATTGCGATGGAGAACAGCATTCATTAATGGTGTGTTGCCATCTTCATCTGGGAAGTTTGTATCGATATCTTGGAAATCAGCGAACTTGTCCAAGTTTTTAACTTGAGCGGCCACCGCTTTTTGTAGCAACTCTTCTCGACTTCGAGTGCTACACCTTTCCAGCATTCTTTCAGGAAGCCACTCAAGTAAGGTTTTTCCTTTCAACAAATGCAAGCACTGATCTAAACCATTTAGCTCATCAGCTCTTTTGATACCTAACTGAAGTAAATCATAATTGACTAGGAGTGGCGATACGACTTGTAACTCTTCAATGGAGCATTGTTGGACAAATTTTTCAAAATTTTCTCTGACTTTACTATCTGATAACTGCCCTCTTGCATCTATTTCTTGTGCTGTAGTTTTTAATTGTTCGATATGCTTTTGAAACTCTAACGGGTGCATAGATCTCAATTCTGTTAGTTCTGTTAAAAAGCCTTTCACTTTTGTTTGTGCTTGTATATCTTTGAGTTTATCTTGAAATGAAGGTTGGCTTGCTACTGCTTTAGTCACTTCAACAGTTTGACTCTTTCGAGATGCTAACGCCTCATCCATATTTTTAGGTATGTTTTTAACACCTTGCCTAACCTGTCCTTTGTATTGCTTTACTTTATCTTCAACTACTGCTTTCCAATAAGTGACATCACTAGGGGTAATGGGATAATCATTTGTTTTAAGGCTCTGAAAAAAATTGGTCAAATAAGTCCAAGCAGGCGTGCTTAAATCATCTGGAAAATGACCTCTTTCATATAAATCTGTTACTTTGGCTACTGATTTTGCGTTTTCTATTTCTTGTTCAACTTTTTTTGCAAAACTGCCAGCCAAGACTTTAAGTTCTTTCGAAAGTAGCTCATTTTCGAGCTGAGCTAGGTGAGATTCTTTAGTGATTCTATCTAAAGCTGTTCCAGCTCCTTTTTGTTCAAAACACCAATCTAAAATTTGCTTACGACGATGAGCTACAATTTCCGGAGAAAGACCTGGCTTACATATGATAAGCCCAACAGCCATTGTTACTGAATTGATTGAACCCTGCGTTTGTTTAGCTGCTTCTGGTGTAAATTTAGCAGCAAAACGACTTGAGCTTAATTCTACGGCAACTTGTGAAAAAGATGCTGTTTGAATTGAACTTTTCCATTGATAAGGTTCATTAAGTTCAATCTTTTGTTCTTGTACTAGCCTATCAAGAACCATTAGCATTGCGTGTTCAAATACTTGTTGATGTGGTTCCCCAACACCATCTTGTAATTGGTTTTCATAAAAGCGGCCCCAATCACTTAGGTCATTAATAGAGGCTATCATTTGCAAACCTAAAGCAGGTCCAAGATCACGAACATGTTCTTTCAGCTCATGGAGATTGAGATCTTTTGCTTTAACTAAATGATAAAGACCATCTCGTGAGTTGAGTTTATAAAAATGAACACCATCCGGTGTTTTAAAACCCTTTGTACTTTCACTTCCTAGCTGATCTTCATTTGCTGCACTTTCTAGAGCTTTGTTACGGGTATACAAATGCCTAACTGCACTTAATGGGAGCGCTTGCCTTACTTTATCCTTAATCTGATTAATTCTTCTTGGGACTGATGGTGAGTGAGAAGAACCTCTACGCTCACTGATACCATATTCGCTCATAAGCTGCTTTATAGCTTCTTCTTTATCTGAACGCGATAGACCAGCACTAGAGCTCTTAGCTGCACTATCTAATCCATCAACTGCAACTCTAATTAGTTTTTCTGTAATTTCTTTTCGTACCTGCTTAGGTTGAAGTTGGATTTCTCCTTTTATGATTCCAACTGGTAAACTAAGAAGAAAAGTATCTGGTAGGTAGTTAGACGCTCCTGCTTTTGCTGCTGCATGAGTTATCAACATTTCCTCGATGGCTTGAGTTTTCAAATCGTCTGAATAATCAGATGAGCCTACTAACGTCGACAGTTCATCAATTTGCGTCAACAACTCTGAATGGCCCTTAGTAGGATCATCCATAGATTCGATTTGTGCTAAATCTCTTTCAAGCTGTCTTAACTGTTCAGCCATATTTGACTCAGTTGTAAGATATGATGTTAAAAGTTTTACAAAGTCTTTAGAATGAGGACGTGCCTCTATACTTTCCATTTCTGTCTCAAACTTCGTATTTAATCTACCACTATCAACCCTTATATTTGCCATACTTTACCCTGTATAGAAATTAAGCCAATGAATTTATTAATAATAGTTAGGATTTACCCCGTATGCAGTTAAACTTTATTAACTTAATACCGTTAGCTAGCTATGCTGACTGAGACAAGATCTGAATTGTTTGGTATTATGTTGGGTCGTGGTAGTTTTGTCCCTTTAAAACTATTCTGCCAAAAATATATTTTCATATATAAGTCAGGAACCTACATGATAAATCACTTTAGTGTGCTTGGTGTTAAAGCCAACGCAAAAGACGATGAAATCAAGAAAGCGTATAAACGTTTATCCAATAAATATCACCCCGATAAACTTTTAAACGCTTCAGAGGAAGAAAAGCAACAAGCGGCTACTCTATTACAGCGTATTCAAAATGCTTACGAAGTCTTATCTTCACCAAAATCCCGTAAAGCATTCATCCGTGACTTTAATAATGTCATCGTTAACGACCCAACCGCAGCGATGAAAGAGCTGTGGGATGGTTATTATTAATTCTAACAGTACCTTGAGATTACTATGACTGATCAACTCGATCTTAATTACGTCAACCAATTAAAATTAGACGCTCTTGAAAATATTGAGTCATATCAAGACCCTGATACACCAGATGCCTTAGCTCAATACACAAATCAAATGAAAAAAGCGCTATTGGCAGATGCGCAAATGTTAAACTCACTACCCGAATATCTCACGGTAGCGCTTTATGGCAATGTTCGTTTTCCTGACCAAGTGCAACTAAAGTGGCAGGACTGGATTGATAACAACACTATGCCCACTTGGGATGAGTTTAAGGTGAGTGTAGCGTTTAACAACGAAGACATTGCACTTGTAAAAGCTGTAAAAGAAGTTTCGGAATCATTACTTAAACAAAGCTGCGCTGCATTATTTTTGTTAATGATTGTTGATTCCAAGCCTACGGCTAAAAAAGAGGGTCTAGAAGACCTCAATGAAGATTCGAATGATTTCCGTGATGAATACCAAGATCAGTATGATTATGATGAGGAATATTAATGAATAGTCTCATTGAACTAACTGCAGCAGAAATTAAACAATTAGCCGATGTTGAGCCAAAACAAGCCAGCAAGAAGTTCGAGCTGATCGCCAATACCATGAATGACGAACAATTAGTTGAAGTCATTGAAAATATGGATATTGTTACCCTAACTCAAATCAATAGTAACCATGATATATCTTGCCCGTCTATCATGTCTGAGTTGATGACGCCTGAGCAAATCCGCGACACGGTTTGCCAACAACCTCTTTATTGGGAAGAAAAAGTCAAAAGTAATGCAGATGAACTTATGCAACAAACTTTCGATTTTTTGACTTATTTGATTCGCGTTCAGCCAAGTGAAGAAAAACAAACTGAAGTGCTTGAGTGCATTGCCGAAGAACCAGCGGGTCTGTTTTATCTATCGATTCCATTTATCGAATTGCTGATGACTCCGTCGGAAGAAGACTTAGACAATAATATTGCTGATGTATTTGACGATGAAGACGACGGTACCACTGTTGGCTATACCGATCGCACCGACGCTGAAGAGTCTCGCAGTTTAGAAATTGACGATCCTCGTAGCTTATTAGCCCTCATTAAAGAGTTAGCTCCAGAAGTAGAAAAGCAAATTAAAAGTTTATTAAAAAATGAGTCTTCGAGTTGGCAAACCATCATTAATAAATTTGTTGGCGAGATTGTTACTCAAGCTAAAGAAAAGAATGAGTCAAAAGATGAGTATTCAGAAGTTGACGATATGTTTAGCTTTTTAGACTAAGGAATACTCAATGCAAATCGTATTAAGAGATTTGGATCAAGCTCCATTTCTGTCTAAAGTTTTAAACTTTGCAAAAGAAGAAGAAATCTATTCAGAGGAAGACATAGCGCAAATTAAGCACAAAGGCGCGCTTATGAGCCTAAAACTTGCGGATAAATTTTACAATAAATACAAAATGCATTTATTGGAGCAAGCTTCACAAGATGTGATTGGTGTCGCCAGTTTAGGTCTTGCAGCACTGACTGCTCACGATCAAGTTAAGGCTATGCTTTTACTTAAAAAACCTGATGGATTAGTAAAAAGCTTCCAAAAAGGCTGGAGCATGTTAACTGTCATCAGTAAATACCGCTTGTTGCATGCAAAATCGGTATATGGAGATGTTGATCAACGCTTACTCGAAAGCGTATCAGCCCCATCTGATGCTGATGAATGGAATGGCTGGGATAATTACCAAGATGCATTAAAAGAGCACCAAAGCTATCAAGCCTCCGAAGCGGTAAAGGCTTTGTTTTTCAACAACCCAATTTTTGACCCAATAGAGTGCGAAACATTAGAAGAGATGTTCGCTGAAGCGCTTATCTATCGTTTGTTTTTTGGTGCGAATGCTAAAGTCAAAGAAGATTTGAAAAAACACATTACTGATGTTGAGTTCAAAGACGAATGGTTAGAATCTGATTTTATATCAGACTGGATGGAAAAAAACTTAGCCGTTTTGCCTGAACAGCTTCAAGAGAGTGTTCAAGCGGATATCAACAAGAGCTTTATTGCTTCGATTATCAAAACCATCAAATTTGCGAAAAAATATCAAAAGCATGTCATTGATGGTGCCACACCTGAAAAACTTGAACGTATAGAGCATAAAGAAGGTATGGCAGGAGTTATCTTAGGCTGGCCTTTGTATCTTTTGCTTTGATTTAATTATTGCTATTCATATCAGCTTGCTCGATAAAATATCAAGCAAGCTTCTTCTCAACTTTTTACTTTCTTTTTACTTTAATAATTTCTGTAAACGCTCTTCGATAGTAAGCTTAAGAGCATTTGGTAAGCTTGAATAAATAACTGCCTTAAAATCATTAGGTAAATATATATCTTAAAGCACATATGAGCTTAACAAAATATAACGAAACGAGTAACTGTAAAAGCATTGAGCTAGGTTTGTTTTGGTTATTTAACCATTACCAATCGATGCTCTCTCCTTTGAAATCAAAAAAACCACCATTTTGTTCTATAGAAAAATTATCTAAAATATACTTTAATCCTGTTGCTGATTCCGCCGATGTAATTAATGCATTAGGTCCACCCATATCGGTTTGCACCCAACCTGGATGAAGTGCCACAGCATGAATACCATCGATTAAACCGTCTAGGGAAAGGGATTTGGTCACCGCATTTAATGCAGCTTTTGAGGAGCGATAAATATAACTTCCTCCACTTGAGTTATCTCCCATTGAACCCATTTTTGATGACATATTGACCACCAACCCACGCGCTGATTTTAATTGTGGGTAAAAGATTTCAACCAATTTGAGTGGTGCTATCGTATTAATCTCAAGCACTTTTCGCCACTCATCAATATCAGTTTCTCCGAAGCTATAACCTTTTGGACCATAATAGCCAGCATTATTAATCAAAACATCGAACTCAGCCTCTTTAAGTTCATTTGCAAGCTCTGCTACATCATCGTAATTGGTTACATCTAAGGCAAAGATATCTAACTTATCAAATTCATCTAGTAAGGTGGTTAGCTCTATCGAATCCTCAGGGCTACGACAGGTTGCTATCACCTGCCAACCATCATTCAAATAAGCTCTTGTTAACGCTAATCCTATTCCACGATTTGCGCCTGTGATAAATAGTGTTTTACTCATGGTAATTCCTAGGACTCAAGTGTTTTGTATATACAGATATTAACTGACTTAATAATCCCAATCTATTTTTTGTACTTTATAGATTACTCTCACGGGAGTGTAATTATCTAGTTCAATCACATCCATTGGCTTTCTCCATATACGCTGATCCTTAACTCTACCATCTCTATCGCTGTGTTCACGAAAATCTTTAAATGACAAATCTCTATAATCATCTTGGAAAGTCACGACTTCTTGGCCATTTGAAACACTTCTACTCATCAAAATAAAGTGGCCGCCTGAATCATGCTCATGATCACTTTTATTTGCAGCCTCTGATTCTTTAATGTCGTCTCTAGTATTACGGTGTAATACAATCAACTCAGTAGTTAAGTGGCAAGTTCCAAAACGTCCATGCTGATCTATCACAGGAATAGTCAAATTGTATCCAGTTCTGCAAAATGCCTCTCTCAACATTTCTCTTAATCTAGGCGCATCTTGCACAACGAAAGAAAAATCCAATTGACTGAATTTATCCCGATCAATCTCTAAAATAGATTTTTCTTTTGTTTCTAACTGTACTTTTACAGCTCGATTCGAAGTCGCTGAATTTAACTCCCACAGCTTATTTTTTGGCGTTATTGCATCAAAATTAGGATTACAATATTCTTCGAACCAATCTAGCATAGTAAGCCCTTTGGGATGGCCCCTATCAACAAACCCAAAAGGCAATAATTCAAGACTTCTGGTAGATTTCTCTGGGCTGCCAATTGGCCTTACGACCTGTTTTCTACCATATAGAGCAATTTCACATTTACGCTTAGCCACAGAAAATACAGGACTAGCATTCAACCCTAAGACTTCATAAAATCCATCAACGGTATCTCCAGCATCACCCTTAGCTAATTCATCTATCTCCTGTTTCCTAACTAAATCGTTTTGTTCCTGTCTTCGCTGATTTAGCCGAGTATGTGTAAAAACATCATCTAAACAATTTTTAAAGCCAACTTTTTTTGCTAGTTCATGTGATGCTCGATGCAATTTTCTTTCATGATAAGTAAGTCGTGCTGGCCGTTGCTCTTTTCTAAGGATTCGCTTGCCTTCCTTAATTATGTCTACCAAGGCATCGGCAACGTCTTGGGTGTAACCGCAAGGAAACCTCTTTTGTGTTAGTTCAAATAATGTGCTTTCAGGCATTGTCCTTATCATGATTTGTATAGCAGTATTCAAGAAACAGGTGTTTCCCCAATGAGACAGACCAATGGCTGAAAGTTTTGGATCGGTATGCTGCAAAGTAAGTCTTCGAATTAGCGGTTTAATTTGTTCATCATTTTTGGTTCTAACTCTGGCGTAATCACTTGGCACTAAAACATCGTGATTCACCAGCATGAAGAAATCATCTGGTCTGAGTAAATATCTTGAGCCTCTTATCGACTCTTGTGGCAGTCCTAAACTATATTGCTGCAGCAACCGGAAAATGCCTAGCTTTCGTACAAACTCATTATGATCAACCAAAAATTCAGGTTTTATTCTTTCCATCATTTCATTGAATGAAGGCTCACCATTAAGTAAGCCAGCTTGGTTGAGCTTTTGGAAAAGACCTGCTTGATCTACATAAATTCTAGACCTAGGCTTAGCTACATAATCAGAACGAGGCACTCGAGCGACTCTTGGAACAGCTTGTTGTTGCGCTGGCTGTCTGGTTCTAATAACAGGCACTTTATAGTTAGAAATGGCCGTAATACTTGGATGCCCTGCTAATTCAGTTATGATGCTGTTGAAACTTTCAGGAAATGGTGGTTGGCCACTCCAAGTAGCTAATACCGCTTCAAAACGTCCTTTCTCTGCATCAAAGATTCGATTTAACACCCCAAGACATGCTTGCGGAAAGATTCGGTCATTATAAGCATTTAGTGCTTGTGAAAATTTGCACTTTGATTCGTCCCACATGCTATTTTCTGGCTTTGCTTGTACTTGTTGAGCTTTAGTGGCAACTGGTAATTGAACCGTTCTTTCTCCAATAGGTTTTGCTGGACTAGATAAGGCTGCTGTGACTTGCTGCCTCATTTTTTGAATAAATACATGTTGAAGTGTTACTAGTTTCTGATTTAAAGCCTGCACTGCACTTAGCTTATCTCTATCTAGTAATTGATTTAATATGGGTGAGTTAGCAAAGGAAAATAATTTTTCATCTTCACTGAACAAAATAGTTACAATTATACCTTTAACCTCTTCCCAGTTCTCCACCTCAGAGCTTACTTCAACAGCTTTCTTTTCAGCAGATTGAATAGGTGTTCGCCTTGTAGCTGATACAGATTCTTTTTGTACTTCTTGTTTTCTTTTAGAATGAGTTTTTGGGTTTAACCTGCTTAACACTTCATGATTTACTGCTGTAATTCCATCCCATGTATTAAAGTATATTTGGAAAAAATCCTTTTTAGAGTCTATCAAATCAGAAACAACCATCTCATCAGCAGAAGAAAATAAGTCAGGGTGATTAACCTTTAAAAAATCAAATAGTCGTTGTTTGTCAGCTTGCCACAACTCGGCATGCGTAATAGATTTTGCTTCTTTCAATACCAGTTGCGGTCTACCAAGAAGTCCCAACAATATGTTGCACATTTCACGCTTTTTCTTTTCCAACGCCTCCCATTTTCTTGGCTGACTTTCTAAGGTTATGATTTCTTCAACTAATCCTCTGTTGTTATCAAACCATCCTCCTAAGTGAGTTATATCCCCACTTTGTATTGCTTCTGATGAAAATATAATCATCGCATTTAAAATATGACGTTTAGTTTGCGCCCACTCAGTGTCTTCTTGGCTATCAGGGTTTGCTTTAGACATTGCTGCTGATGTGGTTACAGTGTTAGTTGAAGTTGAAGATTCATAGGTATTTTGCTCGTGTGGCACACTACCAGCTACTGGCTTTCGCATTGTAGGAGCCAATGAAAGTTCAACAGGTAAAACTCTGCAAGCCTGTGAAGCTTCAGGGTCCATTATCTCTATTGTGCTTATGCTTCCTTTAAGCCAATGAATAAAGTAGGCTGTAAACTTTTCCTTTTTTAATCGACTTTCAAAGTATCTTTCAAATTCTGGCTTATGACGGTCAATCGTTCTGGACAGCTTTTGAATATCTGATGAAGAAAAATCGCCAGGATTTTGTCGTTGTAAATCTGCTATGAATTCTTGCTTATTTTGCAACCAATTAATATCACGGATAATTTCGACTTGCAGCCACTCAATTACTTTCCCCATCAGCTTTAAGTCCCCTTCCCAAGTAGGAAATATAGTATTCGTAAACCACTGCTTAGTGTTAGGCTCCTCTAAGATTCTCCTCAAAACACTGCATTTTTCATCTGTAAAATAGCTGCCGTGTTCTTTTCTTACTGTATTTATAAAAGCGGTTACCATTTGGTCCCATTGCTGTAAAACTAGCTGTGGAGTTAAAGGCGCATTCGCTGAAGCTAAAATAAAGCCATTGGGTTCAACTTTTCCAGATCTATATGGATAAGGTTGTTGATAATGAGTTTGGAATGGAACAGGTTGTCGATACTGTGTTCGAAGTGCTACAGGTTGATGTAAAGGCGCGTTATGTCCGAATCTATGGCCATCCAATCCCCAAACATGAGGCACATACTGCATTCCTCTAGGATCCTGATTAGCTTGATAAAGGGCTGCATGTGGATAAGGATGACCTTGATATGAGCCCCCCCCTAGAACGCGCACCGCCGCAACTGGCTGAGCTTGTTTTGGTTGAAAACTGTTTGTATTCTGCCGATTTTCTTCGGTCATTCCTACACATTCAGTGGAGACAACTGGTGTGTTTCTATCTGAGTGCTCTTCTCTACTAACACTTATTACAGGGGTATTCAGATCATCTGGTTTTGAAGTTAATGGTGTTCTTTCCTCTCTACTAAAGTTTGATGCTTGAGCCGCTACTCCTGATTGCAGCCCCGATGCAGCCTCACTGGGAATCAAGGAAAACCCATCCAGACCACTTTGCCAATGGGGTTGAAGCAAATGACCTGAGCGTGGTTGTGTAGTAGCTTTATCATCCATAGCTTCTAAGTGTTCCGTAAGATGTGTCTGTTGTGATGACAGCTTTGCCCAAGTGCTGATGTTGTCAGCTGCTCCCTGAGTAATGTTTGTTGGCAAAAGGCTGACTAAATGGTCAGCTTGCTTTAGATTACCTTCCTTCGACGAACTTTCCGTTTGAGGTGATGCTTTTCCATGTTCAGAAAGAGTAGAGCCATTAACAGCAGCACTGCGCTCGAGTACCACATTATATTGGCTAAGTAGAGACTTAAGCTTCATTCTCATCAATTGCACATCAGTCCTTTCCTGCTGAGAAGTTATGCCTTCTCTTTGCGCCTCGTCCATTAGCACTTCCAATATGTTACCTACTGATTGACCTTGGTTGTTCCTTACATTGAATAGCAGAGGGAGCTTTTCAGGCGCTAATTTAAATGCATGTTCAATTAAAGTTGAAATTTTCTTGGCGATAACGGCTGTTACTTTTGTAGGCTCGAATTCGCTTTTGCTTTTTAGACTGCCAATCAAAAGATGAAATACTGTATTCCCATCTGAATCAAGCATTCTCATAGCGTCAACCAAACATTCATGATTCAAATGACTTATGAGCAGCTTACAGCAAGGTTCTGTACACCGATTATATGATGAGAATAATAGGTGTACTGCTGTTTTACCCGTAGCATTTATTACAAACAACTCATGGGTTATGTCTTTTTTGCGCAAAAGAACAGCCAACATTTCATCTCTTCTATGACTGCTCGCTCCTAACACTTCATGAATGACATTATTTTGTGTGCCGTCAGGGTGATCGGGTGAAGGAGATCTATCTTGATATGTCATTTTAAACTGGGGGTGATTTACTAATTGAGTGAACTTATCAAATTCGTTGTTAGCTACTGCTTGTTTTATTTGATTAAATAATTGCTGCTCATCTGACAATTGAGCATTCAGAACGACGACCGGACTACTTTGTTCTACTCCACATGAAGCCATAATTTTTTCACCACAACCTTAATTGATTGTAAATCAATCTATCAAAATCTATTTATTAAAGAATTACAGTTGAGTATTTTATAAATTAATCTTGCTTCATACTGGTGTCTTTTATTCACTGATTTTGTTGGCTTTATACTTTAACCCAAAGCAATTGTTGCTACTCAAATCACTCTCGTATTAAGCTATGTAAAAATCTTAAAGAAAGAGACACAATGAGTTACTTTTACCCAATCGGTGCTCCAAACACACCTTGGCAACATGCAGAAAAACAGGCTTGGTTAGCCCAAACAGAAATTAAACGTGAGTACAAAACTGAAGTAGTCTATAAACTGGAAGCAGTATCAGACCTTTTTAAAGTCAGCCAATACGGTAGCTTGCCTATCAAGCCTAATCGATACCCGCTTTATGCTTTAACATCCAAACACTGGCATGACGATAAACCAACAATTTTAATTACTGGTGGAGTTCATGGTTATGAAACAAGCGGCGTGCAAGGTGCGATTCTTTTTGCAAAAGAACATGCAAAAAACTATGTTGAACACTTCAACGTTATAATTCTACCTTGCATTAGCCCTTGGGGTTACGAAACCATCAACCGCTGGAATCCCAATGCTGTGGACCCTAATCGCTCTTTTTATGCAAACAGTCCATCTGAAGAAGCTGCTCAAGCCATGGCATTTGTCAAAAGCTTGAATGTTAAGGTTCTGGCACATATAGACTTACATGAAACCACAGACTCAGACGAAGAAGAGTTTCGCCCTGCACTAGCCGCAAGAGATGGTAAAGATTATGTTGCAGGCACTATTCCTGATGGTTTTTATCTCGTGGGTGATTCTACTATGCCTCAGCCTGAATTCCAAAAAGCCATTATTGATTCAGTTCGCAAGGTAACTCATATCGCTCCACCAGAAGCTGACGGGCAGATTTTGAGCAAACCAATAGAACAAGATGGTGTTATCAACTATCCGACTAAAAAGCTAGGATTATGTGCAGGTTTTACTGATCGCACTTATTGCACGACTACTGAAGTTTATCCCGACAGCCCACGTGTAACCGATGCAGAATGTAATTTGGCTCAGGTAGCAGCAATTACTGGCGGATTAGATTATTTGCTATCAATTCGTTAATATTCATACTCGTGATATCTGAAGATGCAGCTTTCAGGTATCACGCGTATAGAAGCTGAACGAATCTCAGTTATTCATTTACACACATAAAACACCAACCTAATATCAATGAATTATTTCTTTTGATTGATATGCCATGAAAATTCTATTAGCAGTAGGCTTACTGTTAACATCAAACTTATCAATAGCCTGCACTCAATTTCAAGCAGGGCTAGCCCACCTTAACCAGTCTGATTTTTCATTCGATAAACAGGTCACGGTGTTAGTTGATGGCATTAAACGCTCTGACTTAACAGAACACGTAATCTATAAACAGCAGAAACCCAGTTACTCTGATAAGAAAGTTTTGGTAAAAGGTGGTATGGATGACACAGATATAGCCACTGAATATTTTAGAGAAGAAAAATTAGAGTGCAGCAATTTAAAGGTAATAAATAATAAAGTGGTTAATGTTTATCATAAGACCATTAATAACCATGATTTTGAGTTTCAAACCGAATATCAGTATCAACCGGCATCAAAGCTACTCATTCCAGTTAAAACGGTAATGACCACCCAAGCCAGTAAATTTTTTATGCATTGGGAAATTAAGCAAACTGTGAAATATCAGAACGTTACTACTTCAAAAAGCTCAACCTAATCTGCAAGGTTTAGGAAGTATCTTTGACATGAAAAAACATCTGTTTAGTATCACTCTGTTATCTTGTATTTACAGCTTTGGCTGTTTAGCAAGCTCCAATAACCTACCCGTTCCCAAGAATTTAATTCGGCTTGATTCTACAAATGGCATACAGCAACTCATCAGTGCCCCACAAAAACTTAGCCATGATTATTGGTCATTATCCCGGTTCTATATCACCGAGAATGGGTTAGCTTTTTGTGGTCCAGCTTCTGTTGTTATGGTTTTAAATGCAATGGGTGTAAAACCTACAACCGCCCCTGAGCACTACCCTTACAAAATATTTAATCAAGGCAACTTATTTTTTAACAATAAGATACTTAAACAAAAAATAACACCCGCGAGAATCAATCATCAAGGAATGATATTAGAAGAAGTTTACAATCTGAGTAAGGAATATGTTCCTAATGTAAAAATGATATTCGGCAGTAATATATCAAACTTAAAGCAGTTTAAACGAATCATTATTGATGGCTTAATCCATGGTTTTGTGATCATCAATTATGGTAGAAAAGATGTAAAACAAGTCGGAACTGGACATTTCTCACCGATTGCAGCTTACAACCCAAAATCTGATCGTTTTTTAATTTTAGATGTTGCTCGGTACAAATATCCACCGGTTTGGATAACGGCAAAAGCACTCTATGAGTCGGCTCAAAAAATAGATACAGATAGTAATCGCAGTAGAGGCTTGTTGGTTTTTCCAAATTCACTTTAAATGTTTAATAAAAAAGGCATCACTATGATGCCTTTAATATTTTGTAAGATGGATAACATCTAAAATGTGTACTGACAGAGAGTACACATTTAAAGTCTTTAATGAATCGACTCAATTACAAAACCAGAATTTACTTTTGGAAAAGGGTCGCTACTATTATCTCTAATTAAGAAAGCATAGCCACCATCTTTAGCATGCCAGCCTAATTGACCTGAGTAAACGTATCTAACATCATTTTGCATGACAACCCAAAACACTTTATTTCTTCTATCAGGAACATTGGTGTGATTAAAGTGAATACCATTCAAATAACTGAGTTTAACTCGGCCATCTTTATCAATGCTTCGTACTCTGTACTCACCTGTATGTTTATGTTTGTTCAATTCAATATGGTTAATCATACGGATATCAGCAACAAGGCTTTTATCAATTTCTTCTTGCGTAATTGGAGGCTCTTTACCCTCAGTTGTAAAAGTGAACTTACCATTTCCATCTAAGCACTTTTGATTAGAGTTTTTGTCGTCCTGAACGATGTAGTAATACGTGTGACCTTTTTTATAGGTAGGGATTCCGTCCAAACCGCCATGCAACTTTCGAACAAGGATATATAATGTCCATGCATTTCCATCTTTAGGTTGAAAATCACCTATTGTTAGGCGACTTTGTTTAATTGCATCAATATTACAAGTTTCAAAAGCCTCTTTTGAAACACGCAGCAAACGACCTTTTTCAGTGGACTTTACCGCTATCACATCATCAAGCTTTACTGATAGGTTCGGAATTGGATTTTCAAGTTCAAACGTATACCTCTTAGGCCCTACTTCTTTGTCTTCGATCTTAAAAGTAAACTTATCAGTCCCATCTAAGCATCTTTTATTAGTGTCCTCATCATCTTGAAAAATATAATGATGGGTTGTTCCATAATCATAAATTGGAACATTCTCTAATCTGGCATCAATTTTCTGAACGAAAACAAAGACCGTACCAGCTTCATTGTTACGGGGGGCGTACTCTCCAACAACATAACTACTTCTGTGTATTTCATCGATATTACAGGTTTCATAAGCCTCTTTAGAAACATGTACTAACCGACCTTTCTTTGTAGATTTTACTGCAAGAACATCTGATAACTTTACAGTTAAATTAGGGGTTGGATTAGCAATATCAAAGGTATAATTTTTCGCAAAAACTGTACCGCTGATAAATACAGAGGCAAGCAATGTCGTGACTGTCGTAATTTTTTTTAGCATACATACTCTCCAAACAATGACTTCAAACTATTGTTATTTTGCGGAGGTTATAGGTAGTTTTGATTTAAATCAATAGAATGTTCACGATCACAAAAGAGTCATAACTCTAATTAAATCATTTGGTTGGACGGCAATCAAAAGAGTATAAACTCTAACCATGCTATTTGTTAATCGATATCAAAGTGTTAAGGAGTTGAGGTTTCTTGAACAATGAGCGTAACAATAATGTATAAATGAAAAATTGCACTACTCTGACCACACAAAGTACCGAAATAAAACACAGCTAATCGAAGTTATAATCATCACTTGAGATTTTGATGGGGTTCTCCCAAAACAAAGCTACACTGGATTCAGTTTCATGAAACCTCAAAAAATTAATTTTAGGAAGTGGGTGAGCTTTAATCAGCTGCTTAAGTTCAATGATAGAGTTAGGTGAGTAGGGAAAACTAATAATACATTCAATACAGAAAATATGTTCAAACCCTCTGTTTTTAACCCCCTTTGTTATCCACCAAAGTAAAGCAATGTAACATAATTCAATTGGTATTACTTTTCTGTATCCATCTTTAAAAAAACGTTTTCCGTCCATATAAAGAGATAAAAATGTATCAGTAGAATTAACACCATGAGCAGGAGTTGCTTTTATAACCCCTACTCTTTGTGCTTTTTCAAAAATGGCCAAAGCAATTTCATATTTGTTTTGATTTATAGCTTCTTTGATTATCGGTGTAAACACAGAAAAGTCATTACGACTCACGCAACTAAATACTCTTGACTCGAAATTTTTATATATAAAAGACTCACACTTTAGTAAAACTGAAACTGTATGTAACGCGCTTTTTACATCATTGAACTCTTTACTTTTCATTAAATCATCTAAGTAACGTTCAGCAAACCAAGTATATTGTGGGTGATTTAATGATAAATTAGCATAAAATTGCGCTAAGGGCCTTTTGCATAATGTTTCAAAATTACGCACCTCACTTTCAAAGTTAGCTAATCTGCTTGTAATACGTTGGTGATCAACTTGATGTAATAAGCAGCTATAACCCAACAAGCCTATATAGCTAAATTTGAAAGTAACCTCTTTTCCACCATGTTTCTTTGCATATTCATTTGCATATTGCTTTACAGCATCAAAGATTCCTTCTAAAAGAGCAATTTGTTTAGTGACTAATTCTTTTTGCTGTTCAGTATCTTGCAAACGAACTAAGGCTTTAACCCATTCCGTATATAAACTAACAACTTGTTTTCGCTCATCTGCCGTTTGAAAACGATCAACCTGAAATCGATAAATATAAGTAACGTCTCTAGAAATCGCTCTACTCCATGCTTTAATCAACATCTTATTAAAACACAACCTATTATCTTGATTTGTAAATCTTGTATAATCAGCAAACTCAAGTACATGTAATATACACTTATCAGGAATATCTTTTGACTTTAGGTGGTTACCGATCGTTTTGTATAAATTAAGCATGACTTCAAAAGGGTAACTTTCACAAACCAATGTAAGCTGATAAATATCATTTAGCCACCTATCATCTATTGCTAATGCATCAATAAAAGCATTAATAGCGACAGGACAAATTGCCTCAATTGGAAACCCTGTAACATTAAGCTCAAGCAAAAGTGCTTTAATCAAGCGTGGATATTTTTTATGCGCAATACAAAAACAGATTATTTGCTCTGTAGCAACTTCCCTTTTACTTATATCCCGTGACAATAGAATAAGTTCGATATAATTAGAGAAAACTTGCTTGCTAGCAAATGCCCTTTCAGGGTATTCACCATTATACGCCAAGGCAATGTAGCCACTATTATTGAGAAAGTTATAGGGTAGGTGCTGTGAGAAAACTAACCTTTGGTCATTAGAACAGGCGACTAAAGAAACAGTCATGCAAGGTTCAAGTAGTGAGACACTACTACAACATTTGAAGTGTTTACAATATTTACACATCATCTCTTGATAGGCTTTTGGGGCTGTTGGCAAAATTTCATTAACACAAGGATAAAATCTAACCTGTGAACCACCATTCCTCTTGAGTGAAGTTAAAGCCTGAATTACGTATTCACTTGGTAAATTATGTAATGGCTCATCAACTATGAAAGGTTCTGGGCTATGACTAGAACTAGGATGAAATCTATGAAATGATTCGAGATGTCGAGGATGCTCACGTTTATCTTTTTGATTATAACGAAATAAAATAGGGCTTCTTTCTCTACTATTACCACAATTTAAGGGTCTACCACCGTTAACCCCCTCACTTGTAAGGGGTGTTTTCCCATCAACACATTTTTGCTCGGCAAAATACCTACGACGTGTATCTAAGGTGAAAAAATTTCTATCGCCCTCTGAGTAATTTCGGTAAACAATAGGATCACCAGAATCAGGTGGAACACAAGATATAAACTCAGCCCAAGCCGCCATATTTTTTCTAAGTAAATGTATGAATATATTATGTTTACCATAGATACAATGAATAAATATTGAATGGAAGTTTAATTTCAAAAAACAAGTGATTTAAGAGATGATCTAGGTATCCCCCAGAAATATAAAAATATCTCGCCTGATTAAAGCACTTTTAATTGATCTTAATGTTATAGGATTTTAATTGAGGCAATTTTATATATAACAAGAAAAAAATGCGCTTACCTTTCGACAAACGCATTCAATTTAGAAGAAGCTAATTAGCCTTCAATCCCTTTACTAGCAAGGAATTCATCGTAGCTACCTTTGAAGTCAGTCACGCCTTCTGGGCTAAGTTCTACAATGCGATTAGCAAGCGATGATACGAATGCGCGATCGTGACTGACGAACATTAAAGTGCCTTCGAACATTTCAAGCGCATTATTCAATGCTTCAATGGTTTCCATATCCATGTGGTTGGTTGGCTCATCCATAATCAGAATATTTGGCTTCTGCATGATCAGCTTACCGAAAAGCATACGTCCTTTTTCACCACCTGATAGAACTTGGACTTTTTTCTGAATATCATCAGCACTGAATAACATGCGACCTAGAATACCGCGAACAGATTGATCATCATCGTTTGGTTGGCGCCATTGGCTCATCCAGTCGAACAGTGTCATGTTATTTTCAAAATCAGATTCGTGATCTTGAGCATAATAACCAATGTTAGAGTTCTCTGACCATTGGATTAAGCCGTCTTTTTGCGGTAAATCGTGTATTAAGGTTCTTAGTAACGTCGTTTTACCAATACCGTTTTCACCTAATACGGCAACACGCTCACCCACTTCAACAATCATATTCAGATTCTTGAACAGTAGTTCGTCATAACCGTTAGATAATTTTTCAACCATTAAAGCGTTACGGAATAGCTTTTTCTCTTGTTCGAATCGGATAAACGGATTCTGACGACTTGATGGCTTGATTTCATCAAGTTTGATCTTATCAATTTGTTTAGCACGAGACGTCGCTTGCTTAGCTTTTGAAGCATTAGCAGAGAAACGAGCAACGAAGCCCTGTAGTTCGGCAATTTGTGCTTTTTTCTTAGCATTATCAGAAAGCATACGCTCACGCGCTTGTGATGCCGCGGTCATGTACTCATCATAATTGCCAGGGAAGATTTTTAGCTCACCGTAATCTAAGTCAGCCATGTGCGTACAAACTGAGTTTAGGAAGTAACGGTCATGCGAGATAATGATCATGGTGCTTTGACGTTCGTTGAGCACTTCTTGCAACCAGCGGATGGTATCTATGTCCAAGTTGTTGGTTGGTTCGTCAAGCAGAAGTAAATCTGGATCAGAGAACAGAGCTTGAGCCAAAAGCACACGAAGCTTTAAGCCCGGCGCAATTTCTGACATTAAACCGAAGTGGGATTCAATACCAATGCCTACACCTAATAATAATTCACCAGCACGAGATTCTGCTGAATAACCATCCATCTCCGCATACTGCATTTCTAAATCAGCAACTTTGATTCCGTCTTCTTCTGACATTTCAGCCATTGCGTAAATAGCATCACGCTCTCTCTTAACAGCCCAAAGTTCGGTATGTCCCATGATCACAGTATCAATCAAGCTGTATTCTTCGTAGCCAAACTGGTTCTGGCTTAATTTACCGACGCGCTCGTTAACATCGATAGAAACGTTACCGCTAGACGGCTCTAGTTCGCCAGTAAGAATTTTCATGAACGTGGATTTACCACAGCCATTTGCTCCAATTAAGCCATAGCGGTTACCACCACCAAACTTTACAGAGATATTTTCGAACAATGGCTTAGAGCCAAATTGCATTGTGATATTTGCAGTTGTGATCACTGAGAAACTTCCGAATTAATGAAGAGAAAAAAACAGCGAAATTATACGCACTCACCCAAGCGATAACCAGAAAATTTACCTTGGATATGATTAAGTTTGGTAAATAGTTCAAATAACACCCAAGTATATGTTCATAATTGGGCTATCGCTTAATCAATAAAACTTCATATTGAATGACATAAATTAACACTAAAGGGCTTAAAAACATGTATTCATAGAAGAGTGGTGAGTCTGTAACTCGTGGAAATAATAGAGACCATATACGGCCCCTAGAGGCCGTTAGCCAATTTACTGGGATGGTTTTGCCCAGTTAAATGTAAAAACAGTTCCAACTTTTGGAGCTGCTTCACCTTTTGCAAGTTGACCGTTATGAAGTTTAAGAAATGCATATTTACCACGGGGATCATGCCAGCCTAAATAACCATCTCTCACAATTAATTTATCTCCTTTCCCTGCTGAAAACCAACGCACAGAACTGCCATACCAAACGTTATCTCCATTAGCAATTTCATCTAGATATAAAGTAAACGCAGGGTGAGCTGCGCTTCCGTATCGTGATTCAATGGACTTCAATTCTATCCGACCTTGCGAATCATAACTGCTCACAATGTAAAACCGTTGATGATGGAAGACTTCATTTGACAATTTTTTAGGGTCAAAGTAACGATTCCAATCGTTAGTGTTCACAAGAGTGATTAAGTCAGTAATTTCTGAACTGATAGGCGTTTTATCAAAGATAGGTTTATCGCTAAGTAAATATCGAGGTGATAATCTTAAATTTTTTCTTCCTTTATAGTTCAAATTTTCAGCCTGTAAACTAATGTCATACCATCCTGACTTTGGCTTAGCTTGATTAAATATTTCATTAGTAATAATAACGCGAGGAAGAAAACCGATTTGAGTATATTTCTTACGATATTCAGACTGATAGAAATCACCGTCATAAACCGTAATAGCCTGTATAAGTAATGAATTTTTATCGGATGTAAGATAACTATTTGTTGGTTTTCTTCCTGCGAAAGTAGTGAATATATGTCCGGTTTGATCATATGCAGCAAGTGGAGAAGCCGAAATATCAGTTTGAATTTTTGGTACAGAAAAACTCTTGCTTGTTAGGGAGAGATAAATTTTATCAACATTTGAAATGGCTTTTTCTTTAAAATTAAAGTGTGAACTAAACTCAAGGTAAATTTTTAATGGCTCCCCATTACCACCACTAAACTCAACAGGCATTGATTCTTCTGATACCGTTTGTGCTGCATCGCTAATAATAGAACCATTAACATCAGTAATGTAAACATCGTATTGGTTTTTACCCAATGGGAAGCCCGCATGCCCAGCGGCCGTCAATGGAAATGGAAAGTTAACTTTCAATCTCCTCACTTGCTGTCCAGGATTGTCAATATCATTTACAATTTTATTGTATGACGGATAAAAACCTAGTGGATTGGAATTACGTACACCACTAGAAGGGTAAATAGTAAAGCTACGTCCGCTATCTCTATGCTTAATATGGAGCCCCGTCGGATAATTGTTATTAACATTTCTGATTTTCATAAACCCGATGGGTGTTGTAAAAGATAAGTTTAAAGGATCATTTCCAGGTATTTGTGTAACATTTATCTCTACAGCAGGTGCTTTATTCATTACGAGCAGAGTCGAAATAAATACTAAAATTATCCATTTACAGTTCATTCCTTAAAACCTCTTTGTTCTAAATAATCGTATAAAGCATAGTCGAATGGTATTGAATTAGGTGAATTTTGCGTAAATAGCTAATGTCCGATTCCAAGTAGCTGAAATCCACAAATAGCAAGACTAAAGTCTTACATTCTGCTGTTGCATGTTTTGATATTATCCAGATAAAAGAGTAAAGCGCCTTGTGTTACAAGCCTTTAGTTCTTCCTAAGAGAAAGGGATTAAGAATAACAACAAGAAATCTCAACCATTCAAACAGACACATGCAAGGAAAAGCAATAATGAAAGATACTCTGTTCCCTCCTACACAAGAATTTGCACAACAAGCCAACATAGATACCGAGGGCTATCACGCTCTATATAAGCAATCTATCGAATCGCCAGAGGAGTTTTGGGGAGAACACGGAAAGCGACTTCATTGGTTCACACCTTATTCAAAAGTCAAAGATACCAGTTTCCAAAAAGGCAATATTCATATTAATTGGTTTGAAGATGGTCAGTTAAATGCCTGCTATAACTGTTTAGATCGCCATTTGGAAACTCAAGGTGATAAGGTTGCCATTATTTGGGAAGGTGATGATGCCAGTAACCAACAAACCATCACTTACCGCCAATTGCATGAACGTGTTTGTCAATTTGCTAACGTATTGCTATCTAAGGGTGTAACCAAAGGCGAAGTCGTTACCATTTATATGCCAATGGTTCCTGAAGTCATTATTGCTATGCTAGCTTGTGCTCGAATTGGCGCGCCACATTCTGTCATTTTTGCCGGTTTCTCTCCTGATGCGATTGCTTCGCGTGTAAAAGATGGGAATTCAAAAGTCATTATTACCGCAGATGAAGGTGTCCGTGGCGGAAGAATCACTCCACTGAAAGCCAATGTCGACCATGCGATAGAACAATTAGATGAAGGACAAATCGAAACGGTAATCGTCTACCAACACACAGGCAACAGTGCTATTTGGGTGGATAATCGTGATATTTGTTGGCAAGAGGCATGTGCTCAAGTTGATCATACACACCTAGCAGAAGCAATGAACGCAGAAGATCCGCTATTTTTGCTTTACACCTCAGGTTCAACAGGCCAACCCAAGGGCGTATTACATACAACTGGTGGCTATATGGTTTATACCTCCATGACTCACGAATATGTATTCGACTATAAACAAGACGATATCCACTGGTGTACTGCTGACGTAGGATGGATCACAGGACACAGCTTCATGGTTTATGCTCCATTATGTAACGGCGCGACTATTGTGATGCATGAAGGCATACCTAACTACCCTTCTGCTGCGCGTATTGGTGAAATGATCGACCGTCATAACGTCACCGTTCTCTATACAGCGCCAACGCTTATTCGAGCACTAATGGCAAAAGGTGAGGAAAACTTTGAGAGTTATAATGGCGATTCACTGCGTCTGATGGGAACCGCTGGTGAACCCATAAACCCTCAAGCATGGCTTTGGTATCACGACGTTATCGGTAAAAAACGATGTCCAATTGTCGACACTTGGTGGCAAACCGAAACAGGCGCGCCAATGCTCACGCCATTACCGGGGGCAACGGCTACAAAACCCGGTGCCGCCACGCTGCCATTTTTTGGTATCAAACCCGAGCTAGTCGATAATGAAGGAAATATTATCGAAGGCGCAGGTGAAGGAAATCTAGTATTTACTGGCTCTTGGCCATCACAGATGCGTACCGTATATGGTAACCACCAGCGCTTTGAAGAAACGTATTTCTCCACTTTCGAAAACTATTACTTCTCGGGTGATGGCGCGAGACGCGATAAAGATGGGTACTTTTGGATCACAGGCCGTGTTGACGATGTACTTAACGTTTCAGGACACCGTTTGGGAACAGCAGAAGTTGAAAGCGCTTTGGTCAGTCACACAACGGTTGCCGAAGCCGCTGTTGTCGGTTATCCGCACAATATCAAAGGACAAGGCATATACGCTTACGTCACTTTGACGGAAAACACTGCACCGACGGATGAATTAAAACATACTTTAACTCAATGGGTCAGACAGCATTTGGGGGCTTTGGCTTCTCTAGACGCCATTCAATGGGCACCTGAATTGCCTAAAACTCGAAGTGGAAAAATTATGCGTCGCTTTTTGCGTAAAATCGCTGCTAATGATTTTGAAAACTTTGGTGATAGTTCCACTTTGGCTGAACCTGCTGTCATTGAACAGCTTATTGAAAATAGAATTAATCCACCGCATTGTGGTTAATGCTTGAAGCATGCAGGTTTAAATACAACGGAAAAATAGTGTGAACGTCAACAGAAACGCACGTCCATGTGCTGACGACCGTGACATCCTGCCACGGACGGTTGTCTTATCACACTATTTCCCCTCTTCATGTATCTGACATTGATTTATCTTTCACTAGCCTAACTCCCCTGCATTCATCAAGTTATCGTGTTAAAGTCTAACGATTAGTTATCATCAAAATATTTAAAGTGAAACTCAGGGATTATCAACAGCACTCCGTCGATGCTGCCATTACTCATTTCAAATCCTCAACAGAATCTGCCGTCATCGTTCTGCCAACAGGCGCAGGTAAAAGTATTGTTATTGCAGAACTCGCAAGAATCGCCAAAGGTCGTGTGTTAATTCTCACCCATGTTAAAGAACTCGTTGAGCAAAACGCTGAAAAAGTGGGATTACTTACTGAAGATGCGGATATTTATTCTGCTGGCCTGAAAAAGAAACAAACTCAAGGTAAAACAGTTGTCGCCAGTGTTCAATCGGCATCAAGGGCTATCGAAAAATTTAATACGCCATTTTCACTGGTTATCATAGACGAATGTCATCGTGTGAGTTTGAATGAAAACAGTCAGTATCAGCAACTGTTATCTCACTTAAAAACCATCAATCCACAGATACGACTATTAGGTTTAACCGCAACGCCTTACCGCTTAGGCAGTGGCTGGATTTACCGTCATCATTATCACGGCAAAATGGGAAACGATGATAAGCCTATTTTTGAAAAGTGCATTTTTGAACTACCGCTTCGACCTTTGATCAAGCAAGGCTTTTTAACTCCTCCAAAGGTACTGGATGGCGTTTCTGCACAATATGATTTTAGCTCAATTCAACCATCAGAAACGGGCGAATATAATCAACAAAAAGTAGACAATTTACTGAATCACGCAGGACGAGCAACTAAAGCGATTACCAATCAAATCATCGAGCTAGCTAAACAAAGGCAAGGCGTAATCATATTCGCGGCTACCGTACGTCATGCCCAAGAGGTCATGACGTACCTTGATGACGACTCAGTGTTGATCACAGCTGAAACCCCTCAGGCCGATCGCGACCAATACATTTCAGCGTTTAAACAAAAGCAGTTTAAATTTTTGGTCAATGTGGCCGTATTAACCACTGGCTTTGATGCACCGCACGTTGATTTCATTGCTATTTTACGCCCAACTGCTTCAGTTAGCTTATTCCAGCAGATGGTTGGACGAGGTCTACGCTTAGCCGACGGTAAAGAAGAGTGTTTAGTCATTGATTATGCGGCTAATGGCTATGATCTTTACTTTCCTGAAGTTGGACAAGCAAAGCCAAATAGTAAAAGTGTCCCCGTTCAAGTTCACTGCCCTGTTTGTGAGTTTGCGAATACGTTTTGGGGAATTACCGATGACGACGGTGATCTAGTTGAACATTTTGGTCGACGCTGCCAAGGAATCGTTGAACATAATGGTAAAACACAACAATGTGACTTTCATTTTCGTTCAAAATCTTGCCCTAACTGTGGTGAAGAAAACGACATTGCAGCCAGAGTTTGCCAGAGTTGTAATTCGACTTTGATTGATCCAGACAAACGTTTAAAGCAAGTGTTATCCCAACAACATCATCACTTATTCAAATGCCAAGATATGCTGCTACATGCAGATAATTCCACCTTGAAAGTCCAATATATAGACATAGAAGGTAATGATTTTAATCGATACTTTAAAATGGAAACACCGGCCCAAATTCGTGCATTGTTCGCATTATTTGTTCACCCGCACACCAAAGTTCCGGGGACTCAACACCCTAAATATAAAAAACCACAAGATGTCATCAACGACTTATCAAGGTTCAGAAAGCCCGATATGTTATTACTGAAAAAAGAAAAAAAAGGCTGGCAATGGATTGATAGCTTTTTTGATTATAAAGGTCGATATCAAGTTGAAAGTAAAACTTAGAATTTCAGGTCTTGCTATGGTATAAAAATACTTATCCCTGTACACAGCAATGTGTTAAATTTTGTCACTCCTGCGAAGGCAGGAGGCCAGTGCCTTTTGCCAAACAACCGAAAGACTCTGGATACCCGCCTCCGCGGGTATGACGTAAAGTGTAGATTTTACCAGCATTGAAATCACCATTTTATTTTGCCGTATACAGTACAACTCAATATCAAATACAAGTTACAGGAGTAACAATGCAAGTAACCATTTATGGGCGTCCGGGTTGCCCGTATTGCACACGAGCAGTACAAATTGCTGAAATGTTAAAACAAAAGCGTGATGATTTTGATTTCACCTATACAGACATGTATGCAGAAAACATTTCAAAAGAAGAACTCAGTAAAAAAATAGGTGTTGATGTACGTACTGTTCCTCAAGTTCTTCTTGATGATCAATATATTGGCGGATGCACTGAGTTTGAAGCTTATGTGGCTAAAAACGGCTTACTTCTAAGCTAGCCAATTGCTTTTATTTGCCTGTTACGGCAGGCAAATTCCTACAAAATTCAAAATAAGTCTTTCGACACCCTCCTATTTATTCATTTAATATAATTAAAAATTCACAATTCCTCTATTGCATTTTTTTTCAAAGCCAGATAGTTTAAATAAGACTAAAGCATAAACGACTTTTTTTCGTTATTTATACGTACATAGAACAGGATTTAGACATGACATTACAACTGAACGTTATCAAGCATCATCACCATCATCATATGCGATAGCCTTCGGTTGTTATTCGCCGGAGGTATGTTCCTTCCGGTGGCCTGATACTCGAATTGTAATGTTAAAGCCCCTGAAGGAATTCAGGGGCTTTTTCGTATCTACTTTCAATTAATTTATGCCATTCACACCAGCAAATGGCACCAAGCATCAGGAATCACAATGAGTATTAACAGACTTAGAATCGCCATTCAAAAATCAGGTCGCCTAGCGGATGAATCCATTCAGCTTTTAAAAACCTGCGGCATTAAATTCATGTTTAGCAAGCAAACCCTTATCGCCCACTCCGATAATTTTGATATCGATATGCTTCGCGTTCGTGACGATGACATTCCCGGCTTAGTCATGGATGGCGTGGTTGACCTTGGAATTGTGGGTGAAAACGTACTCGTAGAAACACAACTCACTCGGCAAAAACTCAACTCCCCTGCCAAGTATCAAAAAATCAAAGTCCTCAACTTTGGTGAATGCCGTTTATCCATTGCCACTCCATCAGAGCAAGAATACAGTGGCATTGAAAGCTTGAATGATGCCCGCATCGCTACTTCCTACCCTAATCTACTCAAGCAATATATGGATTCAAAAGGACTTACCGTTCAAGACTGTGAACTTAAAGGCTCAGTGGAAGTTGCGCCAAGAGCAGGACTTGCAGATGCTATCTGCGACTTAGTATCAACTGGTGCCACGCTCGCAGCCAACGGTTTGGTAGAACAAGACGTTATTTTCCGTTCAAAAGCCTGCTTAATTCAAAGCCCCTCTATTGAGAACGAAATCAAATTAGCATTGATAGATAAAATTCTCTGCCGAATTGATGGTGTAATGCAGGCTAATGAAAGTAAATACATAATGATGCACGTACCGAAATCATCATTAGAAGATGTAATTGCACTTCTTCCGGGGGCAGAGAACCCAACCATTATGGATCTTACACACAATGATGACTCAGTGGCTGTTCACGCTGTCAGTAAAGAAGATATATTCTGGTGCACCATGGAAAAACTGAAAGACTTAGGTGCCAGTTCGATTTTGATCTTGCCTATCGAAAAAATGATGAGGTAATGACAATGCAAATACTTGAGTGGTCTAGTTTAGATAATACTGAAAAAACTAAAGCATTATCCAGAACCGAGTTGATTCAAGATACAGATGTATCTATTAACGTTAATGCCATCATCGAACAAGTGATAAAAGGAGGCGATCAAACTTTAAAAGCATTAACCTCTAAGCTCGATAATATCGATATTGATGACTTAGCCATTTCTCAAACGGATATTCGTGCGGCTAACTCACAACTTGATGATGAACTAAAGAAAGCTATCGGTGTAGCTTTTGATAATATCCAACGTTTTCATACTGCTCAAGCACAACAAACCATACAAATTGAAACCACAAAAGGCATCGAATGTGAATTAAGAACTGAAGCTATCCAGTCTGTTGGTTTATATATACCGGGTGGAACAGCTCCATTACTTTCAACCACTCTAATGCTTGCTCTCCCTGCTATGCTAGCTGGTTGCCAACGTCGAGTCATTGTATCGCCACCACCTATTCACCCTGCAATTCTCTCCATTGCAGAACAATGTGGTGTTACTGAGGTTTATCAATTAGGTGGCGCACAGGCCATTGCAGCCCTCGCTTTTGGCACTGAAACCATCAAACCTGTCGATAAAATCTTTGGTCCGGGTAATCGCTATGTGACAGCCGCCAAAAGTGCCATTGCCAGTGATAATAGAACCTCTACGACCATTGACATGCCAGCTGGACCTTCGGAAGTGTTGGTGATAGCTGACGAGCAAGCCAATGCTGAATTTGTGGCCGCAGATTTACTTTCCCAAGCTGAGCACGGTGTTGATTCACAATGTATTTGTATTACTACCAGCATAAAACTAGCTAAAGCTGTAAGTGACGAAGTTAAAGATCAACTTACGAAACTGCCAAGGCATGAAATCACTTCACAAGCCTTAACTCAGAGTCGAGTTATTATCGTTGATGATTTACAGCAAGCTGTTGAAATATCGAACCGATATGCACCAGAACACCTAATTGTTCAAACGCAAGAACCAAGAAAATTACTCAGCTCACTTAGAAATGCAGGTTCAATCTTTTTAGGCGCTTATTCACCTGAATCGATGGGCGATTATGCCAGTGGTACCAATCATGTCTTACCTACTTATGGTTATGCAAAATCAGTCTCCAGTCTTTCATTGGCTGATTTTCAAAGACGTTACACGGTACAAAGTCTCAATCAACAAGGCTTTTTGGCAATCGCAGATGCCGTTATTACCTTAGCCAATGCAGAGCAACTTGAAGCTCACGCCAATGCCGCCAAAGTCCGAAAGCAAGCCATTTTAAAGGAGCTGCGTTGATGAAAAACCTTGATTGGATCGCTCAATTACAACGACCTGACTTAATGGATTTAGTGCCTTATGAAAGCGCACGAAGAATTGGTGGTGAAGCGCTAGTGATGATCAACGCCAATGAATCACCTTTCTGCAATATTGAGCAAGTCGCGTTAGCTGATGTTAATCGCTACCCAGAGCCGCAACCTCGAAAGCTCAATCAACGCTATAGCGAATACGCAGGAGTTAATCAAAATCAAATTCTCTGTACTCGTGGTGCTGATGAAGCAATTGAATTATTAATTAGAACCTTTTGTACTCCGAGCCAAGACAGCATTAGCTACTTTGCTCCAAGCTATGGCATGTACGCTATTTCTGCCGAAACCTGTGGCGTGAAGCCCATAGCAATTCCATTTACAGATGAATTTGTACTGCCTGATCTTGAAAATCTTGTTATTGATTCAAAACTGATTTTTGTTTGTAACCCTAATAACCCAACCGGAACCCTTGTTTCAGTTGAATCAATAGAAAAAGTACTTCAGAAATTTCCGCAACAACTTGTAGTAGTCGATGAAGCCTACATCGAGTTTGCAACCGTAAGCTCTGTTGTTGGTTTGCTAGAAAATTATCCTAACTTAGTGGTGCTTCGTACCCTATCCAAAGCCTTTGCTTTAGCAGGATTGCGATGTGGTTTCCTATTGGCAAATTCATCAGTTATTGAATTAGTGAGTAAAGTAATTGCGCCATATCCAGTGCCATCTCCAGTAGCTGAAATAGCACAACAAGCCTTATCTCCAATGGGTATTGAACTCATGCGACAGCAAGTTTCAGAACTTACTCAACAGAAACAACGAGTAGAGGATTATTTTAAGCAAGTAGAAATCCCCTACTTTGACAGCTTCGGAAATTTTGTTTTAGCCGAATTTACTAATCCCGAAACAGTTTGGCAAAACTTGATTGAAAACGGCATTTTGGCACGTCGTTACTCTAGTCCGCAACTTGCCTACTGCATTCGTTTTACCATTGCTGATGAAGCTCAGACACAACGATTGATAGACGCTTTAAATGCTGGAGAACAAGCATGACACAATATATCCCTACAACAAAAACCAAAATCTTACTTATCGATCGTGATGGCACATTAGTCAAAGAGCCTGAAATTGATAAGCAACTGGATAGACTCGATAAAGTTGAACTTGAACCTAATGTCATTCCAGCCTTACTCAAACTTCAAAGTAAGGGCTACAAACTGATTTTGATCAGCAATCAAGATGGTTTAGGCACAAATTCCTTTCCAATAGCTGACTTTGAAGAGTCACATCAGTTCGTGATGAACCTCTTTGCTAGCCAAGGTGTGAAATTTGAAGACGAACTTATTTGCCCACACTTTGACAGCGATAACTGTAGTTGCCGCAAACCCAAACTCGGCTTAGTAAAACACTTACTGGTAAATGGCTGCATTGACTTTGAAACTTCAGCCGTTATTGGTGATCGGGAAACCGATATTCAACTGGCTGATGCAATGGGCATAAAAGGCATTAACTACGACCGTGATATGCTGAATTGGGATGCTATTGTCGAATCATTGACTCGATCATCACGCCAAGCTCGTGTTGAACGTAATACTAAAGAAACCAAGATAAATATCGAAGTAAACCTTGATAGCTTATTACCAAGTCAAATCAGCACAGGCATTGGCTTTTTCGATCACATGCTCGATCAGATAGCCACTCATGCAGGCTTTTATCTTAACGTTGATGTATCTGGTGATTTGCACATCGACGATCACCACACCATAGAAGATACCGGTATTGCTCTCGGTCAGGCCATGAAAAAGGCATTAGGGGATAAACGTGGTATTGGACGATTTGGATTTAGTTTACCAATGGATGAAACTCAAGCTCAGTGCTTAATCGACTTATCAGGTCGTGCTTACTTCAAATATGATGTTGACTACACTCGCAACCAAGTTGGTGAAATGGCGACAGAAATGGTGCCGCACTTCTTTCACTCTCTATCAGACGGCTTACTGTGCAACTTGCACATATCCGCCAAAGGTGAAAATCAACACCACTTAGTTGAATCACAATTTAAAGCTCTTGGTCGATGTTTACGTCAAGCTATTAAGATTGAGTCTGATGTACTACCGTCTAGTAAGGGAGCACTTTAATGGCAAATTCAGCAACAAATAGCACTGTGATTATTGATACAGGAGTGTGTAATCTCACCTCCGTTTATCAAGCCATTAGACGTTTAACGGATGACGTTATCGTTAGTGATGATACTAAAATAATTAAACAAGCGGCAAGAGTGATATTACCGGGCGTAGGTTCAGCACAATCAGGGATGCAGTCCATCACAAATAAAGGTTTAATTGAAACCATACAACAACTCACCCAGCCTGTTTTAGGCATTTGCTTGGGAATGCAACTACTGACTCAAGAGTCACAAGAGTCCAATAACGGTGCACTAATAAATGGACTTGGAGTGATACCAACACAAATTAAACACCTAGAAAGCCAAGGCCAACCTTTACCTCATATGGGATGGAACCAGCTCAGCAATATGAAACATCCAATTTTTGATGGCATTGCTGATAACGCCTTTGTGTATTTTGTACACAGTTATGGTGCACCTATCAGCGACCACACCATTGCTAGCAGTAATTATGGTAACGAGTTCAGTGCAGCCATTGCCAAAGACAACTTTATCGGCTTGCAATTCCACCCAGAAAAAAGCGGTAAAACAGGCGCAGCCATTCTGAGTAACTTTCTAAGTTTAAGGATTGAATAATAATGATCATCCCAGCGATTGATTTAATTGACGGCAAAGTTGTTCGCCTCTTCCAAGGGGATTATGCAAAACAAACGGATTTTAGTGTTGATCCACTAACGCAATTGCAATCCTATCAACAGCAAGGCGCAACATGGCTTCACCTTGTGGATTTAACTGGGGCAAAATATCCTGAAAAACGTCAACTTTCTCTTATAAAAACTCTAACTCAATCATTATCTGCCAATATCCAAGTTGGCGGTGGAATACGCAAAATAGAACAAGTTGAAGCATTGCTAAATATTGGTGTAAAGCGTGTCGTAATTGGCTCATTAACCGTTAGCCAACCTGAAATCGTCAAGCAATGCTTTGAACGATTTGGTGCAGAACGCATTTGCTTGGCACTTGATATAAACATCATGGAAAATGGAAAAAAGTGTGTGGCAACTTCGGGATGGCAAGATAATTCTGACATCACTCTAGAAAGCGTGCTTGATATTTACCAAGCCTACGACGTCACACACTGTTTAGTCACCGACATATCATGCGATGGCACCTTACAAGGCGCAAACGTCAACTTATATAAAGCGTTATCGCAGCAATACCCCAAGGTTCAATGGCAAGCCTCTGGTGGCATCGGTAACCTTGAAGACATTAACAAGGTTAAACAATCTGGGGCACCAAGTGTCATTGTTGGTAAGGCATTATTGATTAATGAATTTACGGTTGAGGAGGCAATCCAATGCTGGCAAAACGGATAATCCCCTGCTTAGATGTACGCGACGGCAAAGTAGTAAAAGGCGTGCAATTTACCAATCACAAAATCATGGGTGATATTGTTGAACTCGCAGCAAGGTATTCAGACGAAGGCGCTGATGAGTTGGTGTTTTACGACATTACCGCCAGTGCTTACGGCAATAAAGTTGATAAATCATGGGTTCGCCAAGTGGCCGAAGTGATCAACATTCCATTTTGTGTCGCTGGCGGCATAAAAACCCTAGAACATGCTAGAGAGATTTTGGCTTACGGTGCAGATAAGATTTCAATTAACTCCCCAGCACTTACCGAACCTGAATTGATCACACGAATGCAAGACAAATTTGGCAAGCAATGTATCGTGGTTGGTATTGACTCATATCACGACCAAGCCAGTAATAGTTACAAAGTAAAACAATTCACAGGCTCTGACTCCACGACACAATTTACCGATTGGTACACGCTTGATTGGGTAGAAAAAGTGCAACAACTGGGCTGTGGTGAAATCGTGCTTAATGCCATCAACCAAGATGGCGTTAAAAAAGGCTACGACATAGAGCAATTACAGCAAGTCAGATCCATGTGTTCAGTACCACTTATTGCATCTGGCGGTGCAGGCAATATTCAGCATTTTATTGATGTTTTCGAACAAGCCAATGTTAATGGCGCCCTAGCCGCTAGCGTATTTCACAAGCAAGAAATCGCCATTAGTGAATTAAAACAGCAATTAGCCAATAACCGAATACCAACCAGAATCGACTGAGAACAAGATGACAAAGATTACCCTAACAAACTTATCCAGCATCAACTGGAAAAAACAAAATCACTTAGTTCCTGCCATTGTTCAAGACTATCAATCAGGCCAAGTATTGATGCTTGGCTATATGAACGTCGAGGCACTCAATCAAACATTAACCACCAAACAAGTCACTTTCTTTAGCCGAAGTAAACAAAGGCTATGGGTCAAAGGTGAAAGTTCTGGCAACATTCTCAATCTAATATCGGCCAGTATTGATTGCGATAACGACAGCCTATTGATTCAAGCGATTCCTAACGGGCCAACCTGCCACCTTGGCACCACCAGCTGCTGGAGTGATGAAAACGCACAACCGTTTTTACTTGGCTTATCCCAACTTATCAAGACCAGAAAAAACGCAGACAGTGAAAGTAGCTATACCAAATCGTTATTTGATTCAGGTGTAAAACGAATCGCCCAAAAAGTAGGAGAAGAAGGTGTTGAAGTCGCACTTGCCGCCACAGTTAATGATAAAGAAGAACTCATTAACGAAAGTGCCGATCTACTCTTTCATTTAATGGTATTGCTAGAGTCACAAAACTTATCACTTAAAGATACGATAAGCTGTTTGCAATCAAGACATAAGCAGTAAAACAAAGCAAAACGTCTAGCATTTATCCACTTAAGCGCCGATACAAGATTTTAGCTTGACCGAGTATCGGCTTTTGCGTAAAGTAGCGCCCCGTTGATAGCGAAGTCTCGCAATTCTCAACAACAAAACGGTGAAGTGTCCGAGTGGCCGAAGGAGCACGCCTGGAAAGTGTGTATACGGAAACGTATCGTGGGTTCGACTCCCACCTTCACCGCCAAACTCCATACTAGAGATGTCCAAGCACGTCTTTTTTAATGCCTTAAATTCAGCTTAAACAATCAGTTAGTGTCCAAACCAGTCCGAACTCTTCCAGACTGTTCCACGATTTGCGTGTATGACAAAGTGTATGATTCAATGTTTTTGAAGTAATTAGTCATACACTCTTAGATCTCTAAATTTGAAGCTCAACACATTAACCCAAACATGACAGATCAATAAAAACTCTTAAATTGTCTTTAAAAATCTTGGTGTTAAATAAAGTGTATGACTACTTTTTCGAAGCTTTAAGCTCCATTTACGGTCATACACTTTGGAGGACATATGCCAGTACTCAACAAACTTTCAGTAAAAGCTATCGAAGCCATACGATCTCAAGGAAAGGTTGTTCGAAAGTCTGATGGCGGAGGGTTATATCTACTAGTGAAAGTAAACCAAACTAAGTTTTGGGAATTTAGATATACAAAACCAACAACCAAAAAGAAAACATTCATGGGGTTAGGTTCATTTCCCGATGTAAGTCTTGCTGATGCTAGAAAGAAAGCATCGATTTACAGAGGAAAACTCATTGAGGGAATAGATCCTCAATTATTTCTCTCTGAACAAAAACGAATTTATGCAGAGGAGAAAACAAACACCTTTGAAGCCTTAGCTCAACAATGGAAAGCAACCAAAGAAGGCCATCTAAAGCCTAAAACCATTTCAGATAATTGGCGTAAACTAGAAAACTACGTGTTCCCTACCCTTGGTTCAATACCAATAAAAGAAATCACCGCCCCCATTGCCATCCAAATTCTTAGGCCAGTTGAAGCGCAAGGCAAACTTGAAATGGTCAAACGCTGTGGGCAGCTTATGAATGAAGTGATGAATTATGCCGTTAACAGCGGCTTGATCAATTTCAATCCATTAGTGGGTATCAATAAAGTATTTCGTAAACCCAAAGTAACTCATCTTCGGGCAATGGAACCTGATGATATAAAAGAGCTGATGCAAGCCATCGCCAGTGCCAATATTTACTTCGGTACTCGATGTCTTATCGAATGGCAACTTCATACCATGGTTCGTCCTGCTGAAGCCGCAGGCACTAAATGGTGTGAAATAGATATAGAAAAAGCAGTATGGGTGATTCCACCAGAACGGATGAAGATGAACAAAGAGCACAAGGTTCCATTAACAACACAAACTTTAGCTATCTTGGAAGCAGTAAGACCACTAAGTGGTCATCTTGAACATGTTTTCCCTTCTAGATATAAGTATCGTAAAGCAACTGACGCTGAAACAATCAACAAAGCACTAGGCAGAATGGGTCTTCGAAATAAAACAACTGCACACGGCTTTAGATCTCTGGCCAGCACGACATTGAATGAAAAGGGTTTTCATCCTGAAGCAGTGGATGCCGCCTTAGCGCACGTAGAACCCAATAAAATCCGAGCAGCCTATAAGCGTACAACCTATTTAAAGAAAAGAAAGAAAATCATGCAATGGTGGAGCAACCACATTAGCAAACATGCCGTTGGCTCGTATCAAGTTTTTGACAGTAAACTTCTATCAGACTCTTTTACTCGAACCAAGTGACTAAACAATGATAATCTGCTCGCCTTGAATCTTAAGCGACTCGATTTAAGCGAGCAAAAACCAACAAAAGCAGAGTATTACAAACACGCTATTGGACGTGCGACGTGAAGTCGTATGAAGCGCTGTTCACCGCTTTGAGTGAACCTGCCGTATCACCGGTTGAACCTAGGGCTCTGAATAAAGCAGCGAGCCTGACAATGTAATGAAGTCGATTCGACGGGAAAATAATCGTGAGAGGACGTTCCTCCTGATAACCACATGAATCGGGTAAGTGCTAGGTAGTTAGCATGATGAACATATGTGAATCCATTTAAGGTGCGTTATACGATGGAGCAGTGGAAGTGGTTTATACACTGTGGCCAAAAGGCAATGAGAGTAGGTAAAGAAATTGTCCAATGTTCTTTCGTGATCAACAAATCTCTCCGCACTATTGTGGGCATCTAACCTGACATTGCGTGACATACGGAACACGGTAAGCCTGTATCGCTCCCTTTGGGAAAGCCGTCTGCGAAGATGGCCGATAGTGGTGCAGGTATAGGAGGCTGGAAAAAGCGAATGCTGCATTGTAATGATGCAGATACAGATTTATGTCTGGCACGAAAGTGAGCCCACTTCCAGCTGGTCTCCCGTTGCAAGAGAATTTGAGGAATTTTATTGATGGAGAAACGCAAATGATGGTTTCATCTGAAACTAGTGCCTCTCCTTACGCTGCACAATGGCAATCCATTAACTGGAAAGCGATTAAACAGCACGTATTAAAACTTCAAATGCGTATTGCAAAGGCAGCTAGAGAAGGTAAACGAGGTAAAGTAAAAGCTTTACAATGGATACTAACTCACTCGAAGTCAGCAAAACTTCTTGCTGTAAAACGAGTATCACAAAACAAAGGCAGTAAAACGCCAGGAATTGACGGTATCATCTGGAACACCGACAACCGTCGCATGATTGCGGCTAATCAATTGAAGCGTAGAGGCTACAAAGCCAAACCGCTCAGACGTATCTACATCCCCAAGAAAAACGGCAAACTCAGACCATTAGGCATTCCGTGTATGAATGATAGAGCGCAACAAGCGTTACATCTTCTAGCATTAGAGCCGATATCTGAAACTGTTGCCGACGCAAACAGCTACGGGTTTAGACCGAACCGTAGTGCGGCTGATGCTATTGCTCAATGTTTCATTTGTTTGAGTCAAAGAGCATCAGCACAGTGGGTGCTTGAGGGTGACATAAAAGCCTGTTTTGACAAGATTGGCCATCAATGGTTAATCGATAACATTCAAACAGATAAACGAATGCTGAGGCAATGGCTTGGATGTGGTTTTATCGATAAAGGCTTATTCTACAAAACGGAAGAAGGGACACCGCAAGGTGGAATAATCTCACCAACGTTAATGTTACTGACTCTAGCAGGCCTAGAGCAGCTGGTTAAGTCAGTCGCATCAAAAACGGGCGATAGAATCAACTTCATCGGATACGCCGACGATTTTGTTATTACAGGCACGTCAAAAGACGTGCTTGTTAACGAAGTCAAACCGCAAATTGCTTTATTTCTGCAAGAAAGAGGCTTAACACTTTCGGTTGAGAAAACGCATGTAACGCACATTAATGATGGTTTTGACTTTCTGGGATTCAATGTCAGAAAGTACAAAGGCAAACTGCTTATTAAACCAAGCAAGCGCAATACACTGTTATTTCTGCGTAATATGCGTCAACTCATCAAGAAGCATGCAACTATGTCAGTAAATGATTTAATCAAGTTGTTAAATCCAAAACTGAGAGGATGGGCGAATTATTATCACCATTGCGTTGCAAAGAAGGTCTTTGACTATGTAGGGCATCAACTATTCCTAGCGTTATGGAGATGGGCTGTTAGAAAGCACATAACAAAAGGACGAAAATGGGTAGCAAGGAAGTATTTTCTAGATCGAAATGGCTACTGGCGATTTCATGGTCATCAGAAAATAGCGGATATGGATTGTGCGTTTAACCTTGTAGAAATAGCCAAAACTCCAATTGTAAGACATGTGAAAATTAGAGCAACTGCTACATCTTATGATCCGGAGTACATCGCCTATTTACAAAGGCGTAAGCTCAATAAGCAAAGTAGAAACTCTTGGTTTGAGCCTGTCATGCCTGCATTGTGAAGTTGCTGGGTAACATAATATGCCTTAGTGGAGGCTTGAGCCGTATGCAGTGAAAGTTGCACGTACGGTTCTTAGGAGAACGGCATCTGGTAACAGGTGTCGTTTATCCGACAAAAGCTTGCTAAAAAATAAAATGTTGCGTTCTTCACCTCGTCTGTTTTTCCTCCTTATGATTAAAAACCAATTAGGCGGATAAAAATCCACCAACCAGACTTTCGTAGTACAAAATTTGTATTCTTTTTGTTTTTAAATTGTTATTTTTTCTCTGAAAAATGGACTGTGAGTATATATGTACTCTGCAATATAGAAGTACATTTTCGATATCTATAACGATTAAAAGGACGTTGATTTTAATGGGTAAAGTAAGTAGACAATTTTTTACGAGGTTAGGTATAAACCTTTCAGGGTTATTAATATGCACGAGTTCACTCGCTTGGGATGAAAACTCTGAAAAAATTAGTATCAACTATGAACGGTTTACACTTGATAATGGGTTAAGAGTATTAGTTCATGAAGACCGTTCTACCCCTAGTGTTTTCGTGGGAATGTGGTATGGAGTAGGTTCTAAAGACGAACCGAGAGGTAAAACAGGTTTTGCTCATCTATTTGAGCACCTTATGTTCCAAGGCACTGAAAATAGAGACGGTGAATACTTTCTTCCATTCACCAAAGCTGGTGCTGTAGATATGAACGGTACAACTAACCAAGATCGAACAAATTATTATGCGACAGTACCAAGCTCTGCTTTGGATATGGCACTGTGGATGGAGTCCGATCGTATGAATAATCTTCTTGGTGCCGTAACTCAAGAAGCATTAGACGAGCAACGTAAGGTTGTTAAAAATGAAAAGCGACAGCGTGAAAATAGTCCATATGGAAAAGCATACCAAACTCTTTTGAAAGGTGTTCATGCAAAAGACCATCCATATCACCATAATGTCATCGGTTCCATGGAAGATCTTAATGCAGCCTCGTTAGAAGATGTCAAACAATGGTTTACTGATTATTATGGTGCCTCTAATGCCATACTAGTATTAGCAGGTGATATTGATACAGCTGCGGCTAAAGAAAAAGTAGAACATTATTTCGGTGGAGCAAGAACCGGAAAGGCAATGAATAAATTGACAGAATGGCTGCCAGAGCTTTCTTCAATAAAAAAAGAAATTCTTTACGACAAAATTGGCGCTCCTCTATTGATCAGAAGCTGGCCAATCCCTAATCATAGAACCAAAGATGCAAATTTATTGACTTTCGTCAGTAAGACATTAGCCGGTGATAAAAATGCACCATTAAATAAAATACTCGTAGATGAACTGAAATATGCATCCAGCGTTTCAGCATCGGCTCACTCTCAATCTTTGTCAGGATTGTTTAATGTCCAAGTGGTGATTAAACCTGGGGTAGATGTATCTAAAGTTGCAAAGGTACTGGATGCAGAACTAGATAAATACTTAAAATCAGGACCGGACAGTGATTTATTGTCGAGCTCTGTTTATGAGTTCAATAGCAATACTATTAAATCCATGGAAAGCACCTCTAATATTGGACGGTATCTAGTGAGAGGTGAACTTTTTTATAATGACCCACTATTTTTTAAAAAATCGTTATCTTGGTCAAACAATGTTGATAAGTCAGAAATAAAATTAGTTGCAAACAAGTGGCTGAAAAAGCCTTACTTTGAGCTACAAATTCTACCATCCCCAAATACCATAGAAGCCAAAAGTAACGTTGATTGGTCGAAGATCCCTAAAGTTGGAGATGTGGGCGATGTGAAATTTCCAGAGATCAGAACAAGCACTTTAGATAATGGAATGAAGCTTGTTGTTGCTACCAGAAAAAAAGTACCAGTAGTGTCCGTTGCTTTTGAATTTGCAACGGGTAGTGGTGCAGACTATGCGTATAGTCCTAAAACAGCTAGCACAGTGTTCTCTCAATTATTAAAAGGAACTCAAAAATACAATTCCAATGAACTTGCAACAGCATTCAAGCAAATAGCAATGAACCCAAAAGCTAGTGCCTATACAGAAACTTCAGAATTTAGTTTTGATATTATTTCAAATAAGCTTGATGAATCACTTCTGTTAGCCGCTGAAACAATTGTGAATCCAACTTTTCCCGAGGATGAGTTACAAAAATACAAAGATAATTCTGAAGGGTATTTTTTAAATTTAGAACGAAATCCTGACTCAGCAGGCAGAACTTTATTTCAAAGAGCACTGTTTGGAGCTGATTCTCCGTTGGGTTCGACTTGGACAAGAGAAGGCTTGAAAGCACTTACAAGAACAGATCTCATTGCATTTCACAAGAATGAATTATCACCGAAAACAACAACTGTTTACTTAGTAGGTGATGTCGATATCGAACGTGCTGAAGAGTATTTAAATGAAGCATTTGAAGCTTGGGAAACTCAAGGTAACTCAAAAGTAAAAAACATCGGCAAAGTGAAATCTCAAAAAGGCAGAGTGATTTTGGTCAACTCACCTAATTCAGTACAAACTCAAGTTACTGTTGGTCATGGTGTTTCACCTTATAACCATGAAACAGCAGAAGCACTTGAGTTGATGAATGCCGCTTTAGGTGGAGGATTCAATAGCCGAATTAATATGAACCTAAGAGAGGATAAGGGCTGGACATATGGAGCAGGCTCAGCCTTTAGCTTTAACTCGAATGGGGACATGTTCTTTTTGGCAGAAGGTAAATTTCAAACAGATAAAACTATTGAAAGCATTAAAGAGCTTAAAAAGGAAATAAGTGCTTTTGTAAGCAGTAAGCCTATTAAAGCTGACGAACTGCATCGAGATATGTTGAGTAAGAATCGCTCTTTACCTTCAAAATTCGCATCTAATAATGGTTATTTAAGTAGCATGATGGATTCTGCTCGCTATGGACTTCCTTTCGACGCAGATAAACAGAAGTCAACAAAGTACAGACGCGTGAAACTTAGCGATATTAAAAAGCTGGCTAAACAAACATTGAGACCTGAACAATTAACGTGGGTAATTGTTGGTGACTTAAAGAAAATTGAGCAAAGTGTACGTTCATTGAATTTAGGTGATGTAGAAACATGGGATGTTTATGGCAATGTAATTAAATAAAATCTCATATATTCAATAGTTATTGCGCTCTTATATGCTACTACTAAGGCTAAGGGCGCGATATTTACTAATAATATTCACTCAAAAAACTAATATTAGTGGAAAAAATCACTAAACAGGAATCCAAAGTAAAAACTGCGAAATACTTCAAAATATTCATTGTTTTCTCTTCACATATATTTACTGTTGCCGCCATTACTGATACTGACTGAAACCAACCACTCATGCAGAAAACTTTTGGTAACCGAGCTAACACACTTTGGGGCGTGCGACGTGAGGTCGTATGAAGCGCTGTTCACCGCTAAATGAGTGAACCATCTGTATCACCAGATGAGCCTAGGAGCCTGAATAAAGTAGCGGCTCTGACAATGTAACGAAGGTTGGCGTTTGCCAATCGGGATCTAAATCGTGAGAGGACGATCCTCCTGATAACCACAAAATTGGGTGAGTGCTAGGCAGTCAGCATGATGAACATACGTGAATCCGCATAAGGTGCGTTATGTGATGAATCAGCGGAAGTGGTTTTTACGCTGTAGCCAAAAGGCAAGAGAGTCGGAAAGAGATTGCCCCATGCTCTTTCGTGATCATTGAACTCTCCGCACTATAGCGGGCATCTAAACTGACATTGCGCGACATACGGAACACGGTAAGCCTGTATCACTCCCTCTGGGAAAGCCACTTTGGCCGATAGTGATGCAGGTAGAGGACGTTGGAAAAAGCGAAGGCTGCATTGTAACGATGCAGATACAGATACATATCTGGCACGAAAGTGGGCTGACTTCCGACGGGTCTTCCGTTGCAAGAGAATTCGAAGAACTTTATTCAAGGAGAAATGCAAATGATGATTTCAAAAGAGATTAGTGCCTCTCCTCACAGCGCTCAATGGCAATCCATAAACTGGAAAACCGTTGAATCCCACGTTTTAAAGCTTCAAATGCGTATTGCAAAGGCAACAAGAGAAGGTAAACACGGCAAAGCGAAAGCGTTGCAGTGGATACTGACTCACTCGCGGTCAGCAAAGCTTCTTGCTATTAAGCGAGTATCACAAAACAAAGGCAGTAAAACACCTGGAACTGATGGCGTCATCTGGAATACAGATACACGCCGCATGAAAGCTGTCAATCAATTGAGCAGAAAAGCATATCAAGCCAAACCGCTCAAGCGTATCTACATTCCCAAGAAAAACGGCAAGCTCAGACCATTAGGCATCCCTTGTATGATTGACAGAGCGCAACAAGCGTTACATCTTCTTGCATTAGAGCCTATATCTGAAACTATTGCTGACCCAAATAGCTATGGTTTTAGACCAAACCGCAGTACTGCCGATGCTATAGCGCAGTGCTTCAAGTGCTTGGCTATGAAACGCTCTGCTCAATGGGTTCTCGAGGGAGATATCAAAGCTTGTTTCGACAATATCGGGCATCAATGGCTTATGGATAACATTGCCGTCGATAAACGTATGTTGGAACAATGGTTAAAGTCTGGCTTTATGGACAAAGGGTTGTTCTATCGCACTGAAGAGGGTACACCACAAGGCGGGGTCATATCCCCAACCTTGATGCTAATGACACTTGCAGGGCTTGAGCAACGCATAAAGTCTACTGCACTCAAAAAGGGTACTAGAGCCAACTTTATTGGATACGCCGATGATTTCGTCGTCACTTGTGCTTCAAAGGAAGTGCTGGAGAACGATATCAAACCGTTGATTGCTGACTTCCTAGCAGAAAGAGGCTTAACACTCTCCGAAGAGAAAACGCACATTACCCACATTAGTAGTGGTTTTGATTTCCTAGGCTTTAACCATAGAAAGTACAAAGGGAAACTACTCATTAAACCGAGTAAACACAACACGCTACTGTTCTTGAGTAATTTGCGTAAACTCATAAAAAAACACGCAACCACTCCTGTTAACGAATTAATCAAATTGATAAATCCGAAACTCAGGGGTTGGTCGAATTACTATCGACACTGCGTGGCTAAACAGGTATTCGGATATGTAGGTCACAAGCTATTCCAAACGTTATGGCACTGGGCAAAAAGGCGCCATCCAACAAAATCGAAAACTTGGATAGCCCTTAAATACTTCATCAACCGCCAAGGTCAATGGCAATTTCACGGTTGGCAGAAGATCAAGAATATAGATTGTCAGTTCAATCTGTTTCAAATAGCCAAGGTGCCAATAGAGAGACATGTGAAAATCAGGAATGCCGCTATGCCTTTTGATCCTCAATACCAAGAATACTTGGCAAAGAGAAAGTCAAAAAGGCAAAGTCGTAACTCTTGGAATGAGCCTACTCTCACTGCTTTATAAGTTGCTGGGTGCCAACAGGTGCCTTTGTGAAGGCTTGAGCCTAGTGCGGTGAAAGTTGCACGCTGGGTTCTTAGAGGGGCGGCACTTGGTAACAGGTGTCGTCTACTCGACAAAGCCGAGTCAGCTTTCATTCAGAACTGACTCACCAATGGACAAAACATGCATAGCTTCAAACAATTCCTTAGTACTAATATTAGCAATATCATGGAAGTCATTCTTCTACTTTCCCTTCAAACGCTTTTTTGAGTCCATTATTAATATTTCAAAAAAATCGAGCGCAGCGCTTCCTGTTTTACTTCCTTTAGGTAACGTAATATGCAGAGGTACTTGATACTTTTCACTATTCTCAATTTGAATTATTTTTAATTTTTGATTGGTTCTTTCTCTTAACATATGGTTAGGTAAACGACAAAAACCAAGCCCGTTTTCAACGGCTCTCATCGCATGATCAAAGTTATCAACTGTAATACGCTGATTAGCTTTTAACCAGCCTACGTCTTTCTTATTTTTATTAGCTGGTTTTCCTCCCAAATCTCTTATTACTATTTGGCAATAATTAATTAAATCTGAATTGCAAACACTCTCTAATTTTGCAAGTGGGTGATCAATAGAAACGATAGGTATCATATTGGTTGTAGAAAATATTTGCGCTGGATAGTTTGTTATTGGCAACGTTATTATTGCAATATCAGCTTTTTCACTTGTAACCATATCAGAAGTTTCTGAAAGAGAGGTTTCGATAACTTGAATCGACGTTGTTGAGTTTACAGTTAAAAACTCTTTCATTGGTTGATAGAGCAAAGTAGGTTCGCAAAGGTGATCTATTGAGATAACAATTTCAGATTCAACACCTTGGGAAAGTTGCCAGCTTACCTGCTCCAAGTCTTTAGCTTGTTCGAGCATACTGCTGGCTCTTCGAAGTAGAGATTTAGCATGAGCCGTCAGTACAGCCCTTCGACCTTGCACTACAACTAACTTAACGTTCAACTGTGATTCTAGTTTTTTTATTGAGTAGATTAAGGTTGTATGGCTTTTATTTAGCAACAATGCAGCAGCTTGGATACTTCCAGCTTTATCTACTTCTTGCAACGTAATCCATTGTTCCAGTGTGCTTTTTAATCTCATATCCAACCTGTCAGTTTTTTCAACATAAAAGCGTAAAATTATGAACTTTAATGTGCATTACTTATTGTGAATAATTATCTCAAGAGAAAACAAAATGCACAACGCATCACCTTTGGAGAAACACAATGAAGCTATTACAAGTTGATTTTAAATTTCAAGGAAAAATGGGCGAAGAGATATCAAAATCTCTTATTAATTTGGCCGAATCCATTAATAGAGAGAAGGGCTTGATTTGGAAAATCTGGACTGAAAATGAATCCAATAAAATTGGAGGAGGAATTTACCTATTTGAAAATGAAGAGGACGCACAGAATTATTTAGAAATGCATTCAAATCGGCTAAAAAGTATGGGCGTTCAAGGAGTCAGAGGAATCATATTTGATATTAATTTACCTCTAACGACAATAAACAACGGTCCTGTTCAAAAAGAAGGTATACGCTATGAATAACAAAACATTTTTAAATATTCATGGTGCTATTTACATTGTATTTGCACTTGCATTGTTTTTTCTTCCAACATTAATGTGGCCTGTGTACGGTGTAGAAATCAATGATAAATATGCACTTTTTTTATCACAGCATACGAGTATTTTTTTAGGTGGAATCGGTGTTGTCAGTTTATTTTTTAGAAATGTAAAAGATAAAAACAGCATTAATCAATTGCTCAAAGCGATACTCACTACGAACTTACTTGGAGTCATCATTACTACATATGCAGGTTTGACAGGAATATTTGTTGGATTTGGTTGGAGTGATCCAGCATTTTTTACTCTATTAACTGTATTAAGTTATGTTCAATTAACTAAATCTAATCGTTAAAAAGTCAAATAGGGGCAAACTTATGAGTTTGCCTCGTAATTAAAACACAAAGCAAAATGCTTCACTTAAACAACTTAGATTAAAATCGTTTTGGGGCAAAAGCTTGTTATCCAAATAAATATAAACCGTTACAAACATATCAGAAGACAATGTCACCCTATCTGGTAACCAATGTAACCTTCATAAATTGACAGCTTATTGAAGTAACCAAGTGTGCCACCTGTATGTAACTTGGTTACATTATCATTTATTATGATGCAAAGGCACCCTAGCTCCCGGAAGCAGGAATCAATGTCACGACAGGTTTCGGGTGATATTTTGTCCTAGACTCAATCCAATCTATGATATCTTGTTCAAGCCATGCCACAGCCTGCCCTCCCAGTTTAATATTTGGAGGAAAATCTCCTGCGTTCATCAAGTTATAAATTGAACTTCTAGAGAACCCCGTCATTTCGATGACTTCTCGTAACTTCATTAATTTATGAGACATCATTCACCTCTGCTATGTATCATCAGCGTTCAAAGACCCAACAACGAATTGTGCTTGCAAGCTTATGACTGGGAAAGTCACGATTGACTCTCTGGTTCACTGCGCTTTTTACTGTTTTACTGTGCTCTATATATTTGTGTTTTTTGCCTGTTTTAAGTAGTTTTTTTAAATCTGATATTGAGGGCAATCGCTGCTTACGAGAAATCGCCTCTTCAACAAATTGTGGTAAGTTAATAGCAATAAGTTTGCTGTCCAACGAATGATTGACCACCCTTTTATTGTCCCCTTCTAAAAAATCATAAACATCCCAAAACTCTTGAACCAAGGGATGATCTGCGCCACAGCTTTGTTCTCTTTCAAAAGCAAACACTCCCAACATATTCTTGGTAGACGTAATTTGTTCATCGCTTATTGGCACCACAAGCGCTAATGCATCGACTAAGGAGCAGAGCAAGGCATGATTTAAGATGATGCGATTATTGCTAACAGGAGAACCTTGACGAACAAATTTTTCATGATGAAGTTGCTGATCTTTGATTAAAGCGACGATTTTTTTCTCATTGGTCAGAGCCTTAACGATAAACCCCGATAGTTCATCAATAGACCAACTTGATAATTCGTCTGTTGCTTGTTTACTTAACTTGCTATGGCCACTTTTATCTGTAAACACATGAATCAACCTTTCTAAAGTTGCTGGTGAGGCTGATATTTGATTATTTTGACTGAATACCAACGCCCCTTTGAATAAGGGTTCCTTGGTATCATTTTGATGATTTTTATTACCAACACTTCTTACTGCACGGCCATTATAAGCGGTTTTAAATTGATCCCAATTGAAGCCATCGTTCTGAAAAGATGAAATCTCTCCTCTATCAGCTTCAATCAACACCACTGGCAAATTAGATACTTGAGCAAGATTACGATAAAGCCCAGCTTTACTGGCTTTTACCGGATCAAAACCTTCATGATGCTCTCTGCCCGTAAGCTTCCACATCAATTCCAGTAATGTAGACTTACCTGTACCCGGCTCACCTACTAATTCCAAAAAAGGATAACCACCAATAAATTGCCTACATTGCTCAGCAAAAAAACTTCCCAGCCAGAATGCGAGAACGATGACACCTTTCTCAGCATATGCCTTCCATAACTCGTTGAAAAACTCTGGGCGATAGTCATATAATTTAGGGTTTGGATTAATAGTTATAGGATTTGAGCTTTTAATCCCAAGCTCTCGCAGTTCAAAGTAGTCTTGGTCGTTAATATGAAATAACTTCCCTGATTTGATCAAAATATTTGAAAACAAATAGCAGTCGTAATCACGGTAATAACCAATGTAATCCAACACTTCAACACGCTTTATCTTGTATAAGTGCTCTTCTAGCCATGAGTCTAATTGATATGAGTTTCCCCTGAAAATTGCGCCTGATGCGATGCTGGCAAGCCGTTTTTTAAACTCACTGACTGAACTGATTTGAGATCCCGTAAACGTCTTTTTTACGCTCAATCCGTAAGGGAAATCGATTTGAAAGTAATACCAGCTTTCATCGTTGGCACTATTTTCTTGGAAGTACAAAGCATGTGGGTGACAACGACATAGAAGTTGAATATTCGATGCATCATTCAAGGAGTCAGCCCCATCTGTTTCATCATATTTATTCGAGTCAAACTTAAACCAGTACATGAAACTCTTATACTCAAATGGAAACTCGGCCTTTTTTGTTTGTTGATGGATCATTAACCCCTTAGTTTTTGGACTAGAAGCTAATAGTAAATTGCCAAAATACTTAGCATATTCGATTTTTTTTGGTGTTAGCTGGTTTCGGCGTAGTAAATCATTCCAGTCTAATTTTTCTTTACCATCTGTTGGCAGTGCAGCTGTTGAAGGCCAGCCTAACTCCTTTGCCCGTTTAACAAACTTTATAGCATTACTTTCACCAGCCTTCCCCACATCAAAGGCAAACACCAATGTAGGTAAAGTTTCGCCATTAAGTTTTTTCATCAGATCATTCAGCATTTGACCGGGAAAGTTATTGCAACTCATCACGCTTACCGCTGTAACGCCAACTTCCAGCAAAGAAAGCGCATCAATAATGCCCTCTGTGATCCACAGTTCGTCTGTTTCCTTTAAAAGCTCATGATTGAAGTTAAGTGGTTGCCACCAATAGCCTTTGTATTTCCCCAAGAAACGGGCTTTCATTGAACCAAACTTTTCTGAGCTATCAATAAATCGCTCCCAGAAAGAGCCGTTAGCAAGGGGAAATTTAACCGTTTCCGTTTTATGGTTTGTAGTTAGATCTTTGTAACAGCTCTGTTGATACCAACCACTGATGATTGAAATATCCAAGCCTCTGCAATTGGCTAAATAACTATCTGCCGCAAAATTAGGATTGTTTGAGTTTTCCTCTGTATATTTGTTGTCAAAACCAACAAAAAGATCACTGTACAATTCTTTGGTATAAAGTTTATGACCGCATTTATTCAAGCGCCCACATCGTAGAACCCAAGGCTGATACTTATGGGTGTAAAGCTCTCGCTTGCCACAATTAGGGCAAACTCCCTGCTGTAAAAAATCAGAGCTTTCATTTTTGAAATCAAATTCGCTTGTTACTCTTCTTAATACTTCATCACAAATATTTTGCTGCATAGGATCACCTTACTTATAACGGTCGATTAAGAACTGCTCAATCTTTCGAATGTCGTAGCGTCCATTGCATATATTTTTAAACTCTAGAAGGGGAAACTCTTGATGCTGCTGCCAACGCTTGAGTGTGCTTAGGCTAATCCCTAAATAACGACAAAGCTCAGCGCGGCTATACCAGATTTGTGATACCGAGGGTTCAAGTGTTCTTTTACCTTCGGAAATACCTTGTAGCTTTTTAAATGTAAACGGCATAGGAGTACTCATCTCTAACCTCTCTAATTTTCATTTAAAAAATAGAAACTAAAGCTGGCTCATATTGATACCACAATGGCTCAAAAGATGTTCAATTATTTTTTTAAGATTCGTCGATATTCAGGGATAAAAACAGGTTAACTGTTGAAATATAAAGAAAATAAACATCAAAACTTGTCAGTTGATATTAAGAATAGAGGGAAAAATAAGGCTGAATTGAACAGAATAGCTCTACAAGACTATGTTTAACAGATTGGAGCATTCTTAGAAGACATCGTCATGATAATGGGCAAAAGTCTATCACTCGAATGGATCACCACCATGCCTTTTTCGTCAATAAACTCACCACTAGACTGGTACATCAAAATTTTTATTTGCTCGCCAAGTAAAATACAAAAAGTCCCTGACGGCACTGATGTAGCAATATTAAATACAATGGTATCTTTTGCAGAAATAAATGGTTCAAATTTTAGTTTACTAGAAACAACACAGTAACTCTGTTGAATATTACCAAGCTCTTTGACTAATTCGTTACTCATGCTGGTTACGATGCGATCATAGACTGGTAATGGTTCCCTTCTAAATAAACCATGCAGCTGATCTAACCCTAACTTGGGAATGAGATAACAATTAAGATTCTCATCATACTGAGTAAGAGGCTGACTGAAATTTTGTCCTTCGTATAGATAATCTGCATCGACACCAAAACGATCAGCAATGCATAGCTTTTTAGCTTTGGGAGGCGCTTTTTTGTTAAAGAGCCAATTCCTTACTGTTGAGACTTTCTCACCGCTGACCTCGGCAACATTAATCGTTTTATTTGTTTCTTCTGGTCGTAATTGATTAGAGATAGCTACAGCACGTTCAGCAAACAAATGATGTGTCAACGTCCCTCTCCTAGCTTATGGATACTATTTTTACATCAATAAGATGATGTACTTCGAAACGGTTTAGTGGCGCTATCTTAACCTGTTTCACTTTATTTCTTAAACCTAAACGGATTAAAGTTTGTTTTTGTATCATACACATCAATTTTGTCATGAAGCTTCAAATGCCGAACAATCAGAAATGCTGGTAATACAAATACTAAAGTGTATCCCATCTTGATCATCCAACCTGAAAGCATCATTTTCGCTAATTGGGTATGACTCATTTTTCCATAGAATGCTAATGTATCAACGACGATACTCAGTAGTGCTTGACCAATTCCTGTCGTGCAAATACTGCGAATAGGATAGTAACGTCCTTCTGTTTTCACCTTCCATTTAGACAAGATGTAGACATTTATAAACTCGCCACTAAAAAAGCCTGCTACACCTGACAATACATAACGTATTGTTGGACTAAATACCGTTTGATAAGCACTGCCATGATGGAAAAATTCAGCGTTTGGGATCAGTATTAGAAGCTCAGATATCCCAGCAAAACACAACTCCATTATGATCCCAATCCAAATAAACAGTCTTGCGGCACTATAGCCGTAAACTTCTCCAACAATGTCACAAATGATGAATGAAATAGGAAACACATAAATCCCCCCCGGAAGCGTCATTCCATAAACATTGTTGAAGTTGTTAGCAAAGCAAACCGTCGAGCAAAGTAGCATCACATATGTCGCAAGCAATAACGAAAGTTTACTGCACTGGTATTGCGGTATGACTAGTGAAAACTCTTGTCCTGCTTTTCTTTCGATTTTTGGTGTTTCTTGCATTGTTCGTGACTGCCACATATTTTTCCTACCTCATAAGCATCATCGCTTGAAATTTTGCGTATTAGATCCACATTCTTTTCAATTTCTTTATAGGATTTTCGAACGAGTTCACCCGTTTCAATGTTTCGCAGTACCAGCATAAAATCACCTTTACGGGGATAATCACAACCGTGATACTCATGACTAGGTTGCATACAGCAAAACATCGAAAACATGGATAAAATACGGTTGTCTTGTGGTGACAGTCCCTCGATAAGTTTTTCATCCCAAACAGCTTCATGAACGGGCTGCTTGTAAGTCATGTAGGATTGTCTCAAGCCAATGTGGGCGTATTTGATACCACCTTTTTCAACCACTTCAATAAGGCGATAGCTATAACGACTCTCTTTTTTTAGGTCTTTGAAGGCTTCTTTAAAGTATTCAATAAAACGATTACCCTTTTTCATTTTTCGGCCTCCTTCCAATGATCCCAACACTCTCTCTGCCGTCCATTAATAAGCTGTCGGGAAATTGCCCACAGCGATCAATGTAATCAACATGCACAACCTCAAAACCCACCTCTTTGAAAAGTCGTTTTAGTGGTTCAATATCAAGCCAATGCACAAAATCAGGTAAGTTATCTGACCAAGTATTTTCCCAATGCTTTGGGTTATCGATTTCACCGGGAAATGGATGCCCTGCATCAGCACGCTTGTAGTATTCAGGGATAAAGCGCTTCCAATTGGTTAGAAAGGTTGTTTCACAAACCACAAACAGCTCACCTCCCTCTTCCAACCAATTGAAAACTTGTTCTAAAGCTGACTTGATTTGTTCACCTGTAAAAAAATGCAGTACACGACTGATCAACACCTTTCGAAACGATTTTGGGTTGAATTGCAGTTCGGTAGGAAATTCTGCAACAATGGTTTTTAGACTTTTAAAGCCCAGCTTTTGTGCCTCATTGGAAAGATGCTCAAGGTGCTGAGCGTCCAGATCATTGGCGGTTAACGAAATACCATTGGCTAATGCTTTGAGTGCAGTAAACCCGAATGCAGAGCCTATTTCTAAGCATTCACCATCCACATATTCTGTAAATTTTTGGGAAAATGGATCTAGCTGAGTTGCGGCGTAACCTTGTTTATTGAGCGTAGGAACAAAGAGCATTGTTTCTTCTTTCATATCATCACCTTATTATTATTTCTATATTTGAAACAACAATAAGATAATGAGCTTTATTTTTACAAAAGAAACTAACGTTGAATTCAGGTCACATTAAGAAATTGAATGTATTTTATACCCTCTTGATATGCTGGACTTTTCTATTTGATGAATAGTGAGAACATACTTTGAAAAATAGAAAGCCATCATTACCTGACATTAACGCCATAACCCATAATAAACTAAGGTATGAATCAAATGAATGAGCCTCTGCTGACCCCGCTACAGCTTTCAAACGAAATAAAAATAAAGAACAAAATCGTAATGGCACCGATGACTAGGCGTTTTGCTGATAAGAGCGGCTGTCCTAGCAAAGAATCCATTGATTATTATGCAAAACGAAGTGATGCAGGGCTAATTATTACTGAAGGTACTCTTATTTCTGAAGATGCTATAGACTACGGTAATATACCCGGAATATACTCTTCATCTCAAATAGCGGCTTGGTCAAAAGTCGTCAATGCAGTACATGAAAAACAAGGGAAAATATTTTTACAGCTTTGGCACTGTGGGCGTGTATCTCATACGAGCTATCATCAAGGGCGAGAGCCAATCTCTGCATCCAAAACCGTTATGAATACACCTCTTGGAAATAGCGGACTAGAGCCTAGCACATCAAGATCGGCAACCGCTGATGAAATAAAAGCCTTAGTTAGTGATTATGCCGTTGCTGCGGAAAATGCAATTCATGCCGGGTTTGATGGTGTTGAAATTCATGGCGCTAATGGCTATCTGATCGATCAATTCAATCATTACTGCACCAATCATAGAACAGATCAATACGGATCAACTCCTGAGAATATGTCACGATTTTGTTTGGAAATAGTACAAGCTTGTGCGCAACGTATTGGTTTTGGAAGAGTGGTTTAAGGCTTTCACCTGCTGGACACATGGCTGATATCACACCAAATCAAAATGATAAATTAGTTTTTAGTTATTTGCTGAAGCAATTTGAGAAAATGCCAATCTGCTATGTGCATACCGGGAATTTTGATGATTCTATTAAATTTGAAGAATTAGATAATATGACGATGACCGATTTTATCAGAAGCCATTACTCGAAAAACGTCATTGCTTCTGGTGGCTATAGCTATCAAACAGCCAAAGACTTTATTAAACAGAACCCAAACAACCTCATTGCTTTTGGTCGACCTTTTATTGCTAACTCTAATCTCATTGCCCTGATAAAAGGCCAATGTTCTTGGCGTTCTTACCATCCTGATATGCTCAAAACACTGGATTAGTGAATTGCACATTATCGATAACTTGGATGTTTAATAACTAATGCAGGATTCGCAAAATGATGGCATTTGCATGCAAACCTGCTGGCGTATACATGCAAAGTTGCTGGCATTTGCATGCAACACCATTTTCAGCCTTATTTATCTAAAAAAACGCCTTCCTTACCCTGTACATTTTTTATTCATAGCGATAAATTAAATCCATGAGTGTCTGAGGGTTGAAGTTTATGCCAAAAACAGAAGTACATTTAGAGCCGGATGAAAAATCCCATTGGCAAGAATATTGTCGCTCTCACTCAATGAGCGAAGCCCAAATGCTTCGTATGCTCATCAATAAAGCCTCTCCTCTTGCTGCCAATACCGATAACTTCAAAGAGAGCAGAACCAATAAAGTGACCATAAGACTGGATAGCCAAAATCACAAAAAACTATCAATGCTCGCCAAAGAAGAAGGCTACTTTTCACAAACCAATTGGGTAACGTCTACGGTACTCGCTCACCTGCACCGTTCACCTGTTTTGTCAGTAGAGGAAATGCAAGTATTACGGGAATCCAACCGCCAATTATCGGCCATAGGTAGGAACCTTAATCAAATAGCCAAAGTGCTAAATATCGAATTTAGAGAAAGCGACAAAATAACTAAAGAAATGATTGAAATGCTCAGTCACAGAATTGAGAAGCACAAAGATAAGGTATACAAATTACTCGACAAGAACCGAACTCGTTGGAGCACTGGTCATGAGCCAACTACTGAATGACCGAATATCAGGTTTACTCAATAATGACGTTTGGCACAAAGCCAACCGCATCAAATCTTCAAAACGTTTTACACGACGAGCACCAGAAGTCATGGTCAAAATCAGCGGCCATTGTAAAAGTGTCGACCACATACAAGCCCATTTTGATTACATTAGCCGTAACGGAAAACTTGAAGTAGAAGACGAGCAAAGTAACAGTTACCAAAACACCTCTGCCCTACAGCAACTCGCCAAAGAATGGGGATCCGATACCAATAGCAGCAAAAAGAACGCCCGTCACAGCACCCACATCGTACTATCCATGCCCGATGGAACGGAACCAATAGCAGTGAAAAAAGCCGTAAGAGAGTTCGCTAAAAAGACCTTCGCCCACAATCATCAATACGTTATGGCGCTGCACACTGATACCGACAGCCCACACGTTCACCTAACGGTTAAGAACCTTGGATTCGATGGTAAGCGACTGCATGTTCGTAAAGGCTTGCCGCAGATTTGGCGTGAGAGGTTTGCGATGGAGATGGAAAGGCAAGGTATAGTAGCTGAAGCTACGCCGAGTTTGAAAAGGCTAAAACTTATTAAACACAAACATCTTCCACAGATAGAAATTGAGTAACAAAAATAAAATTACACAAAACAAAAAAACCACTGTGTAAATATACAGCTCCAAAAAATTCCTCTTTTCTCGAGGAAAAAAGGAATTTTTCCTTGTTTCCCCGAAAATTCACTAACCACTGAATATTTAAAGGTTGATTTAATAAGGGTTCAAAGATAAATTAGGGAAATGTTAAAATTTTAACAGGCGGTAGAGTGTCCGTAGAAAAGAGGATTTTTTCCGTCTAATAAGCTGTTATGCGTAGCTGCCACTCATTCTGGTTTGGATTATTTGGAAATTTAAGCATTTCAGCTTAATTCAGCGTTTGCCAAAGTTCATTTGTGTTTTCGCCTTAATTGCATCGTTACGCTAATAGGCGTCAACCAGCAAAGTAAGATCTTACTATTCATTACGCCATTAGCTTGTTTGCTTACAAAAAATGGCTCAAATAGTCACTTGCAATTGGTCGTGGCAGTAAAAAATATTCAAGGGTATTGCGTGCCCTAACCTACTAGGTTTAAAGTAACTTCGCATAACAAGGCATTCAAGACGGACAAATACTTGTTGGCTTTTGTCACTTCGTTCCAAAATTATAGCCAACAACCATTTGCCGCTTAATGCGGCGTTAAATTGCTAGGGAAAGTTTAATGATCGCTGTAAAAATTTTGCTCTTAATTGGGCTAATACAATTACTCTTAAAAACTGAACGTCCCGGTCTTTGCGCTGGTATATATGCAGCGGTTGTTTTTATTTTTTCATTATTAGCTGGCGCGGGGATTATTCCCGTAATTATTGGTACAGCTATTTCCGGCGGTTTAGCTTTTATATATTTTTGGTTACTCGACCGTTTCAGGGAAACTGCTACATTTTGGGTAATTTTTGTTGTTGGCTTAGTTCTAGGCGTAATCTAGGGCAACTATCAATCGCAATTTAACAAGGCATTCAACAGGACACAAAATCGTTGGCTTTGCTCCTGCGTCGCAAATTATAGCCAACAATTTTCCGCCCGTTAATGCGGCGTTATGCGTGGTAAAAATTTCATTGGTTTTAATGTTGTACCATGCAAGGTTCAACTGCGGTAGCAATGGAAATTCAGCTTAAATTCTGTTGCTGTAGATCAACCACAAAATTGCATTTATCAATGTTGTTTCTGGTCGTTTTATAAGTTTCAGTAATTACCAAAATCAATGGCTGTTTTACAAAAAACAAAGTTGGGCACACTCCAAAACGTCTGTAATATCAAAACGTAATTGGTGCGCCTAACAAGCGCTTCAACAGGACAAATACTCGTTGGCTTTTGTCGCTGCGCTCCATATTTTAGCCAACAAATATTTGCCTGTTAAGACGGGCGTTATGCGTGGCTGCCACTCATTCGTGTTTGGTTGTTTGGGAAATTTAAGCATTTCAGTTTAAATCAGCGTTTGCCTAAGCTCATTTGTGTTTTCGCCTCAGTAGCATCGTTACGCTAATAGGCGACAACCAGTAAAATAAAATCTTGCTACCAATTGCGCCATTAGCTTGCTTGCTTACAAAAATGGCTCAAATAGCAACTGGCATTTGGTCGTGGCAGTAAAAATATTCAAGGGTAATGCGTGCCCTAACCTATTGGGTTTAAAGTAACTTCGCATAACAAGGCATTCAACAGGACGCAAAATCGTTGGCTTTTGCTCCTGCGTCGCAAATTATAAGCCAACGTTTTGCGCCTGTTAATGCGGCGTTATACGTACAAGGAATGTTATGAGTAAATTGACTTGTCCGAACTGTAATCAAAAGGCTATGTCTAGTTGGAACAAGCTAAATCTCGCACCAATTGCAACTCGAAAGTGTGCTTCCTGCAAAGCAGAACTCACAGTTCCCTTTGTTGGTATTTCGTTTAGCATGTTGCCTACTCCTTTGCTCACATTTATGATTCCCTACATAAGCAGTGGGTTATTTATTAGCTTAATGCCTCTTACATTAGCTTTTTCTTTGTATTTAGTAGTTAATTTTGTGCCGCTAATCTCAAGAAAATAGTCAGCGGTACGTATAACAAGGCATTCAACAGGACGCAAAATCGTTGGCTTTTGCTCCTTCGTCGCAAATTATAAGCCAACGTTTTGCGCCCGTTAATGCGGCGTTATGTTTAGCGCAGAATGATAAAGGTATCTGATGGAATTTTTCTTCGAAGCGAAGTTTGAGATTTTTTTAATTTTACTTCTTCTCGCACCAGTTCTTACGCAGTTTGAACCTATAAAACAAAAATCCCTAAAATTCATAAACTCGCGAAACTGTTCACCTATTAGTACTTCGGTGGCGTTAGGTATTATTTTTATTTTTCTTCAAACTCCAAGCTTACTGGTATTTATCATAAATTTATTTGCTTTTGGTTTGTTTTTTACACATTACATAGCTGCAATGTCTGCTCTAACAGTTCAAATACAATCAAAAAGCTAAACATAACAAGCAATTCAACAGGGACAAATACTGTTTGGCTTTTGTCGCTGCGCTCCAAAATTTTAGCCAAACACTATTTGCCCGTTAATTGGGCGTTATGTTTTCACGGAGGAATAATGTTTTATTTTGAGTTATATGATGCACCTGAGCTCGAAGGATATTCTGCAGAAATGAAAAATAAAATTATAAATGCTGCAGTGAAACTATCCCGAAAAGAACGACCAATAAATTTAGCTAAGCGACTTCTACTTTTATTAGGCGTTGTATTTTTACCTGCGTTTGCTATTTATTCATTTTTCAGTTTCAGCTTAGCAATTGCCTACTCAGCACTAATCACAATGGTTATTAATCTCAAATTAAATAGTCTAGAAATCCCAACTATAAAACCATTTTTAGCACAAGCTATTAGCGCTGTAGAAAAGAAAACATAACAAGTCGCTCAAGAAGGACAAAAAATCGTTGGCTTTTGTCACTTCGTTCCAAAATTTTAGCCAACGCTTTTTTGCCTCTTAGCGAGGCGTTATACGCTACCACTTGGCAAGGTTGGGTTTATTTGTTGCGGCAAGTTTGCTGTCGTTATTTTTACAGCATTTAGTAATTCTGTATTTTCGCCTTTGCGTTCATTTGTTCCGCTAATCGTCGGCAACGTTGCAGTAAGATCTAACTGATATTTTGCTCCATTAGCTCTGCTGATTTCGTAGTCAGGCTCAAAATTCAAAATTCATCGTTGTCGTGGTAGAAAGACAATCTAGAAAAGCTGTAAACTGCTAAGTTGTTGTACTAATTAACTAATCGTATAACAAGCAGTTCAACAGGGACAAATACTGTTTGGCTTTTGTCACTACGTTCCAAAATTTTAGCCAAACACTATTTGCCCGTTAACTGGGCGTTATGTGCTACCACAATTCGGAGAGTTAAGTTGTCAGAAGTAAATATAAGAAATGCGACGATAGAGGATTCAAGTCTAATACTTGAATTCGTTAGAGAACTTGCCATATATGAAAAAGCCGAGCATGAAGTTGTAGCAACTGTAGAAGATATTGAGAATACTCTATTTAGCGAAAATACAACTACTAAAGCTCTCATTTGTACGCATGAAAATAAACCAATAGGTTTTGCAGTTTACTTTCTTAATTTCTCCACATGGCTTGGAAGAAATGGATTATATCTTGAAGATTTATATGTCTCACCAAGTTTTCGTGGTGCAGGTGCAGGCAAGAAACTTCTCAAGCATTTAGCTGAGATAGCAGTTGAGAGCAACTGTGGAAGGTTTGAATGGTGTGTTCTGGACTGGAATGAGCCTGCTATTAAGTTCTATGAATCCATTGGAGCAAAAGCTCAAAATGAATGGGTGGGCTATCGTCTTGAAGGCGAATCACTTCTAAACTTCGCAAAAAATTAGAATCGCACATAACAAAAAAATCCAGGTGACGCCTACGGCGCACCTGATTTGGGCGTTAGTTTTTACTCGACATGGACGTGACAATGAAATATTTAGTAGTAATTGCTTTAGTGTTCTCTTGCAGCTCTTTCGCTGTTGTGAATTATGTTATTTCCGGTCAAACCCGAAATGTTGAAGTTCATAATATTCAAGCGGGTTACGTTACTGAAACCAATTATGTTGACCAATTAACGCTAAAATCGTGTGATATTTCGCTTTCGAATATCACTGTTAATGATAAAGACAGAATTAAAATTTCATTCGAAAATAGGACGTTCCTAGCAGATTCAGTAAAAGTTGAATCAGCAATAAACGGCAATTGTTTACTAAGCCTAGAAAATGGGTCTGATTTACCCCAAAACTAACAAGCGCTTCAACAGGACAAATACTCGTTGGCTTTTGTCGCTGCGCTCCAAATTTTAGCCAACAATTATTTGCCTGTTAAGACGGGCGTTATGCGTGGCTGCCACTCATTCGTGTTTGGGTATTTTGGAAATTTGAGCATTTCAGTTCAAATCAGCGTTTAACAATGCTCATTTGTGTTTTCGCCTCAATAGCATCGTTACGCTAATAGGCGTCAACCAGCAAAGTAAGATCTTGCTATCGTTTTCGCCATTAGCTTGTTTGCTTACAAAAAATGGCTCAAATAGTCACCGGTATTTGGTCGTGGCAGTAAAAATATTCAAGGGTATTGCGTGCCCTAACCTATTGGGTTTAAAGTAACTTCGCATAACAAGGCATTCAAGACGGACAAATACTTGTTGGCTTTTTTCGCTTCGCTCCAAAATTATAGCCAACAACCATTTGCCGCTTAATGCGGCGTTATGTATTAAATTGAAATCGAGAAGTGATATGACGAAAGAAGAAATGGAATCTTGGGAATCTACTCGTGATAAAGGAATGCTTAAATATGTATTAATAAATGGCTTGCTTGCATGGGGTTTACCAATGTTTATAGCAATGGCATTTATGACTCGGCCTTTTGCCGAAGGTTTCACATCAAAAGCTGCAATTGTTCATTATGTTGTGTGGCCATTAGCAGGTTTACTATTTGGTATTGTCACTTGGTACATTGCTCAATTTCGCTATAAAAAAGCAGCTAAATCGGTAAATCAAGCAAATACATAACAAGGCATTCAAGACGGACAAATACTTGTTGGCTTTTGTCACTTCGTTCCAAAATTATAGCCAACAACCATTTGCCGCTTAATGCGGCGTTATGTTTCAAATCGTAACTCATGGATGATTTTGTAATGAGTAAAAGTAAAAAGTATGTCCTTAATTTTTTAACTATCGGTATTTCTGTCTTTTTAGCACTCTTACTATTGGATAGCTCAGGTATAGATCCTGCTAAAGCTAATGTTTTTTCTTGGGATAACTTCTCATTTCCAATATTTCTATTATTAGGTATATGCATAGAGTCATGTAATGGCTTTCTGTCATCATTAACAAAAAAGTGGCAATTGTAGCCCAAAACATA